>MFDD01000001.1:0-1791 GCA_001776775.1 Candidatus Daviesbacteria bacterium RIFCSPHIGHO2_02_FULL_43_12
TATTATCCCGATGGATCCGGCTGATTTAGCAGAGCATATCTCCAATGCTTCGAATGCCCAAAATATTGCCCGGGTTCAGTCTGGTGATGCCCACTTTGCCGATGCCGATGCCTTGGCTTGTAGTGCTGCTGGATCACAGTGTGATGGCTACTCTGATGCTCAGTTTAACCAGCTGGTGACTTCAATGAGGGACACGGGAATATTAAGTGCCGATCAGCCCGCTCCGAATAAAAACGATGTCGGGCTGTATCAAAAGTTGCTGACAGAGTATATTGCTAACAAGTATAAACAGGACACTCCAGATAACCAGGCCGAAGTTAATAGTATCAAATCCGGCTTAGTTAATAACCCCGAAGAGCATGCCGATTTTATCAGGTTTGCTGTTTTTAATGACTATTTTAAATCTGAAAACGAAGCCGGTCAAAAACTGACTCCTGATTTTATTAAAACTCAGCAGGAAAACGTCACCAAGATCGAAGAGCTTAAAAAGGGTGCCTACAAGTCTGCGGCCGGGCAGACTATGCTGGACGAGGGGGGAGCCATTGCTGCAGAAGTGATAACTCCGGTAGCCATGAGCTTAGCCATGCCTTTAGCTGAAGTGGCTTTAGCCCCACTTGCCGAAGTGGCTGCACCGGTAGCGAGCAAACTACTTAGACCAGTAGGAGCTGCTGTCTCTGATAGTGTGCTGGCGCCTGCTGTGGGTTTTGGCAAGAAGGTATTAGGCAGAGGTGTCGTGAGCGAGACAGTTGACCAAGTCTTAAATAACCTGGATCAACGAACCGTCAAAGTTGTGGGAGAAGAAGTACTTTCAGACGGATCGCAGACTGCTTTAAGGGAGGCTAGGGAACAGCTGGAAGAGGCAGAGATCAAAAGAGCAGTTGCGCCGTACTCGATTGTCGGACAGCTCAATGGTTCAGTCGGTGTAACAGATAGTATTAACGCAGAGAGGGCTGTCTTAGGCGCTCGGGCCAATCTCAAACAAACATATACTGACAACCTAAGAAACGAATTAAAGTCTAGCCCAGAGGTAGTTGCCAGAGTTAGTGAGCAGTACCAGGGTGTTAAAGGAATTGAGAGTTTGACCCAAGCGATCGTTGATGATGATACTGCGCTGGAGTCCTGGCTGGAGAAAGCCGGTAACCATTATATAGGGACTGTCAGCGAAGGTCTGATAGATGTAGTTGACAATCAGGTTAAAGCCTCCAAACTGCTGGCAGAACAGGCACGACTAGCTGGTGATGCGGCCACAGCCAGCCGACTGACCGAAACAGCAGACCAGAGGGCTGCCCGGATTAGCCAGCAGCTTACCGCCGCTCCGTCAGCCAGTCTGGATAGTAACGGCAAGGTAGTGCTGAGTGAGCCAGCCGGAGTAACTTTACAGACTGACGGGGGGATTGCTGGGGTTGTGGAGAGAGCTGGTATTCAGACTGCTGGCGCAGCTACCGAAATAGCCGATGCCATCTCCATTTCTACCCAAACTGTTACTAACCCACAGGACGGAATAAGTGGAATTCTATCCGCTGTATCAGGGGTTTTAGATAGTATTGGTTTGGGGACTAGAGCAGGGACAGTTTCTGATGACCTGGTGGGATTGGCTGCCAGAAGTGGCCAATCTGTAGATAGTTTAGCAGCTCAAGATATCCCAGCCAGGCTATCTAAATTAACAAATTTGAGCCAGGATCTCTGGAACAATGAACGACGATTAACACAGCTGGATGCTGATAGTATTGAGTATCAAGAGTTAGCAACAGAAAACGTATCTTTGGCAAGAAGGATCAAACAAGAAGCAGC
>MFDD01000001.1:1803-41833 GCA_001776775.1 Candidatus Daviesbacteria bacterium RIFCSPHIGHO2_02_FULL_43_12
CCATTTAAGGACTGAAGTAGATGACCTTGGGCGTCAGTTAACTCAGCTCGATACAGAAATAGCCGGAGCTGAAAGAGAGTATTATGACGCAGTAACTGCACTTGATCATAACAGCACTTTAGCAGCGTCTGAAAATATGCAATTGTTAAGGGAGAATAGATCAAGACTGGAAGAAGAACTAATCAAAGCTCAGCAGAGGTCTAATGATAGATTAGGCATCGTTATTAGCGCGAGTACCCAAGCCGAGGCACAGCTAGGGCCAGCTCAAAATCCTCTTGCGGCGATCGTCAATGCGGTTACCGGAGGAGACAATAGAACTGCTGCCGAGCTAGCCGAGGATGCGACCAGAGTTGCTCGTGAGTCAGTTGACAATACGGTGGTCCGGGAGGAAGTAACTTCGGCTCGTTTGGCAGCTCAGGCAACAGAGGACCGGGCTGAAGCGGCAGCCTTAACTACCCAGGCAGATGACCTTGCTAGTGGGTCGTCCGGACATGCTGAACTAAATCGTCTTCTTTCAGAGGAAACGCAGCTAGACCAGAAAATAGCAGAAGCCTCGGCTAAGCTGCAGGCTGCCCAAAAACGGCTTGGCATTGATCACAGTTATGAGAACGACAAACTGGTATCTGATTTAAGAGCAGAAGTAGCAGCACTAGAAAAAGCAAAAACAACACTGAATGAACAACTTGCCAAACTTGAGAAAGAAGTGGGTGATGCTGATATTGCCAGAGCGCGCCAGACTGCCACTGTTGTTGCTAACCCGGGAGCCGGATCAGCCGTAACGCTAGGTCCTAATGCAGAGACACCAACTTCGGGTACCCAAGCTATACCAGATAGGCCAGTAGCAGTACCAACCGCGGTCGATAATGCCGCCAGAGAGGCCGAGCTGCGGGCTCAGGCCAGGGTAAGGGATGAAGCCGCCCGTCAAGCCGAGCAACAAGCTGCCGAGGCAGCCCAAGGGGCAGAACAGTTGGCCAGACAACCAGAAGTCGTTGCTGCTATTCCAGTTAGTCCTGCCGCCGCTACCCCGCCCAAGAAAAGTTTCCTAACCAAGATTACAGAGGCGATCATTGGTAAACCAACTGAGTATGCAGTCGAAAGAGAGGTCCAGGCTGATGGTCAAACATTACTAAAGGTCTCCTTTATTAATGGCAGATCCGGTAAGCTACAATCCTTTCCTATTGCAGTTGAAGGCTGGTTTAACCCTGACGAATCTCAGGTACAGTCAATCTTGAAAAACCTTAACAAAAGCGAGATATCTAATGCAAAAAAGGCCGAGTTTGAGCAGGCCTTACGCCAACTAAAACCTCCATATGCTGATAAAATAGATCAGCTGGTGGCAATCCTTGAGGATGGAGCTACAAGTAAGGATAAAAAGATCCTGGATACGGTGAGAAAGGATCTAGCTAAACTAAGAAGAGCAAATGACATACCCACTGTTTTAGATAATACGATACTTGACAGGGCTAGCCAGGCAGCGGGGATAATAGATCTTCCCGGCGATTTACCTCCAAAATTACATGCTGTTATTGTTAGCTTAAAGGATCAGGCAGCAGTAGAGCGGATTCCTTTAGCCGGGGTAAAGCCGGCACTTCAGGAGGTTGCGTCAGTAGCCGAAGAGGTAGCGGGAGCTGCCAAGGCCAGGTCACAGCAGTTAAAAGTCAGAGAAAATGCCCTCAGTCAGGTCCGTAAACTACATGACGAAGCCGATCAGGTGGTCGCCAAAAGAGCAGCGCTTGCAGGCAGCTCTGCCGATACCACGTCCTTGGGTCAGGCTGAAAAAAGACTTAGAGACAGGGCAGATGAATTTGCTGCCAAGGCCCAGCAAGCCAAACAGGTGATTGACGAGATCGAACAACAACATCCGGGTGTAGTCCGGTCTGGCACATCAGCCGATAACCGCAGTCTGGCCAGACAATCAGCTGATGAATATGCTCTGGCTATTGCAGAAAGAGACAGGCTAGCAACTGTTCCTGTTTCCCAGGAAGTTTTTGACAATGCAAATGCAGCTGTGGCACAGGCTAAAGCTCAAGCCGATCAGGCAGCAGCCCAGGTTGCCCAGGACAGCAAAAATCCCTTCCAAAAAGCCTGGGATGCAGTTTTTAATAGGGGCAAAGCTCCAGATGCACCCGCAACGGTAGTAGATAGTGCTACTACTCACCCGGTTACACCAGTTGTTAAAACAGCCAAGCTCTCCAAGGAAGAGCTTCGAGCTCAGGCCCAAAATGCCGAAGCCGAATTGGCAGCTGCTGATTCTAAATACACAGAAGCTTATCAAGCCGCTGAGAAGAGTCGGTCTGAGCTAGCTGTTGCCTACGCTGACTATAGTGAGATTAAAGTTCAAGGAGGTGTAGTACCTCCGGATATTGATAATAGGTATCAGTCAGCTAGTAGTAACTATGCGTTAGCTTCACAGAGATTAGACTCCGCAATAGATTCAGCTAACAAAGCTGTTCAGGTAGCCCAGGCAGCTAACCAGGCATTGGCCGATGCTGAAAAAAATCCCTTCCAAAAAGCCTGGGAATCGGTCTTTGGCAAAAAACCGCCTGCAAATGGCACTACTCCTGTAAATGTCGCACCTAAGCCAGCCGCCCAAGTTGCCCAGACAGTGGACCAACAGACCTCAAAAATCTCGGTTACTTTGGGAACTACCAGAGTCCAAGGTGACTTAAAAATCAGTGACCCTGCCCTAGCAGCTACTCCTCCAGTCACGATAGATGGGATGGGTCTTAAATTTAAGGGTCAAGATGCCTGGCATCAGGGTAAATATAGTGTGGCCTTGACTGATGGAGTATCTGGCGCAACAGATGAACAAGGAACGGTTATATTAGCTCAGGATACAGCCAGATTTGCAACAAATCTGCTGGATCGGGCTGTCGCAGATTTTAATCAACATGGAGACTTAGGCCAGTCGATAGCTTTTATAAACGAAGAGGTCAAACGGTATGAAGCTGGAGTAGCCTCTCGGGGGGCAAGTGTGGCTACGACCTTGAGCGCAGCAGGGCAGTTTGGGGACAAGCTGGTGACTATCAGGGTAGGAGATTCTCCGATGAGCTTGGTTCGAGGAAACCAGGTGGTGGAATTAAGCCCAGCATTAGAGCAGCCCAAGGGTTTCTTTGGTAAGTTGCTCTCTTGGGGTAAAGACGAATCTGAATATCAACTTCTAGGTCCCAAGATCACCAGTAATCCAAAACAAATAGGTAGATCAGTGTCTAATCCCAGAATAGATGTATATCAGTTACAGGAAGGAGATAAAATCATTATTAGATCAGATGGAGCAGATAGTTTAGGCATTGGTCATGTGGCTATTGGAGCTAGTGATGCAGCCGATTTTCAGGCTAAGGCAGGTGCGGTGGTAGGAGGTTTTCGGCTCAATGCAGATGGAACGGCTGTGTCAGGCATACCAGACGACGCTTCTTTTATCGGGATGTTTATAGGCAAAACCCAGACAGGAGACGTGACGCAGCAAATAGCAGGACAGATTAAGCCAGAAAATATTAGAGTCAGAAACATTAACAACAGCCCTACTCAAAATCCTATCCAAAAGTTTATCGCTGCTAAGCCTGCAAAACTGGCTGATGATGCAGTAGTGATTGGTCAGTCGGCAAATCTGGGGCTTTCTAAAGACAATAACCTATCTAAGTATCTTATAACCTCGCAAGATAGTGCTGCTACTGGGCGCTATAGTGCAGTCATCACTGATGGGGCAGGGTCTGGGCTGGATTCGACTGACTATGGAACAAGGGAGCTTAGTCGTAAAGCTGCCGTGGAAGCTAGGAATATTGCCGACCAGGTTTACCTGGATGCTCGTTCGGCTGACGACGCAGCTAATCTACTTTCAGACAGACTCTATAATATGTCAGCTCAAGCCGGAATATTAGGGAACCAGACCACCATCATGACGGCGATGGTCGTTGATGGAAAACTGGTTGCCGGTAGCTTTGGTGATTCACACCTTTATATAGTCAGAGGTGGTAAAGTCATATCTTTGACAGATAGGCTTAAGACAACGCATTTCGGACAAGAAGTTGCTCCGCCCAAAGTTATCATAGAACCCCTCCAAATGGGAGATAAAGTCTTTATTTCCTCCGATGGCTTTCCTCTAGTACGAAACTATGAAAAAATAATGCGTCAGGCAGAGTCTGCTGACGAGTTTACACTTGCTTTGCAAAATCAGCTTAGTCAGGACTTAAAAGCTTTTAGTAATGCTACTAAGACAGATGATGTTGTCGCAACCCCTATTTTTTACGGAAAACCGAGTCTTTCCCTGTCTGACCGTCTGTCAAAGTTGTTTTCACCTATTAATTCCAAACTACCAGATTACAAAATTGTAAGGTATGTTCCTTTGGAGGTGGATCTAGGCAATATTGTAGGAGGCTTTGAAGTGATGAGTAATGCTCTAGCGAACGGTTCACAAGTTGTGGTTTTGACCAGTAATCGCCAGGGAGTTTTGCAGAGTATATTATTGCCTCGTAAATTCAGAGATTTCACCGAGAATGATGTAAGCGCTGTGCTTGATGAGTTGAGACAAAAGGATGTTGATGACAAAGTTGTAACGGCAATTGGAAAAAAGCTTAGCCTGGATGTCAGAGAGAACCAAGGGTATATAGAGGCTCCCTTTATTGATATTAACGTACTACCCATGATAACAGGTTATAGACCCTCTACACCAGTTCCTCATGTCACCAGGAATGCTCAGGTCACAGCTTTAGATGTAGTAGATCCAAGCTTGCAGCCTCGTGAGCCAGTCCTGGTTCGTGGTATTACGTCCGAAACACCAAGAACAAAACCTCTTTTCAGTGAGAAAGTTACAGCAGTCCCTGCTTCCGGGTACAAGATGGCCAGCAAGATCTATAAGCTGGCTGACCAGTTTGGCGGAGATCAAATTCCAGCAGAGGAGATCAAAAAAGAGCTGGAGACCACAGATGTTATTAGTCCACAAGGGTTTCAGGTCAAAGATAAGGTGGTCCTGACTACAGGCGAAAACGGGGCCTTAACAGCTGCCATCCCGGTCGGTAGGTACGCACTGTCAGTACATCCGGTGCCCGGGATAGAATTTTTGGGAATCCCCGAGCAGGTGATCATCACTCCCAAGCAGGGTTTGAAAATATTTGTCGGAGTGAATAAATTTGATATTAGTCAATCCGCGAAAATATCCGCTGTCGCAGGGATTCCCACCAATGATGGCAAGCTGACGATTCAGCTATTTTCAGACCAAAATCGCAATGGCAAGCGTGATTCTGGTGAGCAGTTATTAAAATGGGCAGGAGTCACCTTTCTCGCCGACCAGCAATATGCCTTTAAGGAGATTAAGCTGCTTAGTGGTTGGAACTTGATCGGCTTTTCGGGTTTACCGGAAGGCATGACCAAGGCTTCGGAGGTGATCCAATCGATCAATAGTGGAGGTGGACAGGCAACTACAATTTCCCGATTGGTTAGTGGCAAGTGGCAAGAATATATCTCTCGGGGTAACGAAGTTTTTGGTAAGGATTTTAAAATCGAAAGTGGCCAGGGGTATTTCATCAGAAGCCAGGCAAAATCCACCTGGACTATCAAAGCCAAGCCCTCAGAGGAAACCAAGGTTAGTATCAAACCTGGATGGAATGTTATCTCTGCTCCTGCGAGTGGTCAAGCCGGAGTAGATACACTCCTGGATCCCCAAGTCGAAAAAGACTCCCTGGTGGAAAGATTTGATTCTGGTCTGTGGGAGGCCTATCTTCGCCTCAGCAAAGACATCTATGGTAATGAATTTAGCCTGGAGCCTTTTAAAGGGTATCTGATATGGTCCAGAGCTCCTTATGCAATACAATTTAAACAATGATTAAGATTTTTGGAGCAATTATTATCGTAATCTTGATTCTGGGAGTCATCCTCGGGGTTAATTTATCCAGTCAAAAAACTAGCTACCGCTCTTTTGCCTCACCCAGCTTTGAACCCTTGGACGTCCGGATTAGTAACCAGACCGACAACTCCTTGTCAATTTCCTGGCTGACCAAAAATAAAACAGTCGGTTTTATCGCTTACGGTACTACACCCGAGTTAGGGCAGGCTTATGCCGATGATCGGGACAAAGATGGACGAGCGGAGCGGTTGACGCATTATGTGACTTTAAAAAACCTGGATCCTCAAACGGAAATATATTTTCGGATTAGTTCGGGATCAGAGATTTTTGACCAGAAAGGCCAGCCTTTTCTGGTCAAAACTGCTCCGACCTCGGGTACTACTCCGGAGGTAAGCTTGCCCTTGGCAGGGAGTGTGTCGGGTGCAGATCAAGACACTCTGATCTTTGCCCGGGTCGATTCGGGAAGCTTGATTTCCACTTATCCTAACTCTGGAGGAAGATGGGTCTTACCCTTAAACAACTCCCGGACGACTGACCTAAAAGCTTACCTTAAGCTTGGGGACACCAGCCAAATTGCTCTGTTTGCTCAAACGAGTAACGGAACTACTCAGCAAAAGCTCATTCTTAAAAAAGCTCTTGAGGTGGTCAATCTCAATATTGTGCCAAATGCCACCCCGGAGGCAAGCTTCTTGGCAACCCTCACAGACCTGACTCTGTATGAGTCTCCAGCCACACAGATAACCGACCCCGAAGATTTGAATAGAGATGGGCAGGTGAATATCTTTGATCGGATACTTAAATTACGGCAACTGCTTAAATGAGCCTGTCTTTAGTCTAGGGAGTGATAGCTTTAGGGAGATCTTGGGTGTAGGTCGAAAAAGGGTCAGTAAAGGTAATATTTAGCTTTTCATCTTTCTTGGTTTGTCTGCTAACTACTGATCTTTGTTCCAGATTACTCAGGACTAAATCCCTGCTGCCGTCAACTGATCCATCCAAAACCTCTACTGGTTTGATAAAGGCTTGTTTATCTCTTGTTGGTAGCAGGGTGAGCATAATCTTATTCCAAATTGGGGCAGCTCCAGTGACTCCGGAGGTCAGCCTGGCGTCCATTGGCTGGCCATTATTATTGCCTACCCAGACTCCCACTGTTAAATTAGCCGTATATCCAAAGGTCCAGTTATCCTTTTTATTATCTGTAGTTCCTGTTTTAACGGCCACATCGTCCTGTCCGTCAAGAACCAGTAATGATTTAGGACCAAAGGCTGGGGTACGGGCCTTATTATCCTTTAAGATATCGGTAATCATATAGGCTATTCCTGGGTTTAAGACTTGGATCCCTGCGTCACCTTGGGTGTTGTCTTCCAAAACATTACCTTGGGCATCGGTAATTTTTAAGATAGGAGTCGGGTAATGTTTGACACCCATTTGGGAGAAGGTTGAATAGACAGTCATCATATCAATTAGCCTCACCTCTCCTGCTCCGAGAGTCAGAGACAGTCCGTAGCGGTCTTGGTCATTGAAAGTGGTTATCCCCATATCTCTGGCAGTTTGCAGCATACTTGGTAATCCCACAATCGCCAGAGCCTTGACTGCTGGCAGATTATACGAAGACCCCAGCGCAGTACGGATAGTCACTGCTCCATGAAAGGTGCCATCATAGTTGACCGGTGCATAGACATTTACTCCATCTTTGAAGCTGGTTGGAGTATCCAGCATAATCGTACCGGGACCTAAACCAGCCTTAAAAGCGGCGGCATAAGTGATTGGTTTAATCGATGATCCGGGTTGGCGTAAAGCAACTGCGACATTAAAGTTACCGCCCCGAGGGTCGTAGTAATCGTGTGATCCGACCATTGCTAATATTTGGCCGCTGCGGGGATCAGTGACCATCGCCGCGCCGTTTGTGACATTGAGGTTAGCTATTTTGGCTACCTCCTCACTAACGATATTTTCTACCTTGGTTTGGGTGTCCAGGTCAAGAGTCGTAATCACTCGTAACCCTCCTTGGGTTAGGTACCGGGCCCCATATTTTTCTTCTAAGAAACTTCGGACATACATCACAAAATGAGGAGCTAAAAGAGACGGTCGGTAGGGTTTGATAACGATCTCTTCGGCAGCAGCGGCGTTAGCTTGTTCCTCAGTAATATATCCGTCCTCCACCATCCGGCGCAAAACATCCTGTTGTCTCTTTTTACCCAGTTCTGGATTTGGGCCATACGGAGAGTAAGCAGTGGGAGAAGCAGTTAACCCTGCCAAATATGCAGCCTCACCCAACTCCAAGTCTTTGGCTTTTTTACCAAGATATGTTTCACTAGCTGCTTCAACGCCAATGTTGACTCCACCATAAGGGATTTCGTTAATATACATGGCCAGGATGTCATCTTTGGAAAATATCTGTTCAGTCCAGAAAGAGAGCAGTACCTCTTGGATCTTTCTCTTCCAAGTCCGATCCTGAGTCAAAAAGATATTCCGCACCAACTGTTGGGTCAGCGTTGAACCTCCTTGTAAGCTATTGTGTTGAAGGTTGGAAACCAGGGCCCGGCCCACGCCAAAGAGGTCAATTCCCGGATGAGAATAAAAGTTTTTATCTTCAATCGCAATGGTGGCATTTAATAGATCAGGAGACACATCCGAGAGCTTGATCAGCTGGCGGTTTTTTCCTTCGTAAAGCCGATAAAGCAATTTGCCATTGCGATCGTAAAATTCATTGGTTAAAGGGTTAATCGGTTCGCGCAGTCTGTTTGGGTTGGGAAGATCATGAACCAGCAGTACCAAAACATATGAATACCAGAAAAATAGTACGGAAACGACGATAACCGCCACTCCAATCCGCAGAGGTTTGGGAAAGATAAAATCCAAAAACCGCAGGACTTTGCTTATATAAAACGGCAGAAAGGGTTGAGTTCGAGGCCGGCCTCTTTTTTTGGCAAAGGGATTAGGCATGGTAACCTCCAATTTTACTCCCCGGACTTTGCTAACCAGCCAAACCAATCCCTGGGCCAGGTATAAAAAGGGGAGTCCGATCATAATGGGAATAGTTTTGAAGCCAGTCCAAACCCAGCGTAAAAGTGTAAATTCAATCTGCCCGATTTTTACTAAGGCCCACAACAATACTATCAGCGGGGCGAATATTATAGGTGGTTTTCTATTATTGCTTTCCTGATTCCTGGCCATTGCTTTGGTTTTTTCCTAATCTGGTACTAAAAAACCATGGTGCGTCTTTTGGGCGAACCATCTTAATCCCAACTATGGGATGGCGTATTCTATCAATTCAGGGGGTATTAAGGCAAGTGTATTGTAAAGGTCTTCAAAAAGAAACTATCTACTTATGTATCAAAGATAGTCAATATTTAGACCTAGAATAGAGCGAATGATTTTCCCAGATTTTGAGGCTGTTAAAGTTTTAGGTCTGCTAAGGCTACGATCTTTACCTCTTTAAAATTCTTTAGTTTTTGATCATTGGTTAAAAAGGCCTCGGCTTTAGCAACGATAGCTGTCGCAAGTTGCAGCGAATCGATGATCCGGATATTTGATTCTCGTCTAAACCTGGCAGCTAGAAGCGCTATCTCTTGGGAAATATCGAAAATCCTTAAATTAGGTATTGATAAAAAACTCTCCTGCAAACTAGCGAGCTCCTTGTCAGAAGCTTTCGTTGAGAGCAGCTCGGTTATAGTTACAGTACTGGTAGAGAGTGCAATATTTTGATCAGCAAAGGCGCCTAGTAAAGCTGAGGCAGCAGAGTTAAAAGGAGATTGAGGATCTAGAAAGTAGATAAAAATATTGGTATCAATGCAGATAGATTTTAAATCAACTAGTTTTTTCAAAGGATTTTAACCTTTCTTCCTCTTCGTTCCTGCCCCTTTCTAACTTTTCGATCGGGTTTTTCCAGCTACTCATCATCCCGGACATTTTCTCCACCCAATCGCTGGAGTTTACTTTCACTAGATAGGTATCAGCGTCAACTCGTTTGATATTAACCGTATTGCCAGGTATCAGGTTTTTGGAATGAGCCCGAAGTTTTTTAGGAATGACTATTTGGTATTTAGGACTGATGGTAACTTGTTCCATACGTTAAACATTTTACCACATTTCGTTTAACGTTTCAAGATATTAATTTAATGATTGATTGAACTTTTGATATATTCCAAATACTCCGGGTGGCCGTGTAGAGCCATAAAATACCACCATTCGGCCCCCCAAAGATAAGCGGTTTTGAAATTAGTTTCCCGAGCAAAGGAAATATTAGCTTTAAGCTGTGAAAGTGGAAAAAACTTTAACTGCTCTTCAATCGGGATCTCTTGAATAGGTACTCTACTCGCCGGCCAGGGTTCGGCTTGGAGCTCGGCAACTAAGGTTTCTTTAAAGGTAGCCTGAGTTAAATGTTTCATCACCTTTGCTTTTAAATCATAAAAAAGAGGCGGCAGAGGATAGCTGACCTGTCCAAAAAGAGGATTCCAAACTTGTCGATACATGGTAATACCCAGAATATGTTCTCTGTTTTGATCCGGATCCTGAGTTAAGATATTCATCACTCCTTTCCAACTGGATAATTCGCCGGAATCAGTGAGCATAATCGGCCGGTGGTCGAGCTGTTTAATTAAACTCAGCTCTTTTTCCAGGAGCTTGCCCCGCTCTATTGGAGGGATACTGCAGCTGCCAAAGGAAAGCAAAGGTTCATTTTCGACTTGCCACATGGAGATAGCCTTAAATTCTTTAAAATGAGAAATTTCCCCCAGCAGGAGGCTCAATACCCGCTCTATTTGACGTTCAATTGGTAGTTTACTTAGCCAGGGAGGAATAAAACATTCTGGCCAGCGGGGCTGCTTGTAGCCGACAACCAGGAGCACCTCGACCCGATATTTAGCAGCTTCTTCTAAGTAAAAATCAATATCTTTAAAGTAAAAGGCCCCGTCAGTTGGTTCAACCTCGTCCCAATAAACAGGCAGACGGACTTTTTTAATTTTTAAATCTTGCAGACTTTGGGTAAAAGTTGTCTTGGCGTCTAACCCTAAACTCTGGGCATAGCGAGGGGAGTAGGTAAGCCCAAAATCAGCCAGTGGGGATTTGACTTGGGCTAGCCCCAAGATTAAAAGCCCTATTCCAATCAAGACGATCCCTAAAACTTTGGTCATAAATTTTACCAAGGTTGATTTTTCGGCGTAAATTTTGGGATAGAAGCGGGCCAGTATCAATGAACTTAGAAACAAAAAGATATACTGGGTGCCTTGGAGTGAATTGACCAGAGCTGGGTTAGCCAGGGCAATGGAAAAGGTCAGTAGTAGCTCCGCTGACCCTCCACAAGCCTGACCAAATACAAAGAGCCAACCCATTTTGGAGAAAAGATTAAAACTTTGGGTTTGTCCGACAAAGACTCGCTGATGTAACTTGGGGATTAAATAAATCAACATCCCGACAGGAATCAGGATCAATCGAGACCAAGCAAAAACCGTCAGAAAGGGAGCCAGGGAGTAGGCCCAGTGGAGGACAATATAAGAGCAGGCAAAGAGGAAAGCCGAGCCAAGTTCCAGCCCAAACTCAGCTAGAATTAGCCTACCCTTTAGATAAGGTAAGGTTAAGGTCGAAAGCCCCAGGATCAGTATTCCGGCAGCCCAAGCTTGGTTAACTGAGATCGATTGAGAGATATAGCCATAAAAGATGAGTAGAAAAATTGGTATTAGGGTGCCAATGACCGGGATAACCCGGTAAACCAAGCCTTTTTGCAGAGCTTTGAACATAAAGTAGGCGCCGGTTGTCCAAAGTAGGGTCGATGAGGAAGCGAGTAAAAAGACCTGAATGTCGGGGGTTTGGGTAAAAGGGATGATAAACAGGCCTATCAGCGAAAAGACACTAAAATAAAAGACATAGACTAAAGGATCAGGGATTTTCTCATTCAGCAGGAATTTATCGATTAACACCGCGATCGAATTTAGAAGATAGGCAAGTAAGGTGAAGGGAAGATGACTCACTCCTTAACTATACCGAAGGTAACAACTGTTAGCAATTAACTAGCTCCTCTGATCTCTAGGAATATTCAGCATGTCTCTTAACCTTGCCGCCTGCGCAGCTGCATACAAAGGAGAATGGTGAGCGATGGCCGCACCTACCCTAAGTGGAGCATCAACACCCATTGTCCCCAGAACATCCATAGCAAAGTTTGGCGTAAACCTAACTCTTGCTAGTCCAAGTAAAAGATGTCCTGATTCGATCATTTCAGTCGGATATAAACTATTAGTTACAGGTGGGATATTTCGATGACGTTCTCGATCGGCCTCTTTTATCACTGCGTACGCACCATTTCCGAAAACCAGATCAGCAACTCCAACAGGCTGACTGCTTGTTTGAGTAAGGCGAATAATTTCCCTCCTAACTTGCAGAAGGTCTGTTATACCTAAAGTAATAAGCGCAGCCCGAGCAATATCGTCAGGACTTAGGTGGAACATTCCCAACAAAAAATGCTCAGGCCCAAGCGGAGCCTGTCCAAGACCATAAGCTTCCTCAGCTGCGGCCTCAGCTACTGTAATTGCTGATTGAGCTAGGGCTAATTGTGTACGTCCTCGAAATGCTCCTTCAATAGTGAACCCACCCAACATGTTCTGAAGTTTATTACCTGTGAATGAGTTTGTCAAACCGATAGGGTTTAGAGAGGTGAATCTAAGCTTTCTGGTCTTTTTTTAGTACGTCTTTGACATCAACAGAATGTCCCAAGAGCTTTAATAAATAGTGCGGAATACCATTATTTTCAATAATTTCTTGATAGACATAGGCTGATGGCCGGGGAGTCCTCTGCAAAGTTTTATAATCCACCTCGATTAGTCCAAAACGGGGGCTAAATCCATCTGACCATTCATAATTATCCATCAAGCTCCAGTGAAAATATCCTTTAACCTGGACGCCGCTTTGGATAGCATGGTAGATCTCTTTTAGATAAGACAGCAAAAAGCGGACTCGTCTGTCATCATTCGTTGAAGCCAGTCCGTTTTCCGTAATATAAACTGGTTTATGATAATCTGAAAAATCCATAATCACGTCAAAGATGCCTTCGGGATGAATCTCCCAGCCCAAGTCTGAAACATCTTTTTTGGTAGTTTCGATATCGACAATCTCCGGGAAATGTCCTTCACCAGAGAAGTTAATATATTGATTAAAGTAATAATTTAAGCCCAAAAAATCATGAGTATTCTTGCCGGTTAGATAATAAAATAGGTGGTTGGTGGAGATATCCATAAACCACTCCATAAAATCTTCCAAGATAGAGTGATGGTGAAAGGCCTCGAAACTAGAGACATTATGGGCAATCCCCACGGCTGCATTGGGGACAAATTGATGGATTATTCGATAAGCTTTTTTGTGCGCCCGGCTTAGATTCCACATCGCCTTTATGGCCGAGATTTTGTTTTTCTTTTGAGGTGGCCACTTGGCTTCTATATATCCGCACCAAACTAGTACGCTAGGCTCGTTAATGGTTACCCAAAGATCAACATAAGACTCAAGACGGGGGACGACTGTTTTAACAAATCGCTCAAAATAAAAGGGGGTCTTAAAGTTTTCCCAGCCACCATTTTTAGCTAGCCATAAAGGATTGGTGAAATGATGCAAGGTAAGCATCACCGTCAACCCCTTTTTCTTGAGGGACGACAGAACCTGGATGTAATGTTCAATGGCCGCTTCATCGAACTTACCCTCCTCGGGCTCGATCCGGGACCATTCGATCGACAATCGGTGGGCATTGTGGCCTATTTTGGTAACAAGCTCAAAGTCTTGTTCAAAGCGGTGATATTGATCAACAACTTTACCCGAGCGCTTATTTTCCGGCAAGTGAGTTTTTTCCCATTCCCACCAGTCAGAATTGGTATTTTGGCCTTCCACTTGGTGTGCCGAAGTGGCTGCCCCCCATAAGAAACCCGGGGGGAAATGTAGCGTTTCATGCTCGTGTTTAGGAGGTGGCTGGGTGTTGGGCATAGCTACTTTTCAGTCAGGGTATAATAACCTGGCTCTCTCCATACAGCTGTTGTGTCCTGATAAGTCACGGTATTTCCGGCATCTTTATCATCAGCATTCTCTAATTTAGCAGTTAAAATATATCCCTTTCCCGGAGTTCCACCCTCCCATGCTGTCGAAAAATACCCATAAAGATAACAACTTGACGCAGGTGGGCTTTTACAACTGGAGGTCTGTTTAACATCAGTAGGTAATTTGTTGGTATAAGTAGAATCGAGTCCTGAAATCCAGGTGCCACCCTTGGTGCTTAAATCCCAGCCAGACCCATCGGTAGTACTTGGAAAATTGCCGTTTCTTTGGTAATAAAGCTCCAGAGACAACTTCATATTTTTTAAATCCTGTTTGCGGATAGCATCCCGGGCGATTGACTGAGCTTTGCCATAGGCAATAATCCCCATGGTCGAGAGGATCGCGACAATAGTGATGGTGATCATGATTTCCAGAAGAGTAAACCCTCGAGATCGGGCAGTCATGCTTTTAGTCTATCATAAATCAAGCTTATTTAATTAATTTTTTTAACAAACTATCGATCGCTTCTCGTTCATGGAGTATCAATCCTAGAGTTACTCTTGAGCAATGCTCAGGAAGGCTTTTTAATGCGTCATTGCTTCGTGCGGAATCCTGACTGGCGATATCGGCTAAGAACATTGCAAGAGTTGGATCCGACAGATCAAAATTAAACGCGATGGTTCTACTCCCCGGAACCACAAAAAAAGCAACTTTGTCTAAGGGAATCCACTCGGTATTAACCACCACCCTCCTCATTGGGTAAACCCAGGATGTTTTAATCGCCTGCCCGTTTTTATCGACCAACATTGTCCCCTCGGCTAAGGGGCGATCCGCAGCTCGATAATGAGCAAGGGGGACTTGTCTCAAGCTAAATGGATTAGCTAATCCTAATTCACCAACCAGCCGTTTATTTGAGGATAGTCTATCTGCCTGTACCCATTGGTCATATAGCTTAGCCACGGCAACCCCGGATGGTAATAGTGCTGCTAATCCTCCTCCGGCCAGTAGCAAATTTCTTCTTGAGGTTCCTTGATCAGGTGTCATCTTGGTAGAGGATTATAAGGTCTGGACTGTTTTAAATGCAATACCTGATCTATTAAGGCTTAAATTTGTTCAATCACTCCGCAGGCCAATCGTGGGCCGCCGGAGTGGCCGGATTTAGACTCAGCCGGTTCGCAGTGGTCAGTGTGAGAGTGAAGAACGACCGAGGCTCCGTCTGCGTCAAAAATGGTTAAAGGTCCGTCAGTCAAAGTGATTCTACTGGTAATAGTCTCTAAATGACCAACGCCGTCATTATTCACCTGGATATTTGGTAAATCTCCCGCATGGAAAGGATGGTTGACATCCGGATCAGAGTTGCCGGATGGACCTGGGTCGAAATGTCCTTTAGCCGAGGCAAAGGGAGGTTCGGCAAGTCCGGTTTCGTGGATATGACAGCCGTGAAGGCCAGGGGTTAAAACTGCTGGATCGCCTTGGACATCAACTGTGACATGCACCAGAGTAACTGTATCCTTTTGGTACTCAGTAAAATTAGCCTGTCCGCTGACCCCTTGTTCCGAAACAAAATCAGCTTTAGCCTGGGCGGTCTTTGTCCAGTCAGAAAAATCAAACATCTCCACTTATCCTACACTCCTAAAATCCAGATTTCAAGTTAGAAGATAGTAAGGAATTAGAGATCGTAATCTACCGATGGATCCATCTGGAGACTTCTGATGGCCCCTGGGAGATCAAGTCGAAACATCGGTCCATGGTCCCTAACCAAGGCGGATTTTCGGATAGGTCGAGAGTCTCTAGGGGTTGAGTCATATAATAGATCAAATCTTAAATCTGGATACAGTGAACTTACATGTCTCACATGCTCCCGAACCAGCCGGCTAGGCGTAAAAGTTAAATCAACTAATTCTGCAGAGCTCTGGTCAAAACCGGCTTGTCTCATTTGCGCATAAACGATCTCCCATAAATCCTCTTGTAACCCTCGGCCCCTGATGTTATTCCTCGCATCTCTGACTACCGCCCAAGGACTTTCGGTATAACTTGTGAAAACTGGTCTACTTCGGGGAGTCCAGAGTCCTGCTCCAAAACGCCAAGGGTTTTGTACTTGCCAAACTGCAGTATTGATATTACCGGCGATAATAGCTCGAGCTTCATCTGGACGGAGTAGAGGAGGTAAGCTATCTTTTCTAGCATCAGTCATATAGTTAGGATCATAAACCGAAGGCTTTGAAAAATCAACCCCAAAATTCATTTAGCCCCATTTCCTGTCAGGACTGGCATAAAAGTTGCGCCTACCATCCGGATATCTCCCCAAAAATTTGCCTCCCGTCCATACAAACAGTCATAAGTCACCCGCTCTTCGAAGGTCATCTCCGCTCGTCCATAGATGCCATATAAGCTAACCACAGCGTAACGCAGTCCGTTTTCGGCTAGGAAGATAAAGTCTTTATAGGGCTGACGATCTTTATTGGGCTCAAAACTACAATTCCACTCGTCCTCCCTGTAAGGCCGGGCCCCGACCATCGCTAAATGGCCTCCCAGAACGGAAGGAATTTGGGGCATCTCATCAAAGCTTAATTTTCGAAGTGTCCGTCCAATTGGAGTAACCCGGGGATCTCGATGTAGACGTTTAAAGTTATTCATGGAACCATATTGAGCGATCAGCTGTTGTTCTAATTCCGCTGATCCTGGCTTCATCGTCCGAACTTTGTAAATATTACGCCTGGCTCCAGTCGAGAGGTCTAAATAAGGTAAACTTAAAAAAGGGGATTGGCGATCCCAGGCAAAAGCAGCCAGATAGCTTAAACAGGCTATCGGCACAGCTCCGCAAGAGACTGCAGCAGCTATGCTTACATCTAGTCTGCGCTTGAGAGGGTTGTTTAAATATTCCAGCCCTCTCAGAGAGTCACCGGTGGCAAGTAGTTGTCTGGCTTGAGCAAACTTAGGATGTTCAATGGCAATAGCAACCGACATTTATTTAAGATTAAAACATAACTAGCGAAGTTAGTAAATCTGGTGGCATAAAGGATAAGCACAGTTGCTCAACTTAAGAGTGTGATATAGTCAATTTATGAAGCCAGTTTCTGCCCAACGCGGTTTTGGTCTGATCCTAATATTGGTAGTCATCGGCCTGAGTATTGCCGGAGGAGTAGGGATATATTATTTTACCAGAGCCTCGAAGAATACTCCGACAGCTTCTGCCTCACCCACTGCCCAAGCCACCGACCTCAATGTTCAAATTACTGATCTAAAAAAACAGCTGGCCGAGATGCAGGCGGAGAAGGCTTCGAAGGAGGATCTGTCTCGTCTAACGGATCAGCTACAAGCCCTAGAGTCTCCCATACCATCTCCAACCGAGGCTTCTACAGTTACTGTTTATTCATCCAAAACCCCAGTTTATATCCCGATCGGTAGTAGCACTGATTCAGTGACCGCCACAGACTGGAAAAGCTTTGATTCGCTAACCTTTTCTGCCGACCCAGCTGATTATGCCGGCAACACTGGAATGACTCTGGAAGTAAATATCCGCTCAAATGCTGGAGGGACAGCCTATGCTCGGATAATCAATGTTACCGATAACAGCATGGTGGATAATACCGAGGTCTCGACTACTTCAACAACCTTTGCTTTTTTAACTTCTGGACAATTTAAACTATCAGGTGGAAAAAAGACCTATAAGATCCAGGGTAAAAACCCAACGGGGGACCCTATCTTTATCCAAAATGCTAGAATAAAAGTGACTTTCTAAGATCAAAACATAAGTAGCGAAGTTAGTAAATCTGGTGAGAATAAATTACATACTTAAAACTAATAGGTAGTTAAATTGACACGCCCCCGCAGAGTAGCTCGATACTCTGAGGTTCTTAAACGCCTTCCGTAGCTAGCGTATATTTCCTGAGTCAAATCTATAGCTGGACATCCACGGATTCCTCCCTCGCGATGGGGTAGTCGAGCAGTTAGGCTTTGAGCATCTACTGTAAATACCTTTTGTAGTCTGTTTACCAATGTGAGCTAACTTCTGCTGCACAATCTGCGAGTTTCCCTCTTTGAGCAAGTTTGCTCATCAGCCTAGCTCTTGCAGGTGCCTGGGCAACGGAATCCTGCATGAATTTTAGCCAGATATCAGGAGAATTAAGTCGGGCTAGCTCTACCCCAAGTTGAAGCTCGTTAAGCCAAGAAGGACCAGTGCCCGTACCAACAGCAAGAAAAGAGCTTCTAAACTCTGTAGCCTGGGTAATGCACTTTTAGGAGCAGGACCCGCTAAGGCTTCACCGACTACTGTCCCGACTCGTACTTGGTTATTAGCCCAGACACCGACTAGCTGCATTACCTCATGACTCGCTCCAAAAATAGTCAAACGGAGATCGAGTGCTCTCCTATAAAGCCTATCGGCAATTGCTAAACTAGGTGCGCGGATAATTTGTACTGGCACTAGTCCGCTTTTTTCTCCATGTCCGGTTCGCATGCCGAAAATTATAGTACTTATGCCTTGGTAGGGTCAAATTAGAAGAGTATACAAGTTTGGCACGGGCGCAGGGACTTGAACCCCGAGTCGTGGATTTGGAGTCCACTGGTTTACCATTAACCGACGCCCGTATATTTCTTGCTGAAGGTATTATAGATTGAGTTTAATTCTAAAGCAATTTTGTAATCGTAATATCTTACACTGATACTCCCTTTGTAACCTGATCTGGTGTTTTTGCCCGTATGAGGCTTAAGATAGCTTTTAGTAAACTGGGAAAGGGGGATTTTAGTAATTTGGGACCAGAATTCCTTTATTTCCTTATCGCTATGATATTCATGAATATGTACTAAAGCTCGAAACTTATGTTCCTCTAAAGAGAATCCCTTTCTAAGGGTGAGTAAGAATAAAGAAACCATCTTGGGATCCGAATTAACAAAAGTAACATAGCTTACATTCTTCTCCCCTTCGGCCCAAAAGAGAAATGAACATAATAGCTTACTTAAGTTTGTATCCAAGCTAATACCCTCGAGCATCTCACCTGCCCTTTGAAGGAATCCTTCCAGAACTTTTTGCCTCTTAGTTTGCTTAGTGACATTCGCCTTGTGCTGACCTAAAACCTTCCTCTCTGCTAACCTCGCGAGAGCTTGGTCGTCAAGTCCTATGCTAGAAAGCCAATTGGAAGACGTGCTTTTTGCAATCTTTAAAAGATTTGAGATTTCATTAATGGAATAACCCAATTTACGAAGAAAAATAGCCTTTTCTTTTAAAGCCAAGGGATAAGCCATAGTTATATAACTAATTATAAGGGTTCGATTAAAATAGAATCAAGATAAGTCTTTAAAACAGAGTATTTTTAGCCGAGTTTTTTGAACTCGTCGTGAGGAGTAGCCTTGCGGCATTTACGACAGTATTTATTCAGGGTTAGTTTGTCTTTGGTATTAACTGAGTTTTTTTGAGAAACATAATTTCTGCTTTTGCAGATAGAACATTCCAGTCCAAAGATCGATCGGTTATTTTTCGCCATAGGTTCAGATTATATACCAGCCTCTCTCTTCGCGCAAGGGAAGACCTATTTCTTTTTTAGAGCCGAAGACGGGAATCGGACCCGTGACCTCGTTCTTCGCTTTTTACCTCTTCTTAATATTTCAATGCTTATAAAGAGGGCTAGACTGTATCTTTTCCCGTCTTTGACGGGAATCCTTGTCAGTCGTTCGGGCCCTGTCTTAGCCGGGCCACGGTCTCAATCTTGCATAGATCTTTAACCGTTATTCGGAATTCATTCCGATATTACTATCGGAATGGGCAATTAGCGATTACCAAGAACGCGCACTACCACTGTGCTACTTCGGCGTACCTTATCGTACTAACTTAGCAGTATTTTTCAAAATAATCCTTAGACCAAAGTATGATTTGTTCTAAAAGCTTTTTGTTACTGACTAAGATGGTTATTGTACCGTATTTACTCTTATTTTTGTATGTCCCTAGTTTTTGGGTCTTATTACTGGTGAATAGAAATTTTTCTCGAGTATTCCTGTATGATTACTCCAGAATAGTAGGCTATCCTTGTATATTAAATCATCAAATATATTAATCCAAGCTCTGATTTTCTCTTCTTTAACTCCGCAGACCTGTCTAAGAAATCTTAGGAACAAGTTAATAATTTTAGGATCGGAATTTGCTAACTTGACTCCAAATCTATCCTTTTTTGTTCCTTCGCCCATATAGAGTGCAATCCCTAAAGCGAGGAGCTCTTTATCCTCATAAGCCTCAAGATCGCTTATCTTGAAAGGATCTCCCGCAGGATTCTTTAAGGCGTAGATAGCTTCGCTACGTGATCTACTAGGAATACTATACTTTTTCATCCAGTAGGCAACCTTGTGATGCGAGACTTTTTGATTTAAGGCAATCTGTTGCATTGATAAACCTGAAGAATAGAGAGATAACAGCTGTTTTTTATCAATAAAGGGCATAGTTCAAGAGTATCCGAATAATACCCGAATGTCAAGAATTATGCAAGAAGTGATGGGCCAACACAAAGAGCCGCAGGGGAGTTTTGCAATCCCGACTCACGCTTTACAAAAGCGTCACTCTACTTCTGAGTTACTGCGGCACAGGGTCTATTTTAAGGGAAAAGAGAGGAAAAAGCTACTTGTCCGCCTAAGCGGGTACTATCCGAAGAATTACTTTTAAGCTGCGCAGCTTGCTCACAAATTTACAATAATTACTGCCTACTTGGTCGTGGTTTTGGAGTATTTTTCCGAGAATTTTAAGTGGGGATCCTGGAAGTGTACCAGACGGTAACACTACACATTATGGATCTCCTTCAAGGAAATCTTGTAAGGAAAAAATGACTCTCCAAAATGTCAAACGTGCCGGTTTAACTCAGCAATCGGGTTTGAGTCGATGCCAGGTAGGCCTCGTTAGATTTGTATCCAACAAAGTACCTTACGGTACTTACTTATATTACTAATTTTCCCAGACCATGTCAAGTAAGTTTAAGGTAAATTTAGCCTCAAATTTACTGAAAATTGATCAAATTTCTGTTGTTCGAAACTCTCAATTTAAACAACATAAACGCTCTAATCAGCTGTCTTAGAAACTGCAAAAAATTCATCTAGTTAATCAAGCCTTAAACATGTATAATAATTTTTGTGCTAGAACAACAGTTGGGAAATCCACTACTTATTGCCTCGATCCTGCTCTGGAGTCTTCCCTGGAAGGGATTGGCCCTCTGGAGAGCAGCCCAAAGAAAGCATAAAATCTGGTTTATCATCATTTTAGTTATCAATACCTTTGGGCTTCTGGAGATTATTTATTACTTTTTCCTGAGTAAAAGAGATTGGAATCTAAAAATGTTTACTCGTAAGAAGAGTTAACCCAAAAATAAGATAGTCCGTAAAAGAGGCACAAAGAATCCTAAAACCAGATCGATCACAGACACCCCGCCAAAATTCAGAAAAAGTAATCCCAGCAATATAAATGGCCCATATCGCTCATATTGCATCAAGGTTCGGGCGTGTTTATATGGCAGTTGAGACATCAGAACCTTTGATCCATCCAGCGGGGGGATAGGTAGGAGGTTAAAGATAGTCAGAGTTAGATTCAGGTTAATAGCCTGACCTAACAAGACAAACCAAAATTGTTGAACAGGAAAAAGCTGCAATATATGCCAGATAATTGATCCTAATATAGCCACCCCAAAGTTCGCTCCTACCCCGGCTAGCGAGACTATTAGCTCGCCCCTGCGGATATCCGAAAAATTGAGTGGGTTGACCGGCACTGGTTTGGCCCAGCCAAAGAGAATCCGGGAGCCTGACATTATGGTTAGGAGCGGTAGGAGGATAGTTCCAATCGGGTCAATATGCGGCAGGGGGTTAAGCGTCAACCTGCCCGCATCTTCGGCTGTATAATCGCCAAAATACCGGGCAGCCAGGCCGTGGGCCACCTCGTGGAGGATGACTGAGAAAAGTAGAATAACGATGGAAAAGGCGAGTAGTTCAGGCATATATCAAAAATTCAAAAGTTAAAACTCAAAAATCAAAAATACAAGTTAAAAGTAAAAATCTGCTTCGAGCATAGCCGAGAAGTACAATACTTTTGAATTTTGACTTTTGCCTTTTGAGATCAGTTATGCTATATTCTAGCATATGTTAATGTGTACTATCTGTGGAAAGATGAAAGTGTATCGGTCTTGGTCCCGTCACAAGAAGGGGTCGTCCGGTGCATCTGAATGGCCGCTGCGGGCTCAGATTTCCAATAAAACTCAGAAACCAAACCTCCATTCTTTTAAAGGCTTGCGTTACTGCACCAAATGTCACCGAGCTGTTAAAGAGCTGTTCAATGCTACCAAGTCCGCCCCTGTAGTTTCTGCTTAATCTCTTCAAGCGTAATTTAAGTCGATACCCGAGATGTTCTCAGAGAAAAATTGTAAATTAAGATAGCTTCGGTATATACTCCAACATGATATGGAAAAATTTAGGTTTGGCTTAATCGGAACGGAAACAGAGTATGGTCTACAAGTACACCACCTACCCCCTAAACAGCGTACTCAAGGTCTGGCTGGGGCTATTCCTCGCCGAGTAATGGAAATTAATGGAGCAGTTCAATCTGCCGGAATAAATATTGGTCCAACAGGAGGCAGTAGCTCCTGGCTTTATAATGGAGGAAGATTCTATCTTGATGCAGGTAATTTTGAGCTTACAACTCCCGAAGACACTAGTCCTAGGGCAGTCGCTAACTTTGAGTTTGGGAACAGGGCAACTTTAAATCATTTATTAGCTCTGCTGAAAATGGCTTACGGGATTGATTGTTTTGGTGTAGCTAATAATACAGATTATTATCCGAATAAAAAGACTGGTACTTATAATACAAGAGGGCGTCATCTTAATCTTTCTACCTCCGGTTCCAAGATTGATTATTCCTCAGGGATGTTACCCCTGCTCTCGGTAATGGCGCTTCTTGGCGGGAATGGGCAATTTGTAGGTGCAAATACAATACCAGAGGTTACAGGGACAGGTAAGTATTCAATCTCTCAGCGAGCACTAGCTGTTAATATCCAAAATGGGCAATTGATGGTAGGAGAAAATACTCCACCTATTATTGTTCATAAAGATGGTCGCAAAGTAGTGCAGTATGCGACCTTAGATACTACTATGTCACCTCATGCAACCTGGTTAGTAATGGGGTTGGTGGGATTGGCCCATAAGCTAATAGATGAAGGCTGGCAACCAGATATCCCGATAGGAACTAAAAAAGAAGTAGTAGCTAACTTTCGGGAGAATGCGATGCGGCAACGGGGTTGGATATATCGGGCAGGAGGCGTTGAGATGCCTGCTGTGGAGGTACTAAATCACTATATTGGTGAAATTGATAGAAAACTTTGGTGGTCGGGAAACAAGGAAGTGGTCGAAATCTTACAAGCTGCTAGAAGTGCAGTTGATATGCTAAGTACAGATCCTTTACAGGCTTCTAGTTTTGATTGGGTGGCTAAGAAACGGATTTTAGATGAGTACGATCCCTCCGGAGTAAAATCTCGAGAGCTCCAGATTTTATGTATGAGCTATAATATTATCGATCCCAATCGGTCTATTTCGGCGCAAAGAAGGCTCTGGACTTATGATAAAGCAATGACTGATTCTCAGGGCACCCCGCCCACCCAAAGTCGAGCTGCGGGACGAGGTGCTTTTGTCAGGGGAATAAAAGATGTGCTTCCTCACTTAGCTAATCATCCTACTATTGGCTGGACTACACTTTCTTTTCGAGATGAAGCGGTAGTATTACAGGATCCTTTTCGTCCTTATACTGATGAAGTCGAAACTATGCTCAAAAGACTCGGGTATAATTGATTGCTTTAAAATTTAGCGGTAGCTGATGTAGCCTGGGGGACAGTTGGGTTGAGGTCGCCCCATTCGAGGGGGCCTAGTCAAATTTGGCAGACCAGCTTGAAGCAAAGTTTGGCCTAATCGACGCCGGATAACTCGTCTTTCCCATGGCCTAAAGTTTTCTCCAGTAGTCTCCGCAAATAAATTCATAATCTCTTGTCTGTCAAAAGCTGCCCCAGACACAGAAAACAGGCGCTTGTGATCTGAAGAGGCCTGAGTCCCATCAAGGGCATAATTAAACACTTTTCCAGAGATAGCTACTTGTGCCATGACGGCTTTTCCATGCCTGAGTGCCCACAGGAAATCGACAAGTGAAGCAAACTGATGTCCGCCGAAGACACCAGTACTGATCTCATAATTATTTGCCGGGTTTCCATTATGAATAAGGTTCCTCTGTTGGGCTGCATACCAGGGGTTGTAGGCATTAGCGGTACGGTCGATCGATCTTAAAACCGCAGCTAATCCATCGGCGTCTGGCACGTTAGTCAGCCAGCTGGCCGCAAAAAAGGGTTGTCCGGTCACTTCTGGTTCAGGAATTGCCACCTCCATAGCCAGTTTATCGCTAACGCTAATTGGGTAGGTATAAATCTCTGGAGTAACTCTAGATCTGTCATGTATCGCCATAACCCTATAATAGGTGGCTACGATTAAAATTTCAAGCCTAGAGATTTTAGGGAGCAGGAGATACTAAGTTGCGACCTATAGTCACTAAATGGTATAATTCTTCTCCATGCAAGATAGAGATAATCAGCCACGTCGCTACGATACAAGAATTCCAGCTGAACTGGCAGCCATAACCAAACAAGCAGGATCTCGAATCAGAAGATATGTAACTCAGCAAGGTTTACGCACCACCAGACCTTATCAAGTACCTTTTCTGCTAGATTTAGCTGATTTTTTTGATCAAGGAAAGAATGCTGGATATGAAGCCTTTACTACTGGGTGGGGAAAAACTCATTTTGGAGCAGCTATTATCGAAGCGTTAAGGGTGCCCACTGTTATTCTTTCGCCAACTACAGATATTTTAGACAATACTGCTCAAGTGGTAGGAGCAGATCATCGCCAGCTCAGAATTGCTAGCTACTCAGGCGCAAAGAAAGAAGATCTAACCGCAGCCGAAGTTATAAATACCACCTATCAATCTATTCAAAGGTTGGTGTCCACAGGTCAGGTCGATGCCTCTAAGATCGGATTACTTATTGTTGACGAGGCAGACTTAGGGTTAGGAGATATACATCATAAACTTTATCGCCAGTTTCCTAATGCCATTAAAATAGGGTTGACGGCAACTCCCTTTTTTCCTCAAATTGACCGATATGCATCTCGAGGACTATTGGATCCCGGCGAACCTTGGATAGCAATGTTTACAACTCGTATCAATGGTCAGAGTTTAACCGAAGGAATGGAGAAAGGTATTAATCCACCACTGCGGGCCTTTCAGCTAAGAAGCGGGATTCGGGTAGCTAGAATTGGCACAGATGCTAAAGGAGAGTATAAACTAGGAGAACTTGACGAGTATCTCAATACAGAGGACTTAGGATTTGAAATCTTAGGTCTTTTGGCTGGTCCGGATAAGCTACAGGCAGTTCGCGGAAATGCACGTTTTTCCGAGAGATTAATGGAGGATATTGCAGCTGTTTATCAAGAGATTAAAGGTAGGCCTACCATGGTTTTTGCGAATAGTATTGACCATGCCATCAGTATCCAGGAGCTCTTAGCTCGCTATAATCTAACAGCGGCCACCTTCTTTAGCAGGGGTCTATCCAGACAGGATAGAAATGATCGCCTAGCCGCTCATAGAAATGGTTCTTTGCCTATTCTGGTTGGGGTAGATGCCCTAGGAAGAGGAGTAGATGCTCCAGCTACTGAGGTTGGAATTATAAGTCGAAGTACCAGATCAGCTGTTCGACTTGGGCAAATGGTCGGAAGGCTTACCAGAACGTCTCCTGAAACTGGTAAAACTCACGCCTTAGCTATTCAATTAGTGCATGAGCATGCGGGAGGGAGCGACCAGAGACCATTGCTTGTCAGTGACTTATTCGATCCTGAATATGTCAAAAGAGGCGGAGCGACAGGAAGGGAGGCAAGGAGACGGCATGCAATTACTACTGGAAATATTCTCCCCCCTCCGGTGGTCACTTTTGAGGGGGCAGAGGTTGATGGAATAATCCAGGAAGCACACCAAGCGGATTTAGCTAGAGCTCGTTTTAATGAGGGTTCAGTTAAAAACCTGAGCGAAACGATCGATCAAGAACTTTCTGAAATTGCGTCACAATTAGGACCACAAGCTTCTCTGCTCGATTTATACCAAAAATGGGCAGGTATTTTACCTGGTCATATCAGCTCAACTATTGGAAAAAATGCTTTGCAAGCGATTGCCGATATTGATACCAATTTGGTTAAATATGGCCGAAAAGTCCTGACTTTTATGTATATGAGCACAATCCTGACAGCGATTAGTCCCTTTATAAAAGGAGTCTCTCATAGTGAACAGGAAGAATATTTAGCTATCGCTGTGGGTGTTGTTTATGAAAGAGCTCATACAATAGGTTCAGAAGCCAATCTTGCTGGAAGAATCCAGCGCTTAGTTCAAAATGCCTTAGTGAGCTACATTTCTAAAAGAGATCAGATTCCTGCTGATCTGGTTCGCTCCCAGCATCATCCAGAGATTGTTGCCACCCTGAGGGATGAAGTTAATGGTGGGAGAGAGTTGTCTAATCTAGTAATAGAAGATTTAAGTAATAGGTTTCATGTAGCCCCCAATGCCATCAGGGCTTACTATGATGAGCTCAAAGAAAGAGCTAAGACAACAGATTCTGATTTGAGCCAAGATCCTGTTTTTGAGGCAGTCTCTTTGCAAGAAACAGCTGAATTAATAGATAGGATGACCGATCCGCGAAGGATTGGAATATCAGATGCAGAGTCAGATCCAAGACTCTTAACAAAAGAGCAAGCTATGGTTTTAAGGATGTTTTTTTTGTTGGAGATGAGCAAGGATGGAATTGGGGGCCAATTTGGAATAACGACTAATCGAGGTGTCGATTTAAGAATAGAAGCTGCTCTCGCTAAACTAACCACTCCAGAGTATTTTATGTTACGTTTACTCCATGACCCTGATCATCCAGCTAGCTTAGAAAGATTTAGGGAGGTCTTTGATAGGAAAATGCTTGAGTCTTTGGTGAGTAAATTAACTCAAGTTATTAATCGTCTGCGACACCAGAGTGAGGAAGATCCCGAAATAAACTTTACAGGTTTTTCAGAGGAAAGTCCGGATAACCGTTGAGAAAATCTTTTAAGGGAATAGGGTTTTTCCCTTCCAGCTGGACTAAATAGTTCACAGTTCTCGGTCCACAGTTCACCCCGATTATATCGGGGTTCACGGTATCCGGTAAAAGTTTTACTATTTTTCCTTTCCACCTGGTCCAAGCAGTCGGCCAAGGAAAGTAGCCTCTAATCATCCGGTCTAGCACCTCGGGGGCTGGAGGGTTATCGATTTCAAAATAGCCACCCTCTTTGCTCATCAGGTTACAATAGGACGCTATAGCGTGATCTTGTAACCGAGGCTCGATTTTACCCCCGGTAAAGTCGGAGATAATCTGAGGAGCCAGCTCAGCCGCTTTTTGCCAGATCTCCTTGAGTAAACTTTGGCTGGTCTCCTGGCCAGTCAGTCTAAACTTTTCTTGATAAATAACGGGTCCATGATCCATTTGACTATCTATCTGGATAAAAGAGATACCAGTTTCAGTCTCTCCGTTTAGAATGACCGCCGGTACTGGAGTAGCCCCTCGGTATTTAGGTAGTAAGGAAGGGTGGATATTGATCGCTCCCTGAGAGGGGACATCCAATAACGATTGGGGAATAATCTTGCCGTAAGAAGCAACTACAATTAGTTCACAGTTCACAGTTGTCAGTTCACGGATAAGCTCATCGTCTAATTTTTGAGGAGTAAAGACTGGGAGGTTCAGTTGGAGGGCCCGTTCTTTGATCGGAGAAGGGGTTAGCTTTTGCTTCCTACCGAGAGGGGCGTCCGGGGTAGTAATCACCCCAACAATCGTAAAATGCCGGTGAAGTGCATCTAATACGGTAATTACAAAATCAGGAGTACCAAAGAAGACAATCTTTCTATTTTTCATTGTTTAAGGCCCCTTCTATCTTGGTTATTCTGTAACGTAGCTACAGCGCCACTTCTTCAAAGATATCGGCACCTGTTTTATCTTTGCCGGTAACCTTAAAAAGCCGGGACTTCTGGCTGAGGACATAGTCTATAAATAACCTACCGTGCAGATGATCATATTCATGCTGAAAGATCATCGCGTTGACCCCCCGGAGAGTTTCTTTGACGGTCTGGCCATTTGAATTCATATAAATAACTTTGACCATGATCGGTCGGGCGACCTCTCCGTAATAGTCGGGGATCGACAAGCAGCCTTCCAGAGAGACTTTGTAACGTTTGGAAAACCAGATTATCGTGGGATTAAAGACGGGCACAAAACCTGTTTGGCCAAGCAGATGAGGATGGTTTTCTAACTTTGCGATAAAAAACTGTTCATCTTTTCCGATTTGGGTTGCTGCTAAGCCAACCCCTTCTGGATCTGTGAAGCTCTTAGCGGTTTCAATCATCTCCGAAATAACCTTCATTAAGGCTGGAGTAACTTTTTTAACCAGTTTAGCTTGAGATCTCAGAATATTATTCGGTGCCTTAACTATCTTAAACATGCCTAAAGTTTATCAGATCAGACCGGTTTTTTCCAATTTTAAGTGACTGGGTGTATAATATAACCTATAACTATGAGAGATAAGGGTATTGATAATTTAATAATATCTGGTCCGAGCGGTTATCCTATTTCAGTAGCCAAATCAGGATCTGAGGGACCAAATATCCTGAAGCTTCATGCAGCAGGGACTACTCATAATGCCGATGCAGAGACTATTCGTCGTTTGGGTGAAGAAGGAGAAGTCTGGGCCCCCAGCCTCTTTGACTTAATAGCCTCCTGTCAGCATCGAGGGATAAAAAGTCCAACTATTGGAGATATGGTTAACGAATTCTCCTCATTAGAACTAATGAATCGAAATAAAAAAACCGGTTTAGTTACTGACTCTTGGGGAGCTGATTTTGGATGGGAGTACGCCGCTCGAAATCGTCGGGAAGTGGAGTGGATGGTAGCGGCTAGCCCGACCGGCTGGCCTTTGGGCAGGTCTCTGACAGATTGGATACCGGAATTTATTAGGATGATGTACGATGCGAGCAGAACCCCGCAGGAAATACAGAAAAATGATGCTGGTACAGATCCTCTAATGCAGCAATTTCGTAAAGATAAGGCTTCTGTCCTACATGGTATTCTCAATTTAGCAGCCAATTCCGATTCTAGGGACGTATTCCCAAGGGTGGAGACCTCGGTCGTCATGCTGCGAGGAGTAAAAGATAGATATATCCCGTTATATTCAACCCAAAGAATCGCTGCCTCTCTTAGTCACGCTGGAGTGGCAATAGTTTCACCACACGGACATTTATGGCCAGGTTTTGATCGGGAGCAACTTATTCGACCAGTGGTTCAATTGGCTAGATCGACTTCCGGTTCAAGATCGCCATCCTGAGCCTAAAAGGTGTATAATCCCTGACACTATGTCAAAACTAATCGATGCTCGTTACCAACCGACAGAACCAATCATGTACTTGCCGGAAACCGGAAGCATTTATCGTGGATCAGGGTTAGCAATTCCTTTATCAATCTGGAAAGGGGTTTTTGAAGTTTTAGCTACTAAACCTGGCCTTGCGCAGCGAGAAATGGCCGAAGCAATCCGGGTAGTCAGTTTAGGGCGGACATACCAACCAGCTCCAATCCCCCTAGACATGCTTATAGAGTCTATGCAGAGAGCCAAGCTTTCGCCGTTCTTGGTAGCCCAAGTAAATGTCTCAGGGTTAACAACGAAAATAGATCGTTCGCCGGGTGCCAGAGTCGTTACTATTGATAAACCTGGGGGAACTGCTCGGCTTAATCGCTTTGTTACTATTTTAGATAGGCCCCCAAGATTTAATAGGGACTTATTACCTCCAGCGAGCAATCCGGCAGACGCACCAAGGGCTAAAACAGTGGACTTTAATTGGAATGACTTTTTCAGAAAACATCCGATCAATCCCAATCGCCCTCCATTCAGCCCTCCGAGGATGCAGGTGAATATATTAGCCGGCCGGGTTATGGAGACAGTTGCGCCATTTACGGAGAGTCGACAACTCATCTCTAAAGCCACAGTTGCAGCATTGCTAATGCATAGCCCAGACCATAGTCTGGCCAGGGGTTATTTTGATCAATTATTTCCCGGCTGGGTCAGACAACTAAAGAGTGGGGGCGTTGGGCTACATAGTTTTGGTCAAAGCCCAAATGAAGTTTTGGCAGTGACTGGACATGTCCAGGCGCTCAGTGATTATCTAAAAACAGCTTATGCTATATAACCTTGGCTCTTTAATTCTTTTAGCTTCCACATAAATAGCTTTGCTTTAGATTTGGCGTTAGGATAATCCTTCACAAAGTTTAAAGCTTGTTCCAGGAGCTGTCTTTGATGGGTCTTAGCAAGCTTAATATACAGAGAATACCGGTCGGTATCTCCCAAGACCTCACAGATAGAGCATCCATAAAACTGAAACTCTTTAGAGAGGTTTTTCGGACGTTTGGTATTTTTAACTTCATCAATTACAGCTGAAAGTTTCTTCATTTGTATAGCTAAAAGCTCCCGACTAAAGACTACTTTTCTAACTCCTTCATTTTGTCCAAAGCTTCAGGATCATTGGGGACTAGTTTAAAAACCGTAGTATAGGCCTCTTTGGCCTGGTCTTTTTGACCAAGCTGCTGATAGAACTCTCCAAGGGTTAGATAAGCTTCCCGATAATTTGATTTAAGCTCGATCGCTTTTTGCAAAGCTTTAAGCCCCTCATCAGTCTGGCCAAACTGACCTAAGATTAAACCTTTGTTGTAGTAAACCTTGGCATCTGTTGGTGCCAGCTGAATGGTTTTATCCAACATTTGCAGGGTCGTTTTTTGATATTTGTCATCAAGAGCGGAGAGCTGATAATAAGTGCGTATAGCAGTACGATAAAAAGAGGTATTAGCTGGGCTTGCTTGCAAAGCTAATTTAGTCTCTTGGTCGGCAACTTTAACTAGTTCCCCGGAGAGGCTGGCGTCCTGGTCTGAGGCGAGTGATGCTGTCGAGGCAGCAGCAAACCCTAACTCCGCTTTGTAATACGGTTCGTCTGGTCGCAGGGTTTGGGCCTGGGACAGATATTTATAAGCCCTAGTCGGAACGCCTGATTCTGAATAATTCATGCCTAAGGCAAAAAGCGTGTCAGCATACCAAACAGTTCCAATTCCAAACACCAACCAAGCGATCGTCCCGGCTGTTACCAGTATCGAAAAAAGATTAATAGCTCTATTGCTGAAGAAATCTTTCAGCGTGATCAGACTGAAATGAACCTTCCCTTCGGTATTTTGACCAGCTCCGACTATGCCAAAAGCCGGAAAAAGGTAAAAAAGGGTAGCGATCATTACTACCGAAAAGCCAAAAAAGTTTTGGACCAGATAGGAGATATAGGCTGCAAGAAGGCAGGTAATAAGCAGTTGGTCGTTGGTCGTTGGTCGTTGTTCGTTGTTGTTTTTTCCGCTTAACGATACACGATACGCGATAAACCAAACAGACCACCCTATAAACACCCCGATCATCAGCAGATATGTCCCGAAGCCAAACATTCCGGTGGTCGAAAGGTAGTTGAGGTATTCATTATGGGCTTTGTTATATAAAAAATCCCACTCGGAGACGAGATTATGCTCAGTAGGCCGAAAGAGATAATAAGAGTAGGCAAAAGTTTCTACTCCAGTGCCAAAAAGAGGGAAGTGTTTAAAAGTTTCCCAGGCCCCTTTCCAGACGATCAGTCGGATCTTTCCGGAATCAGTTCCACCCGCTTCCAATTGGGTCACACCGGGAGTGACTGAGGGTTGAGGAATATTGGCCGTTGGCTGGTTAGTCGTTTGAGTCCTGTTTAGTTGAGATAAATATTGGGCTAAGTTCAATCGTTTGAATCCGGATCCTAAAGATAGATTAATAATTACTATTACAGTTAGCCCTAGCAGCATAAGTTTCCGGGACAACTGAGGGCTTTTAATCAGACTCAAGAAGCATACGCCTAGTCCAGCGAACAACCCTAAGGTAGCGCTCTGAGAATAGGTAAAAGAAAAAGCCATATTCAAGCCGATCAGGATAACTAAATAGATGGCTCTAACCAGCAGGTCTTTAGCTGTTAAAAACAGATACAATCCGATAAATATGACCATTGCCAAATAGGCTGCTAGCCAGTTGGGTTGACCAAGAGTGGCAAAGACTCTGGCCTGGACATCTTGGATCCAACAAGAGGCGGTCCATTGATGATGAAGTAAGACACAAGAAGGAGAGACTCCGTAATGTTCGGGGATAGCGTAAAGAGCCACGATCAAGCCGCCAAAGAGAGTAGCTTTAAGAAAACCTGCCAGGTCTTGAGCGGTAAAATAAGCTGTAAAGACCAAGAAGAGTAAGCTGTAGCAGATAATCGACAGCAATCCGCCGTTCGACCGAGAATAGTAACCCCAAATAGAAGTGTGGAGATCCATCGAAGTGACAGTCGACACTACCTGGGAAGCTAAAAAGAGCAGTATCGGCAAAGCCATAAAGGATTTACGCATAATTAAACGTTTAGAAAAAAGACAGTCCAAGATCCAGGCTCCGGCAATCAGGGTGGTAAGCAGATAAATAAAGATCATTTTATTAAACTCGAATAGTTCAAAATTTAGGCTGGTCCAGACCAGTGGAGTAGCTATGAGCAGGCAGTAATATAGGTAGCGGATAGTAGTCTTTAACATTGATTCACGATTTATGATTCAAGAATATTCATAAATCACTGATCATGAACCCTGAATCACAAGTTTGTTGCATCAATGATGGTAGCAAAATTCACTAACCTTAAACAAGTTAGCTAATTTGACTTAAATTAGGCTATCAGATAGAATCCCGCTGATGTCTCTATCAATCGATCGAATCCGGGAATTAGGAAGTAGACTAGCTGACTTAGGTCAAAATGTTGCATTTCCTGAAGCCAACCGCTATCTCAGTAGGCATGGTCTGAAGCAATCTACCAACCCTGGTCTTCTCTGGGGAGTTGAACCTATCTCTTCTCGAAGAGTCCGGGATTTGTTTGCAGGCTTTGATATTTTACCTGAGGGTATGAGACCAGCCTTAAGCTGTGGTCAGTGGCGCGAAACATCTGTTTACGGCTATCCATTTTTTATCGCCACCAATGCGATCTTGGACCCTGTCTTAAAAGCTCCAAGTGCAGATATTCTCCAGCGCAAGCCCGGGACACGCTTTCGATTTGGTACAGAGATCCATTTTAGTGGTCAGGGACGGGCAGGGGTGTTTGTTCGATTGCCAGGAGAGATGAGAGGATATGGACGGTTTATCGAAGGTACTCCTATCTGGAGGCTTGTCGAAGGTAAGTTAACGGAGGTCGAGTTAAATTTTGCCGCAGCAGCTCTGGCAATCCTGTCCCCTTAAGTCTTGTTCCAACCTGGTTCTTCTGCTACACTCAAGTTCGATGTTTGACTCCTTCTGGACGCTCTTTGCACACGATATCGGGATCGATTTGGGTACTGTTAATACTCTAGTTGCCATCAAGGGTAAGGGTATTGTAATCCGGGAGCCCTCTGTAGTTGCCATTCACAAAAAAACCCGCCAAGTCTTAGCGGTCGGTACCGATGCCAAGCGGATGCTGGGTCGGACTCCGGCAGTAATCGAGGCCATCCGGCCACTTCGAGATGGGGTGATTTCGGACTTTGACACTACCGAGGCGATGCTGCGTCATTTTATCCAAAAAGTTCACCAAAATCCCAAAGGTTCCGGATTCAGGCTCCCCCGAATTGCCCGTCCGCGGGTAGTGATCGGGATTCCATCTGGTGTCACTGAGGTCGAACGCCGGGCAGTCCAAGACGCGGCACTGAGTGCCGGAGCCAGGCAGGCTTTTTTAATCGAAGAACCGATGGCAGCAGCGATTGGGGCGGGTTTAAAGATCGAAGATCCAGAGGGGAATTTCATTGTGGATATTGGTGGGGGAACCACGGAAATTGCCGTCATCTCGCTAGGAGGACTAGTGTTAAACCGATCTTTGCGGGTAGCTGGGGATGAGATGGATCAGGATATTATCAACTATATGCGGATGCGTTATGGAGTTTTGATCGGCGAGAGGACGGCAGAGGACATTAAAATCGAACTCGGTAGTGCAACAGTGCAAACGCATGAGAAGGAAGCAGTAGTCAGGGGGCGAGAACTGGCCTCCGGCTTGCCAAAATCCATCCGTATCTCGACTGCTGAGATCCGTGAGGCGATCTCTGAAACGATCATGCAAATCGTTAGTAGTATTCATGATATCCTAGAAGAAACGCCTCCCGAGCTGTTATCCGACATCCTAGAGCGAGGGATTGTGCTGACCGGGGGAGGAGCATTGATTAAAGGCTTGGATAAGCGAATCTCGGACGAGACCAAAATGCCAGTGCTGGTAGCGGATGATCCGCTGACGACTGTAGTCCGGGGTTGCAGCAAAGTTTTGGATGATCTTGACTTACTCTCCAAAGTCAAAGTCACCGGCGGTTTACGTTAATGACGAAGCGAGAAGGTTCTGCTATCATCACAGATACTCTTGATCATTGGAGGATCAGTCGTGCTATCCGAAGACACGGAAAAGACAGAGTAATGCAACTTTTGGAGCGAGCGTTAAGAAGACAAGGCCTGGTCCTTTTTGGAGGTCCTGAAGTACTAACTCATCGAACTATTCTCAGCCCAGAGCTGATTTATGAAATGGTCTCCGTGGCCACCCAACCATTTGGTCAACAGGAAGTTGTCGGTATAAAAGTATCTAATCTACAAGAAAGAGAAGAGTTGTTTAATGTAGTACATAATTAATTTGAAGATTTTAAGAGGGAAGAGGAGAGTGGCACCAGATTAAATGATATAGTTTGATATACTGTCTATAGTATTTAACCCATAGTATAAATAGATTGTGAATATCGATTGAGTGGTGCGGGTAAATTCTTACATTAAACCTTTATCCGAAAGATACTTTTTTGTCAGTGCAGAGTCATGAGTGCGAATGACCTTAGCCCCTCCCCGAACAGCCTTTTCAGTCAGCTCTAAAGCCATTTCTAGCCTGTCCTGGGGCTCTGGCTTAGCATCAAGCTGATACTTTTGTTGTAGTAAAGTACCCAAAAAACCCTTTCGGGACAGTCCAATCAATATAGGATAACCTAGTTTAGCCAATTCCGGCAGACGATCGAGGATCTCGACATTCTCTTGATCAGTCGTCCCAAAGCCGATACCGGGATCAATAATAATCTTCTCCGGGTCGATGCCCGCCCGAAGCGCTTTTCGGGTTTGGGCTGTGAAAAACTCCAATAGCTCGGTAATAACGTCAGTATGCCTGGCCTGTCGTTTTTGACGAGTGGCCAGAATCCCAGCCGGAGTGCCGAAGATATGGTAGATCACAAGATAGGCGTTATATTTCGCAACAACTTCATACATGTCAGGAGCAGAGAATTCACCGCATAAAAAATTAATCATCTCTACTCCCTTCTGCAGGGCTGCCTCAGCCACTGGCGATTTATAAGTATCTAGCGAAATGATTTGGTCCTTATTCTTTTGATGTCGCACAATATCTATAACCGGTAAAATTCTGATTAATTCTTGCTCCACATTAACTGGTTTTGAATGAGGATTAGTACTCTCCCCTCCTATATCGATGATTTGAGATACGTCCAGATCGGGTGGAAGCCGTTTTTGGGGGCTTTTTGCCTGCCCGCCAGTGCCAGGCGTTGGCAGGCGGGAGCCTCCTCTGTAGAGACCATCATCAGAGAACGAATCTGGTGTGGCATTGACTATAGACATTAAAATTGGCTTAGAAAAATCTAGTTTGACCATTAGATAGTTATCGGTTCACGGTTCTCAGTTCAGGGTCTGATTTTTTCTGTGAACTGCTAACTGTCAACTGTGAACTTGTCAGCAAGGGATAAATCTCACTTAAAAAATAGATCGATCCAGTTACAACTAAAATATTTTCTGTCTCTATTAAAGCTTTGACAAACGCTGTTTTCGACTCTGGCAGTATTTCAATAGCTTTAAAGTTTAACCGATCCAAAACTCTTTGCATCTGGTCTGTCTTAGCTGACAGATGATTCCAATCATAGGTACTGGTAAAAAAACTAGTTAGATAGATTTTACTCGCTTTCGGCGCAATCATCTCCAGCATCTTCGCAAAGTTTTTATCATGCTTAAAGGAAACCAAAAAAGTTGGTTTAGTATCCGGATAAACTTGTTTTAAAGTTTTGATCAGACTAGACATTTTCTGTGGATTATGGGCACTATCCATAATTAAAGTTTTACCATGTAACTTCATCTGTTCGAACCTGCCCGGCCAAGATGCCTTGTTTAGAACGCCCCTAATTAATTGCTCTAATATCTGGAAATTATCTTTTTTGGCTAGATCAATTAATGCTGTTAGGGCCAAGCTAGCGTTTTCTGCCTGATGAGCGCCAATTAGCCCTAATTTTAGATTTTTCCAGGTAATTTTTTGTGTAGACCGATAGTTTGGTAGCTCATAGTTAAATACAGTACTATCGGCTGAAACGCGAACTTTCGAAAAAGTGACAGAGGGTTTAACCCAGGTTAGAGGACTGTGAGTCATTTGGCACTGATCCTCAATAACCTGATTAGTTTGAGGTAGCTGGTAGAGGCTAACTACCCTATTTCCCGGCTTTATAATCCCGGCTTTTTGCGTGGCGATATCCGCCAAGCGATGGCCGAGGATTTTGACATGGTCAAAGCCCATCCGAGTGATGATACAAAGCTTGCTGGGGTTGCTCACCGTATTGGTCATATCGAGTAGCCCACCAAGATTAGTTTCAATAACGGCATAATCGGTCCCCTCCTGCTGAAGGCTATAAAAAGCCAGGGAGGTTAAGACTTCAGCGTAGGTAGGTTGCCCATATTCTGATTCGGTAGTCTTCTCGATAGCCGGAACAAGTTGGTTTAAATATTTTAAGAATTTAGGCTTGCTAATCATCCGATTATCTATCTGAACTCGTTCGCGAATGTCTACCAGATGGGGCGAAATATGTAATCCGACTCGAAAACCAAGGGCTTTAAGGAGAATACTGATTAGATATGCAGTAGAGCCCTTGCCGGAGGTCCCGGCAATATGCACAATTTTCAATTTGTCTTGCGGGTTTCCGAGCTCACGAAGCAGAAACTTGGTTCGAGCCAACCCTTTCTTGCCTGAATAAAGCTTTTTTGTACCGGTGGGAATAAAAGAATAGACATATTCCAGAGCCTGATCAAAGGTTTTTAGTTGCATAAGCGGAGATATTGTAAGAGAAAAGAGTATAAACTACAAATTCATTAAGTCAAGAGTTGCCGCCCGCCCGCCAGGAGAGCCGTAGAATTATATCCGGACGGTGACGGTACTGCCGAGTTGCCAGAGAGTAGGCCTAAGGCTCGAGCTAGTCGATTCTGTTCAAATGGGGATGTAATTCTTAGCACATTAGTGTAGTTATATGTAGGCGCAACGAGTTTTGAGTTTTCGACTCCCTCTAATAATTTAGCCATGGTCTCGGGAGCGTGGAAATTTGTAAGAAATCCTAATGGATAGGTGCTGGCAGTGAGAAGACCTAGTTCCCTGTCTTCATTGTCAACAGAAAAAAGAAGTTCAACGGCTTGCCCAGATAAAGAATCTGCTCCAACGAGAGTGTAAGATTGTTCTATTACACCAGAGGCCCAGTCACGAGGATATGCTCGACCCTCCCTATAAGTTACGCAACTATCTGCCACAAAAAACCCATTATAGTACACGCGGCCCCTTCTATCCCGAACATATCCGTTTGGGCTCCAGTCAACAACCTCTGCCGTGAAGCGCCCCATGTGGTGTCTTCCTAAAGTTGCCATAACCTCATCGTGAGTGGTGTGGGGAGAGTCAAAAAGTGACTCAACGCGAGCTCTCACTGCATCTGCGTCGAGTAATGTTTGACCGCTTAGTATTGTTTGACTTGGAGTAAGACGATCTGGACCTATTTGCATAGGCCGAGAATATATCTTCTGAGGTTAGTTGTCAATGATGAGCTTTATTTATATTTATCGGCTTCGACCCCAACGATATCGTCGAGTTTTTTAACCTTATGTTTATCCATCCACTCAACTAAGCCTCTCTTGATCTTACCTGCCACAGCCGGACCCTCCGACCTGAGAGCTGATAGGAGTTGGATCGCCTTGGCCCCGGCCATGATTTTTTCCAAGGCAGTCTGGGTATCCTTTACTCCTCCAACTCCGATGATTTCCAGTTTTTTACCGGACTCCTTGTAGATATGGGCGATTTTTTCTGAAGACATCCGCCGGTAATCGGCATCATCTCCACTCACTCCCCCCATTTGCGTTTCCCAGTGGAGGCCATATTTGGATTTAATCTTGGGGTTATTGGTCGTATTGGTGGCGATCAGGCCGTTGACTGCATTATTGATCGCTACTTCGATCACGTCATCAACTGCTCCTTTAGTCAGGTCTGGAGCGATTTTGATATATAGAGGCTTCTTGCCGCCCGCTTCTTGCATAGCTTTATTGACAGTCTTAACGATCTCGACTAAATGTTTTTTATCTTGCAGCTTACGTAGCCCGGCCGTATTAGGAGAGGAGACGTTGATCACAAAATAGGCGGCGTGACGATAGAGTTTTTTGACCACCAAAGCAAAGTTGGAAGGAGCATCTTCGGGAGTTTCATATTTATTCAATCCCACGTTCACTCCTACCGGGATTTTATCTTTAATATATCTCTCCAGATTCTTATCCACTATCTCAAAACCAGGGCTATTAAAGCCCATTCGGTTTAAGTAAACTCCGTTTTCGAGTCTAAATAGCCGAGGCTTGGGATTGCCGTGCTGAGGATAAACCGGCACAGAGCCGATCTCTACCCCGGCAAAGCCAAGTTTCCAAAGAGCGCGGACTGCCTGCCCGGTTTTATCCCAACCTGCGGCAATAATCAAAGGATTTTCTAGTTTAATCCCTCCCAGGGTAATTTGCAGTTTTTTATGCACAAATCTTTCCCCCCGGTGGTTAAAATATTCCAGTAGTTTTAACCCCCAAGGAGAGTTTTCTAGCTTATGTAAGAGTTGATGGGTGAGATGGTGTCCATATTCAGGATCAACGTATTGATCTAAGAGTGGACTAATGATGTGCTTATACATTGGTTTTATCTAACCGCTCCCAGAGCTGATCCACTAAAGAGACAGGTTCCGGATTATAGACCAGTCGGGCTCCAGGTTTAAGTCCAATCCTTGCCTCCAGATCCTTTAGGCTGTCCGCCAATCCGCTAGTGCCAGTCAGTACCCCAACAACTCTCCCTTTTTGAATTAGTGCTGCGCACTCGGCGGCCGTCCCCCAACCTCCAGAAAAAATTACTCCTCCATTGCAAACGGCAGTGCTGGTAGTAATTCGATATTCCCGACAAGCTGCTTCGTTATCTGCCAGCTCGTAGTCTGGTGGGATAGTAATAATCTTTTTAAAGATAGAGAGATCTGCTCCTTGAGGTAAGACCCTTTCTTGAGATGCTCGACTAGTAAAAGGAGGATAAAGCCAAACTTCTCCGCCAGCTTGCTGGGCAGCTAAGGCTGTTTGATATGGTAACCCCATACATGTACCGACAACGGTGATTGCTTTCTTTTCGGCTAAAGCTTGACCTAAGATAGCCGCTTTGGCAAATAGAGAATCTAGATTTCCGGAGGCAGATCCAAAAACACCGATTTTAAAAGGTTCAGGCTCTCTCATTTAGGGTCGTGGGGAATATGATCTGTCCTTTAGGGGATCCGAGAACTTTTCCATCTTCAACTATGGTTTCTCCTCGCAACACTACCCGATTAATCTTGCCTTTAATCTCCCAACCATCATAAGGGCTCCAGCCGCATTTAGTATATAGTTTGTCGTTAGATATCGTAGTTTCTCCGTCTAAATCTACTTCCACAAAAGTCTCTGTTTGTTTGGGAACGGTAAAGATCCGCTGGGGGTTGTCGAAGCATAGCCTTTTAATATCCTCTATCTCTAAGCGCCCCTCACTAACCGCATTTAATAAAAGCAGCAAGGTTGTATCCAGGTTGGGTACTCCAAAAGGAGTCTTTTCGCTGGATTCTTTTTCCTCTTTAGTATGAGGGGCGTGGTCAGAGCCAATGGTGTCAACAGTCCCGTCTTCAATGCCGGCCCAAAGCGCAATTTGGTCAGCCTTGGTCACCAGAGGTGGCCGCA
>MFDD01000002.1:0-120639 GCA_001776775.1 Candidatus Daviesbacteria bacterium RIFCSPHIGHO2_02_FULL_43_12
CATTATCAATCTTGTAATTCGGTAAATATTCGGGTATCTTAAACTAAGTGTGAACTTTATCGACACTTCTTGGACATCTAACCTGGCCTATGCTGTTGGCTTGATTGCTACGGACGGGTGTTTATCCAAAGATGGAAGACATATCGATCTAACGTCTAAGGATCTTGAGCAAGTTGAGAATTTTAAAAATATCCTTAGCTCGAAGGCTAAAGTTAGTCTGAAGACTAGAGGAACGCCTCCTTTCAAATCATACTATCATATTCAAATTAGTAATGTTTCTTTTTATAGATGGTTAAAAAACATTGGTCTGACCCCTAATAAATCTAAAACTTTGGGTTCAATTAAGATCCCTGACTCTTATTTATAGACTTCTTACGAGGCTCTTTAGATGGAGATGGATCAACTTACTCGTACTTTGATCCCCGCTGGAAAAATAGTTTTATGCTGTATACCCAATTCTCTTCCGCGAGTAAGAAGCATATAGAATGGCTTAGCCAGCGAATTTATCTTCATTTTAGGGTAAAGGGCAAGGTTAATTTTGGAGGTAGAATTTATCAGCTACGATACGCAAAGTCAGCCTCAGTAACTCTTCTGAATGGGATCTATTATAGTGACGTTCTTATCTGTTTAACGAGAAAAAGGTTTAAAATACAACAAGCATTAGCTATAATACAAAAATCAGCCGGGATGCTGTAATGGTAGCCAGGCTACCTTGAGGTGGTAGTGTCTGAAAAGACGTGGAGGTTCAAGTCCTCTTCCCGGCACTTGAGGAGACACTCGGTGTCTCGAACATATGAATGGATTGATATATCGGGCTAATCTCGGTGTTGTAGTAACTAGAATAGTCCCAGACCAGCCCAGATGGCGCTATTGAACACATGAGTACTCTAATCTGGCTCAAATCAGACATTTGATAGGTTTGGGGCAAGTTGGCAAACTTATCTTTCATAAACTTCACGAGACAGAGTAGATTTATGACGTCCCATAGCTTTCCCAATATCTTCCAGGTTCTGTCCTAAAAGAAGTTTATTGGCTAATGTTTCACGCTCAAAAATAGTTAAATGTTTATATCTTTTCATCTGCAACGTACGAGTATACCAAACTCTTACCCGTTGCACTTATACTTTGAACCCAAGCCCAAGCTAAGTAAAAATCACAAACTATAAGATAATGTATCTGTTTACTACAAAAAAATCTATTATCTGATAAAATATGGTCATGGGCACTTAGCTCAGTTGGTTAGAGCGGTCCGATGTCCATCGGACAGGTCGGGGTAAGATTATGGATCCCTAGCTCAGTTGGTTAGAGCGACTCGTTTACACCGAGTAGGTCAGAGGTTCGACTCCTCTGGGATCCACACATGTATTTTGTGTACATCCTCCAGTCTATAAAAAACTCAGGATATTACATTGGTTCTACAAATGATTTCGAGCGAAGATTAGTGGAACATAACTCAAATCATTCTCACTACGACAGATCTGCGGGACCATTTAAACTAGTTTTCAAGCAAGAATACCCAACCTCAGAAGCTGCAAGAGCAATTGAGCTTAAGTTAAAAAGCATTAAGAGCAAAGTGATGCTCGAGAATACTAGCTGACGGAGTTATTAAAACAAAAGTGTAAAGCGGTCCGATGTCCATCGGACAGGTCCGGGGGTTCGACTCTCTCAGTATCCACACTATCCTATAGTTGCTACCAGGCCCCAAAGATAGTAAAATGCGTGTATGCAGGGTTCTGAGTTAAAGGAAAGAGTATTTGCTCCAGGTAATTTAGTTCATGGTAGAGATTATTATGAACTTTTTGATGATGGTGGAATAAAACCAGGTAGCTGGTTAGTGGCAAATGGTAGCAGGAGAAATGAATATAGATGGCAGATTTGTACTGCATTATTACCACGTAGAGATAATGATTTTAATTACAATATAGCCTGTCACTCAGGCCCAAAAAGGGAAAGCGCAAGAGGTAGTATTGCAGGAGTAGTATTATCTCGAGAAAGAGTATTAAGTCTTTTGCCTGGTAAAGTGTTTGCCATTGGCGATCTTTTCGTTGCCCCAGGTCGTGTCCCTTGGACACGTATGCCAGCGGAGTTAGATGCAATGTATAAGTTTAGTAAAGATCGATCAACTGTGTTTGATATTCCTGTAAAAGACTCTGCGGGTGAAACAAGATGGGATGATGAAGTACGAATTTATGCCACAGGTAGAAATGATTTTCTTCTGACTCCAGATTTATGGGAAGGGATAGTAATTACAGAAGCCTCGTTGAGTATTATTAGAAAACTAGGAGTAGGTAAGGGATTTCCTGAGGTTCCAGTTTTTAATACCCAAGGTGAGTTAATTGCTAATAGTTTAAGCTAATGCATAAAAATATTAATAATTTTTGATATACACTGAGTATAGATTCCAGGATGGGGTTCCACCCGACACCCCTAGTATCCACAGAGGTTAATAATCTTTAAGAGCAATAACTTTAATACTTGAGTCTTTTCCTTGATGTTTTATATTTTCAGTTACTAGGATCGCATCATATTGCTTTGTAAGTGATAAAAACGAAGCATCATAATAGGTTATTCCTATGGAGTCAGCCAGAAAATATGTTTGTATTGCCAAATCTAATGATTCATTAATAAAAGTTATGGGGAAAGCATATAGTGTGCTTAAGGAAATCTTTGCTTCTTCTACTCCGACATCTTTTGTTGTAAGAACATTCCCTACCTCGTATTTTGCTAACTCGGGTGCAATTAAATCAACCAAACCATCTCGAGCTTGATTTAGGATTTTATCAGCTTGTTCTAAATTCTGCTCTTTTGTTTGGTTTAACCACTTAACTATAACTGAGGAGTCAACTACAAGAGTCTTCATTAATGACTTTGGCGATCTTTTTGTAATATTTCAATAGCACTAATTGCGTTTTTTCCTTTAACAGCACGTGATCTGCGAATGCCTTCCCAGATTTTATCCCAATCTATCTGCTTTTGATGAGGAGTAATTAGTATTTGATCAGATTTAACTACTGAAATAGTGACTACAGACTGGGGAGTAATCCAACTTACTAATTTACGTACAGAATCAGGAATTGTTAACTGACCTCGGTCTCGAATAATACTAACAGTTTTCATAGTTTCAGAATATCAGAAAATCAGATTTATTTCAAGACACAGATTATCAGGGATTTAAATCGCTTACACTGTTTTTACCATGTCTTCCCATTCTTCTATAAACCAGGGAGTGAACTGGTTTTTACTTAACATTTTTAAAATATCTTGTTTGCTAAAAAAGTTTCCGGCGGCTACTTCTCTTGGGTCAAAAGACAGCTTTCCGTTATAGATTGCCTCATATGTCTCTACTAATTCATTTTCTATTATCGTTTCTTGTCCTTGTTTGTATTCGCTTCGTTGACGGTGTTGAGGTTTGATTCTTTTAACTTTAGCTTCTATACCCAACTCTTCTTTTAAACCTCTCTTGGCAGCCTCGGTATAGGTCTCTCCGGGTTTAAGATGCTCAGAGCAGGAGATATCCCAATAGAGCGGGAAAGCTTGCTTGTCTTTAGATCTCTGCTGCAGATAAATCTGACCATGGGAGTTTTTGAGTACCACATTCACTGCTCGGTGCAGTAAACCCTTGGCATATACTTCTTTTCGGGTAGCTCTGCTTATGACTTTGTTCTTTTCGTTGACTATACTCAGTAGCTCTGTTAACTCTTGGCTAGGGCCTGTAAAGAAATTATATTTATTAAGTAACCCTAGTCCGGCTACTGCCCAGGGTGAAAATTCTTCTGGATGTTGGTTAATATCTTTCAAAAATTCGCCCTTGTCCACCCATCTATAGCTATATCCTACCTCTGGATTTAGCTTGAATTTTCCGTTGTATTCTCCGATCAGTAAGGCACAGTGCTCGTTTTCCGAGAGACCTCCGATATATTCTGAGAAGTAGTTAAACGCCCCGAGATTTTTTAGAGAAACAGTGTTTAGTGGGATATTATATTCACGCTCCAGGCAGCGATGAGTTGATTCTTCAAAGGATTCATCATGACCCTCCAGGTGCAGGAGATGAGTAGCGCCAGTAAAGTCCCAAACGTCATCGAAAATTTTATGCTTTCTCTGTTGGAGCAGCACTTCTCCTTTCTTGTTATAGAGTAAAACAGCGATGGCAAAATGTCGACTGCCTTTGCCGGTATGCCCAAAATCTTTGGGAAAATATTTACCGGTAAAAACGCCTGACTCATCACAAGATAAGATAATTTGATCGTCTTGGCTCATCTTGGAAAAGTTTACCACAACGTTACTGCCCTTGACTCGGCACACATAATTGTTGGTACACTAGAAATATGTGGCGGAAACTTTATGAATTGACAATTGGGCGGTATACAGAGGTTGTGTCTTTTATTGTGCTGCTGTCATTTTTGATTACTTTTATTATTGCCCGATTGACGATCTACCTAATAGATGCTCAGATTCTGCCTGACTTTTATTTGGCTGTAGGCCAAACTCATGTTCATCATCTAAACTATGGAATATTTTTACTCTCGTTTGTGGGTTATCTGGCGTTGATCTATCACGACGAAGCCGTCAATGAAATTCTGGGGATACTCTATGGCATCGGTCTGGGGTTAACTTTTGATGAATTTGCCCTTTGGCTTCATTTACAAAACGACTATTATGCCCGGGTTAGCTATGATGCGATTGTGGTAATCATAGTATTGCTGCTGAATATCATTTATCTGGGTAATATCTGGAAAAGGCTTTATAAGTACCTAACAAAGCAATTTCCAGATTAATTTTTCTGGTCCTTGCCTTGCAAAAAACTTACAATTCTATTACACTAAACATTACTAAGGCTTTATGGAGTCACTTGTGCAGCTATTACCGGGTGGAGTAATCAGTTTCCTGCTCTTTCATTTTACAAGCCGGGATGAACTGTCTATCAAACAAAAACTTCCCAAAATTAGGTTTTTTCGTTTTGAAATTTGTCCGAATATCCGTTTTTACTACAAAGATAAAGTGTTGCATTTTCATCATTGGATGAATATGTTAATTCTACTTGGTATATCTATTCCCCTTCATGGGGCCATTGCTGACTCTACTTTTTCCAAAAGTTTTTTGTGGGGAGGCATACTCCAAGGGTTGCTGACTCCTAATTCCGGCAAAATTATATACCGTCAAAATGAAGAATGGCTGAGCGTTAAAACAGCTTATCTTCGAAAAGAGTTGCTACACTCCCCCCTCCGATTGCTTAAAAAAGGTAAAGATTTAATCTAACGCACAAGCTTGCCCTTTTACTGCTTTTCCATTAAAATTGTCAGGAGTTTGTTGCCACAGTAGCCAAGTTGGTCAAGGCGGATGCCTGAAGAGCATTTTATTGGGGTTCGATTCCTCACTGTGGCACTTATTCGTGCGGGGGTAGCTCAGTGGTAGAGCGTCTCATTGCCAATGAGAAGGTCGCGGGTTCAAGTCCCGTTCCCCGCTCCAGACGGGGCAGTGTCCCCAGAAAAGTCATTTTTCTCAAATTTAGCTTCAAATCTTGGGTTCGATGTAATTTGACGGGAATCGAACTTTTTATTACCAATAGCCAAAATAACGTAGACCGCATAATACTACTGATCCAGAAATAATGATTCCTGCTAAGAGTTGGGTAATTGAATGCTTGTTTTGTTTTAATCTTGCCCAAAAGATTATCGGGATCATTAAATATAAAAAAGACAAGCTCCACCCAAACAAAAAGTTTATAAGTATCGCCCCAAATGTATTAAGTGCTGTATGGAGACTTATTTGCCAATAAAGTGTGGTTATGAAAAATATGGTCAAACAGGTTGTTAAAAGAATACTTAGGTTAAAGAAAAGTTTTGTTCCAAACTGGTAAACCAAAAGTAGCGAAATAAAATTAGTTATAAAGACCAGACTTAAGAAGGGGTAACGCTCATTTCTTTTTGGTAAATCCCAGGTGGTTGCTAAACCCAATTTTGGAGCAAAGTACAAATATGCTAAAGGAATAAGTACTTCCAGGATCAAAATGCTTGGAAATAGTATGGTTAGTTGATGGTTATTTAGCTCAGAGCGAAGCAAAATGGCGAGAAATAATACTGGTAACCATGTTGCTGGACCAAGTATTATAGATATTAAACTAGAAATTCTTTTGATATCCATATTTTGATCATATCAAAAAATGTGTCTAGCAAGTTACTGAGTATATTTTTGCAGAAATGAAAGCACTTTGTCTTTAAATTCTTGAGGGTGTTCGTCAAAAATATCGTGATGGCTATCAATCTCCCAGTATTCCTTCGGTTGGTTTGCCAAACCGTAAAGGACTTTGGCATCTTGGCTATTTACATCTTGATCCTGCTGGGCTGAAATTAACAAAATAGGAGTTTTTATGTTTTTAATCACAGCTAAAGGTGTAAATTTCTCGTAATCCTTGCCAAGTTCTACTAAAGCGGAGGCTTTCATAAAGGGATAAAAGATTGTCGAAGGAAGACCTGCTGCCTTAATTTGTGAATAGAACATGGATTGGAAATTAGCATATGGAACCGAAGCAATAACAAAATCTCCTTTGCCTGTTTTGCCTGTCGCCAGGATTGAAGTGACAGCTCCCATCGATACTCCTAAAAAGCCAATCTTTTTATCTTTATTTTCAGGTAATGATTTTATGCAGTCAAAGACTGCTTCTACGTCTTTCCATTCATTGACCCCTAAAGTTATTTTCTTCCCTTCGCTTTCACCAAAAGATCGTAAGTCCAAAAGTACTGTTGAATATCCGGCTTCCTGTAAATATTCAGCATGACCTAGCATTTGAGATTTACCACCAGGAACGCTATATCCATGAACAAGGATAACAACAGCCTTAAGTTTGTCATTGGGGAAATACCAATAAGCTATTTTTTGATTATCAGTATTTAAAACAAATTGTGTTTTTGTTTCCCAGCCAGTCGGTAAGCTTCTTTTTGAATTTTCTGAATGAAGATTTAATTTTACATGTAGCCGGTACCAAGTATACAGAAACAACCCAGTGGGTATTGTGATAAATAAAACGACTATCAGAATCATTAATTTTATAGTATGAATATGTGAATAGTATATTAGATGAGATTGGCAATTCAAGAAGATACTACTAAAAAAGATCCCGCCCCGAAAGGAGGCGAGATCTTTAATAATTACCGAAAGTATCCTGACGGATTACTTCATCATTCCCTTACATTGTTGACAGCCAACCAGTTTATAAACAGCCGCTGCCCCAACCAAAACATAAACCGCTCGGACTGCTGTTGGCCAAGAACCAAGCAAGGTCTTGACTAAGTCAAAATCAAAAAGTCCGACCAGCCCCCAGTTCAAAGCGCCAACTATTACGAGAACAAAAGAAAGAGTGTGTAAAGATTTCATTTAAGCTTACTCACCTCCTCTATCTTTAAGTGCTACTAAATTTACTGTAGGACTATCCGACAGAGGAGTCAAGTACTCGTTAAATTACTGATTAGTTGAATCAGTAGATGGTGTCTCTGTTGCTGGAGCAGCATTTGCGTCAGCAGTAGGCATCTCTTCGGTTGTACCCATAGGAGCGCCAGGATTCATTCCACCCATGCTTGGCTGTTCAGGCATTGCTGCAGGAGCAGCGGCTGCGTTTGCATCATCACCAGAAGCAGTTTGAGCCTGTTGAGGAGCCCAAGGAGCATTGGCAGCAGGTGCACTACCCATAGGAGCAGCTGTTGATGGATCTGCCGGAGTGGTTACATCAGGAGATGCAACAGGACTAGTTAAACTAGTATCATTAGTATCGGTCATTTAATTCACCTCCCTTTCAGAAATTAATCTTTCCCAAGTGTATAGGGTTTAGACCTGTAGATCAAGAGAGAGTTCAGTAAGAAACTTATGTTTGTAGGATCAAAAAGGGTATAATGTTGGCTATGATAAATACACAGCATCAAGCCAGGTTAATTGACGAGATCGATATTAGCTTTAAAGCTGGTCATGGAGGCCCGGGAAGGGTTTCATTTGTCCCCCATAACCCTCACGGTGGTCCAGATGGAGGAGATGGCGGACACGGTGGAGACGTCTATATCCGAACAACAACCGACCTGACAGCTTTGAAGGCTTTTTCAAATAAAAAAGTTGTGGAAGCCGTAGACGGAGAGATGGGTGGTAAGAACAAAAGAAACGGAGCAGCCGGAGCAGATATTATGGTTGAACTGCCTCTTGGATCGATACTCACTGAAAAAGAATCGGAAAAGATTATCGAGCTGGATTCTCCTGGCTCGGTGATCCTGATTTGTCAAGGCGGCATTGGCGGAAGAGGAAACGCTGCACTCGCCCATTCCCGGAGGACGACTCCCCGCTTTGCTCAAAAAGGCCGTCCCGGAGAATCAAAAACTTTTTTAGTTTCACTTAAGCTAATTGCCGAGTTTGGCTTAATTGGGCTGCCCAATGCCGGAAAAAGCAGTTTACTCAATTCTCTAACCAACGCTACAGCTAAAATTGGTGATTATGACTTTACTACTTTAGAACCAAACTTAGGAGTTTACAGAAATAAGATTATTGCAGATATCCCCGGTCTGATTGAAGGAGCTTCGGAAGGAAAGGGATTGGGAATAAAATTTCTAAAACATATTGAAAAAACCAAAGTTCTACTGCATTGTATTGACAGTACCTCATCAGACGTTAAGCGTGATTATCTGATCGTCCGTAATGAACTAGCCAGCTTCAATAAAGATCTATTGGATAAAGAAGAGGTGATTTTGCTGACTAAAACAGACGAGATCTCTGATCAGGAGCTAAAAGCCAAACAAAAAAAGCTGACTAGTTTGAGGAAAAAAGTCCTGCCGATATCGATCTTGGATGATCAACTATTGGCTAATCTCCGCAAGATTTTAGATTAATCCACTCTTTCGATGTTTGCTCCCAAAGATAGTAGCGTTTCGACCACGTTTTCGTAACCTCGTTCAATCAACTCGGCCCGATTAATAACGCTTTCTCCCTGGGCAATTAGAGCCGCCAAAACCATGGCCATACCGGCTCGGATATCCGGACTTTCCAAGTCCCTCCCGTAAAGCTTGGTTGGGCCATAAACCAGAACCCGATGAGGATCGGCAATGGTGATATGCGCTCCCATCCCAATGAGTTTATCCACAAAAAACATTCTATTCTCATACATCCAGTCGTGACACAAGGTAACCCCCCTGGCTTGAGTGGCTAAAACTATGGCCAGACTCATAACGTCTGTGGGAAATCCCGGCCAGATATTGGTGTGAATTTTTTGATGCGGAACTATTCTTGGGGCAGACATCACGATCCCCCCTGATTTTTCTTCAAACTTTAACCCCATTCTGACTAAAGGCAAGACTAAAGGCTCGAGACCTCTGAGTAAACAATTTTCCGCAAAAATCTCGCCCCTAGTGATCGCTGCTGCAATAGCATAAGTTCCCAGCTCCACATAATCCGGACCGATGCTAAATTCACAACCATTTAATTTTCTGGCTCCCTGAACAGTCAGAGTAGAGCTGCCTATACCCTGGATTTTAACTCCCATTAGCGAGAGTAAGTTACACAGATCAACAATGTGCGGTTCCTCGGCACAGTTACGCAGAATAACTATGTTTGGATTTAGCGAGCAGCCCAGCAATAGATTCTCGGTGGCGGTCACAGAAGCTTCTTCTAAAAACACATCCAGTATTTTTTGGTTATGAATTTTGGAATATCCTTGATATTCACTGCCGCCGGATTTTACCCTAAATTTGTATCCTAGAGCTCGAAATCCATCCAAATGCGGTTCAATGCTTCTTCTACCAATTATATCACCTCCTGGGTGAGAAAAAGTTACCTTATTTAAACGCGCGAGTAACGGACCAACAAACAATATAGACGCTCGTAATTTGGCCACCAGCTCTTTAGGGAGCTCGGTTTGACTAATTTTTTTGGCTTCAACTGTGACCTCACGGCCTTCGGAGGTGGTTTGTGCACCTAGGGTCTGTAGAATTTGCAAGGATACACCTACGTCTCTAATAATGGGAACATTCTTTAAAGTAACTTTATCCTCTGTGAGCAGTGTAGCGGCCAGACAGGGTAGTACGGAGTTTTTATTGCCGGAGATTCGCACCTTTCCTCTTAATTGATTACCACCAGAAATGACATATTGAGCCATAAACACTGAGTATTGTAAGGCTTATATATCTAAAGCGCAAATATTTAAGACGGATTGTTAAGGCTTTTTGCCAGAGTTTCGATCTGCTCAAATAGCGCGGAATCTTCATTGATCATTGCCTTTTCCTGCTCACCCAGCCAAAGATTTGCCTTCATCTTATTTAAAATTTGAGTGGCATTGCTCTGTCTTTTTCGCATTAAATCCAGCAATTTTCGAAGATCCTCCTGATTTACTCTGGAGTTGCTGTTTAGAGATTCCCATCCGGGCAAGACTTTAGCGGTATTATCTATCAAATTTTGCCAACCCTGCTTTTCCTGATCTGTATAAGTAGGTGGAATGTATCCTCCAAAATGCTGGACAATGACCTGTACCGGGCAGCCATTAATTTCACCAATCTGAGCGGAAACACCAGTGTCCTGATACTTTTCATTCAGCAGAAAGTTTTTGGTTTGTGGGAATTGAAAGTAATTGTCTATTAGTTCGTCAGCCGTAAAAAAGCCTTGAGTAGGTGCTTCGCCCATGATTATATTACTATACCCTACCTCCGAGGTTGCCTTGTCCATGGTGTAGCCACTCCGAGTTGCTTCAAAAGAGAGATCGTTATATTTAATAATCACCTGGGCTCTTTTTTTGGCTGACTGACTAAGTTTAGGTTCAAGGCTTAGTGCTTTGAGTCCCGACTCCTGTCTTTTTTGGTTTAGTAACTTGATGTACTCTTTTTCATCTAAGACTGGTTGGTTGGCCATTTTAGAATCTTCGCTTGTATCTCTCCAGTGAACTTTTAAGCCATCTCTTTTGCTAGGACTAGACTGGTCCGCTAAGGGGATCACACTACTAATATCTCGAAGTAGTACAAACCCCACATCAAAACGGGAGTCATTGCTTCCCTTTCGGTTGTCTCCCATCACGATAACAGCGTCACTAGGGATAGTTATTTCATGGCAATCAGGTAGAAAAGCTCCTCCGTAAGTCGACCGGGGAGTCGCTATATATGGTTCATCCAGCAGTTGTCCATTGACCTTTACAAACCCATCCCTGACTTCAATCCGTTCTCCAGGCAATCCAATCACCCGCTTAATAAAGCCAATATCAGTTTTCTGATCTCCGGATTCCTTGGCCACGATTTCCTGGGTTTTCTGATTGGCGAAGGTGACAATGTCCCCTCTTTGTAAGTCTCTTCCAAAGTACCTTTGTCCAAAAAACAGAATTCCTCCGGGATAGGCTCGGACTTTTGCTTGCGCAACTATCTCGTCCATTCTTTCTAAGTTGGTAAGAGTCTCTCCTTTAGGAAAAGTTGGATACATTGAGCCTGTACCAGCCACATATTCACTAACTTGGACTACTCCGACAGCTTGAGCAACTCTTACCCCGGCTACTGCAATCATCAAGTAACCCCCGACCCATAAAGGGACTATTTGAAAAGCTAAAACAGCAAAAATTAAGCGCCGCAAGAAATGTCCCCTGCCTCCAATAGCTGACATCATCAATACCACCGGAGCAAACACTATAAAGATCAGGACTTTGAAGACGGAGCTAAACATAGCGGAAATATGCTTCACTAAAGCTATAATACACTTTTTGTAGGTTTATTGGAGGCGACTTTGCGTAATTTGGCCACAAAAAAGCCCTCGGTTAAAGCAGTCGGGAGAATCCTCAGGGTAAGTTTTACCTGGGGATGATAAGTTTTGCCCTGCCATGAAACTAAGGCGGGATAGGATTCGGGTATACCTAAAGAGATCTCTTCTACTTCGACCTTACCCTGCTCTTTTTCCAGCAGCCAATCGATGACTGATTCATTTTCTTCAGGGGAGATAGTACAGGTCGAATAGACTACTAAACCTCCGACTTTGGTAGCCGTAACGCCTGCCCGTATCAAAAATTTCTGCAGAGCTGATAGCTCTCTAACCTTTTTTTCAGTCCAATCTCGATAGGATTTTTCATAAGTTGACAGAAACCTCCCCTCCATGCTGCAAGGAACGTCGACTAGGGTTTTATCGAAATACTCCGGATACTTTCGCCAAAGATCTTTTCCATCGAGGTAGGTTATCTGAGAGTTAGTAACTCCCTGCAGCTTTAGATTTGCTTCCAGTTTAAAGAGCCTAACCCGGCTTTTGTCATTGGCTATAATTTGGCCAGTGTTTTTCATTAAGGCAGCGATCTGGGTTGTCTTACTTCCCGGAGCTGCGGTAAGATCTAAAATCAACTCACCTGGTTGAGGATCCAGGACCAAAGGTGGAATCATGCTGGACAAGCTCTGCACATAGACTAACCCCTGATTATAAATATCGTTTTCGGTAAGGACTCGCTGAGGAGTGTCTTGAAGTATAAAAGCCTCAGGAAGCAGCTCACTACTTGGTGCACCGCTTCGCCATCCGACTTTTTCAAAAGGTAATCCAGCCTCCTTTAGCTTTATTTTTAGATCTGAGGCCGAGATTTTAAGAGTATTAGCCCTAAAGGTAGTGGGTCGAATGGTCGTAAAAGACTGGAGTACGGACTCTATATTTTGTGGAGGAATAATAAGCTTTAGTTTATTCAGAAATTTTTGAGGCAATTTCTGCCAGGATTGATCTGCCATGAGAGTATTATAGCTTAAGACCTGGTCACGGTTTTATATGGACACTTAGAGTTTTGCTGCGTTTGCTGCAGCTTTTTCATCACTGGCAGCTTTTTTAAGGGCGTTACGCTCTTGGAGTTTTTCTTCTCTCTCTATACGTTGTTTTTTGACTTCAGCTGTTTTTTTATCGATTGCTTCCTGACATTCATCATTAGAACATCTGAAAGTAACTGTAATTTGGGGAGCTTGGTGAGGAGAAAGCTCCTTAACCGTTCTACTCAGCTCAATTAAAACACTTCCACACCTCGCACAATTTATTTGATCAGTGTTTGACATGTATCACCTCGCTCCTTCTTTTTGTATTTTAAAACGCTAATTGAAGTTTAATATCTACTTCTTTTATTGTTGTTATTTCTGTTGAATCCGCCCCGGCTAGGTCCACTTCCTGATCTATTGTCTCGGTTATATCCACCATTTCCACTGTCTCTGTTGTATCCGCCGCCATCGCTATTTCGAGGCCTGTCCTCTCTTGGACGCGCAACTGAAACACCTAGGGTACGATTATTCAACATCGAACCGTTTAGCTCGGAAATAGCTTTTTGAGCTGCTTCATCGCTATCCATTTCTACAAAACCAAAACCTTTGCTTTGATTGGTAAATTTGTCGGTCACAACTTGAGCTGAAATTACAGTTCCGAATACTGCAAACATATCTTGCAGATCTTGATTAGTATGAGAATAGGGTAATCCACCTATAAATAATTTAGTCATTTAATTTAATTCACCACCCCTCTTTGTCATTCTGATGGTGAAACCTGTCACAAAAGAATGTTTTCTTTCTGTCTTGAAGTATCTTTTAGATTAATTCGAGAAGATAAAGAGATTATAGCAGAAAAAGGTTCTTGGTACAAGCCAAACTAATAAAGCTAACAAGCGAGTATTTGAGCTATATTATTATTTAGTTCTTCCGAGAGTAACCGTCAGTAGCAAAGGGAACTCGTCATATACCTGTCCATTTGATGTTGACCCAAAATGTCCATCAAAAAGTATTATTTGTGTACCGCCCAAGTGATCAAACATTATACGACCCTGTTTATCATCACAACTCCATGGATCATTTACGGAGTTAATAAATACAATTTCTTTTACATTTTGTTTTATCTTTTCCCAGTTGTACTTTTCCTGAAGAATTAGATCTTCCATTTGCTCGTCTGGATGCTGTGAGTAACCAGCAACTAATACAGCTTTTGTGATCCGCACATCAATATGTTCCAAGATGCTCAGGATAAGCGGTCCGCCAGATGAATGACCAACAAGCAATGTCTCTGAATCAAACGTGTGTTGTTTGAGTACTTTCGGAAGGAATGTATTAATGGGTTCCTTATTAATTGTTGGATTATATGGTATCGATACTATGTAACCACCTTTTTCTAGCTCTTTACCTAACCACTTGTACCAATATCGGTCCGGATTATCGTCTGTACCATGAAAGATAATAGCATTTTTCATTTGATCAGATTATATCAGAAGACCTTCTTCTTAGTAGGAACTTTCTATGCAACACGACCTTATGCTTTTATCTGACGTGTGATAAAAAACCACTACTACCTAAAATGCCGCTTATTCTTTGCATGGAAGCTTCATTATTAAAGTATCTGGACGTTGTGTGACAGACAACAACATTGAATACATCGGCTCTAAAAACTCCAGGAAGTTGAGTAACCTGTGGAGATTAAGCATCCATTTGTAAATACGTAATTCTACTTAGTATTCCTTCTGGGAATGAAACAAATGCTTCAGGCTCAATAAATGCGGGGCCTGGAGAATCTGGTGCTGGAGATGCTTTTGATGCAACATACCTCATCACTCTATCGAGCTGCTTATCTCGACTACCAAAAATAGGAAATCTATTTTGTCGAAAAGTGGCTATAGCTTCAGGATTGCGCTCTATCGCTAATACTCCAACTGTACCATCAAACTCAGGGTTTATCTCTCTAACCATCTCTTCCCACGACATAACAAGTGAAAGAGGTTCTTTACCTGTTGAAGCACCTACGGATAACACTAAGTAATCTCCTTTACCTGACTTAATGTGATCACTCATGTGACCTTCAATTTTTTTGAATTCTTCAGGATACCTATAAAATGCATCACCAGTGAATACATTAGTTTCTGCTTCTAAAGATTAAGCAAGTCGAGCTAAAAGTTCCGCATCAACAGCTATAGGAGGCCTATTTGCGGGAATATCATGTCCAGTACCACTTTCTGACATATCTGGAGTATACCAAAAGCTCCCACATCGTACACTAGGGAGACTAGAGCTTCTTAGAAAAATATTCCCTTAATATCTGCTTTAAAGTGACCTTACCTTAATGGGTTTGGGGCGTACCACTCGCTAACGCTCGGATACACTCCTGCCTCACCGGTCGCTTTTCGGCGAAGCGATGAACTGGAATACGGGGGACGTACTAGTCTCTATCGCTCCAGTACATCCCAACGCACACCCTCTTTTGCGAAGCGGTGCACCTGAACGTTAGTGAATGGTGCGCTGCTGCGGGACATGGATTCGGACCATGATAGTCAGATCCAAAGTCTGACGTCCTGCCATTAGACGATCCCGCAATATTAGTTATGAGTTATTGGTTCATAGTTCACCCCGATTCAATCGGGGTTCAAGTTTAAACAAAAAACAATAAGCTCAGGTTCGGTAATTTTATCAGAATCTGGATTTATATGAAAGCCAGCCTAATTGACAAAATAACAACCTCTCACTAAACTTAAATTCATTATGGACGAAAAGACCAAAGAGGACTTTATCAAATTATTTAATCAAGGATTTGAAGAGATGGTACTCCCCCAGTTCGAAGAGATAAGGGAAGACATGGCTTCAATGAGAAAGGAGATGGCTACCCAGACTGATATAAATAGACTAGAGAGGAAAATAGATCACTTATTAGATAAGTCTGGCGACCACGAGAATCGACTTAAGAGGATCGAGACACTCCCCATTATTGCTAGTGAACTGAGAGCGGTTAAATAATAGTATCTTTATCTCCAATCGATAGGTAGGATCCCATTTTCCAAAAGATAATCATTGCACTTACTAAAATGGTGTTTGCCAAAAAAAAGTGAGGCCGAAAATGGAGAAGGATGTCCGGATTCTAATACTAGATTCTTATCTCTATCGATCACTGCTCCTTTTGCTTGGGCATATTTGCCCCATAACATATATACAATATTAGTCCTCTTAGCGTTAAGTGTTTGGATAATTGCATCGGTAAACTGCTCCCAGCCTATTCCGGCATGAGAAGCGGGTTTATTAGCGAGCACAGTTAAAACGCTGTTTAGCATCAGAACCCCTTGGGTAGCCCAACGAGTTAGATCTCCTGAGGGAAGTGGCTTAGATCCTAAGTCACCCTTTATCTCCTTGAAGATATTCTTTAAAGAGGGAGGGAGGGGTATCCCATCATTTACAGAAAAAGATAATCCATTAGCTTGACCTGTTCCGTGGTAGGGATCTTGTCCAACGATTACCACCTTTACCGAATCTAAGGGACAAAGATCTAAGGCTCGGAAGATATTTTGGGCTGGTGGATAGGTTTGTTGAGTTTGATACTGCTTTCGGATATTAGTGGTCAAGTCTTTCCAGTAAGGCTTAAGAAATTCTGGCTTCAAAGCTTCTTTCCAAGTAGGATCTAGTTTTATGGCACTCATTAGATGAAGTTAGTCTAGTTTTGTGATTTATTATCTATTCAAATAGTATGGAAATCAAGTAAAATAAATGCTCGTGGTTAAAAATAACAAAAGTTTACTGATTATTGCCTTGATCGCCATGGTTAATATGCTGGGATATGGGATTATCATTCCCATCCTCTATGCTTACTCCAAAGAATACGGTCTATCAGATTTTCAAAATGGTCTACTTTTTGCCTCTTTTTCCATCTGTCAGTTTATTTCGACTCCCATTATCGGCCGGTTGTCAGATAAATATGGTCGCCGGCCCATGCTGCTAATCTCTATTATTGGAACCGCGTTATCTTTTTTTATAATGGCTTTTGCTCCGAACGCCTTGTTTCTTTTTCTGGCCAGAGCCTTAGACGGGCTAACGGCCGGAAATATCCCAGTCGCTTTTGCAGTTATATCCGATACAACTAAACCGGAAGAGCGAGCCAGAGCCTTTGGTTTGATCGGTTCGGCCTTTAATTTTGGGTTCATCTTTGGACCCGCTATCTCAGCGTTTACTGTAGGTTTTGGTTCGGGAGTACCCTTTATTATTGCTGGAGTAGTGACAATCGCCGCTGTGATCTTGACTGCACTTTTCTTGCCAGAGACAAATAAACATATGGGTGAGGTAAAATCTGGCAAATTATTTGACTTTCCACTATTATGGCGCACTTTGTTTGATCAGAATGTCGGGATGACTTTTGTGATCTCACTAATCTTTTTTCTAGCATTTTCCTGTGCTATCATCTATGGTTTTCAACCCTATACTATGAATATTCTTAAAATCACTGCCTCGCAGAACGCTTGGCTTTTTACGATGTTTGGTGTGGTCGGTCTCTTGTCTCAAAACTTTTTTGTACACCGTATATCTAAAGCCTTGGGACTCAAAAAAGCCTTTACCCAATCTATTCTATTTACTGCCCTGGCCTTTTTGATTATGTTCTTTGCTCAGTCACTGCCTGTTTTTATAATTGCATCCATTATATTGGGAATAGTAAATAGCGTCGTTCAAACCCTTATTCCCACAATCCTCTCTCAGGAAACAGATGAAAAATCCCAAGGTTCGATAATGGGATTAAACTCTTCGTATCAGAGCATCGGGATGATCATTGGACCAATTTTGGGTGGTATCGTAGCGATGGTGGCTATCCCCTTGCCTTTTTTGGTTGGTTCCATCTTGGTGATGGTTTGTTTTCTTTTATCCTCCAAAATCATGCGTCCTGGTATCAAAAAAGATTCAGCCTTCTGATTTATTACGACCCTGGGTTAACCAGGGTTGACAGCCTTCTGCTATGTAGATACAATGTACTTACTATGATTACCACATTGATTGCAATTGGAAATTCCCGAGGAATACGAATACCTAAGCCCCTTCTTAGTGAAAGTGGCCTTGAAGGGGAAGTTGAGTTGCAGGTAACAAAGGGCGAAATAAAAATTGTCGCGGCGCCTTTAAGGAAAAAATCCGTTTCGAGCTCCTTAGTAATGTCAGAGGGAGTGCTGGGAGCTGATTGGAATCGACCTGAAGAGGATGAGGCATGGGAAAGCTTGCAGTAGGCAACGTTGTTCTTGTAACATTTCCGTTCTCCAATTTAAAAGGCCAAAAAGTTCGACCGGCATTAGTCTTGGCAAATGTAGAGTTTGACAATCTTATTCTTTGCCAGATTACTTCAAAGTCCTATACTAGTAAAACAGCCGTCTTAATTAAAGCTGAGGATTTTAAAAGTGGCAAATTACCAGTCTTAAGTTTTGTGCGACCAGATAAGTTATTTGCGGCTGATGCAACTATTATTAGGAACGTAGTTGGTGATCTGAATTCAAAGAGCAAGAATTTAATCATAAAGCGAGTGCGTGAATTATTTGCTGTCTGATATACTGGCTTGATGGATCAAAGTTAGAAAGCGCGAAGGGTCCGGAACATGCGGTAATGATCGCCCAAGTATTAGATTCCCTTAAATAAGAATAGAGTCGCTATGAAAAATATTAGACTATTTACTGCCAGAACTTTTTCGTCGCTAAAAATACGCAACTACCGCCTATATTTTTTGGGCCAGGCAGTCTCATTGTCCGGCACCTGGATGCAGACGATCGGTCAGGGTTTACTAGTACTAAAATTGACGGGTTCAGGAACCGCCCTTGGTTTGGTGACAGCTTTACAGTTTTTACCAATTCTAATTCTTGGGCCTTGGGGTGGGGTGATTACAGACAGGTTCCCCAAAAGAAAAATACTTTTTATTACTCAATCAATTTCTGGAATACTGGCTTTAATACTAGGAATTTTAGTCATAACAACATCAATTAAACTCTGGATGGTTTATTTACTCGCTTTGAGTCTCGGAGTGGTGAATACTTTCGATAACCCCACCCGCCAAACTTTTTTAATGGAAATGGTCGGAGCAGAGAATTTATCAAATGTGATTTCACTCAATTCCAGTGAAGTAAATATGGCCAGAATTATCGGGCCGGCTATTGCCGGGGTTTTGATAGCTACTTTTGGACTAGGAATTTGCTTTATTATTAATGGTTTATCTTACGGAGCAATCCTCATTGTGCTGATGTTAATGAAAAAACAGGAGCTGCTCTCACTTCCTTTAGTTCAAAAGTCCAAAGGGCAGCTTTTGGAAGGCTTTCGCTATATCCGATCTTCCCCTCTGATCTTATACACGCTTTTAATGATGGCAATTATTGGCACGCTGTCATATGAATTTTCCGTAATCCTGCCGCTGTTTGCTAAATTTACCTTTCGTGGAGACGCCGGAAGCTATGCGCTACTGACAGGGGCGATGGGCGTAGGTTCGGTCATCGGAGGGCTAATTACTGCCTCCAGACATAAGACCTCGCCCCAAATGTTAGTCTGGGCAGCCTTCCTTTTTGGGATAAGTTTGCTGGCCGCCTCCTTAGCCACCACTTTAATAATGGCAGTTGTGGCGATGGTTGTAGTGGGCATCTTCTCGATCAACTTTACGTCTTTAGGAAATATTATATTACAGCTGGAGAGTATTCCGGAGATGAGAGGTCGCGTCATGTCGTTTTGGACAGTGGCTTTTTTGGGCTCTACCCCAATTGGCGGTCCAATTATTGGCTGGATCGGTGAACATATTGGACCAAGATGGGGCTTGGTTGTGGGCGGCATGGCCGCGATTGCTGCCTCGGGTTTTGGTTTTTTGACTCTGAGTAAGGGTATAAAGTTTGTTATTCCTGATGATTTGCAAAGAAACGCCACCCTAGTTGAAGCAGAGAAAGAGTCGAGAGTTTTTTAATCTTTTTTGATTGCTTCTTTAATCTTTTCTTCTTCTGCCCGTACTTCTTGGGTAAAAGAATGGACTTTATCTAAAGGTTTTCTAATCTCATCTTTTAGGTCTTGCATAATTGGCCGATTAGCAGTGCTCAACTGCTCTTCAATTGATTTTTCGATATAGCTAGTATTAGTTCTTTGCAGCATCCTAACAAGCTCTGGATCCTCTTTTGTAATTCCCATTTTAGATCTCATTTCGTCCAGCAGTTGCAAAACCTTGGTAATTTCTTCTTCGGCAATCAAGTTCACCCGAAGCTGGACTTCGTCTCGGATGGTGCTGATATATGAAGACCTGTTTTGTGAAACCAGCACAAAGATCGACAGAAATATCGCCTCGAGGGAGACAACCATCGTTAAAAGTCCAAAAGGAAAGGGGTCAAAAGGAGGAACCTCTGGAATTAGGTTGGTATTAATCAAAATCCAACCGGAAAAGAGAAATACATGAAAGACCAGAAAAGATGTTGAACCACATATGGCGGTTAAGTCATCGGCCACCCTGGTTAGAAAAGAACGTGATCTAAGGGATTTAGCTTCAAAGGATTTAAAAAAGCGCTGCCTTCTGTCTGTGGTTTGTATTTCTTGAGGAACCGACTCCATGTCTTTATCGTATCAAAGAATAAGTAAAGATACTATCATTTAAAAATCGAAGATTTTTTGACCAGCTTGGCATCATAGACTATTTCCCTAACCTCACCATCCTCACCTTCTATTTCATTCACCCCCGACATGCGGTTGTATTCTTGAAGATAATCAGACAGGGCTATTTGTAACTCTTTGACCTCTGATTTAAGCGCCTTTATTTTACTGGCCAGTTCGCCAGCCTGAGGTTGTTTTAGTATCTGAGCGCGGGTAGTGGCCCTAACCTTGGAAGCCTCTTTGGCTGCCTTATCATGCGCCTGATAGGTGGGGTCGTTAGCAAAAATATCGTCAAGCATCCCCTTATGCTTTTTAGCTTCATCCTGAAGTTTATCAATGGAGCTAACATGGCTTTTGATTAAACCCTCCATGTTTATCAAAACCTGAGCCCCTCCTGCAGAGGCCTTATTTAAAGCTTCATCATTTATGATTTCTGCATCAACAACCGGAGAGTTCTCTGAATCCATATCTATTTAATATATAGACAGTTGCAAGCAAATTCAAGTAAGTAATTTTGCCTTGCACAATAATCTGCGCGATTATTGCGCCATTTGTGGTATACTACACTAGTTCACAGTTCACTGAGAACCGACAACCATGAACTGATAACCGTTATGTACAAGCCCAACTACATCATTTCACCATCAATCCTCTCAGCAGTATCAGAGATAGCCCAAATCAAGACCTTGGTTGAAAGATCCCGAGTCCTCCCGCTTAACGAAGCACAGATGCGCCGACAGGCTATTGTGCGCATGGCGCATACCTCTACTTCTATTGAAGGCAATAAACTAGCCGAGTTTCAGGTTAAAAAGGTTTTGGCAGGTGAAAAGATTGCCGGAGATGAAAAAAGCATTCAGGAGGTGAAAAATTATCAAGTGGCCCTGCAAAAAATAGAAGAGTTGTCTGTAAGCTATACGCATCTGACGATAGATAAAATTCTGCAGCTGCATCAGATTTTAATGAAGGGACTACTGGAGACCAAAAAAAGTGGACATTTCCGCCCTGCCTCAATCTTTGTTGTAGATGATTTGGGTAATGGTCAGGAGATTCTAAGATATGAGGGTCCGGTAGCCTCTAAGGTGCCTTTTCTGATCAATCAACTATTACTTTGGGTTAATTCTTCAAGCATGATTCATCCGATCATCAAAGCTGGTATTTTTCACCTCCAATTCGTTTCGATCCATCCTTTTACCGATGGCAACGGACGTATGGCAAGACTGTTAACTCAGTACCTACTTTACCGGGACGGCTGGGATTTTCGAAAAATAATCGTTCTGGAAGATTATTACAATCGAGATCGACAGGGTTACTACAATGCAGAAAACATGGTTCAAGGGAAGCGTTATCAAGAGGGTCAGGACATTACTACCTGGTTAGAATATTTTGTGGGAGGATTCCTGGTTGAAGCCCAAAAGGTCGCCGAGGCAATCTCCTCGATAGGTTTTGACAAGATAGCACTAAAGGGCGGCCAAGTCTTTTTGGATAAAGATGAAGCCATTATTGTCGATTTTCTGACCACCACCGGAAGGATTACATCTCAAGATGTTCAGGATATCTTGGGAATTGCCAAAAGAACAGCCCAGCTTAGACTAAAGGCTCTCGTGGATAAGGGGATGCTAGTATCACAGGGCAAGGGACCAAGCACTTATTATGTCCTGAGTAACTAGTTTCTTATCTGGTTGACTTCCGAAAGCATTTCCTGTATGATGATAAATAGTACTATGATAGTTCCGGATTTAGTTTAACTAGTCCTAGGATCTAGAGCTAGTGACTAGTTAAGGTGGTGAGTTTTTTGAAAAAATTATTTGTAGGTTCCCTTCCTTGGGCTACTACTGACGAACAATTAAACGATTTATTCGCTCCTTTTGGACAAGTTCTTTCCGCTAAGGTTTTACAAGATCGAGAAACCGGACGAAGTCGCGGTTTTGGTTTTGTGGAAATGGCTGATGATGCAGCAGCTGATGAGGCTATTGCTAAACTCAATGGTTCAGATATGGATGGTCGTAAAATTGTAGTCAATGAAGCCCGACCTCGAGAAGATCGATAAGGTTTTTTTAAAAACAGGGTGAGGATAAGTCTTTGCCCTGTTTTTTTGTGCTCAAATTCTCCTGATAAAGTCTGCTAAGGGCAAACCTCCCGGAATTTTAATCCGGGGCATATTAAATAGATTACCCTCACTCTCTATTCTGCCGGTCCAAGTACCTACAGCGCCTACAAATCCCGACTCCCTGACAAGCTTCCAAAGTGCCGGGTTGGATGTGCCGTATGGGTAGGAAAAAAAGTTTATGGGTACGCCTAATATAGCTTCTAAAGTTTGCTTGCTCTGAGAAATCTCTTCCTTGGCCTGATCTAAGGAAAGAGTTGGTAAATTAGCATGATGAATAGTATGTGCTTGAAAAGAAACCAAACCTGAAGAGTGGATTTCTTTGACTTGATCCCAGTTCATATAATAACTAGTTCCAATGAGTCCCGTAGGCAAAAAAGAGGTAACGTGTATATCTAACCTTCTAATTATGGGGTAGGCGTTAATATAAAAATCTATATACCCATCATCAAAGGTTAGTACGATGGGTTTTTGAGGCGCCGGAACTGTTCCCATCAAAATAGCGTGTAAAGTGTCCAGAGAGATGGTGTGGTATCCATTGGAAACTAAATAGTTCAGCTGCTCTTCAAATAGCTCAGGGGTTACCGAAAGATTATCCCTGGCCAGGTCCTTGCCGGGGTTAGGATTAGCCCCGATGTAATGATACATCAGAATAGGCACATTAATTTGTCTACCGTAATTTTTTGGAATAAAGTAGGCCGAAGAGGTGGCGGTTTTAGGCTTAGGGGTAGATGCAGCTGCTGTAGCTTGGACAGCTGTGAGGATGCTTTGGCGAATAGAACTCAAAGGAGTGCCAGATACCTTAATTTGATTAGGGGTTTTGGGAAGGAAGATAAAAGCAAAAATTAGCAGAGATAATATCAGGCACAAAGCTAGACTAATCTTTTTAACCCCAAACATAGATACTTGTGATTGTACCATGGTACAATACGATGGTTGTTTGCTGGTGTGGTGGAATGGTATACACGCGCGCCTTAAGAGCGTGTGGGCTACGCCTATGAGGGTTCGACTCCCTCCACCAGCACCATATAGAACTTTTTACAAAATTCATAGGCTTGATTTATCTAGTATATATCTGATAGATTTATAACTGACTAAATCAAATCAAATGCCAGAACTAGAGGCACGTAAACCATTATCACCCTTTTCTTATCCTAAGTGGGTATTATTGTTTTCAGCTGGAGTGCTTATTTCTACCATCTATTCCCTATTCCTTGCCCCGATGTATATTCAAGCTTCAAAAGATCTCAAGGCCGGTCGACATGCTTTTTATAACGAAAACTATAATGAGGCTATCGATAATTACTTGGCGGTACTAGACGTAGTCCCCTCTTCCAAGGAAGCTCGGATTTCTGTGGCCGAAGCATATTTTAAAAACGAGAACCTATCAGATGATGAGTATGGCCTCATTTATCTGGAAGATCTTCGTTTGGAAAAAAACGACTGGACCAGAATAAAGGAGGTTATCCCTGCAAAATATGAAGAATATTTTGATGTCATAAAATAAAGATGTTTTTTATACCAGGTTGGTTGATCTCATTAGTCACATTCCCAGGGGTTATTGCCCATGAGGCTGCCCATAGATTTTTTTGTGATTTGGCTAAAGTACCAGTGTATAGAGTTTGTTATTTTAGAGTTGGAAACCCTGCAGGGTTCGTCATTCATGGACAGGTTAAATCTTTGCGGAGTTCCTTCTTGATCTCGGTCGGACCATTGATCGTAAATACCCTTCTTTGTATGTTGCTGACCTTTTCAGCCGCTTTCCCGTTGATGATTTTAAATGCCAAGAGTTATAATCCTGTTTTTATGCTAATCGCCTGGGTTGGATTTTCCATCGGTATGCATGCTTTTCCCAGTAATGAAGATATGTCTGGTTTTCTGGAGCAGGTTAAATTGACTCACGAAAGAGACTTCTTTTACTTCGTTTCTAAAATCTTTGCCTGGATAATTAAATTTGCCAATATGGCTCGAATCTTCTGGTTTGATTTCATCTACGCTTTTGCTATCAGTATGCTACTGCCTACTCTTCTGGTAGGGATCTAACATATTCAGTCGGGGTGACAAGAATTGGACTTGCTACTTCTCGCTCCCAAAGCGAGCGTTCTACCGATGAACTACACCCCGATCGCCCATTATTGTAGCTTAATAGAGTAGTTTTGTACACCTAAATTGTTTTAGAAAAGTTAATACCGCTTTAAAATTGTAGCTAGATCTGATATGTTTAAGCTATGGAAGAATGTATTTTTTGTCAGATAATTGAGGGGAAAATACCCGGTTTTAAAATTTTTGAAAACGATGATATTCAAGCCTTCTTAACAATAGCTCCTATCAAACCGGGTCATACTCTGGTTGTTCCCAAAAAACATATCGATTATTTCTTTGATTTAGACGAAGTGCTAATGAATAAACTTATGGCTGTTTCAAAACAAGTAGCTGCTGATCTTCTAAAAGCTTTTCGTCCGACAACCCATAAAATTGGAGTGATGATTGCTGGGTTGGAAGTTGCCCATGCTCACCTACATCTAATTCCCATGGACAATGAAGAGGAGTTAGATTTTTCTTTGGCTAAACAAGTTTCGACAGATGAGTTAAAGGAAAATTTTGAAAAAATAAAGACTATTCAAACACCGGGGTAAGAAGTCTCCATAAATCGCGCTCTGTTAATTCATAAATCACAACATCTGGCCGAGTAGATTCAAAATCCTGCAGAGAATATGGCGCTATTCCCCACAGATAAGTCGACTCGCTAAAATGCTCAGAAAGAAAAGGGATTACATTTGTCAGAAATGAGTCTCTTAAAAATAACGCCTTGGGGGTACCTTGACCCTGGATAGCTTTGACTATCTTGGGACATTGAAAGTAGAGGTTAGGACAGGGTGAGACGATATCCAAGGCTTTTTCTCCTGACTTTAATTTTAGCATCGGTTCCTCTTCGTGTAGAAAAGTTTCTCCTCCCACTAAGACTGCCAAATCCTTACGCGGATTGTCCGCGTAGGAGACTGTAAAGTCTTCTAGGGGTGTGGGTTGCAAGCTTGGAAAGTCTGTAGATAAGCTTTTTAACAACTGCTGATAAACGACCCAAGCTCCTAGCTGGTTCCAATGCGTATCGTATTTGTAGTAAACTTGCCCTAAGCTTTTGGCAAGCGTCAAGCTTTCTGTGGGGTCGATAATAGAAATGTTAGAACCCTGGAGATACTTTTTAATTTGTTCTCTTTGGGATAACCCATTGCTAGATTTTAGATAACTTGGCAATAACTCCGGGTAAACAGTTTGAGCTTTGGGGGCAATAAGAAAGACAAATTTTGCTCCTTGAGTAGCCCAGTGTTCTTTGGCGTTAACTAAATTTGTTTTGACTTTCAAGAGTTCATCGTCTGTAAAAGGGTGGGCATGCAAACTATCTAAATAAGTATCCTCTGAGTTGTAAAAGAACCAATCATCCTTACCAATTGTTACCAAGTTGTTAGGTGAACTTTTAAATAACTTGACTTGGATAATATTCCCAAGTTGAACAAGCAGTGGACGAAAACCAAAGTGGTCATTAAAAAAATCTGAGTATAGTTTGGGAAATGTTTTTAGGTTCTGTATTTTTAAGATCGGTTTTTGGGCTAAACTGCGGTTTTCTGTTAAAGTAAAGCGACTATTTACTCCCTTAAGATATCCAAAAACGGAGGAAGATATTACTATTAAAAATAAATATATTTGTAAGTAATAGTAAATATTTTTTCTCATATTAAAAACGAAAATAAATAAATGGTGCAAAGGTACTTCCGGCAACCGAAATTATGGAGTAAATAAACAAGGTGATAATAAAAATAGTCTTACCAAATTGGAGTACGGTTTGATGATTGCTTAAGGTTTGGTTAATTTTGGAAACTACGGGAAGAGCGGTAAAGATCGCAATAATTAGGATCAGTAGTTGGTAATTGGAAACAAAAATAAAGGGACTTAAAGTATGGTTTCCAGGGGTCAGGCCAAACATTATTTTGAGCAGAAATAAGGTGTAGTTTAAGCTGTCTGTTCTAAATATTAACCAACCAATCATAACTGCAAATATAGTGTATAAATACTGTATCGGTTTCCAGCTCCTAGCTAGAAACTTCCCTAAAAATAGCCTCTCTAAAACAAGTAAGATTCCGTAATACAATCCCCACATTACAAAGTGCCAACTTGCACCGTGCCAAAGACCTGTCAAAGTAAAAACTATAAGTATATTTAAACAAGTTTTTGTTAAGCCTCTTTGGCTGCCGCCCAGGGGGATATAAACATAGTCCCGAAACCAAGACGAAAGAGTCATATGCCATCTTTTCCAAAATTCCTGAATTGATCTGGAAATATAGGGATAATTAAAATTTTCATTGAAGTTAAAACCAAACATCTTTGCCAAGCCGATTGCCATGTCTGAATATCCAGAAAAATCAAAATATATTTGCAATGTATAAGCGAGTAGAGCGATCCATAAGAGCTCTGAAGATAAGTAATAGGGCCTGATTGCAAAGATTCGGTCAGCAACAGTCGCACAAGTATCGGCGATGACGACTTTTTTGGCTAGTCCTACAGCTAATCTAGCTACTCCACTTGAGAAAAGCTCAAGTGACACCCCCCGTTTTCTAATTTGCCTGCCAATATCCTTGAAACGTACGATCGGTCCGGCGATCAGATGAGGGAATAAACACATATATAGCAAAAATTTAGAAAACTTTTTTTCCGGGTTAATGGTCTTACGTTTGACATCAATTAAATATGACAGGGCGTGGAAGGTAATAAAGGATATTCCAAGAGGTGTATAAAGGCTAACGCTAGGAAGAGAGAGGTTTAGAAGAACAAGGGGCTTTAAAAGAAAACTTGCAAAAAATACTAGGTATTTAAAGTAAACCAGAATACCCAAGTTTGTCAGTATCCCAAAATAAAACCATAAATCCAAACCCTTTTTGCGTTTGGATATCCTCAGAGCGAATAGATAATTGATTAAAATAATACCCAGTAGCAAAAAGATATATGTAGTTTCTCCCCAGGCATAAAAAAATAAACTAGCCAGAATAAGAAAGAGGTTTTTATGTTTACGGAAAAGTAAAAAGTAGCCTACTAAAACAGTAGGGAGAAACAGAAATAAGAATATCGGTGAGCTAAAAAGCATCTGGAAATGAGAATATCATAAAAGATAGGTCTTTTATAAGTGACGTAGTATTAGGATTTTCCTCTCCATGTTCTGCTCTAGACTCCCTCTAAGTAGCACTCCCCAGGGATCTTCGCGATTAGGGCCCAAACCTCCTTTACCATCGTAAGTAACCGCGTCATCCATCCTTGTCCTGGGTTTAGACTTAATTGATCCTCTGGGCCCACTGTCCATACATGGTAGGTTGAGTCTTCTGGATCGTCGGGTTTGCTGACGATCTTACCCAAATAGACATGATCCAGGTCTTGATGAGCTGCGACAGTTATTCTAGCAGTATACCCATTAGCCTCACCTTCATTTTTATATAACCTTTGTCCAGCTTCGAACGAGGAATCTACTGCAAGTGCTACAGCGATACCTTCTGTTTGCTCACCATTAGAGGCAACATGCCAACCGTTCCAGGACCTCTGAGCTACATAAAGTGTAGCAGTTGGGTCGCCAGCCTGAAATGCTGGGTTTTGGACAGCTGTTCTAATAAAGTTTCCATTGCCGTTCAGCTCAGGAATCTCCTGATACCATCTATTTTTGGATCCATGGCTTCTACCGCCCATTCCTGCAAAGAGTCTAATATGTCTGCCGTCTGGACTCAGGGATGCTGCCACAACTCGACCCCTATTTGGATCAAGTAATTTTTGAAGATTTCTGACTGATTCTTTAGGTGTAATCACTAACTCATAAATTAATATTACAGTCTTTAAAAGTCAATAGATAAATTTATAGGATATAGTGCTATGATGTTGTGTGGATGAATTGACACCGGTTATGGAATATCGGATTCCTGGTGCCAATGCCAAGATGCCGTTTGAGCTTGTGGTCTATGAGGACAGACTAGTTTGTATTACCTCCTGGACTTTTAAGACAAAGACTGATACTTACCTGTTTAAAGATATCAAAAGAGTAAATATTCAAAAAAACGAGTCCGGCTGGCCCAAATACTTAAGTATTTTTCTAAGAGATGGCAAGCATGTGACCTTTGATTTGGGTTATTCCAAAGCTGGAATAGAAATCCAAGAGTATATCGAGGCTAATATTTTCTGAATCTAATAGTTGTGAGGGTTTAGCCTAGTTCCTATAATAGCTACATGTCAGAGCGAAGCAAGATTAACAAAGTTCTGGCATCCCTACCTCTTCAAACATGCTCTATCGAAGCTAATCCAGTAACTGGAGAATCTGGGTGGAAGGCGCCTCACGGAAAACTTTTTAGAGTAACTGGAAGATTCTCTATTAACTGGCTGGAGTCACATCCAAATTGGCCCCAGCCACAAGATAGTTCAGATCTTCTGAGGGCCGGAAATCATATGCTATATAAGCGCTTGTTGAAAAAAGCGAAGGGTGATGACAAAAAAGCCCTCTCCGATCTTCTGCAAGAGCTTGACCTGGATGAATTTAATGGCTACATGCCCCCAACTTCATTTGAGGGAAAGTGGCTGGTTAAATCTGCTGAAACCGATAGAAATCCCTATGAAATCAGACGAAGTAGGGATTCAGACGAACTCTACGTTAAGCAAGATGTTGATATTTGGTATGAGCGAAGTCCTCTTGTCCTTACAACTAAAGACCTAGGCCCTTCACTAAGAGACCCTGTTGTTTTTGAAGATGAAGACGGAGATCTTCGATGGATGCAAGCTTATGCTGAGGTTGTGCCTGGACATGCTCCTATAGAGTTAGTATGTTTTGCTGAACCGTATCCAAATATCTATACTCCGAAACAAAGACCTCGGGATAAACTTATACTGCCAGTACCAGTTCGAGGTAGTGATGCCTTTTTTGATACTTTAGAAAGAGGATTAGGGAAAATAGATCTAAACCAAAGACTACAAGAGGTTCGTAATCATCGCATGCTTGGTATGCCCTTTGCAGATGATCCCCTCAGAGGCTTTGTATTACCATCCCCAGCTAGAATTGCCCTCCCAAGAACCCCCCGAATATTAAGAGCAGATCAAAGAACAGAAAGCCCAGACGAAGATATAGAATTTTGAGCTCTTCTTAAACAAATCTCTCTAATTCTTGCGAAAAACTGTTGTTTCTGGGAGAATATGTACTTATTGCGGGTGTAATTCATCGGTTAGAATGTCACTTTTCCAAAGTGAACGTAAGGGGTTCGATTCCCCTCACCCGCTCCAGACGGGATGGTAGTCCCATCGAAGTCCCGAATAGATTGATATATCGGGCTAATCCTACTCTTTTCGAAAGATTTTGTCTTCATAAAACTCATCAAGTATTCGTGCCTAATTTTATTTCAAAGAGACGGGAGTCGGACTTTCGCTACTCATTTAATGTGATCAGCTAAATATTCTGCATCTTCAGCTATACCGCATAATAAGAACGATTTATATTTTGATAGCCATCTTAAACCGATAAAATGTAATCCAGGAATTTTACTAACTCCCTTTATATGAACTGGCTGATTCTGGTTGTCAAAAACATCTACTTTTAACCAATCATAATCATCTTTAAAACCAGTAGCCCAGATAACGGAAGTTACATTGTTTGCTTTCAAATCGAGCGATTCTATACCTTTTGGCATTTCTAATGCTTCACTTTCTTCTTTTTCTTCAGGAAGGTCTAAATTGTGTTCTGTAATATATTTATCTGCTGTAGTTTTAAATCCAATTAACGCACTTTCTCCTTTTTGGATATTTTCATCTAAATCAGAATTAAATATAGCTTTTGAAGTGTTTATATCTTTTAGTCTTCCTACTAACTGAACTCCGTCTTTTGCCAGTTTCCTTAAATTCACTGTTTCAGGATTGCCATATAGAATTGGCGGAGTGGTATTTTTTACTTCTTCTGATGTTTCTTCCGCTTTTCTATCTAATATTCCTAAGATTTCAGCCCACTCCATGAAGTCTTTACCTCTATAAACCCTAGGAACAATTCTCACTCTGCCAATTGAAAGAAAGACCTTTCTTCCTGATTTGTTTAAATCATTTGCAATCTGAATTCCGGAATTGCCTCCACCAACTAACAACACAGCACCATCTGGTAATTGCTTGGCATTTTTGTAGTCAGAAGAGTGGATCTGAAGAATATCCTTAGGTAAATTCTTAGAAATATCGGGAACTAAAGGTTTGTGAAATGAACCTATTGCGACTACAACATTTTTAGCTGAATAATCTCCCTTGTTTGTTTTTACTATGAATACATCTTTATCTTTAGTAACTGAAGTAACCTCAGTATTCTCAGATAAGGGTACATTAAATGATTTTGCATAGTTTTCAAAATGCTTGACAATTTCATCTCTAGAATCAAATCCATTTGGTTTCCCACCTTTGTATGGAAAACCTGGAAGCCTAGTCATAAAGTTTGGTGTAATCAGATGGAAAGCGTCCCAACGACGCGATTTCCATTCCTCACCAACTTTACCTTTTTCTAAAACAAGGTGATCTATGCCTTTTTGAGTAAGAAGATGACTTACAGAAAGCCCTGCTTGTCCTGCGCCAATTATTACCGTATTGATTTGTGCTACCATATTTGGATTATATCAAATGATCAGGCTCCTCTTCGTAAAAGTTCATCAATTTGCTAAAATGAGATAAGTATTCAATGAGGAGCGGTTCCAAATAAAATGCGTCTCCCGCTCTGGGTTCGGCAAGCTCACCATTCGCGTGAGATTGCGGAATCCATAGAAGAGTTTCGAATAACATAGGAAGAGGTTTGATCTTAAACTCTTGGGAACCAGAAAAAATAGAAAAAAATACAGAGCAGAAACAAAACAGAATACATAAGCATTAAAAATATATTTATACTTTTGTTTTTATCTGAAGCCCGAATCAAAGGATATGCAACTAAGTAAGCCAATATAAAAATGCTTGCAAAAATTGGCAGAAATCGACCAAGATCTATAACTTTATTCCATTCTCCTCCTACCCAATCTTCTTTTATTAAAATAAACGGAGCTTTGATTAGAGGTAATTCTACTGCGGTATCCCTTAGGCTAACTCCTGCCCATGAGATAAACAGGCCTCGATTGACGTAGTACCAGTGAGGTAAATCGTGTTTTGAGTAGAAACCGCTCGAGAAAACATAAAAGATTCCACTAAAAAAACATAGAACAAAAGCAAGCTCAAAAGCTAGAATTGCGGCCTTAACCGAAATCAAATTACGTACCATAAATCTTAATGGTTGTAGCTAAATTATACGCTATTTTCCTAACAAATTTCCATTAATTTGCAAAAGTGTATGAAGATTTTATCTAACATAAGTTCAAAATAATTTGAATGTCAGAAAACTTATTCAAGAGCCTCTTCTTTTAAATTCTGAGCTTCCTGTAGCCAAAAATTCTGCCATTCTTTTTCTGGTAATTCTATAATCAGAGTAGGATAATCTAATACTCCAATAACTTTTAAGAGTTGTTGTCCCATCTGGATTGGATCAATGCCTGAATCAAACTTAGCGCGTGCCTTTCTTATTAGTTCCTTAAAACTCCACCCCTTTTCCTTAAAAATTAAGTATAAATCAATAAAATGCCTGCTACTTGGCTGTTGGTAAAGAGTAAAGGTTTTGTTAACGGCTATATCTAGTAAGCCATCGACCTTAATACCATTTATGATCCTTGGTTGTTCTAATTGAGTAAAAGGATAATAGGTGAATTCTGTTTTAATAACCCCATCAGTTGTGTGGAGAAAGAAAAGATTTCTGTTAAAACTTTGTTGAAAGTCAATCTTATGTATTCCAGCTTTGTCTTGGATATTTTTTAAACTTACTTGTATATTCATAGGATCTACTTCTTCCAGACTAAAAAAATCCAAGTCTTCTGATAATCTATGGTGAAGGTAGTATTCAGCAAGCGCTGTTCCACCAGATAAATAGAAATTATTCATGATATCCTTTTGTTGGAAGATAAGATTAAGAAGGAGTTGTTGCTTTGGAGTTAAGATTGTTTTTGCCATAGCCACATCTCAAGAAGTTTTTTTCTTTGAGGATCAATGTGGAGTTTAGGCCAATATTTTTTTAATTCGCTGATTTTTAACTTAGTACCATTAAGACCAAAATTAACACTCTGTTCTAACTTCCATATAGCATATCTTTCAGGATTTTTCTTAAGTTCTGAAGTGTTTATATTCCAGTTGTACATATTCACATTATATCATTTTCAGGATTATTTTTCTTGGTAAACTCCTATCAATTTGCTAAAATGAGATAGGAATTGGACGAGCATTAGTTCGGAATAATTTGCGTCTCCCGCTCCAAACCGGACTGACGTGCGGATTTTTTGTTTTTCCCCAATAAATCAACCTATTCTTGAGTTCTAGCCTTAAATTCTGCTAAAATCCCATTAGCCTGGAGACATATAATACCGGCAAAGAGAATAGAACCTATGGATGATGATTTACTAATAAATAAAGAAGAGCTTGAAGAATTTAAAAAAATTGCATTCAAAGAATATGGAATCAAACTCACTGACGAACAAGCTTACGAGCAAGGATCTGCATTACTTAGGTTAACGGATTATCTAATAGAAAAAACTATTGAAAAGAAGAGGATGTTAAAGAAATAATTAAAAAACGGTTTTTGAGATTTTTTTAACCCCCTCAATAAGTTCTTCGATTTCTTCTGGGGTCGGGTCACTAGTTTTTTTATGATCACACTTATTTCTTAAATCACCAAGATGCTGGATGTATCTCCACACAGATGTCTCGATAACCCTGCTTGTTTTTAAGAGATCATTGAGGTCGCCGATAGCCGGATCTTTTTTAGAAATTTTCAAATTGTGATTTTCACACACCTGTAAAAGATGCGATTCTAATACTACGCCTGCAACTGCACCAGCTCCACGAGAGAAACCTTTCTTGTTGAGTTCTTGAGCAACTTCTAGTTCAGAGTCAAATAGATCTGCCTGAACTAGTTGTTTAATATCAAACAGAGAACTTTTAAATCTTTGCTTTACAGATTTCAGAATATTAAGTTGTTGCTGAAATTGAGAAATTGCAGCTTCGGGACCAACTTTTCTATCGCCATAAGATGCTGTAACTACCAAATTTTGCAAATAATCTTCGATGACGTAATTGCCATACTCTATAGACTTTCTGTTTTTAGGTTTTTCATACAACTTTACAAAATCACTTATTCGGTCAGGTAATAGTAATTTGATAACCACCAAAGATTCAGAATACCAATTTTGATACTGATCCCTAAAGTTGCGTAAATCTTTAATAAATGCTTCGCTTTTTTCTCCCAACTGCTTTTTAATTTGTTCGGGGTGACATTCAAACAGCATTGCGTTATACAGCTCACCACCAGAATCAATGAGTGTTTCTAGATCTTTTTCGTATTTTTCAAGATTATTCATAAGATATTTTTCTTCGCTTACCAAAGGTACCCCTCATCTACGATTCTGTTTAATTCTAAGATATTTTGTTGATAACCCTCCCACTCAGGTGCCCAAACGCATTTAGATAAATCAGGCGCTATACCTAAATACGCTTTAGTTCCTGGAATACCACCTTTAATAGTTAAAAAACTGGAGCGATGGGTACCATCAATAATTGTAAATGGCCCTGTTTCTGAAGCACTAATCATTATGATATCCTGAACCCCCGTGTCAGGGGTTTTTAGCATCTCATCTATTTTTACTTTATGATCTGCTGCTCCAGGAGGGAAATTGGAGATACGATGTCCATGTCCACTCGACAGGTTCTTCAATACTCCTGAGAGTTTGAATGTTTTTCCTGTGTCAATAAACCAGTCCCATATGGCAAGCAGGTATAAATTTTCTATGTCCTTCTCTTCAATCTCAACCTCATGCCACGTAATATCTGTCGGCACATGATCCATTATTGGTTTTCTCCCATATATATTAAAAATCAAATTTTCTCTTTGTTCATTTTCGGATCGATTATCGAGGTTCGGGTTCTCAATAATATCTACTTGTTCTGGGCTCAAACTATCTTTCATTCGATAAAATTCGCTTTTAAGCCATGCTTCGTAAACTTTATCTTTGGTGGAAGTATTAACTATTTTCATTAAGCACAATTTTATCAAACTGTTGACTTGATTGCTAATCATATCGATCTAAAACTCGATGTACCAATGTGGCTCTTTAGAGCATTAAGTTGTAAAATTAAATCCGGAGTAACCAACTCCCGCAGGTTCGAGCAAAGTACGGTGACCAGCTCCAAATTGATTAGATTGAAAATTTAACTTCAATTGTCTCATAATTTGTAGGGCATCCCGTCTCCCACCTCCGTTTTTGACTTGATCTTAGGCTCACTTGGGCGCTACCTAAAACCCTTGTCAAGAACCTATAATTGCTGTATTTCTTACTTAAAAGTAATCAATAATGGTAAACTGATAGCATGACGATAACTAACCATGTTCTTGCCGGTTCAATTATTGGATTAATAGTTAAAGAGCCCATTTTGGCAGTCACAATAGCTTTTGCTTCACACTTTGTAATGGATGCTCTGCCGCATTTTGGTTATCCAGGCAGAAAAGGTTTTCCAGAGGTTCTCAAACACAGACTAAGTTATATTGTGGGGATTATTACCTTAATCTCAACACTTTGGATAGTCTTTATATTGATAAATAACAGCCTTTACTTTCCCCTTACTTGTGCTCTAGTTGCAGCTTCACCTGATTTTGTAGGTTGGTACAACTACATAGCTTATGAGAGGAAAGGCAATCTTGCTACAGGTTGGCTAAAATTATTACATGTCCAGTTTCACCGGCGAATCCAAAAATTTGAAAGACCTTGGGGTCTTTTGGTGGAAGTTGTAGTATTTGTTAGCCTGTTATGGTTGCTCATATTATTAGGTTTCAAGCCATAATACTCAGACAATACTATTAGAAATCCTTAGGGTTATAAGCACAGTAGAGTTTATCAATCATGTCCCAGACTTCCCAAAAGAGTTCGGAATAACTTGCGTCTCCCGCTCCAAACCGGACAAACGTCCGGTTTTTTCGTTTTCCCCCAAGAAAGCCACCTTCCCCCGAGTTCGAGCCTCATTTTTTATTGTTTACATTCCGAATTTTACTCCCATTTCAGAATATAAAGGTGGCTTGAAATTTATACTTTGATTTACTACGATAAATAAAGATTGGGGGTGAACTGAACTATATGAAAAATCCAATAGTAATTTTCGTTATTATCGCAGTTGTAGCTGTTCTGGGAATTGGCACATACGCTTTATTTCAGAATTCTTCTCAGTCTAACTCCACTTCGAAAGATGCTGCAGTAATCGAACCAACTGATGCGACGACTAGCTCTCGGTACGTAGAGTACAGTAAGTCAGCTTTAAATAATGCCGCGAATAATCGTCGTGTGTTATTTTTCTATGCGTCTTGGTGCCCAATCTGTAAACCGGCCGATGCTAACTTCACTCAAAATGTAAGTAAAATTCCTGAAGATGTTACGTTGATTAGAGTCAATTACGAAGACACAGAAACAGACCAGGAAGAAAAAGATCTTGCCAAAAAGTATGGCATAATCTATCAGCATACATTTGTTCAAATAGATAGTGCGGGCAAGGAAGTCACGAAATGGAATGGTGGACAGATAGAAGAACTCTTGTCTAATATTAAGTAATCTTATGATACTACTTATCGCATTTGCATTTTTGGCTGGAATTATAACCATCCTCTCACCATGTATTCTCCCTATTCTTCCCATTATTCTTACCTCAAGCATTGGTGGGGTAAATACGGGAAAATCTCGACCTTTGGGGGTTGTTATTGGCTTTATCCTTAGTTTTACTTTTTTTACCCTCTTTCTCTCAACTATTGTCCGTCTAAGTGGTATTCCAGCAGAAACACTTCGATTCGTGTCTGTGCTTGTTGTCGCGGGGTTTGGAGTATCTCTTCTTGTCCCAAGGTTTCAAGTTCTTATCGAGAAGCTTTTTTCTAAACTGGCAAGCTTTATACCAAATAACCAAGGCAGAACTGGTTTTGGAGGAGGACTGCTCATCGGGTTTTCTGTGGGACTTCTTTGGACACCGTGTGTTGGCCCAATACTCGCTTCGGTTATTTCATTGGCAATTACTGGAACTGTTACTTTTGATGCATTTTTAATCACACTTGCGTATTCATTTGGCACAGCAATTCCGATGTTTTTAATCATGCTGGGCGGACAAAATGCCCTTCGCCGAGTCCCGTGGTTACTTGCTAACTTGGGCAATATCCAAAAATTGTTTGGAGTACTTATGATTCTGACAGCTATTGGGATATTTTTTAATGTTGACCGAAGATTTCAGACGTTTGTACTAAACGCTTTTCCGAAGTATGGTATTGGTCTTACAAAATTTGAAGACAATGAGTTGATTCGAAATCAACTGGATAAAAAAGGCGAGGAAGCAAAAAAAGAAGATATGGGAAAGCCAATGTTTGATCTAGTTGAACCAAAAGGTATAAAAGCTCCTGAAATTATTCCTGGAGGCAAGTGGTTTAACAGTGAACCATTGTCGCTTGCACAACTAAAAGGTAAGGTCGTCATCATAGACTTCTGGACGTATTCTTGTATTAACTGTCAAAGAACTTTTCCTTATCTAAGAGATTGGAATGAAAAGTATAGGGATAAAGGGCTTGTCATTATTGGAGTTCACGCTCCAGAGTTTGAATTTGAAAAGAGCGAGAAAAATGTGGCTCAAGCAATCAAAGACTTTAATCTGACTTATCCTATTGTCCAAGATAATGATTTCTCTACTTGGAGGGCGTATAATAACCGCTTCTGGCCAGCAAAATACTTTATCGATAAAGAAGGATATGTAAGGGACTCCCATTTTGGAGAGGGAGCGTATGATGAAAGTGAAAAAGTAATTCAAGAACTTTTAAAGGAGGCGGGCGCAACAGATGTATCTTTTGAGATAAACAATCCAACCTATCAAATTAACGCAAAAACCCCTGAAATATATTTGGGATATGAAAGAATCGAACATTTTGCATCCCCTGAAACAATTAAGAAAGATAGTCTTGGGACTTATTCTACACCAGTAAATCTTGGGAATAATCTGGTTGCATATAAGGGAGCTTGGAATGTTATGGAAGAGTATGCCAATCCTCAAAATGGCGCAACGCTCTCTCTTAATTTTGAGGCAAAAGAAGTATTTTTAGTCGTGCGTACAAAAGGAACTTCTGCAAAGATAAGAGTGTATCTAGATGACAGAATGCAGGATTTTGGGGAGGATAATGTAAGCGGTGTCGTAACAGTTAACAGTGATAAACTTTACAAACTGATAAACCTCTCTTCCCCTGGACGACATATACTTCGCCTTGAATTCGAGGACAATAATGCAGAACTTTTTGCATTTACTTTTGGCTGATCAATATAAAAGCTCCAGATGGAAGATCTTTACCGACCTCTAATTCTAGGGCTTCGGGCAGGCATATTCTCATGTCGCAAAGAATTAAAGTTTGTGGCCTTTAGTTCTTCTGTTCACTCTTTCTTAAATTCAGACTCCTTGCAAAAAACCTTGACTCTTCGTAGCAGAGTCCTTATTCGCAATTATTACATCATTTACATCTTCATCGGAGACATTTTTCTCCCAGTCCGACTCTTTTCCTTCAAAATCTAGTATTACCGCACCTGCTTCTTTTACCAGCAAAGCACCACCTGCGATATCATGGATCGGGCAACCATTAATAATTTCAGCATCGTATCTGCCGGAAGCGACATAACATAGGTCAGTAGCAATGGATCCTGTACAGCGATAAGTTCTCACTTCTCCTGCTAGTAATGAGCAAATCTTTCCATATCTTAGTTTCTCCTGAGCATTTTGGCCGCGATTTAAAGCTACAAATGCTTTACTTAGATCCACGGTTTGACTTATTTGAATCTTCGTGCCATTTAAGAATGCACCTTTACCTACTTCTGCAGTAAATAACTCATTCAGGATACGTTGAAGCATTCCCAGCTTTCGTTATCCAGAAACATTTGCATATTGATATTGGTTTGCAACCAATAGATATCGGTCAGGGTGTACTTATACACTATAGCCCTCCAAAACTAGAAGAATTAAGAATGTGATTTTTTGATAGAATAAAGATATGAGTACTTCCCTCTCGCTCGAAGAAACAATTCAGGCACTTGCCACAAAATATGCTGCTGCTTTGAAACAAAAGATAGATGACAGAGTTGAACTTATGAAAGATGATGAAAATAGTCACTATCTGATTTATAGAGTCCTTGGCATCACAGACGAAGAAGGGGCCTTAATAGATATTTATCAAAACAAGGGTCGATTTTTATATAAATATGCAGGATCTTTTTTAGAAGAAGCTACTCTTTTATGCTTCAAGGAGAAGTTTCCAGGCTCTAAAGGAAAGACAAGAATTGAAAATAAAATAGGCCAGCGTCCAAAGACCTTTGAAATTGATTGTTTGGTTGAGAATGAAGCATTTGAAATTAAATGGAAAGATGCCACAACCGATGGAGACCACATTACTAAAGAACACACGAGATTGAGAAGTATCAAAGCTGCTGGTTATACCCCGATAAGGATTATGTTTTACTATCCCACAAGAGAGCAAGCCATGAGAATACAACAAACATTAAGAACCCTTTATTTAGGAGTAGATGGAAAATACTATTTTGGTGACGAGGCATGGGAGTATGTAAAAGAGAAAACTGGCGTGGATCTCAAAGGAATATTGACAAGAATAGCAGATAAAAATCAAAACGGGTAACTATGCAGATAAATAATGTATATCTAGGTGATTGTTTAATAAAATTAAAAAAGGTAGAAGATAAAAGCATTGATTTAATCTATCTCGATCCTCCATTCTTTACAGGTAAAGCTCAGATACAAAAAACAAGAGATAATTCTAAAGAGTATCTATTCGATGACAAGTGGGAGGATCTCGATCAATATCTAAACTTCTTAAAGACAAGGATTATTGAATGTAAACGCACACTTAAAGATACTGGTAGTATCTTTCTACATTGTGATAAGAACGCATCTCATTATATAAGAGTTTTATTAGATGAGGTTTTTGGCCCTGAAAACTTTGTAAATGAAATTATATGGACATACAAGAGATGGTCTAATGCAAAAAAAGGGCTTCTGAACGCTCACCAGAATATATTTTTCTACTCTAAGACAAAAAAATATCAATTTTTTACCCAATTTACAGACTACTCCCCAACTACAAACATAGACCAAATATTACAAGCGAGAGAAAGAAATGAACACAACAAAACAGTCTATAAAAAAGATGCAAATGGAGAAGTAGTAACTGGTAAAGAAAAAGTGGGGGTACCTCTTTCTGATGTTTGGGACATACCATATCTAAACCCAAAAGCGGAAGAAAGAGTAGGTTATCCAACTCAAAAACCAGTAATCCTTCTCGAGCGCATTATTACATTAGTGACTAACGAAGGTGATGTGGTATTAGATCCATTTTGCGGAAGCGGTACAACACTGGTTGCAGCTAGTATAAATAAAAGACAGTATATTGGGATTGATATTTCAGAAGAAGCCACACAACTGTCAAAGAAGCGCATAAAAGAGGCTAAGATAACCAAATCTCATAGGTTAGAGAAAGGATTGGATTCTTACCTGAATAAGGAAGATTATGTAAGAGAAATATTATCTCAACTTGATGCTGTAATTGTAGAACGGAATAAGGGAATTGATGGTTTTCTTAAAAAACATATTGACGGAAAACCAGTTGCAATTTATGTACAAAGAAAAAATCAGTCATTAGCAGATGCTATTACTCTAATAAGAAAGGCTACGCACTCAAAAGGAGTTGGTAAAAAGATTTTAATAAGAACCAATGATGTTGCAGTTTTGTTTGATGAGGATACATCAGATAAAGATGACCTTTTAATCATCGAGAGTTTAGATTTTCAAGTCTTTGAAAAATTTACTCGACCTTTAGTTTGATTAAAGAGGAAAACATACCCTTGGATAACTGTATCCAGTTAAATTAATAACTAAGTCTTTTTTCTTGCACCATAAATGCCGAAAAATATACTCATAACTGCGGTAGAAAAACCTATTCTAAATAAAAAACTTTCCATTGATTCAAAGGGCACAATTAAACCCCCTGGGACACTTGCTATAACAGCAACACTAGCCCCTCTTAGAACTGGGTTATGATATATACCTGAACCTATGCGTTGGGCTAAAGTCGGTGGCCTTAGTAAACTCAATTCCCTTTGATGTCTTAATGCATCAAGATATTTTTGAGTAGTATCCTCTGATAATTGACCTAAATGTACTCTGCTTTCTAATAATTTTAATGTTCTATTCAAAGCTTGAGTTGAATGACCTAAATCTTGTGGCTGGGTGGGTGCAACGGGGGTCTTAACTGCTTTTATTATATCAGTTAATCCATCCATATCTTCGCTAAACTGAGGTAATGCGGCCAAACTGGCAAGAACACCGGCTGCTTTTTGCTCGGTCGAATAAGGCTGGAGGGGATTTCTTATGTTTTTAGGTAATCGTCTGATTCTTTTTAAAATTTCTGACATAAACAAACATTATACCCAAACCTATAGTAGTAGTCAAATCTATTTCTAATACTCACAACTTCCACGACCCTGGCTAAATGGGCCGCCTCGACTGCTTACTCAACTCCTAAAGCTCTATTCATTCCTTGAGCTGATCTTAAAGCTCTGTCCTGAACCGGGCTAGCACCTGGTCGATGAGATAGCATACCAAAACAGAGAGCTTCTAACCGCCCAGCTCGCCGATCACAAGCTATAAAAGGAAGGAAAGAGACGGTCTGCGGTAAGCTGATTATTTGGTAACCACTCTGGTTACCACCCTCTGTAAATACTCTCGGGGAGGCATCTCTTCTAAGCGTTGTTTCAACTCTCGGGACATTCGAAACCCCCTCACCCGTACTTAATTCTCCTTGTAAAGATATCAGGGCGGTGCCATCAGAATTTACCAGCATTGGAACAATCCCTCCTGGCATAAAACGCTGAGCTCCCCTTGGTAAGATATTATCCTTCTTACCCATACCAAAAAGCTTTGCCTCTAGTAGACCCATATCGATCATCTGCTGCATATCTAAATTCCCCGATTCAAAAGCCTCCAATGGTATGCCTTCTAAATATTCGATCATTACTATCGCCATATGGAGAATATATCTTAGCCCTTACTTAAAAGCAAGGAGATCTTATTGCTTGCTTATAGTCCCATAGTGTGATATACTACTCGCCTATAGTTTCTCTATAGGATATGTTAGACTCAATTGCCAGTACTATTTTATTCGGATTTTTACAACTTGGAAAGCCTAGCTTCGAGGTTCGACCTACTGTTTTGTCTTCCCACCAGATGTCTCTGGACAATCGATACCCGGTCGAAAGTGTTAATGAGGTCTTTAAAGACAATATTTTACTGACTTTAAATTATATGAATAACTCAGTACCTACCAAATCAGAATCAGCTGATAAAGGCTTGATAGACTGGGAAAAAGTTAAGACCAGTGGACAATATGAGCTTACTCTCGCTCCTAATGAAACATTTGCTTTCCACGATAATCTGTTGCCTCAATTTGTCGGCAAGGTTAGCAAGACAACCAATGCCCACTTTAACGGTAGCGAAAAATTTAAGTCAGATGGCTATTTAATGGGAGATGGTGTTTGTCATTTAGCCTCAATTTTAAAGTGGGCCGCCGCAGATGCAGGTCTGGATGTACTAGCCCCGACCAGGCATGATTTTGCTAATATTCCTGAAGTTCCCAGGGATCAAGGGGTATCGATCTATAGTATGCCTGGTCAAGGTGGAAACAGTGCCCTGCAGAACCTTTATATTACAAATAATAAAGACAAAACAATCAGGTTTATCTTTGATTACAAAGATAGCGTGTTAACTGTCTCTACGGTTGAATTGTCTTAATTTTAAGACTATTAAAGGCCTTTGTAGCCAATTTATCTTCCGGCTTGGTAAACCTTCGAATCAAATACATTTTGTTCTCTGCTGAGATATAAGTATAAACAGGAGATTTATCCTGGTAGGAAACTACATTACCGGCAGTAAGATGGCCACTAACGGAAGCTTCCAGCTTTGGTTCGACTTCGCTCTTGCGATCTGAACTAAACTCACCCCACATAAATGGATAGTACCAATATTTCTTGTACCAATTATCAATAGAGATGTTTTCAGGATTATCAAATTCCCAGATGGTCAGAGGAGCGTCATCAATGCTGCCTTTATTTGTTAAGGCAACCGCCGCCACAAACATTGGAGGCTCATATCTTACATATCCGGTAAAATTCTTGCGGAAATCCCCATTTCCCCGGATTGAATAAGCCTGCTCTGTGTCTTCTGTTACTTGGTAGGCCGGATCATAGTCAAAGGAAATCCCCATTTGATCGCTGTTGTAAGTTTGAAACTTGGGACCGGAATTATTAATTGTTGAGCTGTTAAGAATAGGTGAGCTTGGCGGCTGGCTGAATATCTTAAAAATAAATATCCCGGTCAAGGCTACAACAACAATAGCAATAAGTACTTTAGGCAGCATTAAAGGTTAGAAAGGTCTTGGTCGATGGTAGAGAAGTCTTGGATAGAGGTATCGTTCTCGATAGAATTAAGGTCGGATTGATCTTGGGCTGCTTGTTGAGAGGGGTTGAGAGAAGGACTTGGGGAAGCTGTCACTGATTGGGTGGAGGCATAAGGCTGCTGTGAGGCAACCGGAGCCTTCACTATCTGGTTAGTATTGAATAAAAAATACGCTCCAGCTCCGAGCATGGCCAGAATTAAAAGAATAAGTAGCATATAAACCAAAGATCTTCCCTTCCCCCCGCTATTTACAGCCACTAAATCAGGTTTAGTCATTGGAGTAGGTGACTGATTGGAGCTTGGGCTTATTTCAGCTTGAACTTTTGTTTCCTGAGATTCCATATTTTATTTTTTACTTGCTACAGTTGTATAAATATTCCTGATTGCATCGCGTACACTCAAGACAGCCTGGAAGGTAGCCTTTAAGTCTTTGAATAAACTATTCCGAGCTGACTTAGCATCTGCTCTGACGGTTGTTTCGGTAGAGTCTACTATTGAATATGATTTGGCTTGCTGCGTGGCCACTGCTGCTTTAGCTGAATCTAGTGCAGTTTGAGCCTTAGAGATCGCCTCATTGACTAAAGTTGATGATACTGTAGAATCTTTAGCTCTTTCGGAAACCCGACCCAGGATTTCTGTTAGTTTATCCAGCTGGTGAGACAATTCTGTGGTTTTACGCTGATTGATATTAGCTAGTTCTGCATTGATCCGCTCAGCTGCCTGAGCCTTTTTTTGGTCTTTAAACTTGTTAAAGTTGGCTTCTCTGGAGGCGATCCTCTCCATTTTATCCTCTACCTTTTGCTTGGCTGTTTCTAGCCTTGTTTTAAGAGCTTCTGCTCTTTCGAGAGGGGTTTTTGAAGTAGTGGTTGTTGTTTGGGCCAAAACTACAGAAGTAGTAACCGTAAAAAACAGGATTGCTAAAGCAGCAGACAGCAACTTGTTCATTAACTAACTTTAACAGCCTCCACCAATCTTTGTCAAATAATCCAAAAATTGATACAATTCCTCCAGGCAATTTGGTTTGCCGAGACAGCCCCCATAGCTCAGTGGATAGAGCACATCGGTTCTAACGATTAGGTCGGAGGTTCAAATCCCCCTGGGGGCACTATAGAGGATTTTCGGGATTGTTTCTTTTGCTTTTTCCTCATTAGTCATATTTAACTTAGGTCTTACTAAGTACTACAATAAACATTTCGGATTTACCATCATCTTGATAATAAGCTCCGACCTTATATCTACCAGAATCTACGTCCATTTTAGTTGATGTGTCATGTTCGGAGTTGTACATATCTGATACACAAATTACTCCACTTGGAGTCTCAAGTTCAGCTTCGGAAGACATAACAACCTTTTTGTATTCTTCTTTTTTAAGTACGGGAGACTGACCGTCAACTAAACGTAAGACCACTCTATAAGTTCCGTCTGCTCCTGGATTCATAAATAGTCCAATTCCTTTTTCGGTTAGTTCTTTTAGACCATTTTCGGTAATTTCAGGCCAAATACTAAAATCTGGAAGTGCAGAAGGATCTCCTATAAAAACAGTTCCACTTTCTATGGATACATTTCCTTTGTCTTCCTTCAAGATTTGTATATTCCCAGCATCTGATGCATCTAGCCATCTGGAAGTTATAAAAGAGAGGCTTCGATTTGTGTTCTCGGAAGGGTGGATAAGAGATTCCTCTCTAAGGATATTGATGTAGAAAGAAAGTTTGTCTAAATTTGCCTCCCCGTTTTCTGCCGCCCAACGCGCATAATGCCCAGCTTTGTCTATTAGCTTCCACTTGGATCGAATATCGCTTTCGTGCTGGTACTTAACCCAATAGGTTTTTGCCAGGAATTCAAGCTCATCTAGCGTAACTGCTTTTGGCTGGGAAAATGTTTTCTTTTCTATCTCACTTAGATCCATACCTGGATTATAGCAAAAAATCTACATCATGCTAAATAGGTTCCAACTTCGTCCCAGATGGGGACACGTCCTATAGTTGCACAATGCACTGGGCTGATTTATAATTAGTCCATGCAAAGAAGTCGCCTCCTCGAATATGGAATTGTATCTGGTGCAGCTATTATTGCTACAGCTGGCTTATTTAGAAGCTGTGAACCTGCCCCTCCTCCTCAAGAGGCGGTAAGAAAAACATTCGCAGAACACCTCAGTCATACTGTCAGAGCTGGACAGGAAATCACTATTTTACAAGCCGGTATCATTATAAGAGAAGGCGTGCATCGAAGAGCTGCCCCAATTAACGACGGCACCGGTGTAGATTCTGTCTCTGATTGGTACTCTCGAGCTTTGCAAGTAATACTAAATCCTCTATATCTTCCCAAGTCAGTTGCCAGAAGCCTTTACCCTGGTCGCTGGCAGCAGGAAGAGCTTGACTGGTTAGTCTGGTTTAAAGATAAACGAAGCTTAGCTGGAAGCGAAGATCCTACCTGTATTGGCATACAAAGAGACATTATCCCCTATCTTTCGCTATATCAACCTAGTCGTTTTGGTAGAGTAGTTGGTGACTTGACCCTTGCAGATATCGATTCCCTAAAAAGAGAAGTGACACTTCTACCTGAAACAAGAAGTCCCCGCAGTGCGATGTATTTAGATCCGGAGGGAAATAGAACTAGAGTCATGCGCCAAATCTAATATCAGCCATGCTTGACGAAAGACACAGAATTTCTCTTGGCAGAGTAGATTTTAAAGGCGGATATCTTCTGGTACCTAGCCAAAATCAACCGAGTGGAATCACCGGCGAAGTTGCTACTATTCGGGAAAGAGTTGAAAGAAGAGGGCTCTCTTGGATGAGTCACGTTGGGATAAAACCGGGCTGTAGCAGAGTGATGCAAGAGTTTTCGCTCGGAGGGAGCTCTAGGTATATTGCCAAGCATCAACCAACTACCCGGTACTCAAGAATTATAGACGAGCTCCAAGCTGCCTCTTTTATCCAATCATTATTACCCGAGCTTCAAAAAAGTAAGACTATTCACCAGCATAGACTTGGAGAGCTTAGGGTTGAGTTAGCCGCAGAACAACCCGTAGCTGGAATTGTACTTTATGATGCTAATCAAGATAAAGTACAGCAAGCAGCTTCGGTTTTTAGGTGGGTACCTGGTATTGGTGGACACGAGAGTGAAGTGATGAGCCAAACAGCAAGTATTTTTGGAATTCCAGTTAGAGACTTAGACCCCTTTTTGCGCCAGGTTGTAAAGCTAGCTTTTGAATATTTTAGAGCAAACGGGCTTACCTGGTCCGATGCCAGACAGGCACAGACTATTATCAATAGAGTTTTTGATCCACAGGACCGCCTGACCCTCCTCCGAGTCACTCTAGTTGATTTTGAATCATGTTTATTTTCTCCCCGAAGACAAACAATTTTTCACTCTTTGTTTGGGCTGCTAGAGGATAGATTTGTCAGAAATCTTACTTTAGACCAAAGGTGGTAAATATAAAGTAAAAAAACGACTTAACTCACCAGAATTAAACCAATAAAACTAAGTAACGCACCGAGAAGCTTTCGTTTTAAAAAGGATGTCTCCTTGAGAAAAATAATCGATAACAGTGCTGTTAATATAACTGATGTCGTGTTGATTGTCGTAGCCTGAGGAAGGTTAGTAGTTCGCTGTAAGGCTGTATAGTAAGTTATAGCACCTGCTGCAAAGAAGCTACAAAAGAATAGAGTCTTCAGCAACGTCCTTTTGCCTAAGAAATACTTGATATGCACAACTTCTTTTGGTCTTGCCAGGACTATTAATAAAGCAGGTAATAAAAAGGCCAAAGTTACAAAAGGATATACAGGGAGAGAGCTTACCAATATTTTGTCATTCACTACTGCTATTCCAGCTAATGCCGCTGCTATCAGAGTATAAATATCCCCTCGTTCTAGTTTAAATCTCTCTTGGTGGATAGTCACCAAAACAGCACTGACTAAAATAAGCAGGGCGCCTACCCCTTGCCTCAGACCAAGGTTTTGCTGAAGAAAGATAGAGGAACAGACAACCGCTACTATCGTACGGGAAGTAAAAAGAATTGAGTATTTTGAAGCCTCTGTTTCTTTGAGAGCTTTAAAGGAGAAGATGCTAGCTAAAGCATAAAGAACAGCTAGTAAGATTAGGCGAGGAGACATCGGTATCAAATTAGGCAGTGACATATCTGTAAATAAAAATCCAAACAGTCCAACCATTCCGGCTACAACTAACTGAAATAAAATACTAAAGGCTATCGGAGAACTTCTATTTTCCCTGAGAATTATTCTCTGGAGTATTGTGGATAAGGACACAAAGAGTACACTAAGCAACATAAATACCTGCCAGCTCATTGATCGAAATAATTCCTTCCTGTTTCGAGACTCTCTAAATATAGATCATAAGTTTTAAACATTGGAGAAGGTAGATCATCCAAACTATACCAGTCCCAATACTCGCATTTTTCTGGCTCCATGACCCTTGGTTCGCCACTCTCCCAGTCGGCGTCCAGCTGAATATGGACATAGTGTTTCCCGGTATAGGAGCGCAGGTTGCTTAAGAATCTAAAACGAATATTGGCAATACGCATCCCTGTTTCTTCTAAACACTCACGCATTGCTGACTCTGCAAATGACTCTCCAAACTCCATCGACCCACCGGGTGATGCATACTCACCTGCGCCATGAGAACCCTGCCTTTTTCCTAGTAGCACTTGTCCATTTCTATAGACCATAATACCAATGCCGACTTTGATTTTAGAACTTTGATCCATACAGAAATGATAGCATATGCTAAAATATCAGAGTGAAAAATAAAAAAACAAAAATCGTCTGCACTATTGGACCTTCTTCTTGGGATTATTCAGTCCTGAAGCAATTAGCTTTGGCGGGTATGGATGTTGCCAGATTAAACTTCTCTCATGGAACTCATGCAGAAAAAGCTGCTCAAATAGTCTTGGTTCGCCGGATTTCGAGAGAATTAGATAAACCTTTGGCGATTATTGCCGATATGCAAGGTCCAAAAATTAGAATAGGTCAACTTTCGGAGGAACTATTAAAAGCTCATGCCAACAAACTCCCAGGGGGTCAGCAAGAGAAAGGACGTAATCCTGTTATCATTTTAAAACAAGGAGAAAAAATCCATCTCTCGATAAGTCCAATTTCTGATGAAGTGCCGATGTATTTTGACCTATCACCTTTTGTTAAAAAAGGCCATCGGATCTTATTAAATGATGGCTTAGTTGAAGCCAAGGTTACAGAAATTAACGGTAAAGTTATTGTAGCCGTCGTCCAAAATGATGGCTACATCTCATCTCACAAAGGGGTTAATGTCCCAGACACTCGCCTACCAGGGGCGTCCTTAACCCCAAAAGATTATGAAGATGCCGAATTTGCCTTGAAAGCCGGAGTAGATTTTCTGGCGATCTCTTTTGTGCAATCTCCTGAAGATCTTAAAAAAGCGCGTGACCTAATTAAAAAATACTCTCCTAAGACTAAGCTGATCGTTAAGCTAGAAAAGCCCCAGGCGGTAGAAAACCTAGAAGAAATTGTCAGGGCGACAGACGCAATCATGGTTGCTAGGGGGGATTTGGCCATCGAGACAGACGTGGCAGAAGTCCCACTGGTTCAAAAAAGAATTATTCGTTTAGCCCGCCAATATTTTAAGCCAGTAATTGTAGCGACTCAAATGCTAGAGAGTATGACCGAAAACCCCCGTCCGACCAGAGCTGAGGTCTCCGATGTAGCTAATGCTGTCTTTGACCAGGCAGATGCAGTGATGCTTTCGGGGGAAACCGCCAACGGTAAGTATCCTGTCAAAACAGTTAAGATGATGAATGACATCTGCCTAACTGTAGAAGGGCATACCGAATATAAAAACTATGTGGGTATCGACCTTGAGGATGTCGACGGCAAAGAGCTCGCCAACCGAGCGATCGCTTCTGCGGGAGTGGTGCTGGCAGAGTTAGCGAATGTTAAGTTGATAATCGCCGGTACGGTTAGTGGAAAAACCGTCCAATCCCTCTCTTCGTTTAGACCCCAGGCGGATATTGTTGCTATTTGTAATGACTCGGAGATAAGAAATCAACTAGTCCTGGTCTGGGGAGTTCGACCCTTTGATATAAAAATAGAGACTCAGGCTGAGGCATTTTGGAATCATGCGTTGGAGTTAATTAAGAAAAATAAATTGGCTTCTAAAAACGATCAGGTGATTATCCTCAGTGGACCCGTTCCGGGTGTTGGCGGCCAAACTGATACTCTAAAACTGGAAACTCTTTAATCTTTATAGCTTAAATCTTCGGTCAGCTAAAAAAGGATTGGGTTTTCTGGAAACCTTGGCACTTCCTAGTAAAACTGCCCTTTGTAAGGTAAACTCTCCGTAGCGGTCGTTAACTTTGTCTAAAGCTTGCAGGATGCGCTCTTCTTTTAATCGGTCTTCCAGGAAAGTCCTGTTCCGGGGGTAGGCAGACGTTAAGTTCGAAACCGAAACTCCGACCATCCGAATCTTGTCTTTATTCCAAAGTCGAAGAAAGGTTTGCCAAGCAGCTTGAAAGATCTCTAACCCGCTACTAGTTGGAGCGATAGTCAACTGCATCCCTCTTCCGCTAAAGCTACGGAGGGCGAGCCCGTCTCCTGAGGTAGAGCCATTAGAGTATTCCAAAGCTTCAGCGAAGGCATACCGAAACCACATACTCACTGTTTCGCCAACTAATTTCTTATGTCGCAGTTTACGAGAGATTAGCTCAGTGATCTTTAGAAAGATCTGTTTAACCTCTTCTGCGCTTTCGGTATCGTGACTTAAGGTATGTCGATGGCCGACTGATTTAACTTCCGGTTTCTGGTAAAAGGGTACTATCGGAGTAGGGTCTATCCCTCTGGCATAGTTAAATAAAACCTCACCGTAAGACTTGAAACTTACCATCAGCGTTTGTTTAGACGCTTGCCTCAAGCTTTTAAAATTGGTAACCCCCATATTCAGTAAACGCTTTTTGGTCTTGTAACCTATCCCGCAGATCTCGTCTAGCTCGACTCGATCCAGAATCCATTGAGCGGCTTCTTGGTCGGCAATCATCACTAGTCCATCCGGCTTGTATAAAGATCCGGCAAGTTTGGCCATGAGTTTGTTGTAAGAAATGCCGATCGAACAAGTGATCCATTCCCCGATCTCTGCTCGAATGCGAGACTTAATTTCAGTAGCAAGCTGCAACAGGTTATAGTTATCTTTTTCTGTACACTGTCCCCTGTGCCCTGTCAACTCCAAAAAGCATTCATCAATAGAAAAAACCTCCAGATAGGGAGAATAATCCTTGAGGATGTTTAAGAATTTTTGGGTCGTATCCAGATATTTGTCGCTATCGCCATTGACTAAAATTAGCTCGGGGCAAAGCTGGCGAGCCTCCCATATCTGCATCCCTGTCCTCACTCCAAACTTTTTTGCCTCCACCGAGGCAGCCCCTAGAACTGTCCTGGTCGTACGATCCCCACCGGTTACTCCAATTGGTTTACCACGCAGCCGGGGGTTCGCCTGCTGCTCGACTGTGGCAAAGAAGGAATTAAAATCAATATGTACTATAATACGATTCACGATATATGATTCAGGATTCATGAATCTTGTATCTTGAATCATGAATCTATCCTTCCTCAACTGCTTCTAAGGTCCACTTCAAAGAAGTAGTATCAAATCCCAGTCTATAAAAATTACCCCCTGCTGACACCGAAAAGTGATAAAATAGCGAAGATCCATTTCGGTTTTGATGACAAAGATTGATCTTGTCGATTTTGATTTGACGTTGATTCCAAAAAAAGAGGTAAGGTTCTATGGTAGATTTCCTAAAAAAAACCCAAACATTAATAGGTTCACTCAGCTCTAACATAGCTAACCCTATTATTACCCGAATCAAACCCGAATGTCAATCGAGCAAAGGTTACAGGTTACAGGTTACAGGTTACAGATGGACCGCAGGTTTAATCTCACTTTATCTCCTACTGTTTACTGTACCCTGTACTCTGTACCCTGCTTTCGCTATTGTTGACCCCCGAGTAAGTCTGAATAATAAGTTTGGAATCCATATTCTTTCAGCCGTCCCTGACGAAGCCTCGGCTGCGGCAACTTTTGTCAACTCCAAGGGAGGAGATTGGGGGTATGTTACTCTGTTAATTGAAAATCGTGACCGGGATAAGAATAGATGGCAACAAGTATTTGATGATCTACGCAGAAGACACTTAATTCCGCTAGTGCGGATAGCTACTCATCCCGAAGGGAGCGCCTGGAAAGTCCCGACTGACGGCGAGGAAAATATCTGGGCCGAATTTTTAAATAGCCTTAAATGGCCGGTTAAAAACCGCTATGTGATCATTTATAACGAACCCAACCAAGGCCAAGAATGGGGTGGACAAGTAGATAGCGCGTCCTACGCCAAGGTCTTGGATAAAACCATCGCTGCATTAAAGGCCAAAAACGAAGATTTTTTCGTTTTAAACGCCGGATTTGATGCCTCTGCCCCAAATAAGGCACCCAGTTACGCAGATGAATTAATCTTTTTACAGGACATGAATAAGGCTGTCCCGGGAATCTTTAATAAATTAGACGGATGGTCTTCTCATTCTTATCCTAATCCGGGGTTTGTTGGATCTCCGGAAGATACCGGCAGAGGCACTACCTCTACCTGGGCTTGGGAAATGGAGGTGCTTTATGAGCTTGGGTTAAATAAATCTCTGCCTGTGTTTATCACCGAGACCGGATGGAAACACGCCGAAGGTATAAATTTTGATAAATCTTTGCCTGATGCTGATAAAGTCGCGCAGTATTATAAATATGCCTTTGAAAATACTTGGACCAGTAGCCAAATAGTGGCTATTACTCCTTTTATCCTTAATTACCAAGAAAACCCTTTTGACCATTTTTCGTTTAAGAAACTAACTGGTGAAAAACAAAACCTCAAAATCCTGGGGCTGCAATATCCGGAATACTATTCTCCCTTTACTACCCTAGCTGATTTACCTAAATCTTCTGGCAGGCCAGTTCAGGTCAATAAAGCTGAGCTGGTCAAAGGGGCTTTGTTTACTTCGATTGTGGCTGGCGAAGAGTACACCATTCCCCTTACTTTCAAAAATACCGGGCAATCGACTTGGAACGAATACGAGCAGGTTAAGCTAGTAATCTTAAAGGGGGGTCAAGATTTAGGGATCCAGGATGTGGAGCTACCAAAAACAACTAGAGTAGAACCGGGCGGTGAATACACGTTTATCCTGCATGTTAAAAGTTTCAACCGGGGCAGCTTTAATGTTTCTTTGGCTCTGGTAGTGGGCAAAACACAATTTGAAGAACAAACTTTTGACTATACTGTCGAAGTTAAACAACCGGTTATCTTGCAGGTAAAGGTTGGATTGAGGTGGGGCAAAGATGCGGCAGGGGTATATCTTTTTAAACTATCGACAGTCTTGGGTGATAGTTTTCAAAAAATACTACTCACCAGCTCTGGGGAATCCAGCCCAATCGATGCACGATTGCTACTGCCGGACTATAGTTTTGACTTTACCTTAAACAAGCCCTACTACAAGACAAAGACCCTGCACCAAACAGTGCATTCCGGAGTTAATACCTTGGACTTTGGGATTATGGAACCAGACTTTTTTGCTGCCCTTTTCCACCCAGATCAATTTATCAAACTCTTGCCTTAGCTTTTAATGAGTTAATAATGTTGGTAGAATGGTTTATATGAGAAAGATTGTTGTTTTGACTTTTCTAACCCTTGACGGAGTTATGCAGGCTCCTGGCGGACCCAAAGAAGATACCAGCGGAGGCTTTAAATACGGCGGCTGGACTGTTCCATATTTTGATGATTTTTCAGGTAAGATCATGGACAAGCAGATGAAGAGAAAATATGATCTGCTGCTTGGACGAAAAACCTACGATATCTTTGCCGGATACTGGCCAGAGCATACCAGCGCCTGGCCTCAAGTCAATAAAATTACAAAATATGTTGTCTCCAAGACCCTAAAAAAAGCGACTTGGAAAAATACTGTCATAGTAAAAAGCATCGGAGCATTAAAAAAGCTAAAGGATTCTGAAGGTCCCGATCTTCAGGTTTATGGCAGTGGCAATCTCGCCCAGACGCTTTTGAAGCAGGATTTAGTTGATGAACTTTGGCTAAAGATCTTCCCTATTACGCTGGGTGCTGGAAAAAAGTTATTTGATAAGGGGACTATTCCCGCCGCTTTCACTCTAACTGATTCCAAGACCTCACCAAGTGGGGTGATATTTGCCAATTTTAAGCGTGCAGGAGAAGTTGAAACAGGATCCTTTTAAGTTTTATGGTTCTCGGAGGACCCAATTGTGTGATACATACGGTTCACTACATAGATTACGATTAAAACAGCATGGGCGTCTCATTCCTTTATTCAGCTTATCTAGCGCAACTTCTATATGTTTTTGGCGGGTCTTCGGTGTTTTGACAGCTCGTATCCAACGAATCCAATCCCAACGAGCCATGGCGGTAATATCGTACCATAAGCTTTGGGCTTTGGGGGATGTAGACAGCGCCTTTTTCAAATCTGCTGGTACTTCCGGTTCGATCCATTCTTTGGAAGGAACAAGTGAAACTTGTACATTATCTCCTGCTTTGGCATGAGCATCATCAAGTAATTTTTTGTCCGGTCTAAACCAGTGGCTCGGTTTGTGGTCTGGTGAATACCTTCCATCCGGCTCGATCAAAGTTTTAAAAGCAACACCATTAATAGTACCAGCTACCATTAGCATGCCTCTTGACGGAAGTATTGCGGAGGCGCTCTCCGGTAATTTGAGAATGGTCCAGGAATTAATTTTAAACAGCTTAGTTTTGAAGTCGATTTTTGACATACATTCTCGCACCGAATTTTAGGATCAGTCGAAGACTCTGTACTCGGTCGATCCGCTTTAGCGGATCGAAACCGTAAATTTCTTTTAGAAATTTACTCAGGGTGGCTGAGGGGAGTTGGACCCCCGACCTCCTGCGCCACAGGCAGGCGCTCTACCGTTGAGCTACAGCCACCATAAACTGGATAATTTTATCATAGATCGCTCCCGGATGACAGCTAAAGACGGTTGGGCCTTTAGGGATCCAAGTAACGAGGGTTTATTGTTTTAAGCTCAATACCTCGATCGTCAGATCATGGATGGAGTTTTGGTGATTAAAGGGTTAGAGTACCGGATCCTCGGTTTTACTGATTAATCTTCTGGCGGTGTATTTATCATATCCATGGAAGAGTAAAGTTAAGGCAGTTCCGAAGAGTATAAAATGGGGCCAGGCCGCTTCTTGAAAGAAAAGTATCGAGACAGTCAGGAAGATAATAAAGACAAAACTTACTAAACGAATCTGATATCCAAAAATTAGACATAGCCCAATGAGTGATTCAACCAGAAATGCTCCGAGCACTACAAATAGTGGATCAAAGGGGAAAAACTTTGTTAACTCAAATTTATTGATCGTCTCAATTGCTAGCTGACTATGTAAAAATTTAGCAAAGAAGGCTGAATATAACAGCGAACATCCGAGCGCTATCCTAATGATTAAAAACTCCTTACCCTGCTCTTCTGGATTACTAGGTTTTAGCAAACCAAAATACGGACCATGTAAAAGTACGGCTAGCGCTCCGCCTAAATAAACCATATAGGCTAGCGCAAAAGTAGGAGCAAAGATTAAAGAGCAGACAAAGAGTAGTATAAATAGAAGTATACCTAGCCGGACATATTTTCCCAGAATCAGAGTAACCGCGCAGCCTAAAAGCAAAGCCCTGGCTAACAGAGCAGAGCTGCCAAAGATCTTTTCTAGCGGTAACTCTGGACCAAACAGAGCATTATAGTAGACACAGCTAAGTAAACTTCCCAGTAAGGTCAGCTGAATTAATACGGGAGCCCACCTTTTTACTCTATTTTCCAGTTTCACTAAGAAAAAGAATCTGGCTAACCAGCCCGATAAAAAATGGGCTAACAAGCCAACTAGAGTAATTAAAAAAGCAGCCACCAAAAATTGATTATAGTTAGTAGTTAAGGCGTTAAAGGGATTGGGTGAGATCTGTTCTAAGCTTATCTTTACCTCTTGAGGGGCTAAGACATACACCTCATGTGCAGCTACAATCTGAGGGGAAAAAAAGATTAAGCAGACTAAAAAAAACAAAATTCCCCTTGGCACTTTCTTAGTGTATCATAAAGTTTATGTTCAAAAAGAGTTTGCCTAAAAAAATTATAACCTCTTTAATCGGCCTACTTATAGTGATGTTTTTAGTAGCGGTGGGAGTTATTGCATATAATACCCAACCCAAGTTACAAAAAAGAGTTAATCTATTTTTGGCAGGAGACAAAGATTATCAAACGAAAATAGCTTCCCTCTTGGCTGAAGTAGAGACAGTCAAGAGTACTGACCAGATCAAACGAAACGACCAACTTGAAGCTGAGATTAAGAATATCCAAATAACATACATGGTAGCCCTTTCCTTATATGAAAGAGTTCTAGATCTCAAAATTAAACAGCCTAAGAACCCGGATTTGGATACCTTATTTGCTGCATCCTTAAAATATCTCTCGGATCGAAATTATACCTCTGGGTCAGCTACTTTAGCTAAATTAGATAAACAGATCCAAGAAATAGAGAGCAAACTTGCTCAAACAACTACCCAAGGAACAACCCTGACCGTAATTGCAACTCCCAATAACTCTCCTCCGGGATCCGGATATTCCAGACAGTCAGTTCAGTCCGACTTAGGAACGTTTGTAGTTGATTTAATCGCTGCCGATTTAAACAGTAATAAAGTCATTATCGATACTGCCTCTGATGGAGATTGTAGTAATGACTGTCCAGTGATGCCTCTAGCGAGCTATGCTTCCCGAAGCGGAGCCTGGGCCGGGATCAACGGTAGCTTCTTTTGCCCCTCGGAATATCCTAGCTGTGCAGGGAAGACAAATAGCTTTGACACGTTACTAATGAATAAAAATAAAACTTACTTTAATTCGGCCAATAATGTCTATAGCACTGTCCCGGTAGCAATTTTTTGGGCTGGATCGGCCCGCTTTGTCGGCCAAAGCCTGGAGTGGGGACGAGATGCCGGAGTAGACGCTGTCATCGCTAATTACCCGCTGCTTGTAGCTGGAGATAATATTGTTTACAGCGGATCAAGCAATGCTAAATTTAACGCTAAAGGTGCTCGGGGGTTTATTGCTTCCAAAGGTGGTACTGCGTATATTGGCTTTGTCTATAATGCGAACATGTCAGACTCAGCACATGTGTTAAAGACTTTGGGGATGAATAACGCCTTAAATCTTGATGAAGGTGGTTCAACAGCTCTTTGGGTTAACGGAGGCTATCGAACTGGACCTGGAAGAAATATCCCAAATGCCGTGTTATTTGTTAAACGCTAAATGTAAGGACTTTAAGGCATAGCTCCTTGCGCTACCAAGACAGCTGCCGTCAGAAAACCAAAGACCAATGTAACTACAGCCGCTAAGCTTCTTTTTAACATATCTCACCACCCTTCCCTAAATTCTGTAGATAAGTACCTACTGGCTAGTATAGCTTTATATCTTCTGAATAGAATCAATATTTGGTAAGAATCATAAATGGAAAATTATTGGTTGTGGCCTATTGTAGAAATGATATATAATTCCTATAAGGACTCTTATTCCATATCATCCTTGGAGGGTCCTTTATTTTTGCAACAATCATGACTAACTTCGAGAAAGTATCAATTAAAGCAACCAATTGGATCGGCACGACAGGATCTATTGTTGTGCATAGTATCCTCTTTGTAGGAATATTCTCTTTACAACTACTTGGATTCCATTTTGATACTATCCTGCTGATTTTAACAACTGCTGTATCTTTAGAGGCTATTTATTTGGCTATTTTTATTCAAATGACTGTTAATCGGAACACCCAAAGCTTAGAGGGCGTGGAAGACGACATCGAAGAGATCCAAGAGGACTTTAAAGATTTAGAGGACGATGTTGAGGATATCTCTGAAGATATCGACAAGATACAAGAGAGCGATGAGGTAGAAGAAGCTGAGGAGTTGCTGACCAAACGAACTATTACCAACCTTGAGCAAGATTTGCAGAGACTAACCAAAGATATTGAATCGTTAAAGAAACAAAAAGCCCCCAAACTATTATGAACAAGGCCAATCTCCTAATTTTTAGGAATGTTTAAACAAAAAAGAGTTATTATTTCCCTCACGGTAGCTGTGGCCCTTTTTGCTTTTTTTGTATCATTTTCAAAGCTGGTGAACAGAGATCTTTTTCCACAAATTGATTTTGATATTACCGTTAAACTCCAGGATAAACTTCCCCATCTTGTAGACTTTCCTTTTACTATCCTCTCTCTTTTGGGCAACCCAGAGCCAACTGTTATTTTTTGGTTTTTGATGGTACTTTTCTTTGCTGTGAGGCGCCGTTGGATTGTATCGATCGGGTTGTTGGGGTTATTTCCGCTTTCGTTATTTATTGAAATATATGGAAAAACTTTTGTTTACCACCCTGCACCTCCCCAATTTATGTACCGCGGATTGTTCGACTTTTCTCTTTCTAAATACTACGTCCATACAGAATTTTCGTATCCTTCTGGTCATGTAACCAGGATCAGCTTCTTTGTGGCTTTTTTTGTGGTTTATTTACTGCATACTATCAAAAACCCTATCAAGAAGGTTGTTTCTGCTGGCATTCTCATGCTTTTTTTGATCTTGATGCTAGTCTCCCGAGTATATTTAGCAGAGCATTGGACAACAGACGTTATTGGAGGACTACTACTAGGTTCTTCGTTTGGAATAGTGGCGGGTGTGCCTGCTCTATTTAGAAATTCAAGGACAGAAATTACTACTTAACTTTTCGGTCTAATTAATGCACAATAAACCTGTGAACTCCCTTAACTTGATTCTCTTTGGTATCACCAGTAACCTGGCTCAAAAATATTTACTGCAAGCCCTCTATGACCTGGCAGAAAAAGAGTTGCTTCCAGACGGTCTTAAAATATTGGGGATAGCCAGGACTCCCATGACCAAAAAAGAGATCCGAAACTTTTTAATTGCAGTACTGCAAGCAGAAAACAAACACCACCAACATGAGATAAAGCAGACAGTGGTTGATAATTTAGCTAAGAAACTTTTTTATATTGACGGACATATAGAGGATCCAAACCTTTATGTAAAAATTAAACAGTTTATTGGAAACGAAAATCCAGCTGGTGATATTATCTATTATTTAGCAACTTACCCTGAGCTTTATGAAACGATTTTTGAAAACCTCAAAAGCGAGCAACTAAACAAGCAAAAAAATGGTTGGGTTAGGCTGATGATCGAGAAGCCAATTGGTAATAATCTTGACTCTGCAAGAAAAATAAATAAATCTTTACTTAAATATTTTCAAGAGAGTCAAATATACCGACTAGATCATTATTTAGGAAAAGAGACCCTGCAAAATATTTTGACCTTTAGATTTGGAAATAATATATTTGAGAATTTAGTCAACAAAGACTTTGTTGACCACATCCAAATCTCTTTACTCGAAGATTTTGGGGTAGGTAAACGGGGTGGTTATTATGATTTAGTCGGAGCATTAAAGGATGTGGGGCAAAATCATCTTCTACAAATGCTCGCCTTAGCAACTATGGATAAACCCCAGGAATTTAGCAATAAAGAGATTACCCATAATCGGGCAAAGGTTTTGAAAGATTTAGTTCCCTCGCCTAACCAAATTATCTATGGCCAATATGCAGGATATAGATCTGAAAAAAATATCCCTCCGGATTCTCGTACAGACACATTTTTTGCTTTTAAAACCGAGCTTCGAAATAAGAGATTTAAGGGGGTGCCTATTTATATACGGTCTGGCAAAAAACTTAAACAAACGGTAACAGAAGTTTCGATTGTATTTAAAAAGCCCGCTAACTCTCTTTTCTCACCTATCGGGACAAGCATTCCGAATGTCTTAATTTACAGGGTTCAACCAAACGAGGGGATTGTTCTAAAAATCAATACCAAGAAACCGGGGCAAACTCAGAAATTAGAAGAAACGTATATGCAATTTTGCTACCGGGATTACGAAACTGCCTTACCCGATCCTTATGAAAAATTAATTTTGGACGTGATGAAAGGAGACCAGACTTTTTTTAATGATGCCAAGGAGATAGAAGCATCCTGGAAGTTCATAGATCCTTTAGTTGGTGTGAGCAAAGATCTCTATATCTATGAACCTGGATCGTACGGACCAAAAGAGGCAGATGACTTGATCAAAGCTGATGGTCGAGAGTGGTTAGAGCCGTCCAACTTATTCTGTAAGATATAAAATTGGATTCATGATATAGGATTTATGATTCGTAAATCATATTTCTTGAATCGTGAATCATTATTTCTTAACGGAGTGGTGGCCAAATTGTCCACGAAGAGCAGAAACTGCCTTATTTCTAAATCCATTAGGAGAATCTTCTCTGTCGTTGCCAGAACTCTCCCTGATTCTAATGGCATCCTCAATGACGGGAGTATCTATCTCGAGCTCCTTAGCAGCCTCGACTGTCCAGTCGGCCTCTCCTAGAATCCTCTGCTCTCCCCCACCTCCGGAGCCAATTTTCGAAGAAATGTTATCCAGATTTGGATCATCTTGAAAGGAGTTTTGCATCCATTCTACGAGTCTGGAGGTAATCACCGATTGGTGATTATAGATATCCATAACTTTTGCCAGATCAAAACCAAATGAACTATTTTTCAGGACAGCGACACCTTCAGCCAGAGCTTCCATCATTCCGTATTCAATACCGTTATGTACCATCTTGGCAAAATGCCCCGCTCCAACTGGGCCTAAGTGTTTAAATGCTTGGTCTGCGGCCAAAAGTTTAGCTAGAGGCTCAAAGCGTAGATAGTCCTCGTCCGAACCGCCAATCATCAAACAAGCTCCCGTTCGGGCACCCCCCGGACCTCCGGAAGTGCCACAATCCATAAAGTGGATCCGTGAAGACTTTAGATCCTGACTGCGACGAATAGTATCTTTGTAAAAAGAGTTAGCACAATCGACAATCAGATCATCTGCCGATAAATGGGGTCTTAGCTCGTTAATAAACTCGTCTGTTACTTCTCCAGCCGGAAGCATCAGTAGGATCATCCGAGGAGGCTCTAGTTTACTAACCAGATCTTTAATTGTTTCCGCCGGGATGGCTCCCGCTCCGGCAACTTCCTCGACTGGTTCGGGAGAGCGGTTCCAGGCCACAACTTCTACTCCCTGTTCAAGAGCATTTAAAACCATGGCTTTACCCATCTTGCCCAGGCCAATGAAACCAATTTTCATTAGATCTAATATTAGAACAACTAGTAACTAGTGGCAAGTAACAAGTTAAGAGGTTTAGAGTCTGATGACACGGGAGCTGGCGGTAGTTTGCTTGAGCCAATCATTAAAAGCTGTAGTAGTTTTTTGTCTTTTAAGAGTATCCGCAATACTCTGTTTTAGCTTAGCGCTTTCCGAGCTTTGGGGATCAGTAATCTGAGGAAGCTGCTCCTTGTTGGTTTCCATATAAGCGGCGACTTCGTCATCCGAAATTGTGATATCCTTGCCAAACATTTTCTCGATTAGGATTTGGTATTTAAGCTGCTTTTGAAAGTCGTCGATAGTCATACCTTGAAATTGGAGTAACTGAGATAACTTGTCCATACCACCCTGTTCGGCGGCGATTTTATCTAACTCTATTTTGACATCAGCATCGCTAGCGTAAACATTTCTTTTACGGGCTTCGCTTATAATCAGAGTTTGACCAATCAAACGATCTGTGGCATCCTTACCGTAACGCGCTTCTAAATCACGATCAAGTTGAATGCGGGTGATCGGAATGCGGTCAACCCAGGCAATCACTAAAAACCTATATCCAAAAAAAAGAGCAAGTCCGACACCAGCTATTCCTACCAAAACAAACAGCTTCTGTTTAGTCGAATAACTGTTGAATAAATTTATAGTTTTATCTACTAGGCTTGGGCTAGTAAGAGGAGAGTTTTTTCTTTTGGACTTAGCTCGAGCAGTTTGGGTAACTGCTAACTTTTTTCCTATTTTAGATGTTTTTGAACCAACTTTTCGTGCCATAGTATATTTACTTAGGATAACTTTCTGATCTTATCATCTAGTACAGTCTGGGGCAAGGGGTTAGTTTAGAGTATATGGTATATAGTATATGGTAAGTTGTGGATTTAGTACAAAATTATGTGGCTTATTAATTTAACTAAGAAAACTACAGTTACTACAGACGCCAAAGAAGCATTGGGTTTTTGGGATAGGATGCTTGGACTATTGAATAATAAAAATCCCAGGTCGCTTATTTTTTATACCCGCTTTGGAATCCATACTTTTGGATTGGATCAACCTCTTGATGTATTAGTGCTTGATAAAGGGTTTCGGGTGGTCCAACTCAAGGAAAACTTAAAACCAAACCGACTTTTCTTTTGGAATCCTAGATATTTGATGGTCGTTGAACTGCCAATTAACTCTATCCGGCTATCAAAAACTAGCCTGGGAAACCAACTAAAGGTAGAATAAGCACCCTCGTCTTTGGTAGAATAGCAGAGTTAAATGCCCCCGTAGGCTAACGGATAGACCACGACGCTTCGGACGTCGTTGTGCGGGTTCGATTCCTGCCGGGGGCACAGATAAATCATGGAGAAAAAAGATAATTCTTCAACTGGAGTTCGTCGTAGAACTCTTCTGGCCAAAACTGCACAGGCAGGAGGCGGATTACTAGCTAATCCTCGGATGGATTTTTTATCGAGCAGCATTACCCCAGAAGTAAACTTAAAAACAAATCAAATTGAAGTGGTCGGGCTGGATAAACCACTTTCTGAACAAGGCCTATTAACTTATATAAAAACTGTAAATGAAAAGCCTGCAGAAATGCTGGAAAATATGGTTTACGGAAGCATATTTGTTTCAAAAAAAGCCTATGAAGACTTTTCTAAAAATTTGGGAGAAACATTTGAATTATTTATACAAAGACACTCAACAGCCATGAATCACCTCCTTAAACAGGCAAATCCTCCCACCACCGACTTTACCATGCGCAGAATTGTTATTTTAGAAGACAAGGTAGCACCTCCTTATTCCGGTCACCAAAACTGGGCACAAAAGGGTATGAAAGACTCAGATGGTGCTTGGTTTTTTGGGGAGGCTTATAATCCGCGTTCAACAGCCTACTTTAGAAAGGAAGATAGTATTGATTTAGGGTTGTTGCATGAATGGGGACATACAATCCTACATTTAAATGATCAGTATAAACTAGATTACAACAATGCCGACTCCACATCCATAGATAGGATAGTTACTCAGCTACCCGCCTCTTGGAGAAAATATATTGGATCATACAGAAACGATATGCTGGATTTAATGGCATCGACTAGTCCTCAATTTAATAGATTTACTGCCTTACAGCTCGAGAGAAGAAGAAAAAGAGGCTCCCATGATGTTTTGCCAAATATAGTTGATGAAAATGGTTGGCAACATGAGTTACCTCAGCAGGTAGGATTAAAGCTACTTCATGAAGGAAGAGAAATTAAGGTCAAAAATCTATCAGTATATGTAACTCAAGCACGAACGATCGGACCTGCGAGACAAAAAAATATTCCAGAAAAAGCTATTTTTGAAAATGATTCAGCATTTCTTTATCCGCAGTCTTTTTTTATTCGGAGAGAATATGGGGTATACAGTGACGAAGCTACTGTGCTAATGCTGATAAGAGATGAGCATAATCAGAGATACTTTCGTTGGATGGATATCAGGGATTTTAACATACCTTTTTGGCAGGGATTAGATAAACTGCAAGCCACATTAAACGTGGTATCTCAAGATGCAACAGAACCTCCAAATCCGGCAAACTTTGACTGGACAATTCAATACGAAGCGCAAGTAATAAAATAAAGATAGGTACACATTTTTAATGATAGGGCTTAGTTAAAGAGTATCCTCTGATCTCTGGTCTGTTGACCTGATGAATATATAAATACATCTCCATCCCATTTGGCAATCTGACTTTTTTATCCCCCAATATTTTTCTTAATCTAGATATTGCTACACTGACAGACTCCTTTGATGTCGAAAAGATACTTGCTAATTCGCCGCGAGAAAATATTCCGGTTGGACTTAGCTGAAGTATCTCAAGAATACAGGACTCAAAATGATCTACCTTAAAAAATTCATTTTTATGTGGTGGCGAAACCAAATTCCTTTTGGGGATGGATAATAGCTCTCCATGCGCAGTAGGGGTTTTAAGTACGCGAGGCAAGTCCTCACCAGGAGGTAATTGCAGGATTAAGGCTAGCTGCTCCTGGGATAAATGGGGCAATAAGGTAAAACCTCTTCTGGGAACCGAACATATAACGCGGGCCTCCTTTTTGCCTTCTTTGTCTAAACCCTCGGGTCTTAACTTTCTATTGATATGAGAGATCGCCTGATCAATTGCAGTCAGTCTATTGCTATAAGTTAAAAAAGATGGGTGATCCTGGATCTCGTCAACGCTATAGACCTGGAATGGACTGCAGATAAACATCTCCAGCAACAAGCCTTCTATCGTACCAAGCGATACCTTGATAGGTCGGCGTCTTCGGTGGCTGAGATTAGCCCTTCTGATGGTGGGATCATAGGAGAGCACACCTCTTGGCCCTAGGTCACAAAAGTATGTCAGAGAAAGAGGGAGGAAGCCGTCTCCTGAAACCTGACTAGGTACTTTTTCAGACCAATAAGGGCTGCCTGGAAATCGGCTAGTTTCACTTGCATTAGGCATGATCGGCATCATACACTAAGCCATATTAAACTGAAATAGGTATGAAGGGAATTATTCATTCTGTTTCAACCATATAAAGACGGTTAGGGTGTATGTTAGAAGTAAGATGGCTTCGAAATAGAGGTTAAGGTTATAAGCAGGAATCCAGACTCGAAGAGCAGGAGAGATATTAAAAATCAAAGAGTAATTAGTCACGGAGCTTAACCAAATCTCTAGTAAGGCGTGTAGGGCTGCCCAAATTGCAGTTAATTTGATAACCCTTTGGTATTTATTGATATCCTGGGAAAGTTCAAAGCATAAGATTGCTAAAAGTGCCGAAAACGATCCGAAGAGAATTCCAATTAAACTGCCGTAAGCCCTGGCTGAATCGACCCATATCCCACCTACTTCGGACAGCCGAATATTAGAAAGTTGGATTATCCCCAAGAGTCCAAAAAAGCAGACTCCAATAACCAGTTCAATCTTCAAGAGTTTGGCTATATTTAGTTTCATATTGTTTAAACTTACAATGATTATAGCAAGATCAGACACTAAGATAATACCAGAGAGTAGTAGCTTTTTTCTTTCGATCTTAAAAGGTATAATTCTCAAAGATAAAATAATGGGCCGGTAGCTCAGCGGTAGAGCAGGAGCCTCTTAAGTTCTTGGTCGTGGGTTCAAATCCCACCCGGCTCACACTATACTAAATCTTTGCGGAGGTAGATTAGGGAGTTGCCAACAGGATGATCTACCAGTTCGCCATACTGAACGTAGCCTAGCTTCTTATAAAACTCGGGAGCTTGCCAAGTGAAGGTGTTGGTGTAGGCAATCTTACAACCTCTCTTAATAGCTTCCGCTTCCACTTGTTCCATAAGCTTGGTTCCCCAATCTTGTCCCCGCAGAGATTGATCGACCCAGATAGACTGAATCTCCACGCCGTTCCATTCAAAAGCCACTATCACCCCACCCCAAACCTTGCCCTTGGACTGGTGATAGGACAACATCCCCTGGCGCAAGGCCTCTTTGTCCTCAGGATTCGGCTCACCAGTTGATGGTATAAGTTTAAAATCACTCATGGATAGATTATATCAACATTACCGATTAAAAAGAGACGAGTGAGGAAGCAGGAGAGAGACTAAGCTTACTGTTAACGCCCCTCTTAAACTTCAAAAACTCTAAGAGAGTCCTAATTTGGTCCACAGCCTGAGCTTTTCTTTTAGCATCAAATTCACCATTACCGGTCTCTAAATCCTTTTGCCCCTGACCGTGTAGATAGGGGATATCGACCGATGTCACCTTCAAGCCTGCCCAAAGAGCTGAGGCTACTGGTAACTGAAGGCCATTTGACCAACGCTCTGGATCAATGTTTCGATCCTTAGGGTCATTGATGTCAGGAGTATAAACCCATCGAGCCAGAAAATGCTCAGCTGCACTTCGCGAAAACGATCTTTGGCCATTAAAAAAGTCCATTTTACGAGGGGTATATATTGGCAAGTCATCTGAACCCCGACCAAGCAAACCTTCCTTTATAAGAATCGACTCCATAGCTTTTCCAGCCCTAGTCTCAAAAACCATTTGAACTGTGGGTAATGAGGCCATACCTATAGCATTACGATTTGCTATAACTACATCATATGGAGGGATCATTCGTCCGTCTGGAGCCGGGTAGCTATTAAGTATTGGAGCAGCCATGACTAAGTGTCCATTAAATTCTACTGTTTCCGGTTTATTGGCTTCGATCCAAGTAACCACTTGGACATCTCGATTACCTAAGAGTACCTTATAAGCAACTCTACGATCGGCGGCCATGGTACTACGAACCCCAGGCTCTGGGTGAACTATGGTGGCTCCAGTATCTGTAAGCATATGCTGAAATTCCACTGAGCTACCGCCATCAGTTACCACTACCGGATGCCCCATTTTAACAGCAGTGCTGAAAAGTTGCTCTGCAGCAAGTCCTCGATGATTATCGATAACGCCTGTACCTTTCGACAGATCAAATCCCGGAAAAAACGTAATGGAAGCAACTCCCACACTACGAGGATCAATTCGATCCGTTAGGCCAGCAATGCGGTCGGCTTGACGAACCGTGAAACCTCTGTCGATAATACCTTGCTTTAAGTCCTGATCTGCAGTCATCAGGAGGAATATACATCTGTCTTCCCTGATTGTCAATCTGATTGTTTGGACTGGCGGAGGTAGGACCAACAAGCCAGGAGGGTAGTTAAGGGAACGGCTAGGACGAGGGCGCTGGAGCTAAGTAAGGTTTTGACGATCTCCTCGGCGATTATCTCATAATTTACTACTTCGGAGAATGGATGGGGGTTATTGATAAAAAGAAGAAGTAGCGGCAGAGAAGCTCCAGCATAAACCAACACCAGGGTGTTTACCATAGAAGCGATATGATCTTGTCCTACTTTCATCGCCCGGTTATATAAATCCCAAAAACCGATTTTCCCAGCGGTTTGTTTAAGCTGTTCGACAACCGAAGCTTGAGAGATAGTGATGTCGTTGAGGATCCCTAATGCTCCAATCATAATCCCCGCCAAAAGCAACCCTTTAATATTTACCGCTCCCCCCTTGGCCGCCTGCAGAAAACCTGCTTCTTCCGAAGCGTACCCCGTCAGGCGAGCGGTATCTATAAAATAGTTGGCCATCAAAGAAGCTACCAACAAAGATACAAAGGTTGCTACAATCGAGATACTGGTTTTACGGTTAAACCCATGAGACAGATAAAATGTCGGCGGGATAATAAAAACTGAGGCAAAAGTGACTGTCCAGAGGGGGTCATGCCCGGCTAGGATCCGAGGAAGGATAAACTGGAAGATCATAAAAAAAGAAAAGATCATCCCTAGCAAGGATTTAATACCACTCGTCTTTCCTATTAAAATAGTAATTAGTACAAAGACTATCGTTAGTAAGACAAGAGAGTCTCTGCGCACGAAGTCGGTAATAAAATAAAAATCATTCCCGTCAGGATCTTTTTGAGCTAGCACCGTCACTTTATCTCCTTTTTTGTATAAAATCTGGTTGACGACGGGAATATTGCCATTCTCAATGACAAGAAGCTTGCCTTTATCTCTTTCTGAATCAACCCTTAGCTCCAGCTTTTGGTAATGTTGCAATCTGTCTGCTAGCTGAATCTCTTTTTTCTCCAGAATTTCAGTGACTGTTGCTTCAATAGTTGTCCCAGATTCTAGGGACTGGGCGTAAATAGTTGGTGGTTTGTAGTTCGTAGTTCGTAGCAAAACCACAATAAGAACAGAACACAGAATTATCCTAGCAACGAACATCGAACTACGAACTATGAACTTCTTGATCATTCCAATATCTGTAGCTCTAAAACTTTCTTTAACTCCGGTTCGACTTTTTTGAGATATAGTACGTTATATTTTGGAAAGTAAAGAAAAGATGCCGGAGAATGATCTAGCAGAACTTTTTGAAAATCTGCATATTTAAGTCTGCGCTGACTAATATCCTTTAGTTTACGACCATCTTCTAAATCTTTGTCCATCCGGGGATTAGAAAATTTAGAAATATTAGTTTGCCCTAATTTATGCCAGAGGGAATATTGATCAGGATCGGCAGGGATCTTTTGGGCAATTAATAACGCCTGAAAGTTTTGAGGTATGCCACTCTCCGTTCGCAGCACGGCTTTGATACCGGCCTTTTTCCAGGATGCAATAACCTGTTCGCCGATATTTTTGAGGGAGCTGGTAGCAGTTAGGGTGATCACCAAATCCTTGTTTTTGACCTTCGCCAAAGCATTTTTGGCCCCCTCTTGATTGTCCAGATAGTCCTTTACAGTATTATTAAAAGCCCAGGATTGCGGAGAAAGAGAGGTCCTGGCTTCTGTTTCATTAGGAATAGATGGAGCGCTGTAGCTTAGGGCTAGTCTTAAGTTTTCGTCAGATAAAACTGGGTCTTCCGTATTATAAAAAATAGTTACAACTACCCCAAAACTTGGCTGGGAAAAAAGATTGAACGACTTATCCGGGGTTAGGTCTTCGGGATCATTAATCCCTAGAATGCTGGCTACTTCGCCTATACGGAGGGCGGTTTTGGCGATTCTTTCGTTAGGGTAAAAATGAATTGTTACATCAGGCAAAGCCTGATCTCTGGCATGAAGCTGTAGTTTTTTGACAAAGACCCCGTCTTTATAAATCTTGGCTATTTGGTAAGGACCGATGCCGATGTTGGTGTTTTTCTTGAGCAGGGGTTTGGTTAAGAGGGATGGAAAAGGACTATATGAATCACTTAGCTTAAAATGCATAGTTCTGTCATCAGGAGTCGTGATCTCGACATTTGGTATAGAAACTGGTAAATCTGCAGCCTTTAGTTTCGTTCCATCAGACCAATACAGATCATCTTTCAGCTTGAACCAATACTCCGTTGACTGGTCGTTGCTAGTCCACTCCTTGGCTAACTGGCCAGACGGAGAACCTGTTTTATCTATTTCAACTAAGCCTTTTGAGACAAGCTGCGTCACAATAGGGGGAAGATCGTTTTCTGTAAAAGTACCCACAATACCTTCCGAAAGCCTAGATTTAGTAGAAGCAAATACAAAGGAATAAATCCCGTAGGTTAATATACTAGAAATGACTAAAACAAGTATAATTTTGAATTTATAACGAAGTAAAAGCTTACTGATAACAAGTAGGGCAAAACGTATCGCTCTCAAACTATAACTCCTAAAAGGGATGAGATTATAAATAGAAAAGATAGAATTATGGTTAGTATAAATAGCACTTTTTCAGCTCCTCTCCTAGTGCTGTACATCCCCATGCTTGACCCAAAAGTAGAACCGAGACCTGTGCCTTTGGCCTGTAAAATAATTAGCGTAACCAGGAGTATCCCTATAATAATTTGAGCGAAATAAATAATCTGCTTGATCATCTTAATTTTTGGTTAACCATTTTAGAAAATTTACAATAAATCCTATCAAGAAAGAGGAGACTATTGCTACACCAACGATATTCAGCTGAAAACTTGGAATAACCAGTCCCCCAAAATTTCCACCGGGATAAGTATACGGCATAAGTTTAAACTGTGGAACCACTAAAGTCAAAATATAAAGTCCAATAACACTGGCCACCCAAGAAAAAATCCCTAAGGTTAGGAGATTTAAAGGCAGCAACATGATTCGGACCAGAGGGATAACTAGTAAGTTTATAAACATAAACACGACCGCTCCGATTAAAAGCACCCTAATCCCCCCTTCCAGATTAAAGGCAGGCAAAATAAGTATTGCCACCCGGAGAGCAATCAGGTTAATCAAAAAACTACGCAGTAAACGCTTCATAAATGTAGTGTAGCTTTTAACTTCCCTTGATGCAAATTTAGCTAGGTAAAAAAGCTTTCGCCCGAAGCTTGCGATGATAGGTTATGGCAAAACGATGAGCTTCGTCTCTAATCTTTTGCAAAAGTCGAAGCCCGAGTGACCGTAGCGGTAGCTTGATTGGCGCGCCGTCTGGTGGATAAACCCACTCCATCCTTTTGGCAAGTCCAAAGATCGGGATAGAAATATTTCTTTTCTTAAGCTCCAAGAGTGAGGCTCGGACTTGTCCTCTGCCGCCGTCTATAAGGAAAAGATTAGGGTAGGGCCACTCTGGATGACCTAGGCGCCGGCGCATAATTTCCTGATGCATCGCATAATCATTGGGTTTGCCAGTAATTATAATTTTAAACTTGCGATACTGAGATTTCTCGATTTCTCCATTGATTAAAACCACCATAGAGCCTGTGGCCGCAGTACCAGAGATATTGGAGATATCATAAGCTTCGATCCGTTCTGGCAGAGACGGCAATTGCAGATACTTTTGCAGCTCAGATAGTCCCCGACTGTTAATCCCTTCTAGGAAATTAGGATTTTCCAGATACATCGCAGTGCGATTAGGCTGGGTTAAATAGCTGATGCCCGACAACATTTTGCGTACTTTTATGGCAGCTTCATACTGTTGGGCCTTAGAATATTGGTCCATTTCCTGCTCTAAGCTCCTGACCAACTCCTGCTTATGACCATCAAGCAGCATCCCTAATCTATGCAAAGATTTGTGGTATTCTTGTTTGGAGATTTCCCCTGTGCAGGCACCTGGACAAAGCCCAAGATGGTAATAGAAGCATGGACGAGTATGCCGCAAGCCGCCAGAGTCCAGAGTCATAGAGGACAGCTGTTTTTTACTCGACTCCTGTCCTTTGATTCTTGGCACTATCTTTGGGGGAGCAGAACACCAGGGGAAGATTCGTCTTAGAGACTTAAGAGTTTCCCTCACTGTTCGGGAGGAAGGAAACGGTCCGAAGTATCTTTTGGCCTCTTTTAGCTCTTGTTTGCGGGCTGTAACTACCTGGGGAAAATCTCCCTGTGTAAATTTGATATACAAATAATCCTTGTCGTCAATCAGGCGAATATTAAATAAAGGAAGGTGTTTTTTGATGAGGTTAGCTTCAAGAATCAGAGCTTCTAACTCTGACTCGACGATAATAGTTTCCATAGAACGTATTTCGGAGACCAAATTGGCGGTTTTTAGTGAGTCTACAGTTTTAGCAAAATATGAAGAAACCCGGCTTTTTAAATTATTCGCCTTGCCCACATAAATAATCTGTCCGGCCTGATTCCGATAGATATAGATGCCGGGCTTTTGCGGAAGTTTAGCTTCTTTAATGAATGCGGGAACCATGGAGGTATTGTATCATCTGAAGTTAACTGCTTTTGAGTTTTTTCTTTTTCAAATTAGGCCGGGGTAATTTAAGCGCTGCTTTTAACTGCTGTCTATTATTACTTAGATACAGCACAACAACCGCTAGATATATACCCACCATAGTTATCATTAGACCAAGGACAATAATTGGAAAAAACCGAGCATTAAAAAAAGGTCTGACTCTAATCTGCTTTTCAAAGCTTCGATCTGCGATCTCCAAGGAGATCTTGTCTTGGTATGTTTCGAGTAAAGAGTCCGAGCGTAAGTCAAACTTAATTTCGAGATGACCCCAAGGTGGAATTGCGGGGACAGACAATTCATTTACTGTCTGGGCAGTAAATTTATTAAGCACAAGTTTGATCTTACTAGCTTTTAATCTCAGTAGCGATGCCGGAAAAACAACAGCGCTTTTATTGGTTAAAGTGATGACAGCTTGAGAGGGAATCTGTCCATAAATCTCATCAGGAATAGAAATCTTGGCAAAGATATTTGGACTATCCTGGAAATCGTTATCCGAAAAGTCACTGGAAATCTCGGTGGGAATAGCTGGCTCTAAAGAAGAAGCCCCTCTTATTGCTATTACAACATGGTTTAAATCAAACTTGGAAAAGTAGTCAACCCCACCTGTGGTATTTTCCCAGGTCGGATCGATCATTACCCAACCGAGTTTAGGATCAAAGTATTCTGGCCAAACATGGATTGATCTGTTGATTGACTGTGGACGAAGTTGATTATTGGCGGTATAAGCATATCCGATTAACTCTCTCGTTGGGATCTTGGCTGACCTGGCTAGGGCCACAAAAAGGTCGGTAAATTCGTAAGCCAAGGAGCTTTCCGGACTACTTAAAGCAGTTAGCGAGCCTAACCTTTCTTGAGGGTCATTTAAGCGCCCCGCATTAAATATAAGGGTATTTACTACATATTTATTGATTAAACGGGCTTTTTCTTGATTGGACTCTGGAACCCCGTCTTTTACGATATCCGCTAGTTTTCCCTTTAGTATAGGGTTATCGCTCTCCCAGTATCTCTGAGAAGAGGTTAGGTTTTGAGATTGGGAGCCGGTTAGGGTTTTGTAGTTATCCAATGAGGCGAGTGACAGCTTAACCGTAGCTGTCACTTCTACATTAAAGCTTTCGAGCTTATTCAATTTAAATAAAGCGACATAATTGCCGTCACTATCGGAAATGATATTTTCAGGTTTGGGTGTAATATCTCCGATAGAAACTTTTTGATAAGCGCTGTCAGGGGGTAGAGCTATCTTGGCAATAATGGGCAAGACGCTGGGGTTATCGAGTTTGTATTTTAAACGGAGCTGAAAAATCTGATTGGTTCCAAAGTTGGCCAGGATGCCGCTTTTGAGAAGTTGATCTTTGGTAAACTGAAATTGTAACTTTCCACCTACTTCCGACTCTGCTGCTGGTTGAGGAATGATAGTCGCTGGGTCCCCAAAGCTCACCGGTAGGGACAGCATTAATTTATAATCCACCAGATCTGGTGTCTCCACTACCCGGGGGATGGAAACTTGCCAGACCTTGCCTGATTTTTGCGCAAAATCCCTGGACCTAAATTTGAGGGTCCATTTGTATTCTTTACCTTTGCCCGCTATCTGCTGGGCGAATTTTACCGTTATTCTCTGCTTATTCTGGAGAATACTCCCTACAGGAGCGGTTTGTTTCTCTACTTTTGTTTCGAGTGATCCACTTGAATCAGTCGCCGACACTTCACTGATTTCGGAGGCTCCAATTGTCAAACTAAACTGGGAGGCGTAGTAACGGTCAGTCTGATTGATGAGAGTTATGTTTTCAGTAACGGAGGCTTCCCCGGAAGAGTCGATGTCATAAGAAACATTATATGAGCTGGAAAACTCTCTGCTCTCCCCAATAGAGTCTGTCCCGACTTTGTCCGGATAAGGTGCAGCCAAAGCCAATCGGGGGTAAACAAGGACGAATAAAGCCAGGAACAGTAAACAAAGGAACACTTTACGCATTACTCTTATTGTAACATCTTAGCTAAATAGTGCCCGGTGTAGGAAGCTTTTGTCTGGGATATTTGAAGGGGGGTTCCCTCCGCAACTATTTGCCCTCCCCCAATACCTCCTTCTGGACCGAGGTCTATCACCCAATCAGTGTTTTTGATGACGTCTAAATTATGCTCGATGACGATCACTGTGTTGCCCATGTCGACTAGTCGACGGAGGATCTGGAGCAGACGTTCAATGTCGGCAAAATGCAACCCTGTCGTTGGTTCGTCCAGAATATAGACGGTATGACCGGTGGGACGCTTGGAAAGCTCCGAGGAGAGCTTAATCCGTTGAGCTTCTCCACCCGATAGAGTCGTGGCTGATTGACCCAAACGGATATAGCCAAGTCCAACATCATTTAATACATTAAGTTTATTTTTTACCTGAGGAATATTTTCGAAGAATACCAACGACTCTTCAACTGTCATATCTAAAACCTCGGAGATGTTCTTATCTTTAAAATGGATCTCGAGGGCCTCATGGTTGTATCTTTTTCCTGCGCAAGATTCGCAGTCGACGTAAACATCGGGTAGAAACTGCATCTCAATTTTGATCTTGCCTTCTCCTTCACAAACCTCACAACGTCCACCCTTGACATTAAAACTAAACCGACCGGGCCCATATCCCCGAATCTTGGCCTCAGGAGACTGGGAAAAAATATCGCGAATAAAAGTAAATGCTCCGGTATAGGTCGCCGGATTTGAACGGGGTGTCCGCCCAATTGGGGCTTGGTCAACCATGACTACTTTGTCCAAGAATTCAAGGCCCCTTAGCTCTCTGAACTGACCAGGACGTTCTTTGGATTTATAAATCTTTTGGGCCAAGGCCCGATACAAGATATCGTGAATTAAAGTCGATTTACCTGATCCGGATACGCCGGTAATCGAGATAAATTTGCCCAGCGGAAACTTTACCGTAATATTTTTCAGGTTATGTTCGCTGGCTCCGACTAACTCCAAAGCGGCGTCCGAGGGAATAGACAGACGCGAGACAGGCCGAAGAGAGCTTTCAACTCCAGACAATCGTCCGGGGTGACTAAAGATAGTCACCTGTTTTTTGCCTGAAAGATAAAGACCGGTCAAGGATTTGGGATTACTGATAATCTCGGCTGGAGTACCTGAAGCGACAATCTGTCCGCCATGTTCCCCAGCCCCAGGACCAATTTCAAAGAGTAAATCTGCCTCCAGCATGGTTTCTGAATCATGTTCGTTAACCACAACTGTATTGCCCAGGTCGCGTAATCTTTTGAGAGTCCCAATCAGGCGGGTGTTATCCCTCTGATGCAGACCTATGGACGGTTCGTCCAGGACGTAGAGGACTCCGGAAAGTCCGGACCCTATTTGAGATGCTAACCGAATCCGCTGAGCCTCTCCCCCAGCCAAAGTGACCGCCGAGCGATCTAGTGTCAGATAGTCTAAACCAACATCTACTAAAAACTGCAGCCTGGCTAAGATCTCCTTTAGGATCGGTTGACCAATCTGAAGTTCTCTGGCGTTCATTTTGGGAGTAACTTGAGAGAACCAACTCAAGGCATCTTGAATAGATTGGCTAGTCAACTCTGCAATATTTAGCCCATCAATGGTTATCGAAAGGGCCTCGTCTTTTAAGCGAGCCCCGTGGCATTTGGGGCATTCCTCTTTGAACATATACTTTTCTATCTCTGCTTTGACAAAATCCGACTCGGTTTCCTTGTAGCGCTCTTTTAGATATGCAGCGAGCCCCGGGAAAGAAGCATTAAAATGAGTCCATTTACCCTGGCGATTTTTACCTTCGACCTTAAACTGCTGCTCTCCGGCACCGAAAAGTAAGGTCTGGCGAGCCTTGTCGGAAAGTTCGCCGAGCCTTGTCGACAAATTAAAACCTTTCTCTTTACCAACTGCGAGAATCAGGCGAGTGAACCATGTTTCATTGGTCGCTAGCTTACTCCAGGGCAAAATCCCGCCTTCTTCAATCGAAAGGATTGGGTTTAAAATAGCCTCGGGGTCTATTTCCAGTAAGCTCCCTAAACCAGTACATTCCGGACAGGCTCCATGCGGAGAGTTAAAGGAAAATAGCCGGGGCTCAACTTCGGACAAAGCGATATTGTCGACCGGACAAGCAAATCTCTCTGAGTAGAGATGGTCTTCTAGTTTCTTGGGGTTGGTGGGAAATTCTAATGAAGCATCTAGCACTTCGGACACAATCACTGCCCCATCTCCCAGCTTGAGGGCCGTTTCAATTGATTGAGCAAGCCTTGATTTTTGACCCTCGTCGCTAGCGGCTAGCACTAGCCGATCGACTACGACATCGATGGTGTGTTTGTTAGTCTTGATTAACACCAAGTCTTCCGCGAGATCTCGGATCTGTTTATCAAGTCTAACTTTAGAAAATCCTTTTTTACGCAGGTCTTCAAAAAGTGAGGTGTACTCGCCCTTACGGTCCTTGACCACCGGAGCTAAGATCATCACCCTCCTCTGCTTCCTTGACCCTTGACTCTTGTTACTAGTCACTTGTGCGACTATTTGCTCAACTGACATTCGGGAGATTTCACGTCCGCAAACCGGACAATGAGGATGGCCAACTCTGGCAAAGAGCAGCCTCATGTAATCGTAAATTTCGGTGGTTGTGCCGACTGTTGAACGAGGATTATGGGAAGCAGATTTTTGATCGATCGAGATAGCCGGAGACAAGCCTTCGATACTATCGACGTCTGGCTTGTCCATCATTCCCAAAAATTGACGGGCATAAGAAGAAAGAGACTCCACATAGCGGCGCTGCCCTTCGGCGTAAAGAGTATCAAAGGCCAAAGAGGATTTACCGGATCCGGAAATACCGGTAAAAACAACTAACTTATTTTTTGGGATCTCTAAGTTAATATTTTTTAGATTGTTTTCGCGGGCCCCGCGAATGATGATTTTGTCTGAAGGCATAATGTACTTCTCGATTCGTCTTCGCCTCACTCGAAGAATATTGTTTGAGCTGCTCCGTGCGTCAATTTTCAAGAGAAACCGAAGGCACTTTACTCGTTCGGGTACACTCGGCACCCGAAGACATCCCGAATTTAACCTCGTAAGTATACCTTAATTTGGAAAGTTTAGAAAGGGGTCAGTCCTACCTTTGTCGAGAATTTTTAGCTTCACACCTTCAAGGCCCGCCTGCCATGCAGGCATTTCGGGCAGGTGGAAGGCTAAATATCAGAATTGAGTATACTAAACTCTTAATCGTTGCAATTACACAGAGCTCAGGTAAGCTTAATATTTGACTATAGGATTAAATCAATCTATAATCTCAGTATGAAATTAGAAGCTCGTATTCAGAGATTCGTACCTAATAGGAGTGGCGAAGGACCAATTTTACAACTGACTACCTCACAGGACGGTTATGAAACTACTAAAAATTATCAACACATAGCGGAGATCTCTCAGAGGGCAGAAACTCTGACTAACAGCGGTTTGAAAAGATTAATCATAGGGGCTGGTGCTGCACTGGTTTTGGTTGCAGGCGCCACTGACCTTATGCTAGAGATGTCAGGAAAACCTACTTTTGGAATAAGGAACCACATTTATGCAGCTGGAGTGTTATTTGCGTCAGCCTTAACTACCGCAGTAGCGCTTCCGTCAGGATATAGAACTATTAGAATGGCAGAAAAGATTGGCTACGCTGTCTCAAGATATATCGACAAAAACTACACTAGAGACTACGCTGCAGAATCTTCTACAGAGGTCTTAAGTACTTAATTCTTTTATCTGGTCCCTTAACTTGGCAGCAGTTTCAAAATCCAGTAGTTCGGCCGCTTGTTTCATCTGTTGTTCTAAATCAGCGACTAATGTTTTACGCACTTCCGGGGGAAGATCACTAATAGATTCAACCTCCGCTCCGATTTGGGCTTCGGTTTTTTCGATCAGCCGATCGCGCAGAGCTTTGTGGATCGAGATCGGAGTAATATTATAGTCTATATTATATTGTAGCTGATACTCCCTTCGTCTTTCGACCTCGTCCATCGCCGCCTTCATGGACTTGGTAATATTATCGGCGTACATAATCACCTTACCCTCGATATGCCGGGCTGCCCGACCCATGGTTTGGATTAGCGAAGTCCTCGACCGCAGAAAGCCCTCTTTATCAGCATCTAAAATTACCACCAAAGAAACCTCAGGCAGATCCAAACCTTCTCTCAGCAGATTAATACCCACGATCACATCATATTCTCCCAAACGAAGAGCGCTAAGTATATCTGAACGCTCCAGGGTTTTGATATCCGAGTGTAAATAGTTTACCTTCACCCCCTTTTCCGCTAAATAGTCGGATAAATCTTCGGCCATACGCTTGGTCAGAGTAGTAATCAAAACTCTTTCTCCTTTTTTGGTCCGGGCTGCTACCTCTTTTAAGACATCGGCAATCTGACCTTCGGAGGGGCGAACTTCAATGACCGGGTCAATAATCCCTGTTGGGCGAATCAACTGCTCGGCGATATTACTTGGACCAGCCAGCGACAATTCATACTCATCGGGAGTAGCTGAAACATACACAGCTTGGTTGATCCGACGCTGGAATTCGTCAAATTTGAGCGGCCTGTTGTCCAAAGCGCTTGGTAATCTAAATCCAAAATCAATTAGAGTTTCTTTGCGGGCTTTGTCGCCGTTATACATGCCTCTAATTTGAGGGAGGGTAATATGCGACTCGTCAATAATTAACAGGTAATCCTTGGGGAAGTAGTCCAGTAAAGTGAAGGGGGCAGACCCAGGCTCCCGACCATCGAAATAGCGCGAATAATTTTCGATTCCGTTGCAATAGCCGTACTCCTTGATCATCTCCAAATCGTAGTTGGTGCGTTGTGCAATTCTTTGCGCCTCGATGAGTTTTCCGCTGGACTCCAGACTCTTGACTCTGGACGCTAGATCCTGCTCTATCTGAGCAATACCCGGTTTTAAACGCTGCTCGGGGGTAATATAGTGTTTAGCAGGGTAAACCGTAAAGATAAAAGGGGTCGGAGTGACACTACCGGTTAGAGGATCTAAGTGAGACAATCTTTCGATCTTATCCCCTAAAAACTCTACTCTAATCGCTTGGTCTGTATAAGATGGGAAAATATCCACTGTGTCTCCGCGAACCCGGTAGGTTGAGCGTTTAAAATCGTAGTCGTTACGGTTATAAAACATTTTAGTTAATAGCTTCATCACCGACTCGATCCCCACTTTAACCCCTTGCTTGAGCTCTAATATTGCCCCTCCATACTCGACTGGATTACCAATGTTGTAGATACAAGACACTGAGGCAACCACCACTACGTCTCGGCGGGTCATCAGGGAAGTGGTGGCAGATAGGCGAAGTTTTTCGATCTCTTCGTTGATTGAAGCATCTTTTTCGATATATGTATCGCTAGAGGGAAGATAGGCCTCTGGTTGGTAATAATCATAGTAAGAAACAAAATATTCCACCGCATTTTCAGGGAAGATGGAGCGAAATTCTTGGGCTAGTTGTCCGGCTAAAGTCTTGTTATGAGAGATAATTAAGGTTGGCTTTTGGACTTTTTGGATCACATTAGCCATGGAAAAGGTCTTTCCCGAACCAGTGACTCCCAGTAAGACTTGATGCTTTTCGTCACGTTTCAGCCCTTGATAAAGATGCTCAATCGCTTGAGGCTGGTCACCGGTGGGCTGGAAATCTGAGATGATTTTGAAGCTAGGCATGATTAAGAAGTCTTTAGTCGGTAGCTTTTAGCCATTAGCCAGACAAAAAGCTGCTAGCTAAGAGCTCCTGACTAAGAGCTAATAGCTATTTTACCACAACACAAACTTTACCCGAATAGCTTATCCGGAGCAAGCAAATGTTGACAAAAATGATATACTTATCCAACTTGATGGTAACCAAACAACCATTGCAGATATTTGCTCTTCGGTTATTTCTTTCCTTAGTTCTAACTCTGCTCTACTTTGTATTCTTAATGGGTGGTTCTTGGGGGCTGGGATTTACAGTGATTAACCTGCTCTTTCTCGGAGCCTTGGTCATCCAAAGGCCGGAGCTTCTTAGCAAACCGCGCAATTTGGTTTTTTTGGGAGCGAGTATCGCTATCTCTCTGTTTTTTAGCTTTCGGGCTTTTTATCTTGGGCAATGGATCAATCAAGGGCTAATTATTGTCCTTAACTCGCTGTTGGTGCTGAACCCGCAGGGGGATCTAAGTCTGAAGGATTGCCTAACGGCACCTATTTATCTTTTTTTCCGTTCTTTGGTTGAATGGCCGGAAAATATTCTGACGATAAAAACTTACCTATTCCATCAGAAAACGGCGGGTTTTGGACAAAAGCTGAAGTTGGCGTTCTCTGGTGTAGTCATCGCTATCCCGCTCTTGGCTATTTTTCTGGTTCTTTTTCTAAATGCCGATCCCCTCTTCCAGCATTACTTTAACTCTCTGCTTCCCAAAGACTTTTACCTGGATATTGAATTAATCTCCAAGATTATTCAACTCGGGTTTGTTTTTGCGCTCTTTTCTACTGGGTTTCGTCAGCACACCGGCCAACCTGCGACATCCTCCTGGCTAGACCAGGTCATGCAAAATCGCCGGGAAATCGCCTCAGCCTGTGTTTTTATTATTATTTTAACCGGAACATTTCTCGCAGTCCAGGCACAGTACTTATTTGCCACCGAGGAGTTATTAAAACAAATGGGGGTAATGCTCTCGGAATACACTAGAAGGGGTTATACCGAGCTTTTGCTGGTTAGCTCGATTAGCCTGTCGCTAATACTAATTATTACTCATCGAGCTCGGGAAATCTCTCAAAGTTGGATAAAGATGGTAGCTTGGGTATTTATATTAGAAGTGTTTCTGCTGCTGCTATCTGCCAGCAGACGGGTTTATCTTTACCAAGAGGCCCATGGATTTACCTTGATTCGGATTTTAGGGATATTATTTAGCATCTGGTTGACCGGTACCCTGGGTATCTTTGCTCTCAAGCTCTGGGGACGATTGAAAGAAAAAACCTTGATCTTGGCTTTACTTATTAACACAATCGTAGTAGTTTTTTTAATGAATATTCTAAATCCGGACTATACTATTGCCGTAATTAGAAAACCCAATCTTGGTTACGGCATTGATTACCGTTATATCACCGGACTCTCGGCAGATGGATATGCAGGCTGGGAAGAGGCCTTAACTGCCATGGAGAACAAATCCCCCTGCGAAGGAGAGGTTGGAGCGGTCGCTTCTCGGCTACGGCAAAAGCATACCGAATTTCAAGCTGATGCTAAAAATAACTGGCACAACTTTGGATCCTGGAAACTGTCCGAACAAAATGCAAATAACTACATCCAAGACAACTACAAGCGCATTATGCAACTGACCGAGGAAAATTTAGCCTGCCAAAGCGAAGGTCCCAGATAGCTCTTACAAAGCTATTGCGCAACCCTCAGATAACTATCATTAAACCAAGTTAGTATCTAATCTGACAGGGTGGAGTATAGATTGATCTATTTTCAAGATTAGGAAAAGGGTTTACAATCTGTACTGGATCTTAATTTAAATTAAAAGGAGGTGATTTTATGGCTTTTAAATATACTAACAAAAAGGGTACTGATTATTACCTCCACACCCAACAAGTGACACTTCGGGGAAGCGGTAAGCAACAAACTATTTATTTCTTCGCTCGCGAAGTCAGAAACGGCTCTCTGGATGCTGTTCCAGCTGGATATACAGTCGTAGAGAACGACCGGACTGGATTACCCATCCTCAAAAAAGCATAGTCAATGCTTTCTAAAGAGGCTTCGCAAGAAGCCTCTTTTTTGGTTCTTTAACCCCCCAGTACTAGCTATCTCACGCAACTCTTACTCAAACTTAAAGCTCCTCTTATCGAGACAAGCTAATATAGACAAAATAAAACCAATGCTAAATAAATTATTCATTAAATTAATGCGCAGAAAGAAGTCTGCACCAAAAGTAATTACTTTAAGTGCTGTTTTGGAAAATGCGATCAAAATGAAAGCTGTCTCATCCGGGGGGAGGCTTAAAATCGCATGATCGGCACCTATTCTCAAAGCGATATTGTTTTTAATCCAAGTAAATCTTCGATCAAAAGTCATGAATTAGGATTTTTGATTTTTCTATTAGTGCTGGTGGTGAGTGTTTTTGCTTTCTTCTATATCGGCCTAAACCGAGTCAGCCAAGGAGATTTTGGTGAAAGCATTCAGCGAGAACAAACTAAAGATACTCCCCGCTTTGTTTCGATTGTTGTTTAGTTAGCGGAAGTTAAAAGTTACTACTCCGCGAAGCTAACAATTCTACAGATCGTAAAAAAATAGATCCTAAGATTTTATTACAAAGATTATCTCCTTTTAATTAACTTCTTCCAGAGTACTTACATATCTCTTACAAAATCTCTTAGTTTCTAAGTTTGACCTTGGTTTTCGGCTTTGTTAGACTGCCACCCGATGCCTCTGACCCCTATTGATACACCTGTTAAAAGACTTGCGAGTTTCTTGGCTAAAAAAAAGAATCGTTATCGAATGGCCGTTGTGGTGGATATTTTCTTGATGTCTATCATCCTCATAAACGGAGCTAGGCCGGCCCAGAGGTTTATTCAACCTTTGGTGGAGCAATCGTTAATTAGCGCCAACCAACAGATGAGGACTATCTTTAATCCAACTATAGCTCCAAAAACTACCAAAGAAGTATTTGCCTTTGTGCCAGGTTCTTCGAATAAAGACTTAAACCTAGCTCTTGACAGTCTGCATACCCTAGCTTACTTTGACTTGCCGGTCCTTGAAGACGGAAGTTTAAATAAAGCAAGTATGGGGTATCGGTCTTTTTTCTCGGATGGGCCAATATTACTGGAATATGCCCACCAGCATAACGCCAAAGTTGATCTGACTTTTAGTATGTATAATGAGGATATTAATGGTTTCCTCGATAATTCCAGCGCGATCCAGGTATTTACTAAAGAGTCTATCCAGCAGGTAAAAGACAGCGGGGTGGATGGGGTAACATTGGTCTTTGAATACCAAGGCCAAACCAACCGAGAAAGTCAGCAAAAATTTACCAGTTTTATCAATGATTATACTCAAGCAGTGCATCAGGAATTACCTCTGGCTCAGGTCCACTTAGCTTTAGCTGATAATATTCCCGAACATTCTCTTTATAATCTAAAAAACCTAAGTCAGGTTGTAGATAGAATCTTTGTAATAGCTAGCAGCTTCCCTGTTCCTGAATCTCAAAATGGCCATCCGACTAGCCCTACATATGGATCTATTCCCAGTCGGTATTGGGGGGAGGTGGGAAAAGCTTTAGATAACTTTGCCCGTTTCATGCCTTCTGACAAACTCGTCATGGAAACTGCCTGGTACGGAGATGGCGATCACTATCCGTTGTATGTTCCCAAAAGCCAGCCCGACCCCATCGGTGAGACCCACAACCCGGTCAAAACCCTCGACAAGGATCTATTAGACCGACTGGTCTCTCAAGTTCCCGCTAAGGCTAGGGGTGCGGCCAGACGAAATATTCCGTTTATTGTTAAAGCTTTGGAAGAAGAAGGTATTTTCGATTCAAACGTTTTGTCTTATGCCTTAGCCACCATTGAGCATGAAACAGATAGTACTTTTGAACCAATTGAAGAGATCCAGGGTTCGATTAGTGCTCGCAGACTCGGTTATGAAGGAGGAAAAAATTACTTTGGTCGCGGATTTATCCAGTTAACTCATCTGCGCAACTACCGCATGATAGGCCAAAGGCTCGGGATGGGAGACCAGCTTGTGGATCATCCGGAACTGGCCTCTGAGCCAGAAGTAGCGGCCAAAGTTTTGGCTGCTTTTTTTAAAGACAATGACATCGCCAGAAGGGCCAGTAACGGAGACTTTGTCAGTGCTCGCTCTCCGGTAAACCCGGATCGTAACGGCTACCGCGTTGCCAAGATGGCTTACCGGTATGAAAGCGAAATGGAACTGAATTACTAAAATGAATATAAGGCTAAGTACTAAAATAAAGGCATTTTTAATCAGCTTCTTAGCCGTTTTTTTGATGGTAGTCTTGCCCCACCTTGGACTAACTATGCGTAATATTGCCAATCAGGCTTGTGTTATAGCTCGCCGCCTTGGCTGGATCGGCTGCAAAACAGGTATGCTTAGTCCCCTGCCTCTTAAACCCGACCCCATGTTAAGAGTCCGACCTCAACTGCAAAAAAACATTAAAATCTTTGCGCTAAAGCGGCCCACAAGTTTTATTTCTCAAGCCTTTGCCGGAGAGGATTTTCAACAGGCCAAATCTTATATCGTTTTAGATATGGACTCCGGAGAGATACTCAAAGAGAAAGATGGAACTTCTATATTTCCCATGGCTTCTCTGACTAAAGTGATGACCGCCATGGTCGCACTTGACTTGGCTTCCCCTCAAGAAGTCTTTAGTGTCTCCGAAACTGCCTATCGGATCGAACCAACCCGGTTTGCCTTTGATATTGGCGAGAAATTGACCCTCGAGGAGCTGCTCAACGGGATGCTGCTGACATCAGCCAATGACTGTGCTCAGATTATTCGAGAAGGTATTGACCAAAAGTTTGGAAATCAGGTTTTTATCAAAGCCATGAATGAAAAAGCCAAGCTTTTGGGACTAAAAGACACCAATTTCCAGAATCCTCAGGGTTTTGATGATACTGCCCACTTTAGTAGCGTTGAAAACTTAGGCCTAATGTCCCGCTTTGCCCTAAATAATTACCCCCTGATCGCGGAGATTACCAAAAAGGACCATGAATTTTATAGTAAAAATACCGATCACCAGGAGGTGTATATGAATAATTGGAACGGATTGATCGGTGTTTACCCGGGTGTCTTTGGGGTAAAAATTGGTAATACCGGCCTGGCCGGGCATACAACGGTGGTTGCCGCCGAAAGAGCCGGGCATCGATTGCTTACTGTGGTTCTAGGAGCTCCGGGAATAATCGAAAGAGACCTCTGGGCATCTAAGCTGTTGGATCTTGGTTTCGCAAGATTTGGACTACAGCCAATTAACGTGACCCAGCAAGATTTAAGAGAAAAGTACGCTACCTGGAAATATTAGTCAGTTCACAGTGAACTACACTCTTACTTAGCTCTGACTTCACTCTCACCTTAAGCAAGCAATAAATCTTTAAACTATATTTATGGGTCGGTTAATAAGAGCCCTGTTCAACTTTTTAAAAGAGCCAATTTTCGCCCTATTACTAGCCTTCGCCTCTATAGCAGCCTTTATTCCTGTCCTGACCTATGCCTATTTTGCCAATACCCTGGTCAGTACGGATGCAATTATGAACAAAAATAAGACTGGCCTAATCCTGAAAGATAGAACCGGTAAACCCTTCTTTAAATTTTACGATGCCAGGGCCCAAGAGTTTGTACCCCTCTCGGAGATTCCCCAGCTGTTTCAGGAAGCTATTATCTCCGCCGAGGATAAGGAATTCTATAACCACCCTGGTTTTTCGATCAAAGGCATAATAGGGGCCATTTTAGCCGATATTAAGCATAGAAATTTGTCTTACGGAGGTTCCACTATTACCCAGCAGCTAGTGAAGAACTCTCTACTTACTTCCAAGAGAACTTTTTTACGCAAATACCAGGAGCTGATTCTCGCTCAGGAGATCGAACGGAGGTACTCCAAGCCAGAGATTTTGGAGATGTACCTTAATTCAGTATATTTCGGGGAAGGGGCTTTTGGAGCAGAGTCGGCAGCTAAGACCTATTTTACTAAGTCAGTTAAGGATTTGAGTCTGTCCGAGTCGAGTATGTTGGCTGGTATTATTACCGCGCCCTCTTATCTTTCACCTATCTCAGGAGACCCTGATGAAGCCAAAAAAAGACAAGCCTATATTCTAGGTGAAATGGTTCAAAATAACTATATTTCTGATGCCGATAGGCAGGCGGCTCTGGGCGAGGAGCTAACCTTTAGTAAAAATCCGACTCCTTTTGACTTTCAGGCACCCCATTTTGCCCTGATGGTCAGAGATGAGCTGATTCAAAAATATGGTGAAGAGGAGGTGGCCAGATCTGGTTTTGTAGTCACGACGACGTTGGATTTGGATTGGCAAAGATATGCAGAGAACGTAGTCAAAGAGCAGGTTGAATCGTTGGCTAAAAACGGCGTCACCAATGGAGCGGTAGTGGTCATCGACCCTAAAACGGGGCAGATTAGAACTTTGGTTGGTAGTGTCAGTTGGTATAACGACAAGTTTGGCAAAGTTAATATCGCCTCCTCCTCCAGGCAACCCGGTTCATCATTCAAACCACTAGTATATATGACAGCTCTGGAAGATCATCTGATCACCCCTGCCACCCTGCTGAAGGACAATCCAACCACCTTTAAGATGCCCCTGGGGTCACCTCCTTACCGCCCGCGTAACTACGATGGCAGGTTCCGGGGCCCAGTTTTGGTCCGACGAGCCTTGGCAAACTCTCTTAATGTCCCGGCAGTACAGGTCATGGAGATGGTGGGAGTACCCCAAGTTCTCGAGATGGCAAGTAGGCTGGGACTAACTACTCTCCAAGATCCAAGTGATTACGGACTATCGATGGTGCTAGGAGCAGGTGAGGTGAAGTTATTGGAAATGACCAACGCCTATGCTACGTTGGCCAATCGTGGTGTCTTTAATCCGCCAAGCACTATTCTGGAGATTAAAGACAAGATGGACAAAAAGATCTTTACCTTTGAAGAGCAGCCTAAAAAAGTTATTGACCCAGAGTACCCTTTTTTAATCTCTTCGATACTCTCGGATAACAGCATCCGCACAGAGGTCTTTGGCCAGTCGTTAGATATTTCCCGGCCAGCCGCTGTTAAAACAGGTACTAGTGAAAACTACAAGGACTCGTTAACTCTAGGGTATACCCCATCTTTAACTATTGGTGTTTGGGTGGGCAACAATGACGGGACATCAATGGATCGGGTTGCGGGGTCCTTGGGAGCGGCTCCTATATGGCGAAAATTAATGGAGAAGTTTTTGGAGGGAACCCCTGTTGAGAAGTTCGAACTACCAGCGAACATTGTTTCCAAACCAGTCTGTCGGTCAAATGGGCTGCTAGCAAAAGAATCAACTTCTGCTGCCTACCTTGAATATTTTGCAGAGGGAACTGATCCAGTCAAAACTTGCAGCGGAGGTGCACACACTCCGCTGGAAACTCCATCGGCCTCTCCAACCCCGGCTCAGAGTACCCCCACCCCTCCAGTGTCTCCTAGCCCTCAGGCCGCTAGTGAGGGACAAACCCAAACCATTAATATCCAAGTACGAGGTGGTAAACAAAAAAGAATTAATTAATTTAGCCGGACATCCGCTTCGACAAAGCTCAGCGAGGCGAGCCTTCAAGGCCCGCCTGCCATGCAGGGATTGCGGGCAGTTGGAAGGCTAAATATGATAGGCGAATAAAGCCCGAAATTGGTATATTGACAGGTTCGGGTTTGCTTTGGTATATTGGATAAAGTTCACCTTGCAAATACCAATAAATATATGCCTGTCACACTATACCGCCGACAAAAACAAATACTCGATTTTATCAAGCAATATATCGGTAAATATGGCTATTCTCCAACTCTCGGAGAGATTGCCGAGAGCATTGGGGTATCTTCCCTTGCTACAGTTCATGAACACCTCCAAGCTCTGATCACCAAAGGACTAATCAAAAAATTTGAGGGGGCGGTCCGCGGAATTGAACTGCTGGATCAGAAGATCTCCGATAGACTGAGAGATATTGAACTACCTGTGCTGGGATTCATTGCGGCCGGACAACCGATCATGGCTTATACCGACCCGGATGCAACTATTTCCGTATCTCCACATCTGCTCTCCGGCAAAAAAAGATCTTATGTTCTCCAGGTCAAGGGAGAGTCGATGATCGAAGATGGAATTTTAGACGGAGACTATGTGGTAATTGAAGAACAAAATACGGCTGTCGATGGAGATATTGTAGTAGCTCTACTAGATAATGGACTGGCGACCTTAAAGAGATTTTATAAAGAGTTAAATAGAATTCGTTTGGAACCCGCTAATTCGAAGATGCAACCGATCTATGCTACTGACGTCCAGATTCAGGGTAAATGTGTGGCGGTGATTAGGCGCTTCGGCTGATACAGACAAGTAACAAAGGCTTACTCTAGGAAATTAAAATGCTCATTCAAATTTTAATGTCTAAGTAGTGGGTCTTCTCATTAAAAGTCACGCTCTGAAACAGATTAAAGAAGCCATCTCTTCCTAGCAATGCTATTCTTTGCTCAAAACAGAAATCTGCCGAAACCGTATACTCATTACTATCAATTTTCAGTTTCACCTGTTTGGGAAATGCTTTTACCTGAGCGGATCCAATACCCCCTATTGTAATGAATTTGCTTTTCTTGAAGCTAATACCTATTGATTCTCCTATATCTGCTGGTAATAAGTTTCTATCTGAGCCTGAATCGACTAATGCAAGAAACGGTCGCGAGTATCGATGGCCATATTTAATGGAAATCATCACTAACGGAAAGAACATTTCCCCAATTATCTCTTGTGTAAGCGGATCTTTCTTAGGTCGAACTTCGTAGGATATACTAAGATCTGTTTTTGCCATTTGGGGAGTAGAATTGATCAAAGGGCATTATATATGACAATATGGCATCGTTTATCTTTTTTTTCTTAAGTTGATTGTCCACATCCTTATAGGATTTTCCCGATGCTATTACAGTAGATTTGTCCGGGGCTAGGGCCACCCACTTATTTTCATATGGTAAGAATATGTCTGATTTCATACTATAAGCATAGACTTTTTTCAAGATCCTGACAAGGTCCATTTTTAAATCGTAATACTATTACCAGGATTTAGACGGCCTCACTTCTCGGTACTGATGTTCCCCCCCAGATGGTGTTGAAAATCTCGTCAGGGTCTCGATTTGGCGAGATATCCTCTAGTGCTGGATCTAAACGAGCTCCGCTCAGGCAATGTCGTCTGACTATTTGACGTAACTCATCTCTACCACCAACAAAGCCATTTCTCATCCACCAAAAGTACTGGGGAAGTGTTAGGTCTACTAGCAGCTCTTTCCAATCTATGACTGCTCGAAGATAGGTATGATCAAAGCCCGGCTGGTTACTCTCTACTTCCTGAAGATGATAGCCAAAGGGAACCATTAGCAGAGCCGTTTCTCGACCAATCTTCGCGCATCGGCCAGCTAAGTGCCCAGGCTTAAGCGAAGGATCTACTCTGGCCGGATAGATCGACATTCTACCTCGGAAATTGCGTAAGTTAGGATTAAACTCACCAAAATGCCTTTTTAATATATGCTCTAAGCTTAGCTTAAAATGAGGTATGGAGTTGGTAAAAGTTTCCATAAAGCAGATTGTACTATAAGCACTACTTAGGCTAGAGCACTTGACCTGAGCTCCTTTAACCGGTTACACTAAAGTCTCTGATGTCTTTTGACCTGCAAAGCCTATTAACAGGCGACCTAAAATCTATTATCGAAGCAGTAGGATATATGGGGGTATTCCTGATGGTTTTTGCTGAGTCCGGTATGTTACTCGGGTTTTTTCTACCGGGAGACAGCCTACTTTTTACTGCAGGATTCCTGGCTTCGACTGGAATCTTTGATATCACCTTTTTAACAATTGGCTGCTTTGTCGCAGCAGTTGCCGGAGATACCGGAGGATATTATATTGGCCGAAAGTTTGGGAAAAGATTATACGCCAGAGAGAACTCTAAATTATTCAAGAAAGAACACTTGGTCCAGGCTCAAAAATTCTACGAAAAACATGGCGGAAAAACGATCATTCTAGCCAGATTCGTGCCTGTTATTCGGGCCTTTGCTCCAGTAGTGGCTGGTATGGCAGATATGAAATATTCTACCTTTATTTCATATAATATAATCGGGGGGTTACTTTGGGCTATTGGACTAACCCTGACCGGCTACTTTTTGGGTTCCCTTATTCCTAACGTAGATAAATATCTGCTACCCATCATCGGAGCAATTGTGCTCGTTTCCATAGTCCCTGGGCTGATTCATATTATCAAAGAGAAAAAGAAAACCTCCTAAATCCCGAAGAGTTTAATTATCCATGTGACAAAAGTTCAATTTAGGTTTAAACTACAGCAGATATGCTAACCATCGTGCCAACTCCAATCGGAAATTTAAAAGACATCACTCTGCGCTCTTTGGAAGCTTTACAAGACTGTGATGGAATAATCTGTGAAGATACCCGGCGCACTAGCCTGCTTTTAAATAACTACCAGATCAAAAAAGAGCTTTTCATCTTAAATGACTTTAATGAAAAAGCTCAACTAGAAAAAATCATCTCCATAGTGCAGACCGGTAACTATTGTCTAGTTTCGGATGCCGGAACTCCTTTAGTCTCTGATCCAGGATTTAAACTAATTAGAGAGTGTCTGGCTAAAAATATTAAGGTCGATTCGCTACCGGGAGCCTCAAGTATTTTACCCGCTTTAACTCTGTCTGGGCTTCCTCCGAATAGCTTCTATTTTTGTGGATATCCGCCAGACAAACCAGGCCATAGAAAACAGCTTTGGGAACAGCTCAAAGCGATCTCTGAGCTCTCGACTACTACCTTTATTGTCTTTATGGCTCCTTTTAAGGTTAATAAAACTCTAGTTGAGATGATAGAAACTCTAGGCGATGTTGAAGTAGTTTTAGCTCGGGAGTTAACCAAAATTCACCAAGAAGTAAAAAAGCAAACGATCAGTCAATGGCTTGCAGAGTTTAAAAAGAAAAAACCTAGAGGAGAATATGTGGCCCTGGTTTATCTTCCTCAGGGAAGTACCAAGAATCAATAATCAAGAACCAAAAATCAACTTGTTTTTTTACGGACAAGGCGGCGCTCGAGGAAGCCGATATGCTCATGGACAAAAGGAGCGGCCTCTTTGGAAACTACTACCCCCCAAACTCCCCGCTCAATCAAAAACTCTAAGACGTCATCATTTAAACTATAGCTGCCAATACACAGAATGGGGATCTTTTCCTGATGCAAAAGTCTAATTGGTCCGTCCAGAAAGCTTAGCAAAGCATCTAATTGCTGCTTACCGGCGAAACTCGGTTTATAAAAAGCGCTTTCCGGCTCGTTGGGGTCGAACCCTCCAATCCAGGCAAAAAGTTCATCTAAATGAAGCAATGCTCCGTCAAAACCTACTTCCAGGTATTTTTCTAAATTCAGTAAGTTTTCCGGGACTGCTAGTTCTAACCACAGTTTAAGGGTCGATTTACGGGAAACACCAAGGCTGGATAGCTCTCTTTTGAGCTGAGTAAATTCGCTGACTCCACGAGTAAAAGGAATGGCAATATCAATATTAAGAAGCTGTTTTTTATTGCGGGCAAAAAGATAAGCACTGACTTCGGTTCGCAGCAGATTATTTTGATGGAGCAGCCGCAAGCTACCCCTGATCCCTCCAACTTTATCAACTACATCAGACAGCCTAAAAATTACCGGACTCTGGTAAAAAGTTTGAGCACATTCGATAAGCTGCAGAGCCTGGCGGTCAAAATCCGGACCCTCAGACTCGGCAGTGTCGGAGCTGACGGACGCCGAAACCACCGCTCCCTGTACCCCTTCTACAAAATCAAACGAACTTGTCATTTGCAAAAAAACTTGTAGGGCACTCTGCCGAAAGACCTTTTTAGCCTCCTGGCGAGTTGAGACTGCCTGTTTTTCCTCCTGCTCAGAAACGGACAATTCTCCGCCATATGGTAAAAGTTTAACCAATTTTAGATGATCTATGGACAGACCATCGATGATCCAGAAAAAAGTTTGGGGCAAAAGCAACATTTTATTTCCTGCCTGAACAATACCGTCAATTTTTTCTAAAAATTTTGAAGTAAGGCTGCCTTTATGAATTACTATCTGAGTATCGCTTAGCCCAGCGTTGTAATAAGCTTTACCGGAGTGCAGAATTTTAGCAGTAAAAAACACTGGGTGAGCCAACAGATGGTTTGTGATACCCTTGGAAAATCCTTCTCTCCAAATACGCGAGCGGATATCCGATAGCCAGACATCTAAGAGGTTAGTCCAGGTCGCTTGGGGGTCGATCCGCCTTTTTAAAAGCTCGGCTTTTAGATCCTCGGGAAGGGGAATTTGGGATATTTCTTGCTTAACTAAAGTTAACCTTTGTTCAAAGATCTCATGGTCTCTGAGATCGAAGTGCTCTAAAATCGTCTGCAGCTTGATGTGTGGAGGAAAAACAGCTATCCCATCAGCTACAGGAAGCCCGGCTCGTTGCAACCGTGCTAAGCGGACAAGTTCACCTCCGACTACGGGGGCATCTTGATCAGTAATTGATTTAATCGGCAGGTAATTCACTTATTGTTTGTACCTCTATAGTATCTCCTATATGTATGTTGTGTGAAGAGACAAAACCGCCGTTTACTTCTAAAACCATATCCGATTCAGTTTTAGGGGTATAAATGGGCAATTCGCTATCAATTTGGCCCTCCATCGGGGGTTGAATATTGGGCATGATATCCACAATCCGATTATTGCTTATAAAGATAATATCCAGCGGAAATTGCAGCCCTTTCATCCAGAATCTTTGTTTAGCAGGTGAGTCAAAAATAAACAGCATCCCCGAATTTGGATCGAGCGAGGTTCGACCTCCTAAACCCTTAGCCCTTTTGGCCTTGGTGTCGGCAACATCGACTGTAATAGTGGTAGAAGCTATTTTTACTTGAGTTTGAGTTTCGGACGGAGTTCCTCCATCAAATCCTCCTAAAAAAGCGCTGAAGTTTTCGGGCTTTAAGGCATATTCCAGAAATAGAAAGGTTAATACGACCAGTAGAATCAGCTGAATGAAAAACTTCTTCATTAATTAATAATAACATGCTGACCAGAGGCCTTTTTTAGCAGCTTGGGCTTCGGCTTCCGCTTCTTTGAACCGACTAACTAATTTTACGTCTGGAGGGTAAGTACTAACCTGGGCAAATCCCGACCTGACCAAGTAGTCGTTTAAAAAAAGAAAGTTTCCATCGTCTAACTTAATGTAAACAAAGCGCAGTAACCTGCCGAATTTATCAGTTTCGGAGACATCTTTTTGTAAACTGACTTGACGACCCAAAGCCAGGCGTTTGGTTTCGTTGGAGGCCTCATTGCCAAAACATTGGATCGGACGACGAGGATCAACTGTTTCAGGCGTATTGATACCTATTAATCGAACGGTCTTTTTTCCGCCGCTAATGGAGACTTCGAGGGTATCCCCATCCACTACTCGGGTAACGGAAACTAGCTGGGCGGAGGGAGTTGCTTCACCAAGGATTTGTAAAGAAGAACTGGGGCTAGACGTCAGGATAGTGGGCTCTCTTATTCCCTGGTAAATAAGGCTAATTCCGAGAATTAAAGTTAAGATTAATACTAAGGTAGATTTTTTAAACATTTCTTCTTTGACACTTTTCTGTAATGCCTTAATTAGAGAAGATTTGGGTGATCATTAGACCGTATTCTTGACCGTCCATGATCCCAATCCCGATCTTGGCGTAATCAGTCGACAAGATATTGGCCCGGTGGCCTTCGGAGTTCATTAACCCCTGATGAGCCAAGCTTAAGCTCGGGGCATAAGCTAAGTTTTCCCCGATCACTAAAAAATCTATTTTGGCCACTTCTGCCCGATCAGCCACACTTTTGCCCTCCGGGGAATGATGGGCAAAGTATCCTCTTTGGAACATATCCGCACTATGAGAACGGGCTATTTCGCGCAAAGCCGGATCAAATTGTAAAGCCGCAAGTCCCCGAGAAACTCTCTCTTTATTCACCAGAGCAATCATGTCAGCTTCTTGTTTTTCATCTGGCAAGTAGTTTTTTAGGGTGAATCCTAAATTAATTGTCTCGTCACTTTTGGGTTTGATCGTTAAGAAAGCAAGGGAATTATTAGAGATTCCTCCAAAAACACTTTTAAAGGGGCCTTCAAACTCTTCGACCTGCGCTAGAATCCGTGAACCGATTACGGAATTCTTAACCGCGATCTTTAAACCCGGATTAAGTGGAAAGGTCCCGATGATTAGTAAAATTAAGCTTACAAAAACTAGTCCCCGGAAAAAAGCCGGAATCATCGAAAAGGGCGCCAGCCGGGAGCTAGCGCGATTAACCCATTTTAGCCTCCAAAACCCCAATCGGATGAGGACAAAAAGCACTGCCTCGATGGCAAACCAAATTCCTACAAACCCTATAATATTAGCCAGGGCATGAGGAAGCTGAAACATGGTTGTCGAAAGCTTCGCAGCATAGTTGTAAAACCGTAAGGAACCAAGGAAAGCTATTGTAAAGGCTAACAGGTCAAGAATTTCCGCAAAAAAGTCCCGCCCAAAGCCTTCAAAGGTAAAAAATACTACAGTCAAGATAATACCGAGATCAATCCAGTTCATCGATCTATTATCTAATAAATCCCCAATACTTACAAAATTACTGTATACTATGATCTAGCCTATGGCCCAAGCATACTCAAAAGTTCGTCCCGTGGTCACTGTTTTAGTTCCTGCTTTTAATGAAGAAAAAAATATTTTAAAGGTTTTAAATAAGATTCAGGCTTCTCCATTCGTCAACGAGATCATCTGCATCAATGACGGCTCAACCGATAACACTTACCAGCTAATTAAGGAAATTAGGGGGATTAAGGTCATTCACTTAGCTAAAAATCATGGCAAGTCCTACGCTATTGCCACCGGCATAAAAAAAGCCAAAGGGGAAATCATTGTGTTTGTGGACGCTGATATAATCGGACTGAGTAGTTCGTGTCTAAAACAGCTCGTGCTACCACTGTTTAAACACGAAGCAGACGGCGTACTTGGTTATCCCATGCAGTACAAAGTCGATAGGTTTTTTAAGCCGCTGACCGGAGAACGAGCCTACTTCCGGAGTGACCTGATGCCTCATCTGTCAGAGCTGGCGCAGAAAGGCTTTGGACTGGAGCTTTTCTTAAATTATCTGTACAAGGATAAACGGATCAAGGCAGTGCCTATCCAGGGCAAGAATATGATGAAACACCATAAATATTCAAGTTATTCCCAAGCTATCAAGGGGTTAATAATCGAAAACACGGATATTATCAAAGAGATCTTTAAGCAAACCAAACCTTTAAATTATCTAAAGCATTCTTACCTGTATCCTTTTTATCTACAAAAGAAGGATCAGGTGAAGAGACGAGAAAATTTTGTCCGAATATCAATAGTGGGATCTTTGGTAATTGGGATGGCAATATTTACTTTTCCAGCGTTGGTTAAAGCTCGAGCACCGCTTTATCAAAATATCAAAATAGGTTACCAAAAGATGACTACGGCTATCGAACAAAAGGTCAAGGATTATCCGGTATTACAAGAGAGTTTAATGAAATCTGGCACCAAGGTCTATCGAAACTTGCGCCCTTAGGTCGCGTCTATCAATCCCGATTTAATCGGGATTGATCATTTCTGACTGCGACACAAAGGGCCATAAACACACATCCCTATGAAGTTATTTGCGGACGAACCCTTAGTATTTTTTATTCAAATCTATTTTTCGTAAACGAATAGTTTTGGGAGTCACTTCTACTAACTCTGAATCGTCAATATATTCTAAGGCTTCTTCAAGACCCATTACTTTAGGAATATTAAAGTGCTCAGAAACACCTTCACCCCGGGAACGCATATTGGTCTGCTGCTTTTCCTTGCAGACATTGACGCTCATATCCCCCGACCTTGCATTTTGACCGATTACCTGACCCTTGTATACCTCTGTTGCGGGAGCGATAAAAAGTATGCCTCGATCCTGAATCTGAGTTAAACCATAAAGTTTAGTGGAACCATTTTCAAAGGCAATCAAGGAACCACGATCTCTTTGGAAGGCCGTGCCTGTATCTTCGCGGTAGTCCAAGAAGGACGAGTTAATTAAACCAAGCCCCCGGGTATCGGTAATAAACTCACTACGATAGCCAAATAGCTCTTTGGTAGAAATCACAAATTCCAGATAAGTTATGCCATTATCGGAGTTCATATCCTGTAACTCGGCATGTCTAATCCCCAGCTTTTGCATCACTACCCCGGAGGAGTCATCCGGCACCTCGATAAATAACCTTTCATAGGGAGTTAATTTTTTACCATTTTCGACTTTTTCGATAACCTGGGGGCGGGAGACCTGGAATTCGTAGCCTTCACGGCGCAATCTTTCTATCAAGATTGCCAAATGCAGCTCGCCCCGACCAGAAACTATCCACCCGCCCGATGTATCATCGGCTACGCGTAGAGCTACGTCAGTTTCCAGCTCCTTGTATAACCTATCCCGGATCTGACGAGAAGTCTTAAATTCTCCTTCTCTGCCGGCAAAGGGAGAGGCATTGACCGAAAAAGTCATCCGGACAGTTGGCTCCTCGATGGCTAAAAGAGGCAGCGCTATCGGATCCTGTGGATCAGAGATAGTTTCTCCGATGGTAATATCTGGAATCCCCGACAGGGCAACAATATCTCCGGCCTGGGCTTCTAGTGCATCGACTCTGCCTAGTCCGACAAAAGACATCAGAGAAGTCAGTCGAAATCTTTTTTGTTCGCCGGAGCGATTGATATGTACCACATCTTGTCCGGCTTTTATCGTGCCATTGATTACTCTACCCGTGGCAATCCGTCCCTTGTAGTTGTCGGGGCTAAGGGTAGTAATCAACACCTGTAACGGACGGGTCGGGTCTCCTTGGGGGGCTGGGATATGTTCCATGATCGCTTCAAAAACCGGAGTAATACTAGTCATTTTACTAAGATCCGGCTCCAAACCAGCTAAACCATTTTTGCCTGAGGCGTAGACAACCGGAAAATAGGCCGCATCTTCATCGGCCCCTAGCTCCAGAAACAAATCAAAGGTTTTAGAGATAACGTGGTCTATTCGGGCATCTGGCTTATCGATTTTATTGACCACCACGATGATTTTAAGCTTCATGGCCAGAGCCTGTTTAAGCACAAACCGAGTCTGTGGCATCGGGCCCTCTTTGGCATCAATCAATAGCAAACACCCGTCAGCCATTTTAAGCACCCGCTCCACCTCTCCACCAAAATCGGCATGTCCAGGAGTGTCAATAATATTTATCTTGGTGCCGTTCCAGTCCACCGAAGCATTTTTTGAGAAAATAGTAATCCCCCGCTCTTTTTCTAGTTCGTTAGAATCCATGATCAATTCGGAGGTATCAGTGAACTCTTTTCCGAGCTTGGTTTGGGTTTGACGAAGAAGCGCATCAACTAAGGTAGTTTTTCCGTGATCAACATGGGCAATAATGGCAACATTTCTAATATTATTCATAAATTAAGATCTGAAAACTCGTGTTAGATCTAAGATTTTAAATTTTTAAATATTTCAGACGTGTAATAGTATCATTTTCGAGGAGAAATAACAAATTTATGAGGCTACTTACCGAAGCGGCGGGTACGGCGGTAGTATTCGTCAATAGCTTTTTCAAACTCGGCTTCGTCAAAATCCGGGAAATATTTGTCGGTAAAGTATAATTCACTATACACACCCTGCCAAGGCAAAAAGCCGCTTAACCGATACTCTCCACTGGTTCTAATAATGAAATCTGGATCCATTTGGCCAGCAGTATATAGATTATTTGAAAATGTCGCCTCGTCTACAGACTCTAAGCCCTGTTTGATAATATTATTTACTGCCCGAAGAATCTCTGACCGACCTCCATATCCCAAACCAACATTTAAAATAAGGGTACTGTTGTCTTTGGTCTCCTCGGTTAGTTTGTGGAGATTTTCTACCAAATCTTTGGGGAATCTATCCAGCTCACCAATGACATTAACTCTGACTCCCTTTTTAATATACTTTTTAAGAAAACTACTCTTAAATAACTTTCTAAAGATATCCATGAGGTATGCGATTTCCTCTGGGGAGCGGTTGAAGTTTTCGGTAGAAAAAACCCAAAAGGTTAGGTATTTAAGATGATGTTTGAGGGCGACCTTGACCAAGCCCTCGGTCCGTTCGTAACCTTTGGTATGCCCAACTACGCTAGGCAAGCCCTTGGCTTTGGCCCATCGCCTATTGCCATCGGGAATAATGGCAACGTGTTGGAGGTCTTGAGGCATAGAAGTGTTATTTTAAATTATTGATTTGGAAATAACAATTATGAAAGTTTGAAACTGCCCTGGCGGAGTACCTGGATCTCGCCATTTTTTAAAGCTATAACTGTTGATGAACCATTGGAGAGCTCTCCTTTATTAACGTAGAGATCAATTCTATCTCCAAAGTATTCTGCTGCCTCATCTATAGACTCTGCACTTTTACCCCCCGCTAAGTTAACGCTTGTTGAGACTAGCGGACCAGATTGGCACAGGATATTTTGTAAAAATTCATCCTTGGGAATTCGAAAAGCAAGAGACTCCTTACCTCGATGAAGATATTTAAACTGTGGATTAGGACAGGATAAAACAACACTGACAGGATTGGGCCATACTTTCCCTAGAATAGCTTTATTTTTTTCGTCCAAAAATATACCGAACTGATCTAAGTCTAGCAAACTAGAGATAAGAATAATCATCGGCTTGTCACCTTCCCTATTTTTGAGTCGGTAAATTCGTTCGATTGTTTCCGGGAACTTAGCTGACCCATGCAGACCGTAGATAGTATCCGTGGGCAAAACCCCGACCCCTCCGGAAACCAAGAGCTGACAGATCTGGCCAATCTCTTTTTTGGTTAATATATTAAACTCAAAAACAACGCTCATAACAAAAATCAGAGTTTATACTTCCCGAACCAAACCCTTATTAATTTCAATAACTCTATTGATACCTATTTCATCAAGAAAAAATCTGTCATGAGAGACTACTATGAGCCCTCCCTTATAGCCAGTCAGAGCATCCTCTAGCACTTCCCTGCTATTAATATCTAAATGATTGGTTGGTTCATCCAAAATAAGGAATTGGTTATCTTGGTGAGTTAAGATGGCAAAAGCTAGCTTCACTTTCTCTCCTTGGGAAATCTCACTAATTCGGCTAAATACATGATTGCCTTTGAAGAGAAAACCTCCCAAAACACCTCTTGCTGCTTGCTCTCCATCTATCAAGGTTCTTTTCATGAAGGTATCTAAAACAGTAGCTTTGTCATCGAATAATTCATGCTCTTGAGCAAAGTAACCCAATCTCACATCTTTACCTAATTCCACGGATCCCTCGTATTCTTTAATTATCCCCACCAAGATCTTTATCAGGGTTGACTTTCCGGCCCCGTTTGAACCTTTTAAATGAATTCTATCTTCTCCGGAAATAAGTAGTTTCTCGCATTTAAAAAGATTTTTAAATTGTAATTTTTGAATATAAAATATAAATTTTCTTCCATTAGTCTGATCGCCAAAACTAGATATCTTGATCTGATCCTCTTTCTGATACTTACCCATAGCCACATTGGTAATCTCTCTTTGATAACGGGTTTTCATCGCTTGCAACTGTTTACCTACCTTTGGATCCGGGTGCCCAGATAGATACTGTTTTCTGAGAGAAATCCATTGCTCCATTTGTTTTCGCTTCTTTTCAAAAAGAATATATTCTTCTTGATGTTTTTTTACATGCAGCTGCTTTTGAGTAAAGTAATCTGAATAGCCACCCTTGTACTCATAGATCCTATGATCCATTGGGTTTAGCTCAAAAATCCAGTCTACTGTATTATCTAGAAATGTTCGATCATGAGAAACTAGAAGTATAGAACCCTTGAAACTTTTAATAAAACCCTCCAGCCAATTTAGCGTTTCTGTATCAAGGTTATTGGTTGGTTCATCCAAAAGCATAACCGATGGCTCTTCCAGTAGAACCCTAGCAATTCCTAGCTTAGTCTTCTGCCCTCCAGATAGTGTAGAAACTAATTGAGACTTTATGATATTGCCCAAGCTAACCCTGGAAAGCACATAATCTATTTTATATAGCTCCCAGTCATCTTTTAGCTCTTTCCGTAAAAAAGACTCTACCGTTGCATCCTCTGAAAAACTGATTACTTGAGGTAAATATCCCACTATTTCATTAACTATACTAACGGATCCTTTGTCTGGCTCTTCAGCCCCCCTAATAATTTTAAAGATTGTACTTTTTCCTAAACCGTTAGGACCTATCAGGCCCACTTTTTGTTTTTCAGACACCACGAAAGATACACCATCCAAAATCACTTTATCTCCATATATTTTCTTCAGATTTTGAAGCTGAATCATAATTTCTCTTTAAATTTAGAAAAGTATACTAGAAAAAGGGCTTATTGGTGAGCAACTCTTCCATCAGGCATATTGATGACCTTGGATACTTTTAGCTGATCTACAAATTCAGAGTTATGCGAGATAATCATCAGTGTTCCTGTGTAGCCCCTAAGCGACTCTACAAATCTCCTAATCAATTCTGTACTCAAATTATTCGCTGGCTCGTCCAGTAGCATAAAGTTGGGCCGACGGAGCATCATTTTAGCCAAAGCCAGCTGTGTATGCTCTCCTTTACTCAACTCTTCAATTCCTTTTCTTTGAATTTCCGTTGCGTCAAAACCCCAGAAAGACAAAACCGACCTAAGTTTTCCTTCATTAGGAGTTTGCATAGCAGCCCGAGCCTCTTCAAATACCCTACCTGAACCGCTAACCCCTTCCCTGTCCGGTGCATAGTAGCTAGTCACTAAACTTTGACCGAGAACAATTGATCCAGCATCAGGAGGAAAAGAACCAAAGCCTGCTACAGCGGCGATCATCCGCATAAGGGTACTTTTTCCAGATCCATTTTTTCCCGCAATTAAAGTTGTTTCACCCCTTCTTAGCTCGAATTTCCAATCAGGTAGATCGATCGCAACCCTGCCTCGGTAAGACTTTTGGATTCCATGAATGGCAAGAACGTCTTCTCCGCTTCTTCTAAGAATTTCAAACTGCTGCGGTGTATACCGATCACTTCTTTTAGGAGTGTCGACACTGGGTAGCTGGGCCAACTCTTTCCTAGCTTGCTCTATTCGAGTTTCTATTGTGCCGACCCGTCGAGCCACTACACCACTCCGTCTAACATAGCCTTTAGCCTTAAAATCTTGAACTGATTCCTCTAGTTTGGCAATGTCTTGTTGTCTACTTCTTGCTGCAACTTCTTCCGCAGCAAGTGTCTGATCTCTTTTCTCTACAAACTCGTTATAACTACCTGAAAATGAAAAAACTCGACCTGTTTGAGTAATCTCTACAACCTTACTGGCAAATCTATCAATAAATGCTGAATCTGTTGTTACCACCAAGGCAGCATTGGCTGGAGATCTTAGCGCATCAGAAAACCACCTTACAGATTCTTTATCCAAGTGACTGGTAGGGTCGTCCAGTATTAATAGATCAGGCCTAGCAAAGAGAGCCTGTCCGATCAATAATCTGGTATGCTGGCCACTGCTAACTTCATTTACTTTAGTACCCAGGTTAATATGCCCACCCGTTCTGGCATCAAATCTTAATCCAGCGAGTATCTCAGCTGCTTCAGATTCAGCTCTATACCCACCTCTCGCCTCATATTGATCCACAGCCTCTTGATATTGAGCTAAAAGTTTGAGGTTATCACTATCTCCTACGGCCAGATTCCGTTCTAGCTCTGCCTTTCTTCGCTCTAGTTGATCTAGACCTCGAGCACGCATAAATAACTCTCCGACTGTGGCACCCTCAGCAACATTTAATTCTCCTATATGCTGAGGGACATAGCTAGTTCTTATATTTTTAGGAACCTCTACAGTACCCGCTTCTGGTTGCAGCTTACCTGAAATAATCTTTAAAAGCACGCTTTTGCCAGTACCACTCGACCCTGTTAGGGCCACACTCTCTCTTTCCCTCACATTAAAAGAACAACCCTTAAAAAGGCGTCTCTCCGGTGAGCTAAAGCTAACATTATCGGCATTAACTAAAACCCTCCCTAGTTGTGGCTTTGTTGTTGTTCTCTCCATAATTTACCCCATGATTAATCCATCAGGTCCTAAAGTATTTAATTAAATTGTAGCAATACATTTTATGAAATATGTAATAAATTTGCTCATAGAGTGATTAGGAATCCCTTTATCACCCCTTCGTCTCTATTTTTTAAACTCTCCATGAATGAAGCAACGGGATATAACATTGTATCCTTTTGCGAGCCATTTTCTACAAACCTCTTAACATAGAAATACTTTTCATCTTTAAATTGTACTTTCAGAAAACTGTTGAATAGTTTAGGAGTATTGTTAAACATCAGGTCGGTATTAAAAAATAGCTTCGAAATTTTCAAAAACCGACCGTATGTCTTTATTGAATCAAGAAGCAGGGTTAGTCTTTTGTGGTTTCTCATTAAGCGATCCGATCCATCTATACAATCAATTAATAGCAATTGATCACCTACGGTGTCTTTAAGTAGGAAGAGTCTAATGCGTCCTATTCGTAAATTGTTGTTATAGATATCTAAGTTGTTATTATTGATATCTGCTAAATAAACTGGGGCATATAGATCCGCAGATTTTCCTATGCTTGTACAGGCATACAGCTCATCTGATCTTGCATAATCATTCCAAGGATTTCTATCCCATGTCTTAATAAATAGGTCACTTTTACTATATCTGTCTATAAAGGTGTTTTGTGATCTTTTCAAGTAATTTTTAAGATCATCTAAATATCCAGAGATCTCCTTGCTCAAACATATTTTCTTTAGGTATTCAATTAATTTTACTAAATCTCCTGTTTCATGAGACTGTTTAATTCTTTCAATCAGGCTTCTTTGTTCATTGTATATTTTTTTTGTATTATGCTTGAAATAAGAACTTGGTAATAGGATTTTTTTTATCTCCTCATAAATAAAATTATTATCGACTTGTTTACCCGCGTAACACCATGCTTTAAACCAATTATTTCCGGTAGCATTATTTATATTCTTTATTTTACGAGTAATCTTTTGATTACTTAAAAGGGTTTTCTTGAAGTCAGACTCCTCTAACTGTTGCAGTATGTTTTGCTTGTGAAACTTTGGATATTTACTCCACGATTGTAAAATTGCTAAAAAATACGGATCATTTAATAGTTCAGGGTGAGTATTAATTGCCTTATAATTTTCTGATTTAAGAATATAAAGTTTCAAAGCAACAGGCGATTTTTTGAGAGGTTTTATATATTTGCCAGCCTTAACTATTTCAGGAATATTTAATACAAGTTGGAGGTATTCCTTTGAAACATTATTAAATTTAGCAAATTTCTTTAAAAGCATCTTTAAGGAGAAGTATTTTAAAATAGACGAAATGTTATCTACAAAAATGATAGAGATATCATTGCCATACTGAGATTGCACTTCCGTGCAAATGTCGAAAAACTGGCCTAAATCTTTTTCCTGCACAGCCGAGGTAACGGTTACTACACGTCTTAAAATATGTAGAGAAAGAATATTTAATGATTCGTGTCTTTTAATTACCAGATGAAGAACTTTTTTATAAAGACGTGTGTCAACGGCCCTAAGCACATCAGCTAAATCATCATTTTTTAATTCCGAGCTCCCGATAACATACGCCACTCCTCTGGCTCCATAGTGCCTTGTGGCAGATAATAAACTTATGTACTCATCTAATAAATCGTAGAAATATAGGGTGGGTATTTTTTCTACAAAGAAAGCTGCTGCGAAATAACTAGTCTCTGATAGGTCATATAGGAAATTAAGAGTTTTTATAATATCTTTTTTCTCAATTAGTAGTATATTCTGGAAAAAATAAGACTTATTTTCCTCAATAAATGCGTCGGCGGTAATTAGCTTCGTAACTAAACTATAAATTCTTTCTAAGTTCTGTTTACCAAATTTTTTACTTAATAAGTTTTGGGCGATCTCTTCAGATGCTAGCATCTCTGAAAGTATAAAACATCAACTTAGTGAATACAACGGATTGGTACGTAGCACTTTAAGACAAAGTTGCCTGTTTAATTAAAAATCGCTCGCTCTGCCATTTGTCGAAACCGATTTGATTACTATTAATAAAATCTGTTATTTGTATTCCGGCTGCTGCTAATCGACTGATTGCTCTATGGGCGGGTCTGTAAATTTTAAGTAGATTTGACGGTGTTCCTAACCCTTGGCCAGAGAGAGGAGTGCCCCTTGGAAATAATTCTGCTAAGATAGCAGGCATTTTTGCTTCAAACTCCACCATTGCCTGAGCATCGCTAACAAATAGCTGTTCTCCTTTTGGAAACTCTTGATACAATCTAGCAACTAGTCCCTCGCTATCTTGTCTTTTTCCACCAGGAAGTTCAGGGCGCATAAAGGTTTGCAGACTATGAAAATCGGTTCCTAGGGTAAGTTTGACTCCGATATTTTTTGCCATTACTGCCAGCTGCATCATTAATGCTTCTTGGTGTTTTCTCTCTGGATCAATTAAATCCCGCAAATTAATTTCAATGGCTTTATTTTCTCTTGCTATATGACGGAATAGCTCTTCAAAGTGAAGAGGGTTTTCTTCTAAAGCTCTGAATGCTCCTCTTGATAATTCTCTAATTGGATGGTTGATAATATCAACACCAGGATTAAGAGCTACTGCTGTATAAGCACTAATAATTTCAGGTAAAGTTGCCTGTCTGCCAAAGGCATCTATGAATTCATCCTCATGATAGGAAGCTCCTCCGACCTGAAGCTGTCGTAGTACCCCTGTGTTTATATCTAGTAACCCCTCAGGGCTTAAAATGTCTGCTTCTACCCCGGTGTAGATTTGCGTGCCCGTGTCTTTTCGGTGCTTCTCGACCATAGCTCTTCTTGCATCAACTCTTTGGCTAATGGTGTCAATTGTTTGCGGAAGCCGACTTGGCACAAAACGAGCGCTTCTCATTGCCCTCACCTCTGCAACCGAATTAGCTGGGTAAATAAACGGATGATATTCATCCAACGAGTGTCCAGTATGATCTGAATCAACAACTGAGGGGTGACGACCCAACTGTCCTAACATCCAAGCAAATTGACGGATGGTTATCTGTCCGTCTTGCCAATTTTGACCAAATCTCCCAAACTCAGGGAACGATGAATTGAAACTAAGTTCTCCAAGCTTAACATGAACATGAGTCAAAACCTCCATTCCAGCTAAACTGCAATTTCTTTCTGACATAGGAGACTAATTATATCAGATCAATAATTATAGATTAAGTTACTTTAAGTTGCCTCTAATAATACGATAAACTACCCCGTCAGCTCTGCTGCGGGGTAGTTTATTCATACGATTACGCTGTTTCTGTCTGTTTACCTAAAAAAAGACTAGGTTTTCTAAATATTACTTTTTTCCTAAGTCTATCTCCTCTCCCAAGCTGCAAAACATCTATTTGGCTCACCCGATAAAAAATATCATCTTGCAGTTGTTGGCTAAAGTAAACTGGAGGTGCTAATTGTAGACCCCTATCCAACTGGGTACAAAATTCTCCGGAAATCCATACCTGATGGCGCCAATCACCTATCCTATAAGGAGATTCAAGTAGTTGATGCCCTTCTGTTTTATGTCTGCCAATCGAAACAAGATTCCACTCACCAGGGAGTTGAATAACGCGTTTAGCATGGGAGCTTGGAATGTTGGCAACTATACCAAGAGCGTGTCCGTTACTTTGGCTGTCCCACCACTCCTCTCCTGTTGTCAACTGGGTGTCATATGCATCAGAATTAGTACTATCAGGAAATTTCGTTTCATATATATCTAGCTGAGCTACCATATTGAGGATAGTTCCTGTTGGATAAGCGTTTGGATCAAACTCTGTACCTTCAGAAAAAGTTGCTAGACTCTCTCTTCCTGTTTGCAATCCTTTTTTAAATTCTCTCAATGCTCTTCTTTCTTTGAGAAATTGCAACCGATCTTTAACCCAGTTAAAGAGATCTTCTGTATTTGTATTTACTCCAGAGTGTATACTGGCTAGGCAATGATCTCCGATAGCGTGCTCATCGTAACGACGCTCAGTCCCTGTTTCTGGGCGACCCCTGCGTATCCTTCCAAATGGTAATGGATTCTCCATGTTCGTTCTATGGATTATATCAATTTTCGTCTTGGTTCATAGATCTTTCTATCAATGTGTATTTTTGGCTGTCAAGAAAAAATTGCATACCCTAACAGTGAAATATTAGATGTCCCTCGACTCAACTACTATATGATACAATTAGAAAAATTTAAAATGCAAAAAAATGGGAAGCTAACTAGATGGGAGTGGGTTGCACTATCGCAAGGTTATAATATTGCGGATGGACATGCACACCACGACCAAGGTAGAAATTATTCAAAAATTATAAAGAAGCTATCTTCAATATTCTCCCTGGCTGAATCACAGAATCAAAATCAAATACAGGCTGAGTTTGAACATTTCTTCTTTTATCTTGCAGGACAAAAAAGTTATAACAAGCTAAACAGGCCCTTATATCACTACTCTTGTTCTCTCTCCATAGAGGTAGTAGCAAATTATTTCAGAAAGCATAAAAAAACCGTAGCTCTGTTACATCCAACTTTTGATAATTTAGCAGCAATATTGCTAAGGCATAACATTAAATTAGTACCAATAGAAGAATCACAGATGCTGCACGACATCAGTTATATCGAAACAATTAATGCAGATGTATTATTTCTTGTTTGTCCGAATAATCCCACTGGTAATGAACTGGGAAGAGATAATTTTAAAAAAATCGTTGAAATAGCAGCTAGAAAAAAACAGCTTTTAGTTATCGATTTTAGCTTTAGATTTTTTAGTTCGTATATCAACTGGGACCAATATAAACTACTGCATGAATCTAAAGTAGATTTCATCGTGCTCGAAGACACTGGCAAAACTTGGCCTTCTCTGGACGTAAAGATAGGGACAATGATTTCAAGTAACTCTTTATACCCCGAACTTCGTGACATTACAGACGACTTTCTGTTAAACGTATCTCCCTTTGTTTTTAAACTGATTTCCGAATATGTGCAGGCAGATATTAAGAAAGGAAGTATTCGTGCCAGAGCAATAGTCGAGGAAAATCGAGAAGTCTTAAGATCAGTTTTAAAGAAGTCTAAGCTGAAAGTAACTAATAAAAACTCGGCATTAAGTGTGGAGTGGTTAGGGCTTCCACCGGGTAAAAATGGTGAGCAACTAACAGAATATTTGAATCAAAAGAGCATTCATATACTGCCAGGAGCCCCTTTCTATTGGAATACCCCCTCGGGCGGAGATGGCTACATCCGAGTCGCTTTGCTGAGACCAGCTAAGGAATTTAAAATTATGGCACTGAAATTCGCTAAAGAGGTTGAAAACTATTACACGACTGTATAGATATTTTTTCCTAAGGCAAAGTCTACTGCTAAACTAATCAGGGAATCCGTCATATTAAAAATTGCCTCCTCAGACTGAGAACCTAGATGGGGAGTGATAATAATATTCTCGTTTCTGACTTTCGAAAGCTTCAGGACTTCACTCGTCACAAGATAGTCTAGACCAATCCCTGAAAATTTTCTATGATTTTTTATTAAAAAATCAAAATCAATAAGATTAGGGTGACATATAGAAATAAGTATTGCCTTCTCTTTTGCTAAATTGAGTAACTCTGCCGATATAAATCTATCCATCTCGGGCTTTTTATATACCTGTGATATGAAGAAGATATCTGACGACTTGAAAAGCTTCTTTATAGAGACTAGTTTAATACCTTTTATAATTTTAGAGCTTCTTGAATAGGCTATTACCTTGATACCAAAGGTTAGACACATATCAGCAAATCTACTACCTATTTTCCCCAACCCAACAATTCCAACCGTTTGGCCTCTTAGGGATTTCCTCTTGAGACGATCAATGGCAGGGTGTCCAGGGAATAGATCTGTTACTCCTTGTTCACTGACAATTCTCTTGGCATATTCGATCCTATTGTTCAACGCCAGCATCATTCCAAAACCTACTTCGGCTACGTCGTTTGTAGCATATTCTTTCAGATGAGATAACTTCACTTTGTACTTTTGCAACAGATTTATATCCAAGTTATCGTAGGCAGTTGTGTTCACAATAACTAACTCAATCCCTCGACATTGTTTAAAAACAGATTCGTCTAATGTTAAAAGGAACTGATCCATTATTACCACGTTATGATTTTTAATACGCTTCGCAGCCAATGCAGGACTGTAAGTGTCGTTATAAAATTCAGTTCTAAAGAAATGCTTTCTTAGAAATTCTATTTGCTCTCTGCTAAACATACATTCGTTCAAAACAACCAAAGATTTATTATTCATAATGTACTCTTGTAGAATACTGTTACAAGATATATATTTCAATATATGAATGCAATACTTGGTAAACTAAGGACTGCTCTCCTAAAGACTGCTAAACTACAAGATCAGCTTGAGTCCACTACCATAAACCTAATTGCAGCAGACAATGCTACCCCATTCAAATATTTACATAAGCTCCCTTATAAAAGGTACGCTATTACAGAAGGGTTACTTGGGAAACGTCCATATGCAGGGGTTAAGTATTTTGACCAGATAGAACAGATCGCTGTCGATGCAGCAAAATATATTTTTAAGGCTGACCATGCAAATGTTCAGCCTCATTCTGGTAGTCAAGCCAATCAATCAGCTTATTTGGGACTATTAGCTAACGGAGACCGCGTCCTTGCCATGAGTTTTTCAGCGGGAGGGCATCTTACTCATGGTTTAAAAATTAATTTCTCAGGAAGATTTTTTGATTTTAGCTTTTACGGAGTTGACGCAGATAGTGGACTAATTGACTACAAAGAGATCGAAAAAAAGGCTATAGAGATTCATCCTAAGATGATTGTCTGCGGTGCCTCTTCTTATCCAAGAAATATTGATTATGAGAAACTTTCATTAATTGCAAGAAAAGTAGGTGCATACTTAATGGCTGACATCTCTCATCCAGTTGGGTTAATAGCAACAAGAGTAAATCCTTCCCCTTTTCCGTTTGTCGATGTAGCAACTCTTACCTTAGACAAGACTCTCAGAGGACCTCACGGGGGGATTGTTTTATGCAAGCAAGAGCTCAGAGAAAAAATTGATAAGGGTGTACATCCCGGAACCCAGTCAAGTATTCCGCTGCAAAGAATTGTGCAAATTGCATTATGTCTGATTGATGCGGGCTCGAAAGAATATGAGCTTTATACTAAACAGGTTATTAAAAATATAAAAATATTTGAGAAAAACTTTAATCAATTCAGCAAATCACTAGTTATTTCTGGAGGAACAGATACTCATATGATTATAATAGATACTTACAATGTTTTTGGTCTAACTGGAAAAGAGGCAGAATTTCTCTTAGAGGAGGTTGGGATACTGACAAACAGACAGGTAGTTCCTAAGGAAACTTTAAAACCTTATGTCGGTAGTGGAGTCAGACTAGGAACTGCATGGTCTACTTCACGAGGTTACTTGGAGCAAGATTTTGAAATATTAAGTAATGTAATTCTCGATACTTTAAAAAATCCCACCGACAAAAAAGCCCTCTCTCTCAACAAAAAACTAGTCTCAACTTTGGTTAAAAAGAAAAGAAAAAATGATACATGGGCATGATCAATACCCTAAAATATAAATTTACAAATAAAGGTAGTGTGTTGTTTATTGCAGGAGCACCTTTAAGCGGAAAATCAACTATTACTTCTCTTCTCGCCCAACAGATAGAAGACTCTTGTATCCAGCATATGGATATTATAAGGCTAATCTCTCAGCAGATAGAATCTTTAAAACCCAGATCAGCGAGAAATGAACTTGTGTATCTTGGGTCTACTGACGCCTATAAAAAAATTGGGACAGGAGAATACTCAAAAGAAAATTTGATAGCAGGATATAGGTTGTACTCCGATGGTGTTGTTCAACACTTTTTACCAATATTAGATAAACTAAATGACCAGGATGTTTCAACTTTGATCATAGAAGGGGTCCAGATCTTGCCAAGTCTTATTGAGAAATATACTAATCTGCAGAATTTTTATTATGTACTAATTACAGCATCTCCAGATGGTTACAAGATTCATTTAGATAAACTATTCAAGTCTCTATACCTAAAGAACAAGTACTCTGTTTCGAAATTAATAGCCATACAAGAGTATTTAATTAAAGAAGTAGAATTACTCCCTGAATCTAAAAAAACTATTATTAAAAACGAAAAAGATCTTGGTTTTGTAGTAAGTGCAATACTTCAGAAGCTAAAGGATAGAAATTTCATAGAAGACATACTACTCTGAAGACTTTTAAGTCAGTAGCAAAAACAGAGTTGCTCCCCAATGTGATCTAAAGTATAATTCTCAGGGTAGATTGGAGAAAAGCACTCGCAGAGTATCTTTTGGATAAATACGATCTTTTTACTCATTCGAGTGCACGCGGCACTCGAAAACAGGGCCGGTAGCTCAGCGGTAGAGCAGGAGCCTTTTAAGCTCTTGGTCCAGGGTTCGATCCCCTGCCGGCTCACAAGACAGTTATTATAGTTTTTAAGCTATTGAGAAACTGTACATAATCCTGTAATATATAAATATGATTAGAACGTTACCTATCACCAAGGCAAGGGAAGAATTGACTACTTTAGTAGACAAGGCTCGTAAGCTTTTAGATGAGTATATAATTACTGTAAACGGTTCACCTGCAGCGGTTTTAATGTCTGCTGCAGAATATGAATCTTGGAAAGAAACTATAGAAATACTTTCTGATAAAAAATTAATGAGGTCTATTAAAGAAGGCGAAGAAGATTTTAAAAAAGGAAATTTTGTTACTTTTGAACAGCTTAAAAAAGAACTTAAGCTAAATGTTTAAACTTTTGATCTCATCCAAAGCTTCAAAAAAACTAAAACTTCTTAAAAAATCTCATCAAGATGCTATATTATCTGCTTTTGAAGAAATAAAGGAGGATCCTCTTATAGGTAAACCATTGACTCGGGAGCTAACCGGAAGATTTTCCTATAGAGTTGGCGTTTACCGAGTTATCTATAAAATTAACCAAAAAGACCAGATTATTCAAGTTTTGAGTGCCGGACATAGAGCTCATGTTTATAGATAACTTAGTTTTCTACTGCTTCGTTATAGACCCTCGTTAGTTGAATTAACTGCATTTAAGACTAATCCGAAAGAATAGGCAATAGGGTCACCGAAGGTGCATTCTATTTGCTAGCATCAAAGATGGACTGACTTATGTCTTAATCTTGACATAGAAAAATCATTGCTTTAGTATCTGTACATTGTATATGAGTGAGCGTACCAGAGATAAGAAACCTGTATATAGAGCTTCCATAGACGCTCTCAATCGAATTGGGTTTAGGCCTTTATCAGGAGATGAAGTTTCTCAGACCACCCAGGCTTATAGACGACATTTGGAATGGGGGTTGGCTCATCACCCCCAGGGGAGTCTGGCAATCATCGATACCTTGTTACCCAAGGTTGGCAAATCTACAACTACAGATACCAGAAGCGTTCTTGTTGTAGAAATTGGGGGGACTAATATTTATGGAGGATTAGTTTCCAGAGGTAGAGTAAAAGATGATTTTAGAGGAGAACTACCAACTAGGCAATTTCAGGACGCTACAGCTTTCTTCGAATCAATAATTGAGCCTCTTGCCCCATTAATAGAAAGGTCGGGTCAGCCAGATGCTTTGGGCATTGTTTATTCCTTTCCTGCTGAAGCGGTGAGAACAGATCTTGGAGTTGATGTCTTCTCTCCACCAAAATTACCAAAAGAATTCGTGATTCCTGGAATCGAACAAAGACCCGTGGGGGAAGCTTTTCTAGCTGTTTTAGCAGCCCGTTTTAACTTTCCTAGAATGCCTATTGCTGTTTTAAATGATACGCCAGCAGTTTTACTGGCAGCTGATGCAAAAATTGGTGGAGTGATTGGAACAGGATATAATCTAGCATTTAAGCACAAAGGAGTACTCTATAACACAGAATCTGGTGGTTTCTCTGAAGTACCAGATCATTTTATTGCTGGCTTAGTAGATCAGAAGAGTCAGGCACAAGGAAGACAAAAAGCAGAAAAGCAGGTAGGGGGAATGTATTTAGGTGCTCAAATTAGAGAAGCGCTAAGATTCTTACATAAAGAAGGAATATTAAAAATCCAACCTACCAGTGAAGTTTCTGCAGCGACCATAAGTGCTGTTTTAAGACTTGATCGAAAGGCGCTTGCAGACCAAATACCTGGAAATCTTGATATCGATACCTTGGCGACACTGACAGCTTTAGTTGGCAGAATCAGATATCGAGCAGCCCAACTCGCTGGGGTTATGATAGGCACAATGATTAGCACCTTTCCGGGGGAATTTGGTGAAAGTGTTGTAAATATACCTGTTGAAGGATCGCTTTTTTGGAGAGTTCCAGAATTTAACCAAATCGCAGCTGTATACGCCAATGATGTATCAGGAAAAGAGATTAATTTTCTAGAAATCTCTCAAGCTGGTATAAAAGGTGCTGCCGTCGCTGCGTTAAGTCTAGGAATATAAATGTGATGAATTAAGAGGATCCATCTTACTCAAACCTTTTTCTGAGAAGTGTTATCAACTCTTCTGAGTGTTCAGAACGATTTTTGCCCCTTACGCCATCTAGTAATTCCCCTATAATTTGACATCTTACTGCCCGATCCGTAAGCAGCCCAGTTAACGTTGCTATCATTTTTTCGTCTACGGGGGTTCTATCAAGAGCCCGTAAAAGAAGGGGGACTGCTGCTTGGAGCATATTTCTTTCTGGCTGAAAAGATTTTATTTCCATTACCCGGTCCAGACCATCTAAGATGACGACCTGGTTTTGAGCGGTGACCTGCGGCTCCCTCCCTCCCCGTTGGATATATCTAAAAGCTGGATTGGAAATTGGTAATGGTGGTCTTCTTGTCTCAGTCATGGTGGAATTATAGCAAAGAGGCCAGTATTTAATGCAGAAATATCACTCTATTGCTTTCTCTTGATCAATTAAAATATTATTAATCTAGTATCTAAAGGAGGTGATTAATATATGAAAGGATTGGCGCTTTATGCGGGTTGGTTAGTGGTGCTCGGTGCTTTAGTGGTCGGTCTTCAGGGTCTCCTCCAATTAGATGTACTCGGTGCAGTTTTGGGAGAGAATACACTCTGGACAAGAGCTGTGGAGGTCCTGATAGGACTATCTGGCGTAATGCTAGGATATAAAATGTTAATGGGTAAAAAGGGATAAAAAAATTATTCCTTGGAAATTATATAAATCCCGCCTTTCACTGGGCGGGATTTTTGTGCTCAAGACCTGACAGGTTGGCATTGACAACGTAATTTAACTGGGCTAATCTTAAATTAGATACTTGCCCTATGAATTTATTTAAAAAACAGGACGGATTAGCTGCCCCTTTGGTGCTGACAATTTTAGCCTTGTTCATTGCTGGAGCCGGATTGTTTTACTATTTCAAGCTCTATAAGGGCTCTGCTCCGAAAACCACTTCTTCTATCGATACCGTCCGGATTGGGCTTAAGTCAGCCCCCTTAGGGTTTTATGGCCAAAAAGATATCGAATACGAGTCCCCGACTTTTAACTTTAATTCCAACATCTTCGAGGGCTTAACTACCTTTACCAAAGACCTCAAGTTTGCCTCGCGCCAACTGGTCGAGTCGTGGGACAACCCCTCGGATACAGTCTGGAGGTTAAGGCTCAAAAAAGGCGTCAAGTTCCATAATGGTTATGACTTTACAGCTGAGGATGCCAAATACTCGATCGATTTTGCTAAACAATATGTCGTTAAAGATGACATCGCTCAGGTCAAACAAGTGAGGATCATGGATCCCTTTACTATCGAGATTGAAACCAACGGTCCGTCTCCTCTGCTTTTAAACAATTTAATCAATGTCTTTGTACTTTCCAAAAAATACTCAGAAGAAAATGGTTTTGACAAACCCAACGGCACCGGACCATATAAATTTGTCGAAAATATAAATGGCAAATATCAGCTTGCGGCCAATGAAAACTATTATCTCGGTGCTCCGAAGATTAAAACTGCTATCTATAGGGTTATCGAAGATGATAATTCCAGAATTGATGCCTTGCTTTCCGGAGATGTAGACCTAGTTGAAGATGTCCCCGCCGCCCGCATTGGAGACATTAGTGTAAATAAAAAGTACACTTTAAAAGGTGTCCCTTCGCTTCGGGTGATCTATCTGGGGATGGATGTCTCTAGTCCGAGGCTAAAGTCTTCCAGCGCGACAACTAACCCCTTTAAAAAGCTTGATGTACGCAAAGCTATCTATGCAGCGATCGATGAAGACCAGATTATCCGCACAGTGATGGGAAATCACGCTTACCCTGCCACTCAGCTTGCTACCTCGGTAAATTTTGGATTCAATCCTAATATAACCCGTCCGAGCGTGAGCATTGACAGTGCCAAGATCCTACTTGCCCAAGCGGGATTTGCTGATGGATTCGATGTGACCCTTGACGTCCCGAATAACCGATACCAGAATGATGAATTAATAGGCAAAGCTGTGGCCGAGCAGCTGGGCAAAATCGGGATTAGGGTAAAATTGAACGCCATGCCCAAGGAAGGTTTTTTTCCCAAAGTAACTGATCAACAAGATACTGACTTTTATCTGCTGGGCTGGTCACAGGAAAACGGGGATGCTGGTGGAGCCTATGCCACCATTATTCACACCCCCAGCAAAGACAGCGGTTATGGTAGCTTTAATGTGGGCAAATATTCTAATCCCGTAATCGACGACCTGATCCAAAAGTCTGATAATACGGTTGATTCGGTGGCCAGATTAAGGATTCTGCAGGAGATCGCTAAATTAGCTACCGATGACGTAGCGGTGATTCCTCTGCACCAGCAGGAAGATTCGTTTGTAGTTAACAGAAGCTTTGACTGGACCCCCCGCAGAGACAACGGTATTCGGGCTTTCGAAATATCTGCAAACTAAAGTTCCCACAGAGTGGCTTTTGGTGTATTCTGTATAGTAATGCCTACCTTTTTCCGCCACTTGGGACTAAGACTAAAATTCATCCTGCTGGTCACGGCCTTGTTGGTTGCGGTTTTTTCGGTCCAGTCGTATATTCTCTTTACCCGAAATCTTAATCAGGAAAGAGATAATTTAACTAACGAGGTAAAAACCTATGCCGGACTCTCTACCCTACCGGTTGGTTCCAGCTTTGATCAATATTATACGGAAAATCATTTTCGTCTGGGTGAGATTATAAACAATATTTTAGTTTCATCAAACGGCACCATCCCCCGGCTGCAAGTACTAAACACAGAAGGAGACCTACTTTTTGATAGCCAGGGCTTGTATAAAGATGCCCGGGACAATATCGCCTATAGAACTACTCCTCCGACTAAAGGTTATGCTCGTGGAGACCTGTTACAAGCTATTTGGAATATAGATCCCACTTATAACTATGATTCAAAACACGAGCTGGCTACAGTTGTTTACCCCTATCTGGACACTTATAATAAACATCAATATTCTGTTGTTTACTTTGTGTCCTATGGCCGTATTTACCAAAGCCTCTTTAAAAGTATCACTAGTTTAGTAATCACTGCTTTGATATCCTTGGGGGTCGCCAGTGCCTTGATTATCTATTTTGTGAATATCTTTACCCTAAATCCCATTAGTCAGGTAGCGGCAGAGGCCTATAAGATAGGGCATGGCGAGTTAACCACTACTATCGATGTCAGGACCGGAGACGAGATTGAAAAACTGGGTCTTTCGGTGAACCAAATGGCCCAGGGTCTACTTCGCTCCCAGGAGGTCTTACGCCAAGATAGAGATACATTAGCCGGAGAACGCAATAAGCTGGAAGTTATTTTATCGGGGATTATAGATGCGGTGATTGCCGTAGATATTAACCGTAAAGTGATAACTTTTAATAAAGCTGCCGAAAAATTAACCGGCTACACTGCCGGGGAGGTTTTAAATAAACCGATCAATAGCTTTGTCGTCCTAATCGAGGACCAAACAATTATTCCGGAGAGTTTGTATTGCCCGATTAATACCGCTGGCAACGAAGGATTAGTCTATAGCAATCAGAATCTGAAAATTAAGACAGCCAAAAAAGACGCTTTTGTTAATTTGGTTTCTGGGCAAATTAAGGAGGGTGCTGCTTTAAACCTAGGATGTATTTTGACTTTTCATGATGTCACAGAAGAAAAACAGCTGGAAATGATGAAGCTGGACTTTGTATCTATGGCCGCCCATGAACTCCGCACTCCTTTAACCTCGATATTATCATACCTTTACTTGTTTATTCGAGATAATACTGCATCTTTAAATACTGCTCAAAATAGGGTCTTAAACCGGATTAATTTATCGGCCCAGCGTTTGATGGCGCTGATCGAAAATCTGCTAAGTGCTTCGGGAATAGAAAAAGGGACTTTTAATCTAAAGATAGAGCCGACTGATCTACTGCCAATTATTCGCCAGGCCGTTAGCGATCTGAGTGCCGATGCAAAAGACAGAAATATCCACCTCTCTCTGAGTGAGCCGGAAGGTGGGAAGTTAAAATTAGTCTCGGCAGACAAGTTTCGGATTAATGAGGTTTTGCTAAACCTATTGGCTAATGCTCTAAACTATAATCGGAATGGTGGAATGGTAGAGGTCTTTTTTGAACAGCGGGAGAAGGAGGTTATTACCCATATCCGCGATACTGGCGAAGGAATCTCTAAAGAAGCTCTACCTCATTTATTTACTAAGTTTTTTAGAGCCTGGGGTAAGCTGGAGATGTCTGCCAAGGGAACAGGACTGGGACTATTTATCTCTAAATCGATCATTGATATGCATGGAGGCAAGATTTGGGTGGAGTCGGAGCTAGGCAAGGGTTCGACCTTTAGTTTTAGTCTGCCAGTGGCGAGTCAGAAGGCTGTTTCGATAGATGCCAAACCATTAGGGATCTATAGAAATCCGAATATAGTTTAGATGTTACCCCACGAAAAAAGGCCCATTACAGGCCTTCTCTCGAGAACTTATACCAGCAGTCAGAATCTTACGAATCCAACTACTTCTCACCTACTAAGCTTTACGAAGATGGGTTATTTTAAACTTGCGTTTAAGATAACTTGCTGTGTTCTACTTGCGCAGAATACATAAACCTTTACTTTTTCTTGCGATTAATATTGGTCTTCTCGTTGATAGGTCTTGCGACTTATCTTCGGCGAGATACGATACAAGTAAAATTACTTTACAACCTCTGTGTATAACTTGTCAACATATCAAAATATGTCACTTTTACTACAGGATTTATGTGGATAAGTTTCCAACAATCTGATTTGTCGCAGTATGCTACAATGTTTTTCATGGCTAAAAAAGTATTGGTAACCGGGGCTGGCGGATACATTGGTTCAATTAATTCTTACAAGCTTTTAGAAGAAGGCTACGACCTCGTGGCCCTGGACAACTTCTCTACTGGTTTTGAAGAGCCTCTCGAGCTTCTCCAAAACAAGTACGGACTGGACAGATTAAAAATTTATAAATTGAATTTAGCCGATAACCTGATGGCGATCTTTCGGGAAAATAGCATTGACGCTGTCCTCCACTTTGCAGGCGCTCTGTCAGTCAATGAATCGATGGAGAACCCGATTAAATATTTTTCCAATAATGTCGCCGGGACCATCAACCTGCTTCAAACAATGCTGCAGGCTAATGTTACTAATCTAGTTTTTTCTTCTACTTGCGCCACATTTGGAGAAACAGAGGTGGAGGAGATTAATGAATCGCATATCCAAAACCCCGCCAATCCTTATGGCGAGTCTAAAATGATTATCGAACAGATGATTCGCTGGCTGGGTAAACAATCCAACCTGCATTATGTAGTCCTGCGGTATTTTAATGTCTGCGGAGCAACCGACGACGGGTTGATTGGTGATGCTAAAAAGCCGTCAGTACACCTGATGCAAAACGCAGTCAAAGGGGCTCTGGGGCTGGAGGAATTTGCACTAACCTACTCACCTGTAGCTACCCCAGATGGCAGCCCCATCCGAGATTATGTTAATGTAGTCGACCTGGCTGATGCCCATATTAGAGCCCTAGAATATTTGTTTAACGGTGGAGCAAGTCAGATGATTAATATCGGGACTGGCTCAGGTAATTCGGTGCTAGAGGTGGTCAGAAAGGTTGAGGAGATCACCGGACATAAATTTGCATTAAAAAAGGGCGAACCCAGACAGGGAGAATATGCTAAGGCGATCGCTTCGATCAAAAAAGCTCAACAGGTTTTGGGCTGGAGCCCGACCCGAAGTATAGAAGATTCAGTCAGGTCTTTGGTTAAGTGGTACAAAGCTAGACCCCAGGGTTGGGAGAGATAGACTCAGATTAGAGGTCTTGGCACGACTAGCTTGGAAAATCCTTCATAAATCTGTTAAAATTCCTTAGTTCGTTCGCCTCTATATGACCCCATCGGCATACTTCTGAGGATGCGTCATCCGAAGAAGGGTTGGTGGCCGAAGCTGCAGAGCAGCTTTAAGAAGCTTTGGGTATATACTTAGCTTGGGTTTAGAGATAGTTTATAGACGACCCCATCGTCTAGTGGCCTAGGACACAGGGTTTTCATCCCTGTAATCAGGGGTTCGAATCCCCTTGGGGTCACCAACAGGGGCGCTACTGTTCGGAAAGTCACGAATAGCTTGATATATCGGGCTAATCTGACAGTTCGAATAGCCTGGATAGCTCCAAGCCAGTTTTGATGCAAATATCGAACTGAGTAGCGCCCTTTTTTGTGTGAGGCTCGCATTTAGGTACGTTTTGCCTAAATCAGCAAAGAACTGCTCTATAAACTTCACTAACTCTTCTAGGTTATATCTCTTAACAAGAGTGTCGTCTTTGGTCATTCTTGCCCTAATTATCTTCTCCTCGATTAAGGCATTTTGCTCTTTGAATATCTCATCAGAGTAGACACCACCTAGATTTTTCTCAATGATACCCTGTCTTTGCTCGTATAGTTTGGTAAGCTCAACATCAGCTGCAGCTTTTTGCCTTCTTAGAATTTCTACTCTTTTCATATAATCTCTTCTTAATAGAGCGATAAATAGTTTTAAACACTCCATAGTTGGAGTAATCTCTCTTAAGAATTTAACCAAGGCTTCTTCCATAATGGCTGGGGGGACATTATTTGAACTCTTGCACCTGGCTCTGCAGAAATAATAAGCATAAGAATGGTGTTTACTCCATGCCCCAGTCATAGCCATACCACATTTACCACAACTAACAATTCTTCTTAGAGGAAAATCTGTATTGTCTTTATTCTTTTTGTTTAGAGGAGCAGTTATATTGGTATTTCTGCCGTCTATAATGGCCTGAACCCTGTAAAACTGCTCTTTGGTGACCATTGGGACATGCTGTCCCATTACTTCCTCGGGGTATGTTGCTGAGGTTAGTATGCCCATATAGAATTTATTTCTAAAAAGTCTACTGACACTTTGTGATCTGAGAGGATATGCTTGCCCCTTAAATCTTTTTTCTCTTATTCCCCAATAGTTCATGATGTTAGCTATTTCTCTAAGTGTTTTACTGCCTGTTGCCATCAGTTCCCAGGCTTTTTGGATCTTATCAAAGGTTTCAGAATCTTTAACTATATATCCATTTTCATTTTTATAACCTAAAGGCGGTATGCCAGTATGAAGGCCAGATAAAAACCTGGCTCTCATACCATTACTTGTTCGCTCGCTTCTGACATCATTGTCCAGTTGGGCAATTCCGGCAAAGATAGTTTCCATTAACTTCTCAGTTGGAGAGTTCCCTGTAGGTTCACTGACAGAAATAAGCATGATGTCACAATCGTTTAACTTTTTTCTTATAGCAAGGTAATCAGAGGCCAGGCGTGATAGACGGTCAACTCGATAAACTAAAACGGCACTGATAGATTTTTTGTTTTTTCGACAATACTCAAGCATTCTGACAAGTTCAGGCCTACCCGTTATCGTCTTTGCTGATTTCCCTTCTTCTCTAAACGTCTCAATGATTTCATAGCCGTCTGTTAGAGCTTTCTTCTTGCAGAGTTCTTCTTGTGTCCCCAAAGAGAAGTTATCTACCTGCTCCTCAGTTGAGACTCTTAGATAAACAACTGCTTTTTTAGGTTTGGAATTGATAAGCGAATTATTCATTTGTTTTTACTCTCCCCTAAGACCTCTTTTAAGGTTTTGCCATTAAAGATTTCTCTCTCAAATAGATCGAGCCACGCTGACGCGAGATATTCAAAATCAGTAACTAAAGTTTCTATTTGAATATCACTATAACTTTCGGCTGAAGAACCCAGGGTTTGACGGGCTTTACTTACTCTGGTTTGTTGATATTCTTCTGGGAAAATTGATTCTAAGCTCTTTTGAATATCTGCTAATGGGTTTGTTGGGGGATTTTGAGGTATAGATTTAACTACATGGTTGTCTCTCTTATTCTCAACTTGAATCTCATTAAATAAAGATAAATTAGCAGTTTCCATGACTTTATACTCTAACCATTATATGGATAGTATATCCATTATTTGGATAGTTTGTCAAGTATGAGTTGTGTTAAAAATAAACTAGAAATATAGGGTTCATTTCTGTGCTATAATCCCATCAGTATTCCTCTGTCCGTTTAGTCTTCTGTCCAAACTCCTGCCCGATGCAAGATGACATCAACTGATTTGAAAAACTTCGAACTTGGTAATATCTTAAACCGCCTCTTTAATAATGGCTTTAAATCACAAGATGAGTTTCTAACATCTGCTTATAACTCTTGGTCTGTATATTTATTTCCTCTAGTATTTGCTGTCCTTTTAATTGTTCTACTACTTGTTCTTCGGCTAATCATAAGGGTAAAAAGATCAGCTAAGGAAGTCTCTGTTCTTTTAGAAATCACCCCTCCGGCTATTACTGAAAAATCTGCATATACTACCCAAGAACTTTTTAAAACAATTCATGGATTAGTGTTTAAGAGAACACTCTTAGATAAAGTAGTTGGTAAAAACCGTGCAACATCTTTTGAGATAGTCTCAACACAAAATCAGGGTATAAGGTATTTAATAAGAACTACCCCGGGTCAGGTTAATACCTTAAAAAGGAATATCTACTCATATCTACCACAAGGAGGAATTAAAGTTGTTGATGAATATATACCGACAGACTATGAAAGTTTAGAACGCTTTCATTCCAAAATAGTTGAATTTAAACTTGCCAAACCCTTCGGGCTTCCCTTGGAAAGACAGGACGTTTTAAAAGAACATGATCCCGTGGCATATATCACAGGCCAGATGACTAAACTGGCTCCAGGTGAATTAATCTCTTTGCAAATTATTTTATCTCCTACTAAATCTCGCGAGGTGAAGGTAATTGAGGGACATATCAAACAAGGGGATGTCTTGGAGTACCTAAACAAGACAGAGTACCCACTTTTTATAAGAGCTCTTGGAGGAATTTTTAAGGTCGCTATAAATATCTGTAAAGAACTTATTGGAGGAGTGTTATCAGTATTTCAGGAAGCAGGAGCTGATCCCGAGTCACTTCGAAGAATGCGTTCATATGAAATTCAATCTAAACTAAGAATGAATGAGTCTAAACTCCAAAGAGAATATACCCCGTACGAATTAGAACTGATCCAGTCTATTCAAGAAAAGATTAAGCAACCTTTATTTGATTCAGTTATTAGACTGCTTGTGATAGGAAAGGATAAATATGAGGTAGAGGCGAGAATTTCCAGTATGACCTCCTCTTTTGAACCTTTTGTCTCTTCAACCTATCAGGAACTTAGAATTAATAGAGGTCTATTTAACTTTATATGATAACTAACCGAATTAGATCTTATCTTTTCAAAAATAGATTGCTTGGATTATTTAACCCAAGAAAAGATAAGTATGCTCAACTCTTATCTATCTCTGAAGTTTCAGACCTGTTTCATTTTCCCTACTCTAGAGTCACTCAAACTGAAAATATAGTCAAAAGCTACTCTCGGGAATTACCAGCTCCCATTTCTTTAAAACAGAATCAAAAATTTGATGTGACTTTTGCTAAAAACACTTATGGGGGAGAAGAAACTTTGATAGGGTTAACTCAAGACCAAAGAGCCAGGCATATGGTAGTTTGGGGAGGAACAGGTAATGGGAAAACAACTCTAATTTTAGAGATGTTAAAACAAGACATGCTAAATGGTAAAGGGGTTGCCTTTGTTGACCCTCATGGAGATGCTGCTGAAAAAGCACTACTATTAGTTCCAAAAGAAAGAGAAGAAGATGTGGTCTACATTGATCCTGATGATATTGACAGACCCTTAGCAATCAATTTAATGGAGTTACCCCCAAACCTTAGTGTCAATGATACTTTACGAGAAAAAGAACGGATTGCAGAAAGCATCGTTTCTCTATTTAGACGAATATGTTCCAGTGAATTCTCCAGAGCTGGTAATAACGCTT
>MFDD01000002.1:120660-157173 GCA_001776775.1 Candidatus Daviesbacteria bacterium RIFCSPHIGHO2_02_FULL_43_12
TACAAAAATTCTGGAAAAATGAGTTTGGTAGAGCTGGTGATTACCAAATTGTAAAAATGATTGCTGGAGTAACAGTCAGGATAGGCAGATTTTTGAACTCAGAAGCAGCTAGAAGAATACTCGATCAACCCCACTCAACAATTAACTTTGCCGAGATTATGGATACCAAAAAGATTTTAATTTGCAACCTTTCTAAAGGAAACCTAAGTGAAGATGTATCCCAGGTTTTAGGAACAACCATTATTACTAAAATTCAACTAGCTGCTATGAGAAGATCAAAAATTCCAGAAGAGACAAGAGTACCATTTTTCCTATATGTTGATGAGTTTCAAAATTATGCGACTGAAAAATTTATCGAGATGTTGTCAGAAGCTAGAAAATATAGACTCTATCTTGTAATAGTTGAGCAGTCAATGTCGCAACAGAGTGAGCAAAGCTTAGTCAATAATATTTTAGCCAATGCCTCGATCATTGTTTGCTTTAGAACTGGAAATCCATTTGATGAAAAAGTAATGCTTGGACAATTTACTAAATTTATCAATGAAGGAGAGATTATGAATCTACCCTGGTTTCACTTTTACATTAAGATCTATTCTCAAATGCCCCAAGAGCCGTTCTCTGGACAGACTATTCCCCTAACAGTCAAATATGATAAAACAAAAATTGACCGGATTACTAAAATGTCTCGGGAAAAGTATGGAAATGAATATATAGCAAAGCATACTGTAAGTATTGAAGCAAAAGATGAAGATATGGATGCAGATAACCTAAAAACAAAGGGTAAAGATAGATTTAATACCCAGCCAAAAACATCTTTACCCGAAGATGAATAGGTTAAATATTGGGTGGTACGCGTACCAGCTAAATTGAGGGTGATTTAAAGCTAATTTAATTAAAAGTGCATCCTTATCTTTCTTATATTAATATAAGAGGAAGAAGTGTATAATCCTAACGATAGGTGAACTTACCTCTGCCTTAGTCTTCTGCCAACTGCCCAACTTAAACTATATCTGCTCCTTAATTTAATGATACTTGAACCATTAACCAATCAACAAAAACACATTCCTAACTTTCTATATAAATTCCGCTTCATCAATACCAATCAATTCCAAAAACTCTTTAACCACAAAGAACCAAACACAGTACAAGACTGGCTTAAAGACTTAAAAGATAAAGGATACATCGTTAGTATGTATACAAGAAAAGTCAGGGGTGAAAATAACAAACCTGCTGTTTATTACCTGGCATCTAAAGCCCGTCATCTACTAAAAAATGAAGAGGGCATAGAACTTAAGGCCTTAAACTTAATCTATAAAGAAAAGAGGAGAACTAAAAAGTTTATAGATCACTCTTTAAACTTAGTTGATATCTGTTTATTTCTCCTGTCCCGAAAAGAGGCTGTTGAAGAGATTAAGTTTTTTACTAAAACAACTTTGACTGGTTATGATTATTTTCCAAAGCCTCACCCTGATGCCTATATTGTAGTTAAGGGCAAAAATAAAACTAAAAGATACTTCTTAGATTTATTTGATGACTACACGCCACCTTTTGTTTATAGAAATAGAGTTAAGCAATATTTAAAATACTCACAAGAAGGAGAGTGGGCAGTTAATACCAAAAATGCCCCATTTCCTAAAATCTTGTTTGTCTGCCCAAATGAATCGGCTAAAAAACATGTCTACTGGTATGGAAAAAGTGTTATCGCAAAATCATTTGAGCAAGTTAAGTTACATGTCACAACAATAGACACGATTAAATTTGCCAACGCTGATACAAAGGTCTGGCAAGATGTAGAAGAAATTGAAGATTAATTATTCGAAGAATAGCGACTTGCCGAAGGCAAGTAATAGGTTGTTTGCAAACCTAGTTTCTACTTGACATAGAAGTCTTCTGATTGAGATGATATAGATATGGATCAGCAATCTGAATTGCCACCTCAACAGCCTAAACCAGAACCACCAGCAAGTATGAGTGCTGAAGATTTGATACGACAATCTGGGCAGGAGACTCCAAAACAAGTCGAAAGCTTTGATGAGATTAAAGAATTGATGGAAGAAGCCCCTGCTGCATTAAGGAGTGGTAACGATACGTCTACCGCTCATGCGGGCGAAGGGTCACAGAGAAGCACTAAAAAAGAGGATCGCTCTACGGAGTATGATTATCATGTTCCTGGCTCGGAAGGATTTTACGCAGATTTGATGAGAGATTATCGAGTTCCTGCAGAAAGATTGAGACAACTAGTTGAGGAAGAGGGGGTAAAACCAGGTGATCTGCAAGATATTTTAGGCGCAAGACAAATATTGACTATTAGAGAAAGCTCCACCGCAGAAGACGAAAAACAAAGACTAGATTCCGCAAGTTTAAGAGTACTGGTGGAGGGTTACCATGTCGTTGCCGGGAATATAACTCAGTTTCAAAGGTTAGTTGAAGCTGCCAATAAGGGAATTAATAATACAGTTGACAATAAAAGTTACCGCTTTATGCCAGGTCAAGCAAGTACGATCTTTACTGCTACTGTAGACAAATTTCTTGACGGTCAACTAAGAGTAGGATATGCACCACTAGCCCCAGATGTAAGAGGTTTGAAAGATTCTGCCAAGGCTGTTCAACAAAGCAAAAAAATAAATCCTACTGGACAATATTAGCTTTACCTATAATTCAACTTACTGAACAAGTAAGATTAGAATCTTCTTATATTTGGCAATTCAGCCTTAGACTTAGCAGAATTTCTAGCCCAAACGAACTCTACTTCTTTATCGTTTACCTTTAATTCATTACATGCTAGTACGCTAAGGAATCTGGCATATTCTAAAACAGTTAACCAATGATTTCCAGGATCACCTTTCACTTTTCTAAAGTCTTTTACCATACTATCCCACTCTGGTCTTCCTAATTGATAGTTCTGAAACTTATCTGGAAAGATTAGTTTAAAATCATGTGCTGTTTCTGCAAAATCCTTCCACTTGTCGCCAGACCTTTTTAAATGGTCAAGCCTATCTTCTGCTACTTGCGCACTACGAGGATTTAAATTAGCAAGTGGTTGCCAAATCTCATAAGCGTATCGAAGATCCCCAGCTCGACCGAGATATCCTGTATGATCGTTGTCGTCTATCCGTTTTGTCATAAGAGGATCAAGCTCATTCCACAAACTAGGGAAGTATCTTAAATTTACTGTCCTCTCTGGAAAAAGAACCCGAGCATATCGTAACATTTGTGTACAGAGGGAGAGTCCTTGTTCTCTTTTATCCTGTACCGCTTGTCTAGCTTGATCAAGATCAAGTTCGATCGCTTGCCATAAAGACTCATCTAAATCCTGATGTATGTCTGAAGCAGGAAATAATAACTTAAGGTCTGCTGTAGTTGCTATTTTTATAAGCTCTATACGAGCTAAATTATCTCGTTTATCCTTATAACCGAAAAAATCCTCTACGGTAAATTCTTTAGCCGGGTCAAAGCGATAATCTGCTTGAGCAGGCTCAATTATTAAATCTTTAATATTTATACCAGATTCTAATTTTACATCCATTAAAAACTTTTTCTTTTACCAACTTCTCGTTTTAGAAATTGCAAAACTGGCTCCAATATTTTATCCGGGTCTTTAGCTGCATGTCCAAAGACATTACCTTCACGATCTTTCAGTGGATCGATGTAGCTCTTAACAATACCTTCTGCTCCTGTTCCAATCCCAACTGCCATGAAAACTACCTCTTTATCGTCCTCAATTTGTCGCATCAGGAGTCTAAGACCTTCTCTGTTTCCAGCACCATCTGTTAAAACAATCATAAGTTTAATAACATTATTCCTGTTTAAGGTTAATTCCTCATAAACTTGAGAAATTGCCCCTGTTTCTTCAGTCCCACCGCCAACTTCTGAAACCCCCTCAATAATAGTCAGTTGTTTTTTATCATTAAGCGGTTCAGCTAGTCTTGTAACTCTTTCTGGCTGTGTAGAAAATTTGGTTACCCCAACCCTAAACGGTTGTTCACTTTCTGGGTTAAGTAATTGCTCTTCCTCCAAAGACTCCCTAACTCTTTTAAACGCCTCAGTAACTATAACCATCGTTTCTACAGATTTATCCAAAGGCCTACCGTACATAGAGCCAGAAGTGTCAACGATAAATTCCAGTTCCGTTTCCAAAAATTCTGGATTTCTCACCTCAATCATTCTTGTCTCAGGGTCGAGCTCACCTGAAATTAAGGCAGCAATAGTTTCAAATTCTAATCCTGGCACGACTTCACCCTCACGCCTTAAATATTCTAATCTTTTTCTTCTGTCATCTAAAAAAATATCTGCTAGAACTGCAGCTGTGGACTCAATTTCTAGTTTATATTTTTCCTTTATAGTTTCCCATTTCTCAATGGATTCTCGGCTTACTCCTAAAGCTTCTGCCATGCCTCTTTTTGCTCTTTCTTCATCTTGTCTTCTCAATTCTTCAGCCCTTCTCTTAATTGCTTCTAAACCTGACTCTTCTTCTGGTTCTCCTGGTTCAGAGGGCTCAGGCTTCTGTTCCTCGCCAGTTTGTCTTTTTTCAGCTGATTGTTTGATCTGTTGCAGCTTTTGATCTAATTCATTTTTTTCTTCTTCGGAAAGAGTTTGAGATTCATATTCTTTTCCGGCTTCCTCTAATTGACTTAAGATTTGTTCTACTAATTGTTGTTCTTCTTCATCGGTTAGAGGCACAGCTCCCTCCCCACCAGACATTGACTGCTCCTGTTCTTCCTGCTCTCCTTGTTGACCTGGTTGCTTTGGTTGTTTTTCTTGTTGTTTGTCTTGTTTTCTTTTCTCCAGTTCTTCTTCCATCAACTTTATATACTCAGGTAAAAATACCTGTGTGTACGCATCGACTTTTCCTTGAATTGACTTTTTTCTATCTAGCGGAGCAGCAAAGGGGTTTTCAAATTCCCTTCTACTCATAATTGCCTGTATAGCACCAGAATCAATGAATTTTTTGTATGCCTGATAAACACCTGGAGCCACCTTTTTCTCAACCTCTTTTTGTTCCAAATACCTACCTCTTAAAGTAATTTGGATTAACTGCTCAGGCATGGATAAATGCGTATAGTCATCCATTTCTCCTTTGGCTGATTGGAATTCTCTTATTACTCTTTCAATACTAAAATAAGGTCTTCTGCCCATATAAGCCTCGTCCCAGATGTCGATCACACCGTTATTTAAGTGACTATTAATAGCTCTCCAAAACTTTTCTTCAGCCCTTGGTGACGTTTTATATGGTGGAGGGACTAAATCCGGGTTTCCCATAATGGAAACTAATTTCCTTTGAAAATCAAGCACTTCCGGGGCATGATGACCTGCTTCGTGAAAGGCAAACCCTTGAATATCAGCTCTAGTCCAGGGTTGAATACCTAGTTCAGGTATACCAGTTCTTAAAAGTGGGTTAAAGTGAATTTCGCCTCCACCTTGTGGAAAGATGTAGGTAAAACCAGTTGAGAGTGTGCCAGTTTCGGTAAATTTCGCGGCCAAAGCAGGATCTTCTACTATTCTAAATCCCCCCGAAGCCCTAGAAATCATTTTTAAATGTTCCGGTCCAATAACTTCTTCAAATTGTAATGATTTCCTCTCTACGCCGGGCTGAGGGATTGGTGCGCTCTTATCTAGAAGTTCGGTCATGTTTACATTTTAGCTAAAATCTTAAGGGATTACTAATCAGAACTTTCTAACATTCGGTAAAGTACGTTGTGGTTCTTCGAATGTTGGAGATGGCATTCTGAGTATCAAACCTGAATCAGCAACATCTACTTTATCAGCTGCAATGACTTTGGCACGGGCAGATAGCATAGTTACCCAGAACCATTTTTCGTATTGTTTAATTCTGGATTCATCTGGATCATGAGCCCTTTTAACGGTGTCTCTAAGTTCTCCATTAATATTCCTCCATATTTCTGGGTCTAGTTTAAATTCTGTCTCCCATGCGTTTGGGAAGGCTACACGAGTAGCGGATAATACTCTAATTACATGACTCCAAGGTATGCGTTGGGGATCTCGGTGTAATAATCCTTGATAATACTTTTTAGATTCTGAAAGCCATTTCTCTTTGTCATTAGAACCTTGTAGTTTGTCTGGGAATATTATGCCAGTAGTAAGCAAGTCATCAAAGAAATATTGGACAGGATTCATTGTTTTATCTAACCCAAAATTAACATCCCAATTTCGTTTACGAACAATTTCCTGCCAAACTTCGTTAGTAGCATAAGTTGTTTTCGAGTACTGACCAGGAAAGAGAACATTGGCTATTGTGCCTTTGTTCATTTCGTCAATTATGCCTCCACGATAATATTGCTCAAATTTATCTTTTTCTAAATTCCCAATTGCTAGTTGTTGATATAGGTCTTCAGACAAAATCCTTAAATAAAATGCGGTGTTATAGAAGTTTGTAGATACACTAGCATCTGCTTCTCTGGGGCGCCCTCTGTCTAACTGATTTCTTATCTTGTTCCAATCAGCTGTAGTGAGTGAGAACTCAGAAGTTACTTTTGCAGCAGTTCCTTCTTTGGGTGCTACTTCACTCAGATCCTTTATATTAATCGGTCTCTCAGCTAATGTTATATCCATATCAGAAATTTCTCGTAATCGGGAGTTGGTTACTAACTACTTTTGGCGCATTAGAAGCTAATTTAAACTCATTTGGAGTTGCTACTATGTCTCTGGCACGTAGTATTGAGATATCGGCTGCCATTCTTAAAATATGCATATAAGGTGTTAGTTTATCTGGTTCATTACGAGTTGCTGCTAGTCTGTTTTCAAAGTCTTGTTCAATATTCTTCCAGTCTTCCTTAGTTAGCTTAGCTTTACTTATCCTTTCAGGAAATGCTATTTTTATAGCTGAAGCTAAGGTCAACAATCCCTTCCATCTATCAGGTACCATTTCAAATTCGTACTCATCCTTGTATGATTCTTCTAAGTAATCCCGTATTTCATTAACATCAGGGTTTTTGCGAACAATATCAGGATCGACGATTACAACATTTGTAACAAGATCAGAGGTATCCCAACGTCCTTTGCTATTTACTGCCGGACCAAACCAGTCGCCTACGAATTCCATGAGGTTATCTCTATCTGAGGGTGTGATTTGAATCCCTTTCAAAAGTTCGGAGGAAAGTAGCTTTAAACAAGCAACTCTTTCCAAAAAAGGTTCATAATGACCCTGTGATAATCTATCTTGTACATGATTTGTCCATACGACGCTATCAAGGTAATCGAAATCTTTATCCGGATAAACTAGCAAAGCATCGATAACATAACCACTGGTAGTATAGTCATATCTCTTAACCTGATCTTTGATTACTTGAAAATCACTATCACTAAATTTACTCCTTGGATCAAAGATTTCGTTGGGACTTGGTGGCATCTCAATACTTAAGTCCTTAATATTTATTGGTTTTTCGGTAAGTCCTATATCCATAATCAAAATTTCCTTAGGGTTGGTAAAGATGGTTTTGTCATGTCTGGGATCTTTGGAGAATCACCAGTAATAATTTCTAAACCATTTGGTGTGATTCTAAGTTCTTTAGCGCTTAAGGCATGCATTTTTGCAGCAAGGGTAGCAAACATCCCAAAATCTGCTTCCGGTGGTAAGTTTTCTCTTCTCAGCTTTGCCAACTCTACCATCATTTTACTCCAGGCAGATGAACCTTCTTGAACTCTAAACTGTTCCCGTCTTGGCTCTATTCTGGATTCAGTTGGAAATAGTATTCGGCTACTAAATGATAAAAGGGCAAATTTGTAGATCTCTCCTTCATCAAGGGTCTTAACTCCAGTTCTAATACATCTCCTTTTAACCTCTTCGGTTAATTCAAGTTCGCTTTCTTTTTCAGGCACAAGTATTTTCATAGCCTGAGCTACCTCTAAAAAACGAAAGAACTGATTATCCGCATTAGACGATTGCCAATCGACTTGTTCTCTATCAGTTTTAAGGGCATTTAGCATACCTGGCCATAAGCTATTTAGATCCATTTGATTCGCATTTTGAGGATATAGTAGTTTTAATTTCGCTAGGAATAATGTTAAATGTTGCCAACTTGATGGATCAGGAGTTAGTACAGTTTCTCGAGCGTGTCGATACATTATTGAGAAATGTTCTTGGCCGAGGCTTAATTGGTTTTTCCTGCTTGGAGCTAAAAGCAGCATATTTGTTGCCACACTGGTATAGAGATCCAAGTTTGGTTCGTTTCTGCTGTGTTCTAATAATCCTTTAAATCTATTCCAATCTCTTTCTGTCAAACCTAAAGGTAGTTCAGTCTTTCTTTCAGGTACTTCTAGCGATAAATCCTTGATGTTTATTGGAATTTCAGAAAGTTTGAGATCCATGATTAGAATTTTCTAACTAGAGGTAAAACAACCTGTCTAGCATGAAAAGAATTTGAGCTTCTTGGAACATGTATTGCGGCTTCAGTAATCTGAAGGGGTGGTAGAGAAAGAAGCGCTAAGGTTGCTCCTAAAGAAGCAAAATTGACCCAATTCTTCTGTTGGCGATGACCTTCTAGTCTCTGCTTCATTGTATCCCATTCGGCAATATCAAGCGTGGGTACTGGATTGTTCTGTTCAAAAAGTACTTTTGCATTTAGAATTAATCCAACTACTGTAGCTAGCCCTGATGGATTTGCCCTTTTTTGTTGAATATCTTCAACCAGTTTCTCCTGTGCAGCGGGCCTTAGGGAAAGATCATCAAATAATGGATGCCCCAGAAGTTTTAGGTCATACAAAACTCGTGCTTTTGCCGCAGGATCCGAATCAAATAACGTTCTAAAAAAGTTCTTCATATTTTCGTAGTCATTAACATTAGGAAATTGCTCAGCAAACTTAGTTGGAGATAGCATCTTAACCTGGACTGCTTTTTCGGCTACTTGACTCCAACGGCTATTTCCTCTTTTTTGATTTATTAATCCCATAATAGCGTCCCAATTTCTTTGATCAAAACTTGCAGTAGGATCTTGTTCGGGATCAAGAATTTTTATGTTAACGGCATGATTGAACAATGAAGATGCGCCAGAACTACGATAGTTCTCAAGAGTATCTCGAATTCCTTGCCAGTCTGAAGGAAAAATGTCCTGTTTGGGATTAAAACCAGTTTCTCTTCTGGTCGGAATATCAATTGTTAAATCTTTAATGTTAATGGGTCTATCTACTAAGCCAATTTCCATAATAAATTTCCTAAAACGTTCTCTGAATTGGCATGCCCATTTCGGATGTATCTCCAATCATTGCATAAGCATCCTTTGCCAAACCTCTAAAGTCTTCTATTATCTGCTCTCGGCTTTTCTGATTACCCTCCTGATCTTTCTTTCTCTCTTCATATGCCTCCTCACCAATCCAGCCAGCTACTTTATCTTTAATGTCATCATCCATCATCAGTCCCAATCTAGTGCATATATTAACTATTTCTCTTGGAACAACTTGATCTTCGAAAATGGCTTTCTGACTCTCTATCAAAACTTCATATAATGCCGCATCAAATGATTTTCCTGTGGCCTTATAAATAGGCTTTTTCGTTTCACGATCGCGATAGAGAATTAATTTTTCACCCAAATCTCGAATAGTTCTATAGGAAATTGGGACAGTTTGTGGTTTATCCTCAATATATTTTCTAACTGCAGGAACCACTTCCGTAATAGTTAAATAAAGCTTTCCTAAATCGTCCACACTCCTTAACCAATTGCCTTCAGCATCTGACATGGATGATAGAGCTACCATCATCTCTTCCTGCATAGGAGGATAACCAACCTCAACCACTTTTCCCTGAGCTCTGGATGCTAAAGCTTCGGGGACGACAAATGCACTATGTCTTCTTCCAATATTGGCGGTAAAATACATTCTCCAGTGATCGGGAATATTAATAGTTTCATCGTTATCGGCAAAGTACCAATCTTCGCCCGGCTTAGCAGTAAGTAAACTATAAATCAAACTCCAGTTTCTGTTCTTGTTGAATTCATCCATAATTACACTGTCACCCCTCCTCAAAGCGGCAATAATAACCCCATCTCTCCATCCATTCTTCTTAACTAAATGGGAAAATTCCTGGGCTAACTCTTTTCTAAAAACTGTACTAGCAAGATCATTTACTTTACCCCTAATATTTTGTATTTGAGTTTCATCTATTTGAGCTTTTCCTACTTCTTCATTAATTAGATCAAGGTAAGCAGATACCGCCTCATCACCATTGAGATGGAATACTTGACTTAGTGTGGAGCTATTTTCCACAACAAATTTCCGAAAATCATCTGTACCTAAAGCGGCTAACTGTTCAGTTAACGCTCTATGATGCTCGGTTGAAGTTTTAAATTCTATAGCTTTTGACCCATATAGTAAGTACCTTGTCACATCTTCAGACAGATCCATATAAACAAATTTTCTACCTTGCGCTTCAAGATAGTGTCTTACTAAGGTTGTCTTACCAACTCCAGGTGGGCCAGTTAAAACCCCACCAACTGTTGTTCTTTGATGTTGCTCTTCCCATTCATTTAGCTTATTTAAGTTCGCAATAACTGATTGAGTTTCAATAACGTCTTCACCTTTCGCAAAAGCGGCAATTAAATCGTTATATTCCTTCTCTCTCCAAAATCTTCTCACCATTCCATCTGAAAATAGTTCTAATGCAGTGTTCTTTGCCTTATCATGTTCATCCTGCAAGCCTTTTTTTGTCTTAGGTACAACTTCTTTTGTAGTAGATAATAATATTCCTCTTAGCTCCTCATATTCAGGTGTACCTTCCGCATAAATTGTTCTCAGTGTAGCTTCCAGTTCATTCATTTCAGGAGCGACCTCAAGTGAGGTGGCAATCTCCCCAGATCTCATAACTCTTTCTACTCTTGAGTAATCAACTTCATCAAAAGCTTCACCATCAGGTAAGCTTTTAAAGCTGGGTTCAGACAAAAGTCCTTCTACCCTTTTCATTTCTTCAAGTTTAGAAAGAAAGTTAACGTAGGAGTTGCGAGATTGGATATACTCGCGATAGGCCTTCTCAAAACTCAACGCATCTGGATCATGAAGATATTCCCTGTCAATTCTTGTTTTTAACTGATTATAAACTAAGGTTCCATGTGCTCTCTCCACTGGGTCCCTTGCGTCTTTTGACACTTTGCGGTATGTTTGTGCATCTTTAACAAGCCTTCTAAAGTCATTTATTACTTGAAAAGATAAATTAATACCTTCTGGAGCCGGTTCCCCATTTTGTTGCTCGTATCTTTTTCTTAAAACAACTTCTAAATCTGGAGCATTATCCAATGCTTCTCGCCTCTTCTCATAGCGTTCCCTTCTAAGATCAAAAGTTTCAGTAGCCCTACTTTTAAGGTAAGCATCCAGTTGTCCAGGTTCTTTAGGAGGTAAAAGAGGAGAAAGTGGTGCGGCTTGGTTAACGCTTTTCAACTCTCCACCAATATGCTTTGGTAACAGTCCTTCTGGTTTTCTTTCCGTATCTCCATCCATAGGTTTATCATGACAGTTTTTCTATGAGTTATCAACTGTTTTGATCGGAAAGTGAAAGGCCTAGTTACTACTTTCTTTGAAGTATTTATAGATTTTTATACGGGCTTCTAAATATTTCACAATTTTTTAATAACTCTATATTATTATCTACAGGCTACAGGCTACTGCCGGTTGACAGTGATGCATACTTTCTGATATAAATTGAACCAGTTATATTTAGTTACTAACTGCTGCCCTGCAAGGCAGCTTTTTTTGTACCGAAAGGAGGTGTTTATGAAAATATTTAAAGCATTTTTAATAAATTCTTTAGTCTTAACTTCTCTGATGGTTCCCCAGGTAGCGTACGCTCAAACAGTAAGCGGTGATGTTAATCAAATTGTAACTTTTCTAAGAAGTATTGTTGGTGTACTCGCAACTTTAGGAGGAATTGTTTCTGTCATTTTCTTTGCTTGGGGAGGTTTTGGTTATATGACCTCATCTGGTAATCCTGAATCACTTGAAAAGTCAAAGCAAACTATCAAGTATGCTGCGGTAGGATTAGTTATTGTACTTGGAGCATATGTGTTTGTAGGGATTGTTTCGCAACTAACAACTGCTGCTTTTGGAAATGTATCTAACTAATACTGCCCACTAAATTTCTGCTCTTGAGGTTAAATCTGTCCTCAACCTGTCTAACTTATGAAAAGGATTATATTTGTACTGGCAAGCCTTGCACCATACTTAGTTTTTGCTTCTCCTGCTTTCGCAGTAACCGCTCCCTCTGAAATTACCAGTTACACAAATTCTACATTACAACTTATTATTGCCATAGCCTCTGTCTCAGCTCTATTCTTCCTCGTCCGCGGAGGCTACTTATACGTTACTTCTGCTGGAAGCCCTGATACTCTGGAAAACGCCAAAAAGACCATTAAAAACGCCTTAATTGGCCTAGTTATTGTCCTTTCCTCGGGTTTAATTGTCTCAGTTTTTACCAACTCTTTCGGGGCTGTCTCAAACGGAGGATCAAGCACCACCGTTAATATCCCGGCAATTGAGACAGTTGACCCACCAGATGGACTAACTGTAGTTCTTACTGATGCCATATCAGGACTATTTAATATGATTATTCGCTCAGCTGCCACTCCAATAATGAACGGAGTAATCAGCTATCTAACTACCACACCAACTCTTTTAGACAACTCAATTATTAGGAATTATTGGTTAATAATCCTGGGAATTACTGATTCTTTATTTGTAGTAGTAATAGCCTTGCTCGGACTTAGGTTTATGAGCGCAGAATCTTTCGGCTTTGAAGAGATTGAATTAAGACACCTACTGCCTAGAATTGGATTAGCTTTTTTGGGAGCTAATGTTTCTCTCTTTCTCGCAAACTACGCTATCATTACTTGTAACGCTTTAGTATCCGCAGTCTTAAATTCAACGGGAGGATTATCTCAGGCACTTTTAGTTGACGCAATTACTCCAACCGGGGATGCAACTGTCGTCACGCCTTTTGTTATTTTAGTATTCCTACTTTTGTTTTTAATAGTCTCTATAGTTTTACTTTTAATGTATGTTTCAAGGTTAATCTTTATTTCACTTGGGGCAGTACTTTCTCCTTTAATCTTTTTAATGTGGGCTATGCCTAAGTTTTCTGATTTTGCCGAGATTGCAGTTAAAACATATTTAGTATCAGTCTTTACCGTCTTTGTTCATATAGTAGTAATTCAACTTGCCTCAGCTTTTATCTCACTTCCAGCTCATTCAGAGAATTCCATTGTCTCAATTGTTGTTGGGATTGGACTATTTTTTACCTTACTCAAGATTCCTCAGATGTTAATGCAGATGGCTTTTTACTCAACTGGTGTTGGAGCCCTATATAAAATGGGTAAACAGATAACCAATGTTATTACTACAGACCAAAGTCAAAAAGGTAGTGAACAAGACTCTGGGAAAGGAAGGACTGTCAAAAAGTCTAGAGCAAACTTAGGAGTATAAATATGCGAACAACTATCATACCAGCACAAATTACCACAGTGGAAGATAAAATAGCCGGAAACTTAAACCTGGCTCAAATTATCCTTCTTCTCATTCCGGTAATCTGGATTACAGTCGTCTATGTTTTAGTGCCAACACCCTTCGCAATCAACTTGTATAAAATTCCCCTAGCTTTAGTAGTTTTGATTGCTTGTTTAATCTTAGCTATAAGAATCAGGGGAAAAATAGTTCTAAGTTGGTTAGTGGTGCTTTTACAGTACAACTTACGGCCAAGATACTATGTCTTCAACAAGAACGACACTTATTTAAGGGAAATGTACATGCCTGAGATTGAAAAGAGAAAGTTTCAACTGTTTAACTTTAGCTTTGCCAGAAGACAGCAAGAGAAAAAGCAGATTAAGATTGCAGCTAATAAGTTTGACCTAAAGGATCTAGTTTTACTTAAAGACTTTTTATATAACCCTGATTATTCATTAAGTTTAAAACCAGATAGCAAAGGAGGTCTGTATGTTACTCTTCAACAAATCAAAAGATAAATTATCATCCCGACGTCAGATACAAATAAAAGAAGTTAAAGATGGTATTTTAGTACTTCCAAATCATGAGTACAGAGTTGTAATTGAAACCTCATCAATAAACTTCGAATTGAAATCAGATGAAGAGCAAGATGTATTAATTGACGGATTCCAAAACTTCTTAAACTCACTTCCAAGCCAGCTTCAAGTGCTTGTTAGAGTAAGAGAGGTAGATATAGATGGATACCTTGAAAAGATCTCAAAAAGTAAACAAACGGAAAAAGAACGAGTATATAAAGACCAGATTGATAATTACTCTGAATTTATTAAAGACTTAGTAGCCGGAAACAAGATCCTCTCCAGAAAGTTCTTTGTAGTTATTCCCTACAAACATATTGATTCCAATAAAGACTTTAACTTGATTAAAGAACAGATTCATTTATCAAGAGATATTGTGCTTAGGGGACTTGAGAAGCTTGGTATCAAAGCAAAAGTGTTGGATTCAATTGAACTTATCAGATTGTTTTACAGTTCATATAACCCCTCACAACTTAAAACTCAGGAGTTATCTGCCCATACAATTGGAGAAGTATTGAAAGGAATCCATGCTTAATCCATTTATACATTTCCAAAAGTTTAATTCTAAAAAGAAAAAAGAACGAAGAACTTCCACTCAGGAAGTTCTTAAAAAGGGGAGATTGTATAACTTCGGAGAGCAAGATCAGATGGATTTACTCTCATACTCTGGATTAGCAGAATATGAGGACCACCTTCAGATGGGGGATAAATTTGTTCGAACACTCTTTATATCCGGATATCCCTATGTAGCAACCACTGGTTGGCTAAACATGTTAGTTAACTTTAACCATGATATTGACATTTCTTATCATCTTGAGCAAGTTGATCCACTTACTGCTCTTCCTAAGCTAAATAGAAAAATAACTGAACTTGAATCAACTAAAAGGTCAATGCTTAAACAGGGTAAAGTTGTCGGCTCTGAAGTTACTGATCCCTTGGATTCAGCAATGGCTTTAAAAGATAAGATTCAAAGAGGCCAAGAAAAACTCTTCCAAGTATCAATCTATATGACTATTACAGCAGATTCGTTAGTTGATTTAAATAAAAAGACTAAACTCCTAGAAACAGTTATGTCTACAAGACTTTTCTATATTAAAACCGCAACATTCCAACAATTAGAAGGATTACAATCCACCTTGCCTAGAGCCCAAAATTTGCTGGCTCAAAAAAGAAATCTTGATTCGTCCTCAGCTGCCCTAACTTTTCCTTTTGTCTCCTCAGAGTTAGTACAGGAAACAGGCATTTTGTATGGAATTAATAGATCAAACAATTCATTAGTGATTGTAGATAGGTTTTCACTAAACAACGCGAATAGTATAATTTTCGCTCAGTCAGGTTCAGGTAAGTCGTTTACCGCAAAAACTGAGATCCTTCGACAGCTTATGCAGGGAACAAGAGTTATCGTTGTTGATCCTGAGAGAGAATACAAACAACTGGCTGCTTCGGTAAATGGAACCTACATTAGGCTTTCTGCAAAATCTAAGGAAAAGATTAACCCCTTTGATATGTCACTTAGTTCTTCAAATGGAGATGAGCTATCTGAACATATCCAAGACTTAACAGAAATAGTCTCATTAATGGTAGGAGGACTATCTGCCGAGGAAAAAGCTGCTGTAGATAAAGCAATTCTACAGACTTATAAAAATCACGGTTGGACAATGAATCAAAGCTACGCTCCAGTTAAGAAAAAGAAAGATAATAGAGGTAGACCACCAAAAGCTAAAACCTATCCTGTCTTAAAGGACTTTTATAAAGAGCTAAAAGGAATGAAACAAAAGAAACTTTGTGCTAGATTAGAAAAGTTTATTAAAGGCTCACTATCTTCTGTTTTTGACTCACAAACTAATATAAAACTGGATAACAGGCTAGTTGTTTTTGATATTAAAGATTTATCGGAATCCATCAGGCAGATAATGATGTTGGTTGTTGCCAATTTCGTTCATTCTCAAGTTAAATCTGATCCTAGAAGGCGTATTTTAGTGATTGATGAGGGTTGGATGCTCTTACAGCATGAAGAGTCTGCTAGATTCATTGCAGGACTTACCAGACGTGCTAGAAAGTATTATCTGGGAGTAACAATCATCTCTCAACAAGCCAATGACTTTTTATCACAAGATTATGGTCGAGCAATAGCTTCCCAATCAGCTTTAAGGATTTTAATGAAACAAGATACAACTACGATCAAAAAGGTAGCATCTGAGTTCAATTTAAGCGAATATGAGCAAAACTTTCTGCTTACTTGTGATAAAGGAGAAGCATTAATAATTGCCGACCAACATCACGTTGCCTTAAAAGTTGTTGCTTCAGCCAAAGAACACCCACTACTTACAACTGATCCAAGGGAAGTATATTTGTAAAAATGAATGAGTTACTTTTCCACAGCTATTACAATTTTTTCATTTCGTAGAGAACTCCAAATTGTAGCTTTAGCTTTCCTGATCATCACATTAACTCCTGTTTTTGCCGTTTTTATGCTACTTAACAATGGCCTAGATATTGTTTCAGATAGGCTTGCAACAGTTGACACACAAACCCAGGCAATTGAGATACATGATCCAACTACAGGAGAAGTAGTTACTGAGATTCATCCAGTGGTTGCTTGGCCTATTTCAGGGGTTTATACGGCTGAATTTGGGGTCTTAACACCATATCAGCTATTCCATTCAGGAATTGATATAGCAGGACCAAAAGGAACCCCGGTACATCCTTTTATGGAAGGAACAGTTGTGTATGCTGGTGAAATCTGGTGGGGTTTTGGGAAGCATGTAATTATTGACCATGGAAACAACATAACTTCGGTTTATGCTCATCTTGATAAAATCTTTGTAGTTAAAGGGCACCCAGTCACGATTAATCAAGTAATTGGGAATAGGGGTAGTACCGGATGGTCAACTGGACCACATTTACATTTTCAGATCAATGTATATGGACTGCCAGTCGATCCAAGAACATTTATGGGGAATTTAGCGAATGGAGTACCAATAGAAGAGGCCGATCATGACCACTAGCATCAAGGTTCCAAGAAACCACCAAATGTAGTTTCTCTTGGGTTTCCGCATTTCAATAGATGAGTAAGTATAGGGTTTATTTTCTTCTCTTTTAAAAAATCTAGTCATTACCTGGATTGTATCAAACAATTAAATTACTCCTAAAAGATCTTTTGTAAACTTTGGCTTTATTCCCTTTTTACGGCTTTTTGGTTCTGCTTGTCGTACCAGGAAATCAATCCATCCCTCTGTATATAGATAATCGTTATGAGCATTATCATAAAAACAATATTCACTTTTTGTCTGAACCTTTTGTTTAGAGTTAGAGGCAGGTCTGACCTTAAATTTTTGCCACATTGTTGTATGCCAATTCATGGTCTTTTTTATTCCCCTTTTGTTTAATTCAACTAAAACAGAACTCGGTCTAAATAACCCCGTATTTGCAACAGGTATATGCTTTTCTTTGATTGCCACAATTGCCTTCTCGTATTTTTCCATTTCTTGAGGGTTATTCTCGTCATATTTAACAAACTCTATTGCTACATCAGAAGATGAACGGTGATTACCTATTTTTGGAACGAGAAAAGCTTTAAATGAATATTGTTGGGAGTTGATTACCTCCGGAGTGAGTATATTTCTGTAACTTTTTATAAATTCAATGACTTTCTGTTCAATTTTTGTTTTAGGTAATACACGTTTAGCACTTGTAAGTTGTATCGGTACAAACATTGTGTCTATAAGTGAGTATTCATCCCCATATTGACTTATTAACCAACCTTCAAAATTTAGAACTAAAGCTTGGCATTCTCCGGTTAATTCCTGATCTATACCAGGTAAGTTTCTATGCTCAATCCTATTACGAAGTTTAATAAATAATTCTACATTTCTTTTAATAGGATCGTTTTCGTCAAAAATCTGTTTTACTGATTCTCCTAGTTCCCAAGCTTTGCGATCACCGTCTATTTTTATAAATCTCCCATTCTCTTGTTTATAGTAATACTTAATCTTTTTTTTCTCAAAATAGCTGTGTAATAAGGCTGTCCATGCAATTGTCATCAAAACTGTAAAATTACCTGTCCTAAAAGTACTTCTGGGATCATTAAAAACTGATATAGCCTGAGTGGCTGAATCCCTAGCTTTGTCAAGCAATGATCTGGTTTGTTTAGATAATCGGCTCATATAATTGGATCCATTTTAGCAGAATGAACCCAAATTTTCACGATCAGAAAGGCGTTGTTTTGTGATAAGATAGAAAGAACTTATGCCTGTGCTTAATTGGATCGGAAAAGACAAAGTTGTAAACCACGATAAAGAACTTCCCTTCAGAGTCTTGAAGCCAATAGAGGAATTATCTGTGGGACACAATAATAAAAATTTCCTTATCGAAGGCGATAATCTTGAAGCATTAAAAGCATTAATGCCGTTTTACTATAATCAAATTAAGTGCATTTATATTGATCCCCCTTACAATACGGGTAAGGAGGGCTGGAAATATAATGACAATGTTAATTCCCCGATTATTAAGAAATGGCTTAAGGAAACAGTAGGTCCTGAGGGTGAAGATCTTTGTAGACACGATAAATGGTTATGTATGATGTATCCTCGCTTAACGCTCCTCAAAGATTTACTTTCCGAAGACGGCATTATATTTATTTCCTTAGATAATAATGAGGTTCATAATGGTAGATCGATACTAGATGAAATATTTGGAGGGAGAAACTTTCTAGGTACTATTATTTGGCGAAATGTTACGGATAATAACCCAACTAACATTGCCATAGAACATGAGTATATCCATTGTTACTCTAAAAACAAAGACTCATTAGATTCTGTTTGGAAATCTAAACTTTCCGACGCAAAAAATATATTAATAGAAATTGGAAACAAACTAATAAAGGAGTGCTCCAATCAAGAAGAACTCCAGGAAGCCTATACTGAGTGGTTTAGAGAAAATAAACAGTACTTGGGACAGTTAGATAGATATAAATATATTGATTCTGGAGGCGTCTATACGGGAAGTCAAAGTGTTCACAACCCTGGAAAGGAAGGATATAGATATGATGTTATCCACCCAATAACTAAGAAACCTAGCAAACAACCATTAATGGGTTACAGGTTTCCTAAATCGACGATGGATAAGTTAATTTCTGATGGAAAGATATTATTTGGTAAAGATGAGGATAAGATTGTTGAGTTAAAACTTTATGCCAAGGAATATGTAGACAAACTTCCAAGTGTAATTACAATGGATGGACGCTTGGGTGTATATGATTTAAGAGCGGTTATCTCCGAAGAAGTGAAGTCATTTAATAATCCTAAACCCGTTGAACTTATTAAGTTATTACTTTCGTACTGTACAAAGGATGAAGATATAATTTTAGATTCTTTTGCAGGATCAGGGACAACAGGACAAGCAGTATTAGAACTTAATAAAGAAGATGGTTTTAATAGAAAATTTATCCTTGTGGAGCTTGAAGAACATATTGCAAAGAACATTACAGCTAAGCGCCTCAAAAGAGTTATAGAAAAAAATAATGTAACTAATACTGGATTTGAATACCTAGATTTAAATGGAGTGCTCTACGACTATTCTGGCTATGTAAACCCAGACGCACAATATGAAGATATGGCTGCGTATATCTACTTTACTGAAACAAAAGATTATCTAGACCTCTCAAAAATTAAGAATCCGTATATTGGAGCTCAAGGGTCAACAAATTATTTCTTATTCTTCAAAGAGAAGGATAAAAACATATTAGATGAAAAATCACTTAGAGAAACTGCCAGTTACAAAGGAAGTAAAGTTATTTATGCAGATAAATGTCTTATTGATGAAGAGGATTTAGCAAAGCAAGGAGTTATATTTAAACAAATTCCTTATGAGCTTAAAAAGTATTAATTATGCTTCAATTAAAATTATATCAGCAAAGAACTTTAAATGAACTAAAAGAGTTTTTAGTAGATACTAATAAACTAGTTTCTGGATCAAAAATAGAGCCAGAAAAAGCTCTTAAACTGGTTTTTAATATTAAGAATGAAGCTGAAACCTATAAATCTTTACCAGACCTAGTTAATACCCCTTATGCATGCATAAAAATACCAACAGGTGGTGGAAAAACATTAGTAGCAGGTTATTCTCTATCGATTGTTTTTGATAATTACCTTCAAGATAAGAATGGTAAGGGACTAGTTATATGGTTTGTTCCATCAGATGCAATTCGTAGCCAAACCTTAAAAAACCTTAAAGATAGACAGCATCCCTATCGTGAAGCTATAGACGCAAAATTCGGAAATAATGTTAAAGTACTGACTCTAGAAGAAACTCTCACAATACAAAAATCAGATATTCAAAATAATCTTTGTATAGTTGTTGCTAGTTTACAAGCCTTTAGAAGAACTGACACACAATGGCTGAAAGTTTTTCAAGCCAACGGCTCATTACTTTCCCATTTTGAGAATTTAGTAGAAGATACTGATTTTTTAGATAAAGACGCTGATGGCCAAATAATTTATTCATTAGGAAATGTAATTAAAATAAACAGCCCTTTGGTGATTTTAGATGAGGGTCATAATGTACAGACTTCTTTATCATTTGAGATGCTGAGAGTTTTAAATCCCGCCTTCATTTTGGAATATACTGCAACTCCAAGAGCAGAAAGTAATGTTTTAGTGAAAGTTTTAGCTTCTGAGCTAAAAGCTGAGAAAATGGTGAAAATCCCAATTTATTTGTCAAATACTACTCAATGGCAAGAAACTATTCGTGATGGAATTATTCAAAGAATAAAACTAGAAAAATTAGCAGAAAAAGAGAAAAGACAAACTAAAGAATATATCCGTCCAATTGCATTACTTCAAGCAGAACAAGAAAAAGAAGATGATGACAAGGTATATGTTGGTAAAATAAAAGCTTTTCTTATTGAAGAACTTAAAATTCCAGAAGATGAGATAGCTATAAAGACGGCTAAAAATGACGAGATTGAAAACCAAGAGTTACTCTTACCGAAATGTAAAATTCGATACATAATCACCGTAAATGCTCTAAAAGAAGGATGGGACTGTCCTTTTGCGTATGTCTTAATTTCTGTATCGAATATAGGTTCAAGAATTGCTGTAGAGCAAACAATGGGAAGAATTATGAGGCTTCCCAATGCTACTGATAAGAAAAATCTTGATCTTAATTATTCTTTTGTATACACCTCATCCGAAAATTTTAGTAAAGCTTCCAGTGCAGTTATTTCTGGTCTTGAGGCAAATGGATACTCAAGAGCTGATCTCAGAGAAAATACAGGTAAAGTAACTGTTGAGAAAACAGAATTTGAACGTCATATCCAAGATAAAAGTATTCAAATTCCATATATGGGAACAAAGTCAAAAAAGGACCCTCTTTCATTCAACCGAGATTTAATCGGAGAATTGTTTAAAATTCACGAAAACTACAAACCTTTTAAGGTAAACTTTCACGATGATCAGAATCAGAGAATAAAGATAGATATTGATAAGGAAAATGAAATTTATCGAATTACTCAGGGAAAGCTTGTGCTTGTCTTATATCCAGAAGATTTTTCCATCGAGGAAGTTGGTAATTGGTTGAAAATTAACCTTCGCCACACAGTTATTTCATCTTCAGAGATGAATCAATATATAGATAAAGCATTAAAAGATTTAGCAAAAAACCATACGGTTGAAGAGTTAAGCCTAAATAGATTTAGACTTAAAGAAAGAATACAGGAGGAGATACAAGTCATTATCAATGCATATGCAAAAGAAAACTTTGACAAATTATTATCAAAAGGTGAGATTAACACCAAGAGCGTATTTTATACACCTGAACGGATAATAGCCATTTCTAGGTTATCACCTGAACATTATCAAAAACATTTGTTTGAGCGATCAGGATATATGAATGGCGAGGAAACTGATCTGGCTATGCGGTTAGATATTCTTGAAAATATTGCATGGTGGAATAGAAATCGCGAAAAAGAAGACTTTTACCTTCAGGGTTGGCGGTCAGGTAAGTTTTATCCTGATTTTATAATTAAAACCAAGAGCGGTAAATATATTTTGACCGAATATAAGGGCGAAGATAGACTTTCTAATGATGACACAGGTTATAAAGATACATTAGGTAAGTTGTGGGAAAGTTTAAGTGGGGATAATCGTTTCTTTCTAGTATCTAAAAGTAACATGGATAGTTTTCTTAAAGAAATAGCAACAATTTAAGTAACTAGAGTTATTCACTTGGATCAATTCTGGTAAAAAGCGAACTTATAAGATAGGAGGCGGAGAGTTTAGTTTATTGATCTTTCCCTCAGGACCATATTGGCGATATTTTGCATTTCAATTGCAATCTGTTGAATGCTTTGATTGTTTAAATTACCAGGGTCAACCTGTTCCATTCCCTTACGGGCATATTCTAAAGCTACAGAAAAATCTCCAGTAACGAGCTTGAGACTTTCACTATCGAGCTCTTCAATAAATTTTTGATATTCTTTACTTAACTTTTCAATATCTTTTGCCACAATACTCGTATTATACCTGTGCAAAACAAGGAGAGTAAATGTCCTATAATTTTTAGCCTTTGAGGTTTTATGCTATACTATCCACATGCCGGATAGAAAATTAGGTCAAAATTTAAAATCTGCTAGAGAAAAAGTCGGTTTAACTCAGCAACAAGTGGCTGATAAAACAGGAATCCATGTTAATTACTATGCCCGAATGGAACAGGGTAGGGTTGAAGTACCCTTAAGAAGGCTTAATGCCTATGCTAAACTTTTTAAAGTGAAGGCCAAAGATTTGCTTCCTAACTAACTTAACCTCCAAAAAATCTAACCTGGTCAAATTTTAAGAACTTAAACGCTTCTTCTGTCAACTCCTCATTTTCTATTCTTCTCATAAATTCACGACTGTGCGTCTGAGATAGAATATTTAATGATCCTTCCCAAAGTATTTTTCGGTCAATCATGGCTAGTTTTCTGTGGTGACCGCCATCGCACAGTAAAACCTGTATTCCTGTCTGTTCAAAATAGGCTATTACTTCTTCTGCTTGATAAGCCATGTTTTCATCGTGTTCATCTGGGTTTCTGGTTATTACAATAATATTTACTTCCTCATCCAGGAGCTTATTTAGTATAGGAATCAGTTTATTTGCCCTTACACGGGTAATATAGGGGCTTTCTATAACAACCTCTTTCTTGGCATTCTTTAAGTCTTTTGAAAAAGCTTTATAGAAGGTATTTTCGTTGTGAAGCTGTGAGGCTAGAAAATCGCTCATTCCTTCGCCTCCTCACTTTGGTATACTTGCATTAAGGACTCAAGCCACTCTATTGTCAGTTCGAAATAAGATGCAATGGGGTCACCCAATGATATTTGTGATTTTGCAAGGTTTTAGCTTCAAAGTTTTGTCGAAAACTCGTCAAATTAGAGCCTATAACCAAGAGACCGAGCAGGATTCGAACTGATGATTAGATTGTTCTATCAATCTTCTTTGTTTTCCAAATCAATATCTTCAATATCCTTATCCCAATCCTTTCCATAAAAGTGTTGCATAATTCCACAACACAATTGGTAAACAAAAGTCTGTATTCCCTTCAATTCTTCGTCCGATGCATTAGGATAATATTTTCTGATTACATCAAGCGGCAACATTTTTCATCAACACCCTCCTAAGTTGAAGTGTAGGATATTTCAGGAGGATAACGAATTAAAGGATAATGAAATAGATTTAACTGTACTATTTTTGGGATTAAAATAACTCCACCTTAAGAATAAGAACTTATTGCTTATAAATTCTGTATTCGACTTCATCTAGGCCACAAGGATCGAAACATTACCCATTGTGAATCGTCTAATTATCGTCTATAATACGTCTATATGTTCACCCCCAAGTATAAGATTACTGACCGTCTTTTGGATAATATCAAGAGAATTAACAACTTGGTCAATGAACTTAATAATAGACGCTTCCAGTATGTCGTTTTAGTAGAGTTAGAAAGAACAGCAAGAGCAGTTTCATCTTATGCATCAACAAGTATCGAAGGCAACCCTCTTCCTTTAACTGAAGTTAAAAAAATCCTCAAATTAAAACCTGCTCATATTAGAGATAGTGAAAAAGAAGTTCTTAATTATAATCAAGCACTGCAAGATTTAAACAAAAGACTTTCAGAAGGCAAAGTAAAACTTTCACTTCCGCTAATCTTAAAAATCCAAAAACAAGTAGTAGCAAATCTTTTACCAAAATTCGAAACAGGATACCTGAGAGAAAAGGCAATAGTTGTTAATGATCCACTAACTAGCCATGTAGTGTACTTACCGCCAGATGCAAAAGACGTCAAATCTCTTGTGGAAAACCTTATTTCGTTTGTAAATAGCAATAGAGATAAAATTGACCCTCTTATTTTAGCTGGTATCTTTCATAAACAAATGGTCATTATCCACCCGTTTATGGATGGGAATGGGAGAACAACAAGACTTGCTACAAAAGTACTTTTAGCCGAAATGGGGCTAAATACTTTTAATCTTTTTAGTTTTGAGAATTATTACAATCAAAATATTACAAGGTATTTTCAGACAGTAGGAGAATTTGGTAATTATTATGAACTGGTAAATAAAATCGATCTCACCTCGTGGCTGGAATATTTTACAGGAGGAATTATTGACGAACTTTTAAGAGTACAAAAAAACTTGCCAGAAGTTGGAATAAGTCCAAAAACCTACTTACAATCCTATCATTTAAAAATACTTGAGTTTATTAAAGAAAAAGGATTTATTGCTGACCGAGATTATGCAAAATTGGTTAACCGGGCAAAAGCTACCAGAGCACTGGATTTCAAAAAGTTGATAGATTTGGGGTTAATCAGTAGAAAAGCTAAAGGTAAAGCAACTTATTATATTTTGAAAGAGAAATAGCTATTATACTTTGTTATACATCTTTTAGTCCAAATGTATAAGCAAATTCTGAGTTTAGGCCTTCCTGAAGGAATAATTCAGAGAATTTTCTGAGTCTGTTTAAGGTACTAACGGGCTCACCGAAGGTGCATCCCTCATTTGGAGCATCAAGAATGGATTGATACAACGGGCTAATCTCGTATTTTTGATTTGAATCTTTAGTAAGATAGTCTAGCCTCTGATTTTAGAACCCGAAAGTGACTTCGAACCACTCATAAACTTAGATAAACTGTTAAACAGATGTTACGATTTAATTTTGAGTATGTAAAAAAACTAAAGATTAGGGTAAAGTATCCTTGAAAGACTATTGTTAGTATAACAATAGGTATCAGAATATGACCGAGCTAAATGGTGAAAAGGGAGTAAAAATCAATCGATTGCCCCAAGACTATAAAGATTTTGGAAATCTATTAGGCAGACAAAATTCTATAGTAGAAACTTTAAATAGATTCGGTCCTATTAGAGCCTATGAGGAGGCTTTCATCCACCTTTGTCAGTTGATGGATAGGAGCGACTATAATCGTTTCCATGGAAATCTGGATAACCTTGAACCGGTATCTGCGTATACTTGCCAGCAAAAAATTCGAAAGGACCCTCTTCTCCAGGCAGATGTTGCAAGAGGACATCAAGGTGTGCCATTGATTAGTCGCAGAAATATAGATATGGGTATAAGACAAAGTTTTGATGGCTTACCTGATCATTTGTTAAATACACATTTAGTTGCAGACATAACCAGTGGTGGCCTCTCTTCTGTATTAGAAAACGAACAGCAAGTGTGTAAAGAGTGTGGAGTACAGCCTGATGACCCGGTCTATCAAATCGTAATGATAGAGCGACTCCGTGCGGCTGCACGTAACCATATGCTAGATCCACTAATTAAAATAATGAAAAGATATGCCGATACAAATCCTATTAAGTATGCTATAAAGGACGATGCAGGAATTATCGATGCTAAGACGAATATTTTAATGGGTGCATTAAAGCAAACAGAGTATTATAGAGGATTGACGGAAAGTCTACAAAGTAAACTGGGCGATATATACATCACACTGACAGATGCAGGACAAGATGCTGAAGCGGCCTGTCTCTTAGCAGAGGCGCTTGCCTTTATGAGATCATCTCATGCTTCAGGAACTAATTCTAAAACTCTTAAAAGCAGGATTATTGAAAAAATAGCACAACATGATTATGATGGTGCAAAAAAAGTAGTTCAAGAATTAATGGTTAAATATCCAAATCTCTGGTTCCCCTCAACTCAGGAGAAATTTGGAATTGTAGAAAATTGAGAAATATTTGTTCTTGTTCGAGATTGTGGATTCTCGATTCACCTTTTGCAAAAATTAGAGGTTTGGATATCAAGAATAGCTTGATATTGATGGCTAAACACCTGATTCGATAAACCCGAACACTGCCATACCTTAATTATCCTTAAAAATCAAAAGGGGTAATAAACTTTATTGTACATCCTTTAGACTAAATAAATAGGCAAATTCTGAGTATAGACAGACAGAAAGGTATTTACGGGGTCACACTTTGGCAATTTTTGGCATGGGTACAAATTGTCTTTCGTGTGGCGCTTTTAAGTAACATCTAGCAAAATTCGATACGCTGAATGCCTTTCTTAAAGTATTCCCAACATAACAATTCCGGCGCTCTATTCCTTCATAATATGGAAATTCTCTAACATTCTTTGTTATTTCTCCTACGTCAATCATAACCATTTGTCCATCTGGCATAAAGCCAGTGTTTTCAAGCCAGTTTGGATCGGTATCAAAAATTCCCCTGCTCCAAGCTCTCTGAGACAACTTAACATATGCTCTCTCAACACCAGCAATATTCCTGGTTCGGTTTGTTGCCCGTAATTCATCTATTACATCAGCTGCAACTCGAACTTTTTGTTGAACGATCATGGAAACAAAATGGGTTTTTCCTCTCCCATCTTCTATAGCTGTTGGGAAATCCGTCATTGGCGCAAAGAGTCCTCCTAGTGTAGTCTGAGCTAAAAAGAAACCATCGACAATTTTAGGAGAAAAGTAAGGTGTTAGAGTCATCGCGCCATCATCGAAAGGAAATTTAATAACAAAATTGAGATCGTCTCTAGAGTAGGCAACCATATCAGCGCCCTTACCCACTTGATCTAAGCCTTCACCTTCTAACAGAGGTAGGATTCTGTCAAGGACAGGTTTATGTGAAGAAAAACCTACGGAAAGTTCATTAAGGAGTGCCCATAATAACACCTCTACTGGGTCGAACGTATGTCTTCTTATTCCTGTAAGTCTTTCGTCTCTACCAAGCTTAAACGATAATCCAGCTGATCTCTCACTCATAGCTTCGCATTATATCTTATTCTTCTCCTTCAAGTAATTTTGTAGCCTAGTTTTAGGGTTAAATTCTTGACTTCATAATTTTATTCTGAGACACTGAAATAGTGAGAGTGAGAAGGAAGATTGTAATTAGTATAGTAATCTTGCTTTTTGTTTTAGGATCTTTAGCAGTAGCTTCTTTTATCTCGGCTCAAATAGAACCTCCCCCCTTGATTGTCGCTAACTTTACTGATTTAAATAAAATCGAAAAGATCTCTAAATATAGGAGTTGTCAGGGGCATGTAACAGTTCCTCAGGACGAAAGAGAGACAAAAAGAAACATGAAGCATTATTTTTGGGTCAAACCCGAGTACAACAAGAGCAATACCGTAGAGATTTATTCGCCTTTTGAGGGTTATGTGACGGTTTTACGCACTGAACCAGAGCAAAATCTTGAAGGCGAAATAGGGATCATACCAGATAGAAAAATTTTTTCAATAATGCCGCCTATCGGAGTCTGGATGTTTAGCGTCCAACATATAGATGTCAAAAAAGACTTAAAATTAGGCAGTAAAGTTAGTGCAGGAGAACTTATTGGCTATGCTGCTCTTTCTGAAAAAAGAGGAAACTCTTTTGATATCGTTTATGGAAAATTCGCTCTGATGCCAAAAAGAATCGATAATTGGACTGCGCCTTTTACCGGTCTTTATACAGTTTTTAACCATATGAGCGAAGCAGTGTTTACCCGATACCAACAAAAGGGTATCAAATCAAAAGAGGAGATAATTATTAGTAAGGAAGAAAGAGATCAAAGCCCTTGTCAATATAAAGATGCCGGTCCATATTTTGCCCCCGGGGAAAATATAGACGATTGGGCAGAACTTTATTAGATTCTGGGGAGCCTATATAGTTCGTCACCTGTTGGTTGAGGTCTAGTGCCACGGCGAACTTTTATTTTGCCATCCGTATCCCGAAAAGAGTCCTGATACATGACTGATCCGTTAGGCCAAATATGGTACCCAGGCATACAAGCCATGACGTCATGGTCCGCTGAGCCGTTCCACTCTCTATTTCTACCTGAGTAGCGAGAGATTCTACATTGATAAATCCCAGCCGGTAGATGATTTTTGGTAATTTCCTGACTTAAAACAGCCAGACACTTTTTTTCAAATTCCAAACCATTGGGAGTTTCTTGATCGGCAAAAAGAAGAATTTGATTTAAATCATGGGGAACTCCTGCAGAAAACAGCTCCCTGGCTGCTGATGTTATAGAGTCCAGGTAGAGATCTAGGCTTTGTTTGGCCGTGAGTTCACCCATATTTACACTCAATCGAAACTGTCTACGCAAGGCCGGATCGGCTTGTGTTGCTTGAGCTATTTTCTGAGCAGCCCTTTTGGCTACAGCATTATTTTGTCTCCAACCGGCTGTCGTAATATGAATTGGAGAGAATGGAGAAGCCAAGGCTGTGAAGACATCACCATAGTCTGCCGGGGTCCCATCCTGATGCAATATTGTCGTATCCCGATAGTCAAACGGATCACTATCATAGTAATTGGTGATACTTCTTTTATGAGGCGTTAACAAGTCATCCTCCCGGAGGCCACTTTTACCCATTACTGCTGGGCGAACAGGCAAAAACGTGGGAGGATCTTGCTGCAGATACTCCCAGAGCACCTCACTAAGCTCTGCAAATTTATCAAAAAAATGCTCAGTCCCTTCACGAAGCGGGGCATTAGCCCAGGTGACGGATGCTTCGCGAAACTGCGCCAGAGTCACCCCGGTGTGGAGAGTGAGTCTGGCCTGCCACTCCTGATAGGCCTTTTGCCTCGGTCTTTCCGCCTCCCTTAAACTTTGAGCGATCTTGAGTACGGATACATAGGGCATAGCTTCGACTCTCGAAAATGCATCTATCGCACAAAAATCACATCCATGGCTACAGCCCTTGGTTACCTGAATATTTTTTATATCGTCCGGAGATTCAAAAATGCGATTACTCCTTAACTTAGCAAATAGATGAAGCTGAGGGGCTTCAACTGTAGGAAGCTGCGGCCTTAAGGCCAGCAAGGCAGCAGGATCACCCCTGTGGGTTACTTCATCAAGATAGGCCCTTAAAACTTCTCCTTGTTTTGATAACGGAAAACGCTGTCTTAAAAAGGCCTGAGCAATTTTATTTGTGACCCTTTCATCGGTTACTTGTCTGACTTCAACCATCTGTCTATTATAACTGAATAGATGTCTAAAAATCAAACTATAGGCTGCTCTAATTTGCCTTAAATAGAGTAATAGCCCGATCAGCGAGTGAAGTAATCATATCCTCACCCCAGACTCTGGAGATTAAGTCGAAAGTCGGTGGTTCCTGCATAAATAACCCCTGATAAAATTGTCGGTGGATTTCTGCTATAGATCGACCAGTCGCCAAGCCTATACCACTTATCAAACTATGTATATAACTTCTGTAAAATGGGTAGTCCAGGTCATTAAAACCTGTGGGCAAAAGTTCTCCAACTTCTCTGTCTGATAAATGAAAACTGTCCCTTAGTTTAGAAAGATTTGCTGCCAGTATCTGTCGTTTCCAGATGTTTATTATCCCTTCATTAAGTGACTGATAGAGCCTTTGCCCGGGCATTATTAGCTCGTAGCCAATTCTAACTCCTAAAACACCTTGTTGCTGACTATACAGCAAAGACTGATATGACGCCCCGTGTAGCATCTCCTCAGCAAGCATTGATAGAGTTTGTCCTCTGCCGGCCAAACGAATGACCGCCGAATCTGACTCGCCGTAGTAAACCCCACCTGAGGAGGAAGATATATCCCTGTCGTACACGGAAGGCGGAAGAAAATGGATTCGATCTGGCTCGAGGAGATTTCCTTTGACGCTCAAAGCTTTTAGTTCCGGACCGAGGATCCCGTGTATAACATCGATAAATTTTCTCTGCTGCGGGGTTTTTGGCCGTTCTCCCCTCATCGGTCTGACTCCGATGTATCTAAATCGGGACTCAGCTGGGTAACCATTGGGGTACGGATGTAGAAGAGCTTCGCTCATTTTGGCTTTTCCACAGGTTGCCCAGGGGCCCAACTACATTCTGGACATTCTTTGTGTTCGCGATGATCTTGATCATCTGGTTGCCAACCACATCTTCTACAAGTAATCTTCTGACATTCACCCTCAGTTTTGCCTTTCAAGGCTAGACCACGTTTTCCAACCCCACCAGCTCTGCCTGGCAAGCCAAATTTCCCAACACTATTTGACAGACCTAGATAATTAATAAATCTTTTCGAGAAAGACGCAGAAACGCTGCCAAAAATATCAAAGTCTGCACCGGATATACCACAACCAGCACTTTTGGACAGAACCTGCTGAAAGGCAAGCCAATTGATCCGATCTTGAAGATTTGCTAAATAATATGCGTCTTGGGCAAAGGTCTTTGTAGACCCAAACATTCCTGAAGTTCCAATAGTAATACCTTGATCCTTTTGATCCTCCCTTTTAACTGCCAGATCATTTTCCACCAAGACAGCTTTAAAGGCTTTGGTAATCTCTAAAGGGTCATGTGACTCACGAAGCACTCGTGAGTAATTCATGGCCACAGGTAAGACATGTTGGAATACTCGCTCAAATTTATCTTCTTGCATAATTCCTTTACTAAACCCAAAGTCTTTTTCAAAAATTTGATTAACCTCTCTGGAATCGCCTTCAAGGATATGTTCTGTAAACCAAGCGTCGATCGGTCCTATTAGTCCATCCAGAAAATGTGGATCTTTTTTCAAGGCGATGTCTTGGTATTGAGCGTAAGATAACTCTGATGAGAATCTAATAGTTCTGATAATCCAACCATGCTCTGAGTTGGGTATCTTTTCATAGATATCCACAAAGTTATCGCCATGGGTTGTGCCTTCAGCAATTCCTGCACCTGTTATTTGGACTCTTTTAGCTCCAATCGGAGCATCGACCAGGGATTCAACTGCATTTTTCCATCCCGAAACATCAGCCTTATCCCGCTCTGGCTCTGGAGAGTTATTACTCTGAGACCATTCCAAACCCCTGTTTAACATATCCTCAAATGGTTCACCAGGAAACCGGGCGCTATAAATCTGCCCATCTTTGAGGTAATATTCAAATGCGCTTTTCCCAGCATGGTTGCGTTCCCGCAGACCAGTTTGAATCTGGCCATTAAGTTGATAGTCTTTATATCTTGTAATTTGGGAGGGGGTGGGGTTTTTCCTGGCAAATCTCAGCCAATGCACATAATCAAGAACAGGGTTCATATTGTTGGTAACGAGTTTCTCTCTTTTTGTCCTGAGCACTTGGCAAAAACGCTCTGTATGAAATTCGACTTCCTCTATCTCGTTCTTAAAATTGGGTAGCGGCAGATTAATATTTATCGATCCTTCAGCTTTCATATATTAAATATTTTTTATAGCCTCTCAGAATTACTCTGTTGGAAATGTCATCACAAAACGAAAGGCAGAAGTTAGATTGACCGGATGCTTGGCATATTTACTCTCAACTACCAAGGCTTCCGGGACAGCCTCTAAATGATTCAGACCTCCTTGATCGTAATCCCCGGCTCTAAATAGCAGATAGGCAGCTGGGGTTACTGGAATCATGGGAAAATTAGCATCTCCCGTTGGTCGAAGTTGCAGAGTTTTGCCACGAACCCACTCCGCAGTTCCACGGGCTACTCCAATTGGTAAGCTACTTGCTGCCTGCACTAGTTCTAAATATGAGGGTAATCTAGGTTTAACCCCCTCCTCTGAGCCATTAAGGGCCTGTGCTAACCTGGAAAAAAGCTTGGTTCTTGCGTCAGGAGACAGGCCAAGCCTTGATGTAGGGGGTACCTCAAGATCCTGAGCCGCTTCTCCCCCCTGTTGCTCTCTTATTCCTTGGATCAAAGACCCAATGAAAGAACTATCTCCTAAGTCACCCCCGGCACTGGGGAGCTCTGTAGGATCAATTAAAGCCCAGACAGGTCCTTGTTTAGTGCCTCCTCTAACTCTCGCCTCAGGATCTGATCTGTCGATGGTATATCCCCAAGCCGGATGGAGGTTGAACTGCCCATATTGCCGACCGGGTACAAAGCTTCCATTTTCGAAGACGGTTGGAACAAGGTCTAATCCTAAACCCCGACTCCTGGCTAGGATTTTTAAGAGTTGATCTGGCGGCCTAGCAATCTCCCCCTTTGGTGATAACAAGTCTTTTGCTGTTGGTCGAAAACCGGCTTGATCAGAGTCTCTAAGCATGGTTCTCCTTATTAAAAATTTTGTAAAGCAAATTCATATCCAGATTGCTCCTGACGAGATCAGCCAAGGTGTCGTATTTATCTTGTTTAGCAGCAATAGTCTTTTGGCTGGTAAGTTTTTTCCCGGTTTTATGAGCCAGGTTTCCTAGGATCAATGTTCGAAAATTATAATTTTTAAAGATATCATGCAGGTAAGTTCCTAAGACCCAACCCTTTTGATCGAAACTTACCTTTACTCCCTGCTTTGTGGTCTGACCCATATGAATCTCGAAACCCTTAACGTCCAGATTTGCCGCCCCTTTGAGCATTGCAACGCCGGAAGAGATCTTTATTTTGGTCTGCTTGGTAACTTTTTTCTGAGCAAAGACTGTTTCGGTATCCAGTAGACCAAGACCGGCGACTCTTTGTTCGTTGGACTCTACTGAATGCGGGTCTCGGATGATCTTTCCTAACATCTGGAAGCCACCGCAGATGCCAATGATAGCTTTACCCGCTTCTGCATGATTAAGAATCAATTTTTTAAAGCCTGCCTCTTCCAGCCAATGCAGATCGGAGATGGTATTTTTAGTTCCCGGAAGGATGATTAAATCTGGATCACCAATACCTATAACATTTGAGACAAAACGGGTTTGGACACCTGGTTCCTCAAAAAGCGGATCAAAATCGGGAGAGTTTTGTAGACCAGGAGTGCGGATAATGACTAGATCTAAGACTATAGCCCTTCTTGTCGTACTTTTGTCTTTTAAAAACCAAGTATCTTCATCGGCGATACCGTGATTTTGCATCAAGGGAACTACTCCCAAAACGGGTACTCCTGTAATTCTGGTCAACTCTCTGCAAGCTGACTCTAAGTGCCTTTTTTCTCCTTGATATTTATTGATGACAATCCCCTGAATTAGCTGAGAGGCTTTTGGGTCGTGCCTTTTGAGAATCGAGATCGTGCCTTCAAGTGAGGCAAAGACGCCTCCTTGATCTATATCTCCCACTAGGATCACCGGAGACTTAGCATATTTGGCGATCTTTAAATTTACAACATCACTACTGATAAAACTTGGTTCGGCCGGGCTGGCTGCACCTTCTAAAATAATCACTTCGTGGCAACCAGCAAGATTTTCAAAACTCTGTTTAACCACAGACCATAAACCATCTTTGTCAGTGTAATACTTGGCAATTTGGGTAGGGCTTGCCAGCTTGCCTTTAATTATTACCTGCGGTTTTTGATTATGCTGGGGCTTAATCAGAAATGGGTTCATGTTCGCCTCTGGTTCGACCCCAGCCGCCTGAGCTTGAGCAATTTGGCTAATCGCAATCTCTTCTCTATTGGCTGTAACTCCGGAATTAAGAGAAATATTTATGGCCTTAAAAGGGGCAATGTCTAGGCCGTCCTGATAAAGAATTCTGCAAAGAGCCGTCGCCAGCAGACTTTTTCCCACGCCCGAGGCCGTGCCTTGGACCATCAATGTTTTTACTTTTCTATTCATATAGTAATTTTCTGGAGCAAAGAAACTTGAAGATAAAAAAAGCTTCCCGAAACGAGAAGCCTGAAGTTATCCGGCTTTCCTTTGCTCGAAGGATAAATCCTAATGGTCAAAGGTCTGCGATCTGACTTTTACAGTTACGGCATAGCGCTGAGTGACACAGCTTTCGGACCCTTTGACTAGTTATTTAGTTGTCAAGAGAATATAGCATATGGTATCTATGCTTAGTCAATACACTATATACTGTGTAGGTTAAGTGGAGGGTCGCTTTGGAGATCGATCTAAGCCTACTATACCATTACGCGCCCAGTAAACAAGACTGGGGCCATTAAATAAAAGCCTATGCTGAATTTGCTGTCTTTGCGGCGTAAGAAAGCGGGAGGTAATCGCAATCTCATCCAACCGAGCGGAGCTTCTTCTGGCTGGCATAGTATAATCGACAGAGAACTGAAGGGTTTCGCTAGTTCGGCTTAAATTCATGTTAATTACACGAGCGGCTAAAGGTTTATCCGGATTCATGTCACTTGTGACAACCGTTTCCATTCCGCCGATTATCAGACATCCTCCCAGTCTTGGAGGGTGGCCAACTTGAAGAATATATTCTCCGACCATTACCCTCCATTGTTCTATTATCGGGTCGGAATGTGTATCTGCCCACTGAGCTCTTGCTGAGGCGTCCGCCTCTTTGATCAGCTCGGCGTATCCTAATTCTAAAAGTTGATGATACTCTGTGTCATTTAGGCGCTGAGGTGGAGGAGCGGTGGTTTCTTTATTGCTCATATCCTTTTATTTATGTTTATGGGCTCTATAGGCTAAGTGAAGTATAACATTTTAAGGCTGAATTTGTTTGAAGTTTTTTAGGGACGTCTCTGACCTCCGGATAGATAGCCTTCAAGATATGCTATCATCTCGCCTCTTAGACCCTCCGGGGTGACCCTCTCTAGCTGCCCGTTAAATCTACTCCGCGCCAATAACCTATACGAATACGCCAGCTGCCTTCCGGCTGGACCGGTTAACGACCTCAGCGAATGACGCGCCCACATAACCCTTTCCGGACCTGGTAGCGGATCAAGGGTGTTTCCCAGAATATATATTGACAGAACTCTTTCGGCCGCTCTATCAATCGGAGGATTGGTGTCAGTTCGGCCACCTGATGACCTCTCGTTGGACATAAAATATATTAAACCCTAAAGGCATTAGGCAAGTGTAAAAAATGAGTAAGGCTTGGGTAATTTGGGTTTAGACCTTTATTTTGTATCTCTTAATATATTTCTTTCCTGATTTTAAGGTGTAAGAGACTTCCAAACGCATATTCTTTAGACCGGTGTGATACCGGCAAACATTTTTAGAACAAGTCCCAAAAAGCAGCTCGACAGAAGTATTCGATCCATTTAAATTGAGAACCCCCATTGCACCCTCTTGCTGTGTCGAGGTGTTATAGGTCAAAGAGTACGAAACGGAGGCGGCGTTTTGGAGGTTAGAAAAATAGACAACCAAAGCTCTTCTGTCTTTTCGTAACCTGGGGGTAACATTAATACCGGAACTAGTAACTAAGCCTGTCGCTGGTTTGGAGATAGATCGAGCAGCTTGAGGTAAAAGTTTGGCTTCGGCTGTTTGGAGTAAAGAAAAAAATACTAACAAGGTCAAAAAGACTACTAATTTTTTCATTGTTAAAATCACTCTAGCATACTATACTGGTAAAGTGAATAAAATAACTCTGGCACTAGTGGTTTTGGTAGTGCTTTCGCTAGTTTACGTCTGGAAGATACTCTATAGTTATCCCAAAGCGAGCTTAGCTTCCCCTGAGGGGATCAGTCAGGCTGTTAAAGCGGTGCCTTCCCAAACTTTAAAATCATATACAGATCCCAGCGGCTTTGAGTTTAGCTACCCTGATAATTTATCCTTAGCAAATAACGAAGCGACCGATAGTTCAACCTATGCTGATATCGGTTTAACTTTTAAAGGTGTTGCCGGAGACTTAAGTTTAAAGATCAAGGATAGTAAATTAAAAACCATCGAAGAATGGGCTAAATCTATCTCTGATCAAACACCAATACCAGCCAAGCTCGGGACTTTACAGGCTTTAGAGCTAAACTTAGGTGAAAAGATAGTACTCGGAAGCTTGGATTCTGGAGTATTATTTACTGTGGAAACTACTTTTGGAGACAAAAAAGATTTTTGGAAGAGTATTTATGCCAGTTTCCTCCAGGATTTTTCTTTTGCCCAACCAACCAAAGAAACTACTACCTCAGTAGACAATTCGTCTGATCAGGGAATCTCTTTTGAAGGCGAAGAGGTGGTGGATTAACGAATCTATAGCTTTGTAGAAGGAGAGAGGTCGATGATCTCGGTAGCTTTTAAAACAGCTGTCCTAGTATCCAGTTTTCCTTTGACTAGAACTTTATGATCCATTAGACCAGCCACAGTCTGGTTTAGAGGAAGTTCGATGGTATAAACTTGATCCGTGGAGGTAAGCAGAAAAAGCCTGTCGTTGCTGCCCGCTAATGTTCCGGTAAAAGTAGTTTTACCCAAAAAGGCATTGGGAACCACC
>MFDD01000002.1:157196-270766 GCA_001776775.1 Candidatus Daviesbacteria bacterium RIFCSPHIGHO2_02_FULL_43_12
TATACCCTCATTGGCAATCACTGTTTTCCACCAATGTTTAAGATAAATGATCGGATTGGCGATCTTAAAAGAGAACATCGGCGGCAACTTGTCGGGAACCTCTGAATCTTTTTTGCCCGGCTTTTGTTCGGTGATAGACATTACTTTGGGCAATGTATTCTTGGAGTCGGGTTCGTCCTGAAGATCTTTGTCAAAACGACCCTGGGCGTCCCGGGCTTTTTCTACCATCTCTTTGGGAACATGATGCATCGGACTTGGATCAAGGATCACAGGCAGAGGAGGAGTAGAGCTAGATAAGTCCTCTCCAGAACCAGAGGAATCTTGTGGGGGCATGAGATCAGTATAGATCCGAGAAAGTAACAGATTCAAGAGACTAAATTGGACTCAGAATATTTGATAAGTTGGATAAAATGCTGTACACTATAGGGCGTAAGACCTATGAATCTATCATTAGAAGGATCCAGAAGAACCGGAGTAATCAGACCCGGATATAATGCATATGCTCTTGATGAAATAAAGGTAAAATGTTTTCAAAAATGGAACCCTACAGATCAAGTCAGATGGGCGCTTGATGCTGGATATCTTTACTATAGTAAATTTGGTAGAATCTAGGCTTAGCTAGCTTGAAATCATGAAAAAGCCAAAAATTATTTTTATCTTTGTACTGGCCGTTGTTCTGTTGGTGGCTGCCGTTTCGAATCTAGCTACCCCTACTCCTGTTAAAAACTCTCCTGTTAAAAACTTAGTTGAGTATCCCTGTCAGCCTGGCAAAACCGCATTTGATTTGTTAGAAGAATCGGCCTCGGTGGATGCCAAAGATTCATCATTTGGCAAAATGGTCACCGGTATCAATGGAGTCTCCCAAGATAATGGTAAATATTGGCTCTATCTTGTTGACAACAAGGAGGCGACTATAGGAGCACAAGCTTATAACTGTATCGGCAACGAGCAGATTAAATGGGAGTTAAAATGAGCTCAAAGAGGAACTTAATGATGGCAATAGGGATAATTACTTTGGCCGCTTTAAGTAGACTGGTGCCACATATCCCAAATTTTGCGCCGATTACAGCCACCGCTTTGTTTGCCGGGATCTACTTACCTCGCAAATATGCATTTATTATCCCAGTTTGCGCTATGCTGCTTAGCGATCTGCTAATTGGATTTGACTGGTCGTCTCTAGGATATGTTTACGGATCATTTATCGCCATCGGGGTCATCGGACATTGGGTTAGGGCTCATCGGGCCATGAGCTCTTTGCTGATAGCGACTGTGGGATCTTCTCTGCTGTTCTTTTTGGTGACTAATTTTGGAGTTTGGGCAAACCCCAATAGTTGGTATCCCAGAACCCTGGCCGGACTGATTGAGTGTCTAGTGGCGGGGATCCCTTTTTATAGAAATACTCTCCTCGGAGATGTTACTTATACTTTGGGGATGGTTGGGGCTTACGAGTTGATTCAGAGAAAAATATTTCTTTCTAGTTCGATCCGAGGAGTTCCCGACAAATCTGTGTAATCGACACTTACTGCCTCGATTCTATAGGGCTTGTTGCCCCAATTAATTCTTTGAATGTAAAACAGGGCAGTTTTTTGCAGGGCTTTGAGTTTAAAATAAGTAATCGATTCTAAGGGCGTACCAAAGCGATGGTTGATCTGGCTTTGACTTCGATAAAGACGAGCTCACTCCCATCGCGGGCGATGATATCTACTTCCCCTCCTCGGATGGTAAAGTTTCGATCAAGGATTTTGTAGCCCAGTTTTTTAAGTACTGACAGGCTAAATTTTCGGCTTTATTTCCAATAGATCTTGTGCTCATTTTTATATTACCAGAAAAAGGTAGTGAGCCCTTGAGTTTAGAGGAATTTGGTTAGGTTGAAAGAGGTACGGTGCAAAAGGCAAAGACCTTTTTCTTTGATGGCTGACTGGTGCAGCTTGGTACCATATCCTTTATGGATGGCAAAGCCATAACCTGGAAACTGAGCATCTAATTCTCTCATTAGTTGATCTCTGTATACTTTAGCGACAATTGAAGCTGCCGCAATCGAAACCGATAACTTATCTCCATCTTTGACTGGCTGTTGGTTTGATTTGTCTAGGTCGTTAATATAAAAAGCATCAATTAAGATGTGATCCGGAGGATTCTTTAATCCTTGAATTGCTCTGACAAAAGCCAACTGCGTGGCTTTACCGATCCCGATTTGATTAATCATGTCTACTTCGACTAAACCGATGGCATAGTCCAGGGCCATGGCTTGGATCTCTCGGGCAAGTTTCTCTCTGACCTCGGGTTTAAGGAGTTTGGAGTCGGCGAGACCGGAGGGCATAGGGAGATTTGGGGGATTTTGGGGAGGGAGGATGACTGCTCCGGCCACAACCGGCCCGGCAAAGCAGCCCCTGCCGACTTCGTCGACACCACACACCAAAAGCTTACCCTGTGACCAAAGCTTGGATTCGAGATCTGACGTGGCGTAGAACACTAGGCAAGTATACTATGATTTCAGAATTAACGATTGCAGAATGCAGTTAGATAGCAGAAGACATTTTACCGACTAGGTTACGCAAGAAATAGAGCTTAGAGCGGCGGACTTTTTTGGGGTTTTTAACGACAACGATATCTACCAAAGTAGTTGAATTAAGCGGCCAGGATCTCTCGACACCAATGTTTTTGGCACCTATCCGGCGAACAGTAAAGGTTTGGTTGACATCCCGACCCCGGATAGAAATAATTATACCTTCAAAAGTCTGGATCCGGGTTTTGGCTCCTTCAATAACATTAGAGCTAACTCGAACTGTGTCTCCAACATGTAACGACTTACCTTTAAATTCAATCGAAATCATACCTTGGAATAATACTATAAATCCCGACCTTAAATCAAGCTCAGGTACCCGAACGAATTGATCCAGAACCAAGCAGCTCTTCAACACTTTTGATAAATTCGGCATTTTTGCTGACCCGGAAACTTAAATCAATCCTCCGGATAGTATTTCCCGCCGGAATCAGGATAGAGATCGGAGACGGGCCCGGGAACTGGCGAAGAGTCAGGTTGACTCGCCTAAGTAATTCGGAATCGGCCTCTCGGGGCAGCTCGATCTCTATACCCGCCTCTTGACGTTTTTGGATCATGGAAACAGTCTGCATCCGACCTTCTCCACCTACGTCAACTATCGGAATATTGTTGGGATCGAATTTTGCGACTTCGTCTACCACCACCGTATATTTGTCCTCTCTTTTATCAAACCTGCCCCAAAGCACAACGACCTGCTCTTTGACTAGAACCGACTTGGCTGTCGCATATAACTTGGGGAAAACTACGCACTCCAGCTCTCCTGTCCCGTCAAAAATTCGCAAAAAGGCCATCTCGGACGCATCTTTTTTGGTCAGCACCTTTTTAACATCTTGCAGCAGCCCTCCGATATAGACCTTGGAACCAATATGATTGTCACCAAATCCCGAGATTTTGGTGGGAATAAACTCGCGGATCTTATTGAGCATTTTGAGATAGGGTGGTTCGTGGAGATAAAACCCTAGCATGTCTTTTTCAAAAACCAACAGCTCCTCGAGCGGCAATTCCTCGACCTCCGGCAAATCAAACTTGGCATCCAGCAGCGAATCCTCTTCGGAGAAAAGCGACGTTTGACCAGAGACGGCTGATTTAGTCAGTTTATGGGCTTCTTCCAAACATTCGTCTAAAACCATCAGTTGAGCAGCTCTGGAACCGAATCTATCAAGCCCCCCCGCTTTGATCAGGCTCTCTAAAGTCTTGTGGTTAGCCAAACGAGTATCAATACGGCTACAGATATCTTTGAGATGAGCAAAAGGTTTGTTGGCTCTGGCCCGCAAAATAGATTCGATGGCGCTAATTCCGACATTTTTGATCGCGGACAATCCGAACCGGATGCCTTGAGTAAAGTATTGTTTACCCTTATACTCCCGCATTTGCCTGCCAAGGTCATCACCCTCGAGCTCCTCGATCGTAAAACCAACTCCGGATTTATTGATATCTGGCTGAAGAACCTGAATACCCATTTTTTTACATTCAGCGATGGCCTCAGCGATTTTGTCGGTATCACCATATTCTGCTGTCATCACTGCTGCCATGTATTCAACCGGATAGTTGGCTTTCATATAGGCCGTTTGATAGGCCACAATGGCATATGAAGCAGCATGAGCCTTGGGAAAACCATAAGCAGCAAATGGTTCGATTAATGCCCATAGCTCTTTGGCTCTCTCGGAGGTTAAGCCCCCTTTAATAGACCCTTGAATAAAATGCTCTCTTTGTTTGGCCATCTCAGCGGGGATCTTCTTGCCCATTGCCTTGCGGAATTTATCGGCATCAAGCCAGCTATAACCGGCAATATTAATCGCGGTCAGTAACACATCCTCTTGATAAACCAGTAGCCCCAAGGATTGCTGCATATAATCTTCCATCCGCGGATCAAAGTAAGAGATCTTGCTGGGATTATGGGCCCTCTCTATATAATCCGGAATGCTTCCCATCGGACCTGGCCTGTATAAAGCAACCATGGCGGAAAGATCGGTGATAACCCTGGGACGCAGCTCCATCAGCCATTTGGTCATGCCATCGCTGCTGAGCTGAAAAACCCCCATTGTTTCACCCCTAGCCAAGAGGTCGTAAGTTTTGGCATCGTCTAAGGGCAGATGGTCCAGATCGACTTTGATGCCTCTCGACTTTTCGACATATTCCCGGGCCCGACCCAGGATGGACAAGTTCCGAATCCCTAAAAAGTCCATTTTGACCAGGCCGGCGTCTTCGACTGCATGCATGTCATACATCGCCACTACTTTGTCTCCATTGGCTTCTCTTTGCAGTGGGGCAAAATGAGTGATTTCTTCTGGTGAGATCACGATTCCGGCAGCATGAACTGAGGCGTGCCGAACTGTGCCCTCAATCTTAATTGCCAGATCTAGTAATTTACGCACCTGTGGATCGGAGCGGTACAGCTCGGATAGCTCGGGAACTTCTTTGATCGCATCCTCGAGGGCCTTATGAAACCCCTGATGTGGAGGAGGCACCATCTTGGCGATCCGGTCAACTTCGCCATAACTTAAACCCAGCACCCTACCGACATCGCGGATCGCTGCCCGACCCATCATTGTTCCGTAGGTAATAATATGGGCCACCCGGTCGTGGCCGTATTTGGAAGAAACATATTCAATAACTTCGTCGCGACGATCATCCGCCAGATCCGAGTCTATATCAGGTAAAGATGGACGTTCCGGATTAAGAAACCGCTCAAACGGGATTTTGTAAACAAGCGAATTAATCTGGGTAACCCCTAAGGCGTACAAAACTAATGAACCAGCTGCCGAACCTCGGGTATTGGTGATAATCCCCTGTTCGTTAGCCCAGTTGATAAAGTCCGAAACTACTAAAAAATAGGTGGGATAATTTTTTTTCTCGATAATCCCCAGTTCGTAGTTTAGTCTGGTAATCGCTTCTTCGGTCATATCCAACCTTTTTTCGGCCCGCTCAAAGGTTAGTTCGCGCAGGTACAACATCGGCGATTTACCGCTTGGAATGTCAAATATGGGAAACTGATGCTTACCCAGGGGAATATCCAGATTAACCATCTCGGCGATCTTGACGGAGGTCTCCAGGGCCTCGGGAAGCTCGGCAAAGCCTTCTAGCATCTCCTCAGGGGATTTGACATAGTAATCTGGAGTATCGATCATTCTGAGCCTATTAATATCGGTCAGGAGCTTGCCTGTTTGAATACAAATCAGGGCGTCTTGAGCCTCGGCGTCTTGCTTGGTTAGATAGTGGAAATCATTGGTAGCGACAATCGGCACACCCAGCTTTGGCGAGAGCTGTTTGATCATTTTGAAAGACAGTTTCTGGATTTGAGCCATCCGCTCCAGATCACGCCTGATTAACTCTTCAGAGGCCTCTGCCTCGTATTTAGCATAGGGGTGAGACTGGAGTTCAAAAAAATAATTACCCTCCCCAAAGATCTGCAGATATTCCTCCGCTACCTTTTGACTTTGAGCCAAGTCCTGTTTGTCAAAACTCCGAATTAATTCACCGGCTGGACATCCCGATAGACAGATTAAACCTTCGTGATACTGCCGAAGAAGATCCTTGTCGACCCGAGGTTTATAGTAAAAACCATCAAGATAAGAGATGGAAACTAGCTTCATCAGGTTGCGATAACCGACAAAGTTTTTGGCAAGCAGAATAAGATGGTATGGTTCGGTATCTATTTTACCTTCTTTGGATTTGTGGGACCTGGGAGCAACATAGACTTCACAACCAATAATAGGTTTGATCTCTTCCGCCCTGCAGGCTTTGTAAAATTCAATCGCCCCATACATGGAACCGTGGTCCGTAATGGCCAACGCTTCCATCCCAAGTCCTTTGGTGTGTTTGACTAGTTTAGGGATCTTGCACAAACCATCAAGAAGCGAATATTCAGTATGACCATGCAGATGAACGAATTTTGGCATAATTAGTCGATCCTTGAGAGCTGTTAGTAAGTCATCTCGCCATCGTTAAATTTAAGCAGTGCTCTATTTTAACAGTATTAACTATCCTTATTTCAAGTAGTTATTTTAGATCCACGAGGTCTGGCGTCTGACTTTGCTTTTTCCAGATAGATAGGTATAATTAATACAGCCATGGAGAGAACAGCTGAGAAAAGTCAGTTAGATAAGGAAACGCAAGATCCTGATCAGTTGACTACTAAAGTAGAAAAGGGGATTTATAAACCATTTTCCGCTGCAGACCCGAATCAAACCACTTCTGCCCAGAATCCAATCCCGATCAAAATCAATCCTAAGTTCAAGGATCCATTCGATGTAGTCTCTCAGAATATTTCGGAAACAATTACGGACGTAAATGTAAGTGTGGGTAAGGGAACCAAAAAAATTTGGGAAATGGCCACTGCAGTATTTACCGACCAGAAAAAATCTTAACCAAGAAGTCTCTCCAAGATCGCCTTGACTTTGCCTGGGTCAGCTTTGCCCCCGGATTTACCCATCACTCCTCCAACCAGGGCCATCACTACTGTCGTCTTGCCGGATTTATAGATATCGACCATCCCCGGATTTTCGTCAATTACCTCCTGAGCCAGAGCTTCTAACTCCTTACTATTACTAATCAAACCACTCTTTCTGCTTTGAAAATCGCTCAACTGCTTTTTAGTTAATTCTGGAACAAGATTAATATTTTCCTCATTAATCTCTCTGTTTGCAATAAAGTTACCAAAATCTTTCCAATCCATATCCAGAACACTTTTTTCCTTCTGAACTTCATTAAAAATTGCAAGTTTAATGGGATTTCTGGCAATCGAGGCTCCTGAAGCTAGCGACATGCCTGTTGATACTAATTTTTCAGCAACTTTCACTGGATCTTTTTCTTTTGCAGTATCGACTGCTTTCGTCATTTCATTTATTAATGTTGCACTCATTTTCAAAATGGGCAGGTCTGGCTCGGGGAAGTAACGATAGTCATGGGCTTCTTCTTTGGATCTTTGGACATAGGTCACCCTTTTGTCTTCATTCCAACCCCTGGTTTCCTGTACTAACTTCTCCCCCTTTTCGTGAGCTTCGATCTGACGGGCGATCTCGTATTCCACTGCCTGGGCCATAAAACGGAAAGAGTTGATGTTTTTGAGCTCTACCCGATAATTTGGCAAGGTTGTTTGACCAACCGGCCGAACCGAGATATTTGCTTCCAGCCGCATATCTCCCCGCTCCATATCGGCATTGGAAACATCTAAATAGCGAAATATCTGCTGCAGCTTTTTGGCATAGTCTTTGATCTGGAAAGTATCGGTAAAATCAGGCTCTGTGACTACCTCCACCAGTGGCACACTCGAGCGGTTATAGTCGATAAAAGTCTGGCCGTCCCGGTGAGTTAGCTTGCCTGTATCTTCTTCTTGATGAGCCCGATTAATACGGATCTTGGTCAGCTTTCCCTGAGCGTCTTCAACTTCGATCCAGCCTCCTATAGCGATCGGCAAAACTAACTGACTGGTTTGAAAACCTTTGGCAAGATCTGGATAAAAATAGTTTTTGCGTTCAAAGTAGCTTTTTTCGTTAATGCTGCAGTTTAAGGCAAGGCCGATCTTAATGCAGTCCTCAATGGCCTGTTGATTAATAAAGGGCAGAGCTCCTGGTAGCCCTAGGCAAACCGGGCAAGTTGATGTGTTGGGCTCTTTGCCAAAATAATCGGCGTTGCAACGGCAGAACATTTTGGTTTTAGTATTTAGTTCAATATGGACTTCTAGCCCAATAACCGGTTCATATTTCATAACTTTGGTTTCTCCTGATGCCACTTTGTCGCTTGCTCGTATACTTCTCCGACTGACAAAATAGTATCCTCATCCATATATTTACCCAAAAGATGTAGCCCTACTGGCATGCCGTCTGCAAAACCACAGGGAACGGATAGTCCAGGAATTCCCGCTAGAGAAGGTGGGACGGTATATACGTCCATTAAGTACATTTTAAGTGGGTCATCCACTTTTTCGCCTAACTTCCAAGCTACAGTGGGAGAAACCGGGCCGACAATGACGTCACACTTCTCAAAAGCTTTTTCGAAGTCCTGTTTGATTAAAGTGCGTACTCTGGCCGCTTTGGTAAAATAGGCGTCATAATAACCTGAGGAGAGTGAAAAGGTCCCTAACATAATCCGGCGTTTGACTTCGGCCCCGAAATCTCCTCGGTCAGAACCAAAACGGATGGCATCAAAACGGGCTAAGTTGGAGGAGACCTCTGAGGCCATAATGATGTAGTAGGTTGCGACAGCGTATTCGGTATGCGGCAAGCTGACCTCCGCAAGCTCCGCTCCTAGGTCTGCTAACTGTTTAATAGCCGCTTTAATGACCCTTTCCACCTCTGGATCCAGACCGACTCCAAAATACTCTTTGGGCACACCCACCCGTAAACCCTTGAGGGACTTCGTGAATCGTGAATCGTTGGTTGTTAATCGTTTTTTAATACAGTTAGAGTCGTATTCGTCAGGACCGGAGATCCAATCCAAAACCAGACGAGCATCTGCGACACTCTTTGTCAGGGGTCCTATTTGATCCAGAGAAGAAGCCATGGACATCGCTCCATATCGAGAAACTCGACCATAACTTGGTTTAAGGCCTACAACTCCGCAAAAAGAGGCGGGCTGACGGATGGAGCCACCTGTATCTGTACCCAGCGAAAAAACACACATATTGGCTGCTACAGCGGCAGCTGAGCCACTGGAGGAACCCCCAGGAACCCGGGTTAGATCCCAAGGATTTTTGGTTGGCCCATATGCCGAATTTTCTCCTGACGACCCCATAGCAAACTCGTCATTATTGGCTTTGCCAATAATACTAACGTTTTGAGCAATTAACCGGTCAATAACCGTAGCATTATATTGAGGGATATAGCTACTCAGGATCTTAGATCCAGCTGTAGTTTTGATCCCTTTGGTGGAGATAATATCCTTGATGCCAACTGGAATTCCGGAATTGGTATCTATGACTTCTAAAAAAGCATTCAACGAGCTGTTCACTTGGCCTATTCGCTTTTGGTAAGCACTATTTAGTTCGGCCTCGGTGAACTGTTTGTTTTCGAGAGCCTTGATTGTTTGAGTTAATGTTAAGTCGGTAATATCCATGTAGTATTATTCTTCTTGAAAAACTCCTTTGGTCACAAAAAATCCCTTATCTTGCTGAGGAGCATTAAAAAGTGCTGCTTTCTGAGTTAAGGATGGACGGATTTCATCTGGACTAAAGGCGTTCGAGAGTCCAGTGACGTTATAGGTAGGGTCGATTTTACTTGTCTCTACTTTGTTTAACTGGTCTATATATGAAAGGATTTTGGAGAGTTGTTCGGAATATTTTGCCAATTCTGACTCAGAAAGGTTTAGTTTAGCTAGTTTAGCAACCTTTTTAACCTGCTCAAGAGTTAGCTTCATAAGAGGGATTATATCGTATGGATAAGATAAAGAAAATGGCTTAGAGCTTTTTGCGGGTGGAGAAATAGTAAGTTGCACCAGCTGATAGAACAAAGATTACTCCCAGCCCTCCCAGAAGGATTCGGTTAAGAGTCCTACTCTTGGTAATCGCCGCAGAAGGAGTGGAAGACAGTTTATCTAAAAGCTGCAGGCTAGAAGTAGCATCATTCAAGGAGAACTCTTGGTCGGATAGGCCATCCAAGGAAGTAGTTTTGGCAGCAGCCTGGACGTTTGAAGCAGCCAATGTCTGCTCAAACGACTGAGTAACTTGACCAAGGACTGAGGCTACTGCTTTAGCAGACAGCTCGTTTGAATAATCAGAAGGTACGCAGTCATTTATAGCTCTGAGTCTAAAGTAGTAGGTAGCTCTAGCTGCTAAACCTTTGACTGTATATGTATTAACTTTTCCGAGGTTAGCAACTCCAAAATGAGGCTTATTTGGCGACAATCCATATTCAAGGGTATAAAAAGTGTACGAACCTCCTGCATCAGCCCATACTAGCGTAACTTCTCCATTGGCAGTTGCTTTTGCAGACAGAAGCCAGGGAGCTTTGCTTGGCTTTACATTGGAACATAGCATGGGAGCTCCGGCAGTGGTTGTTCCGGAACTAGTTGTTCCCGAATTAACAGTTGCAGCCGAAGTAGTAAAGGAAAACTCGCTACTAACTGATTCGGGTGAGCCGGCTGAGACAACCCGGTAGTAATAAGTCGTACCTGCCTGTAACCCGGTTAGCTGTACGGAGTGATTAGTGACCTTGGTTGTGCTGTCTTGAACAGTTGTAGAGTTGGCATAACCATAGTTTGGAGGGGTACTTAGAACCGGGTGAGACGTCGTGTCATAAATAACCCTGGAGGAGGTTTGATCATCAGTAGTCCAAACTATAGTTACACTACTTGAACTAGTACTTGTTGCTGCCACAGTACTTGACTGGATGACTGTGGCAACTCCCACAATTTGATCTAGTGTAGTTGAGTTTCCGGTGTTATCCAAAACGATCATTCTTAAGGTGTAATTATCCAAAGTTAAACTATTGGTATCCCAAACTGTAGTGAATGGAGCGCTAGTAACTGTTGCAATAGCATGGAAAGTATCTACTCCATCATTTCTTTGGTACATAAATGCCACTGAGGCAATGCCTGTTGTATCTGTTACCCCTGCAGTCAAGGTCACATTTCCAGAAACATTGGCCAGAGCAGTGGGAGTGGTCCAACTGGCAGTTGGGTTTGTTTTATCAAAAGTGATAGTTGAGGTGGCGCTAATAGGAGTTCCCACGTTCAAAGCTAAATCAGCAAAGGTGATCTGGTAGCTCATTAATCCTTCGGTGTCTGTTGAGGTCATTACATAAGCGGCTGTCCATACATTACCCACATTGCTTACGGAAGCAGTTTGTCCGGCGATGGTCACAACTAGAGTCTGAATTGTTTCAGATGAGCTAAAGGTTAATGTGACAGTATCCCCGACTTTGGCTAAGTTGATGTTGGCATTAGAGCTTGTCAGGTTTATCAGAGATAGAGTTGGTAAAATATTGTCTGCTGTGGTTGTGACAGTCGCAGCTGTTGCACTATTGGCTGCAATATCAACGGCATTAACAGTGACAGTGATAACTCCGTTGGTAGTGCCGGTGACAGTTAAATTGGCCCAAGTTGCCAAACCTGTTAGTGAATTATAAGTCGTTGGACTAACACTTGCCCCTCCACCGAAGGCTGAAAGGTTAGCAGTTATCATCGAGCTGGTGAGTAAACTTTGATTATTATCAGTAACTGTCGCAGTCAGGGTAACTGTATCGCCATTTTTAACAAAACTATTGTTTCCAGTTGTATTAGTCAGGGTAACTCCTGAGATAACCGGAATGCTTGTATCAATTTTATAAGTTCCGGAAATAACTGTCGCTCTTCCAGATACATCGGTCACTACCACACTTAAACTATGTGTTCCATTTCCCAGTAAAGTCAGTGAGGCAATAATGTCAGCTCCATTAAACGAACTGACAAAGATACCAGAATTCCAAGAATATTGAACTGTTGCTAGACCTGAGCCGGGGGTGGGATCACTTGCGCTAATTACTACACTTGGCACTGATGACTGCCAGGAGGCGGATGAACCTGAAACGCCGGCGGTCGGACTAACTCTGTCAATATTGTAAGTACCAGAAAATGTGGTTACTCTGCCGGCATTATCTGTCACTGTCAGGACTAAAGTATTCATTCCATCCGCCGGGAGAGTTGAGGATAGATCCACGCCATTACTGGTTGCAACTGAGGCTCCCCCATTCCAGGAATAGGTGACTGAGGCAACTAAGGACTCACTGTCGGTAGCAGTGACAATCATCGAAGGGAGGCTTGTTTGCCAAGTAGAGGACGAGTTAGAAACACTGGCTGTTGGATTAACAGTATCTAGCTTATAAGATCCTGAGAAGCTGTTGGAATTTAGTGCATTATCGGAGGCATACAAGTAAAGTGTGTTACTACCCTCTGATGGAATTGTTATAAAATCACCACTGTTAAAACTAGTCCCGACTGTCGATGTTGCGGGAGTATCCCAACTATATTTGGCAATGTTTAGCACTGATCCGCCTGAATCAGAGACAGTTAGAGTAATTGAGATATTTGCTAAATTCCAGCTAGCACTGGCGTTATTTGCTGAAACAGTTGGATTAGTGGTATCAATATTAACAGTATTGGCTGCAGTTTTAACAGATTCTTGATTTCCAGTAGTTGCTGCATCAACCGAGAAATATTTAATAGTGTATTGCCCCTGAGCACTCAGAGTAATGCTATTACCTGTACTTGAACTAGTAGTTGGAGTTGACCCATCAGTGGTGTAGTAGGTGGTGGCACAACCACTGTTTCCAGTAGCAGTATCCGAACAAGTTAAGGTGATAGTGACAGCACTGTTGTGCCATAGACTGTCAGTGTTATCACTGGTGACAGGGGCGGTGGTATCGACTAATACTGATCCTTGGATCTCGCTACTTTGATTTGCAGCATTGTCTTTGGCCAAGACAAAAAAGTTCCATGCTCCTTGAGTTAAATTAGTATTTACAGATGCAGTTGGGGCATTTACTATCCCATTTGGCCCGGCTACTCCACCTAGCGTTGTTCTCCAGAAATATTGATAAATTCCAGAGAGTGCATCAGTGGCAGCTGTCCAATTCCAGGTTTGAGAAGTGGAGCTAGTTGGGTTTGGGGTAGTAGTTGGAGTTCCCGGGTTAGTATTGGGGTTAGTTTTGTCAATTTTGACTAAATTAGCTGCAGTTTGGACTGCTTGGGTATTTCCATAATTATCAACTGAGAAGTATTTAATCGTGTACTGGCCATCGGTAGTTAAGATGATCGAGGTTCCCTGAGAGGAGGCAGTTGTCGGGGTTGAACCATCGGTGGTGTAATAAGTCTTGAAACAGCCACTGACAGTATCTGTGCAAGTTAAGCTGATAGTTACTGAGCTATTGTGCCAGCTTGAGTCTGTATCATCAGTGGTTGTCGGGGCGCTGGTATCTTTTTTTAATGAGTTAGTAGGGTTGGTTGTGGCGGAGCTTGTATTACCAGTGTTGCTGGGACCGGCATTATCTTTTAGAGTTACCGAAACAATAACATTACTGCTATCAGGCAAACTCGAGACATTAATATTACTAATACTAAAGGTGCCGTTGGCTAAAACTGTAGTTACATCAGTTGCCGAAACAGTAGTTCCGGAGCTGGTAATGGTGTAGCTTACCTTAGATCCTGCCTCTGCTCCAGATCCGGATATAGAAAAGGTTGTTAAATTAGTACTATCTACCTGAGTAGGGACGGTAATGCTAGCAGGTGCAGTTGGAGAAATGCTGTCTTTGGCTTGAGTTGCCTGTATATGGCTACTGGTGTATGAGAGGCTAGTTAATTGCACATCAACGGTAAAGGTTCCTTCTCCTAAAGAGGTTAAATCTGCATTAAAGCTAAAGGTTCCGGATGAATTTACAGTTGTGGAGCCACTGGTGCTACCGCTAGTTCCGGTTATAGTGTAGTTTAGTGTTGCATTGGCTGCTCCAGTACCACTTACAGGATAACTTGCCTGGTTGCCAGAATAAGCCCCGACTAAAGCGCTGATGGTTGGACTAATAATAACTACTGAGGTGCTTGCTGAAAATCCAGATATGGTAACTGGTGTTGTTTCTAAAATAAAACCACCGGTTACAGTGGGGCTACCCTGACCGGTAATTATTAGCCTTTTTGTTACATGGACTGTCTCATTATAGGTGCCGGCGGCAACTGTAATTGTATCTAGGGGACTATTGTTATCTGTCGCGTTATTGATTGCCTGTTGGATGGTGGCAACACAGGTTGTGCCGGCGGTTGTACCGACTGTGACTGCATCACAATTGGCCTGAGTGTTGGGATCAACCACCACAAACACGGTAAAGTGGTCTAGGTTCTGGATCGTAAAGGTGCCATCTCCGTTGTCAGTAATTGACTGACCGACCTGAGTAGCAGCGCTTAAGTTGTCAACAGAAGAGGCATATAACACCTTAAGATTAGAAACTGTCACCCCTGCTGGAATCGGCAAAGTCAAATTATAAGTAAAGCTGCCGTTGCTCATGGATGAAGAGATATCGTAGGCAGTACTAGATAAGGCACCAATAGTACTGATCGCACTTGCTGACAGGGTAGTTTCCGAGATAGTCAAACTACCAGCTGATCCGCTGATCGAATTAAATTTTACTTTTACATTACTAGCAGGACCAGTATAGGTTGTGCCCACAGTAACAGTCGGTACAACGATCGTACTTGGGGACGTGCTGGGGCTAGGGGTTGGGGTTGGAGGGGTAGCACTTGGCTCAGTGGTCACAGTCCAACCAACTGGAACATTACAAGGGCTGGAATATTGCTGACAAACACTGGGGTTAGAGTCCATACAAGCATAGGTCATAACTTGAGCGCAAAAATCTGACTGTGTATTAACGGTGTCCGGAGATGGCGAGGGTAATGTAGAAGGTTCTGTTGAAGGTTCTAGGGTAGGGGTGACTGAGTCGCTGGCGACTGGGCTTGGAGAAGCAGTCACTTCCTCATCGGCCAATACCGGAGAGACAAGAGACGTACTGTTGGAGAAGGCCACGATAAAGGTGGCTAAAATAATTAATACAAAGTTAAAAATAGTTCTAATTTGCTTTAAATTTCTCATTGCAAGGTGAGAAAGACAGTTACTAGTAAAAATAATTTTCACTATGGGGCAATAACCGTATTCAAGCGTGGATGATAATATGCTGATTAAGCTTTGTCAAGAGACTATTTTTATAGGCTTAGAAAAGAAATTATTTCGGGCAGGTAAATAGTGATAATTATTAGTCTTTTTTATTTTACTCAAGTATATTTATTTAGGCCGTTATATCAATCAATATATGTCCGAGTATCTTATTTACTCACACAATATTTAAGCCTGCATGGCCTGAAGAGCTGCTACTCTTTTTTCAACTGGTGGATGAGTATTAAATAGGTTAGCAAATCCACTGACTACCTCTGAACCTTTCAGCGGATTGGTAATATATAGATGTGCTGTCGCTCGATTAGCAGCTTCCAAGGGCTCTTTGTCTGCCGATATTTTAAGCAGAGCCTGGGCTAATTGTTCAGGATTACGAGTTAGCAAGGCGCTGGAGGCATCGGCCAAGAATTCTCGTCGCCGTGAGATCGCTAGCTGAATCAGAGTAGCTATCAGAGGTGCCAAGAGTGAAGCGATTAAAGCAATCATTAAGAAAACCCCATTCCCTCCCCGATCTTCGCTATCCCGCCTTCCTCCTCTGTACCATTGCATGCGTAAAAACCAATCAGCTAGCAGAGCAACCAACCCCACCAAAATAGAAACAACAGACATTAGTAGAGTGTCTCTATTTCGGATATGAGACAGTTCGTGCCCAATTACCCCCTCTAGTTCCTGTTTATTTAGCTTGTCCAGGATGCCGGTTGTAAAACAGATTACGGAATGAGCAGGATCTCTACCCGTGGCAAAAGCATTCGGAGCGCTGTCTTCAATCGTATAGATTGAAGGGGTTGGTAAACCCGAAGCAATACAGAGATTTTCCACTAGGTGATACAGCTCCCGGTTATCTTTGAGCTCTATCTTTCGTGCTCCAGAGATACCCAATACCATCGAATCGGAGAAATAGTAGGCTCCAATATTCATTACCCCGGCAAAGATTAAGGCCATTCCCATCAAACTAAGTGAAGATCCTGGATCATATCCTAACCCTCTGGCAAAAATATACACCACACCAACCACAAACAGGGCAAAGAGGAGCATAATTAACCAAGTTTTAAAGATATTTGAGGAAATTTGATTCTGCGCGGTAGCAATAGCCATGAAGTCTCTAGAAATTTACCTTAACATCCATCTTTTCTGACTCAGATGCTTGGAAGAAAGCCTCTGGTAAAAAGTGAAAGGCTTGGGCAAAAAATGAGGCCGGAAATGTCTGCAATGCTGTGTTGTAATCCAAGACATTGGTATTATAAAACTGCCTGGACGAAGCGACTTTGGTCTCTGTGTCAGCTAACTCTGATTGAAGCTGTTTGAAAGTATCCGATGCTTTCAGATCAGGGTAATTTTCGGATACGGCAAAGAGGGTTTTTAACGCTCCCGTGAGCTGATTATCGGCTGCGGCCTGATCTTTAGGGTTTCCGGCATGCATTAGGGCAGAGCGGGCTTTGGTCACCTCTTCCAACACTTCCCGTTCATGCTTCATGTAGCCCTTAACAGTTTCCACTAGGTTAGGAATCAGAGAAGATCGTCTCTTCAGTTGAACATCAATCTGAGAATAGGCTTCATGAACCCTATTTCTTTTGGTAACCAAAGAATTAAAGATACTAACTGTAGCAAGCAAGAGGACTATAATGACTACGAGTACGATAGTAAGTAACATTCTTTTTATATCTTAACTCAAATTCATTTAAATTACCAGGCCTAGTCCACCAATTTATGTAAATGGCCCTGAACACGCACATAGTCAAACATCTTCAAAAATAGCCATAAAGAGACCAGAAACCACACTATATTTAGCCCAGTCGCCCATATCAACTCACTCCAGGGAACAACCCCGGTGATTACCACTTGCCTCATCCCCTCAAAGACATGCGCAGCAGGGATAGCCAAAGAGACTGGTCTTAGAAAAACAGGCAAGACACTGACCGGATAAAATACTGCCACAAAAGGCTGGATCAGCATTGTCAAGGCAAAAGCTAGAATCTGGGCACTCTGCCCAAATCTCAGGATAATAGAGGTGGCGATCAGTCCCAGCACCCATCCAAAGACAAATAGATTTATCGCAAAAGGGATCAGCAATAGTCCAAAGGAAAAGATATTAAAGCGGAAAAAAGCGAGCGCTGCGATAGATAGCACTCCCCCAATCAGAGCGAGTCTCACTACCCCAATCAGTACTGTTGAAGCTAGAAATTCACCAACCCGCACCGGAGTAACAAATAAATTAAGCAAATTACGCTCCCAAACCTCTTCTAAAAAAGCAATCGAGACCGCTTGCTGTGATCTTTGAATAAAGTTCCAAAAAACCATTGCTCCAAGTAAAGCGCTGACAATCCCTGGGATACCTGCCCGGGATTGTTGCAAGTAAAGAGTCAACCATCCCCAGATTAGAAGGTCGACAATTGGCCAAAAAACAATATCTAAGATCCTCGGTATCGACCGCGGATAAAGATACAGATACCGCAAAAGTAGTGCATAAATCCGTGTTAAGCTCATGTTTCCTCCCTAGCTAGTTTAATAAAGACTTCGTTTAAATCTTTCAGGCCAAATTTCTTGATTAACTCTTTGGGAGTACCCTCAGTCACGATCTTGCCTTCGTTAATAAAAATGGCCCGATCACATAACTCCTCGACTTCCGCCATGTTATGGGTAGTATAAACAATAGTCACGTTTTTCTCTTTTTGAACCTGTTTAAGATATTTACGGATTCGGTCAGCGATATCCGGGTCCAAAGAAGAGGTCGGTTCATCCAAAAACAGCAATCTGGGGGAATTTAACAAGGATTTAGCCAGATTAACCCGGGTCGATTGGCCGGACGAAAGCGATCCGTATAATTTATCAAAAAAGGGAGTAATATCAAAAAAATCTACCAATTCTTTAACCTTCTCCTTGTAATTAGGTACTTCGTATAACCTGGCAAAAGTATATAAATTTTCCCAAACTTTGAGGTTGGTCGGCAGGGATACATAGGCAGATGAAAAATTAACCTGCTGCAAAATCTCATGGCTATTCTTGGGCATATCTTTACCAAAGATTTTGACTGTCCCAGAAGTAGGAATAATCAGTCCTAGGATCATCTGGATGGTGGTGGTTTTACCAGCTCCATTTGGACCAAGAAGCCCCAGGATCTCTCCTTCTTGCACCTGGAAGCTGATATTGTTAACAGCGGTAAAGGTGCCGTAAGTTTTGGTAAGATTAGAGACTTTCAGTAAAGTTTGCATAGGCTCTATTTTAAAACATCTAACAGGTCTTTGAAACCATAAGTATTAATAATATCTGCACTTGTGGCCCAGCCACGCCTGGCCACGGCAACTCCGTAGTCCAGTTGATCCATTTGTTCTAGGCCATGAGCGTCCGAATCTATCACTAATTTGACTCCCTTGGAGATCGCCTGCCTGACCAAGTCATCTCTCAAATCGAGTCTATCTGGAAAAGAATTAATCTCCAGGATTTTACCTTTCTTGGCACAAAATTCAAAAACTTTTGCCCAGTCAGCCTCAAAAGATGGTCTTTGATTTAAGAGCCTACCGGTAGGATGAGCCAGAATCTGCACATACGGATTACTGAGGGCTTTTAAGATCCGCGCTGTCATCTTTGACTGCTCCATCCGATGTGCCGAATGTACCCCGACAATGCAATAGTCTAGCAGCTTCAACCCCTCATCGGGCACAGAGATTGATCCATCCGGTTGTATATCTGCTTCCAAACCTGCCAATATCTCTATCTTACCTGCATATTTAAGCTTTAATTTGTCAATAAATGCGCTGCGTTTTTTGAGGATGTCAATAATTTTGGGTTTACTGTGATTAGAAGTCGCTGGAGAATGATCAGAAAAACCCAAATATTTATAACCCAAAGCCAGAGCCCTTTTGACCATATCTTCCATGCTATCTCGCCCTAAGTCATGGGAGGGTTCAATAGGATAGCTCGAGTGTAAATGCAAGTCACCCTTCAAGGATCCGTAGGGAATTAACTGAGGCAGTTGATGTTTTAAGGCTGCCTCTATCTCTCCAGCATCTTCTCTTATCTCCGACGGGGGTGTTTGCATATCTAGTAGCGAGTAAACTTCTTCCTCTGTTTTACATTCAATCACTGCAGTTTTGAGTTTTTTTACTCCGTATTCGCTAATCGAGTAACCTTTATCCTCAGCTAGCTTGCGGAGACTAATATTATGATGCTTTGATCCCGTAAAATGCTGCAACAAATTTCCGTAATTTTTTGGTTTACCTACCAACAGATCGATTTGTAAATGAGAGGTCAGCATCACCATAGCTTTATTTTCGCCCTGATCAACTATCCTGGAAATCCCCGGCATTTTAACAAAGTACTTAATAGCTTTTTCCGGATTGTCAGAGGCAACGGCAAAGTCCAGATCCCCAATGGTCGCGACCTTTCGGCGCAAGCTACCCAAGCAATCCGCCTGCTTTACATCCGGAGATTTGCGTAAGTAATCGAGAATTTTAGCTGCTAACTCTTCAGCAAAAGGTAGCAGCATTCGATCTTTTTCGCTGTTAGTATCTTTTAAACCCAGTAAGATATTCTCGGCTAATTTTTCCGAGAAGCCTTCTTTGATTAAGCTCCCGTCTTCTAATCTTTGCTTTAATTCTTCTAAGTTCTGAACTTTTAAACTTAAAATCCTTTGGGCGGTTTTCGGACCGACTCCGGGAATATCCAGAGCTTCAAAAAAGACTGGGGGCAAATCTTTAGTCAAAGATTCAAAATGAGCTACTTTTCCGGTCGAAAATAGTTCGTTTAAATGCTCGCTTAAGTTTTTACCAACTCCGGGCACTTCAGCCAATTTTCCCTCTTCCCAGAGATCCTTGACCTCTGAGGTTAGATGCTCTATGGCGTCAGCCGCTGTTTCATAGGCTCGGATTTGAAAAATGGAAGCTTTTTTGAGGGTTAAGGCAGCAGCAACATTCCGCAGCAGCTTTGCCACATCCCGATTAGTCAAATCCATATATTCAATAATATAACTCTATCTTAAAAATAATGTAAGAGCTCTCGCTTTTGTAGCTGTGACGTCTTAAAATACTTATATGCTGACCCAGGAGAAAAAATCGTTCATCTTTTGCAACACACTTACAGATCAATATTAGATGTGGATCGCAATCTTTTCTGATTAAGTTAAGACAGATCCTTCATGAGAGTTGGGATATAGGTTTGGGCTCTCTATATCGGCATAGTGGTGCATATAGCCTTGCTTACTCAGGTAAAGATGTAGTAAAATTGCGTGACTTGATGTATCCAAGCTCTGAAGTTCCTTGTTTAAAGAGGAAAAAAGACATTTTAGATTTTGGAATCAAGATTTGGGGCCGTAGCTCAATGGTAGAGCAATTCCCTGTCACGGAATAGGTCGCCGGTTCAAATCCGGTCGGTCCCGCTACTCTATTTTGACTTCTTGACAACAGACCTCAGTTTGGTATAAAACAACTACAAGCTAAACCAAGCCTCATAGTTTCGCTATAGGAGATACAATCAGTGCCTAGACCAAAGAAAGCCACCAAAAAAGCCATTCGAAAAACAGCTGCTGAAACTCATTCCAGCGAGACAAATAATTCAAGTTTCCTCCAAAGAATCCAAAGTGAAACTCGTAACCAATTTTCTTATCTTAATTTAATACTTGGAGGATTGATCCTGTTAGTTGCTGGTATTTTGATCTTCAACTATTTTAGTCGCCCCAATGGAGATCTGGGGACTTCTCAGACTACTACAGCCTCACCGACCACCAGTGTCGATGTCACCAAAGATAGCCTCCCCGGAACTTATACAGTTAAAGCGGATGATACCCTATTTTCTATTGCCGAAAAATACTACGGAGATGGGTACCAGTTTACAAAACTAGCCGAAGCCAACAAATTAACTGATCCAGGTCTGATAATCGAGGGTCAAGTTTTAAATATTCCCAAGCTTGACTTAGCCCAAAGGGATCAAACACCTCAAGCAACGATTGCCCCAACTAGCGAACCCTCACCCACCGAGTCCACCAACACTCCATCACTTAATGCAGGCGATGAAAAGACCCAACCAGTCGATGGTGGCAAAGGCGGGGCTGTCAATCAAACCGAATGGGGAGAAAAGATTACAGCAGATACATATACTGTAGTTTCAGGAGACTGGCTTTCTAAAATCGCCGGGAGGGCTTATGGAGATATTTACGCTTTTCAAAAAATAGCCGATGCCAATGGAATTACAGATCCGAATGTGATAGAGCCAGATACCGTTCTCAAAATTCCAAGATAGATTTGTCTTTAGCCTTTCCTTAATCAAAGAAAGCGAGTATTGTTAATAGGCTCCCATGAAGTTATTTCCCAAGATCTTTTTACCTACCTTACTTATCCTAACTGTTATTTTTCTGAATCCAGTTTTACTTTTTTTCTCTAAACACCTGCTGCCCAAGCCCCCTATTTATCCTTTCAACCCATCAGAGGAGGTAAAAATAGCCACAGTCGCCGGAAAGATTAAATATTCGGTTGATTATACGATCGTGCTGGTCGGTGATTCCATGACCGAAAGGTTGGGTAATGGAGATGAGCTAAAAGGATATTTAAGTCTTTATTATCCAAATAAGACTTTCGAAATCCTCAACTATGGATTCGGCGCCACCAATATCTTATCCCTCCCAGATCGTTTGACTACAGCGACATTTATGAAGCGAGAGTTTAGACCCATTTTGGATATTGACTTCGATCTGCTACTGATAGAATCGTTTGGATATAACCCACTTTCCGAGTTGTCCTTGGAACAAGGCCTCCGGAAACAATCGGAGATGCTCGATATTTCTCTTAACCTCATTGACTCGGCTCAAAAAAAAGCTCGTGTGGCTTTTTTTACGACCATTGCCCCCAACAAGGATATTTTCTCCAAAGGAATTGTCGAGCTATCCGCTACTCAACGCAGCTCCTGGGTCAAAGAACGAAATCGGTATATCGAAAACCACACTGCCTATGCCAAAACTCACCAATTACCCCTGATAGATATTTATCATAGCTCCCTTGATCTATTTGGCAACGGAAAATCTATTTATATCGACTCTCAAGACAACCTGCACCCTTCTCCAACTGGAATATTTTTTATTAGCCAACAGCTAGCCTCAGGCATCTCTAAACTTCAACTGCTAAAAAATTAACTCCCCATTGTTTCCTTATAGCTAATGATATTTATTTTCCAGGCTTCATTTCTGGACTCATTAACCCAGTCCGAACACTGACAGCATCCTGTGGGTTAGGACTGGCTCGATCTGGCTTGGATCTTTGTTCAATCATGCGCTGAGGACGTTCTGGTGGTTTTAGCAGATCTGGAAAGGGAGTTTCCTTCTCGGGCAATTTGACTGCAAATTCTTGCTCTACAGCCTCTTTGACTACAGCTCCCGGGATCTCCGTAGCACCTCCCACAACTCCTCTTCCAACACTACTAGCAAGTCCTCCAATCAGCCCTTTTCCTCCAAAAGGACCCATTTTTGCTTCAGCTTGAGGAGCAGGGGCGACAGCTTTAGGTTCTTGTTCAGTAATATCAGCCATAGGTTTAGTGTACAAGAAAATAGGTTAGAAGACAAAAGAGGAGCCGACTATCGGATTTGAACCGATGACCTACTGTTTACGATACAGCCGCTCTACCACTGAGCTAAGTCGGCATATCCCAATTCTAAAGGTCGGAGACGTACATATCAAGAAAGAGCTTGTTTATTTCAAGACAGTCTGAGATAATAGATTTCCTAATACTACTAGCGAGCTGGTGGTATTTTTTTGGGGTTTTTTAAAAAAATTATGCTACTCGGAGCCTTGACCGGATTATTAATTCTTTTTTGTGTCTGTATCTTTACCTTTGTTTTTTATGCCTTTTTACAGAAGTTTTTTGGTTAGAACCAATTATTTCTCGGCTATTTCTTTTACCTTTGGCAAAACCCGATCCCAAGTCGCACCAGACATTTGACAGTATTTTTCTCCTTCGTGTACTGCTGAAAAATCACCCTGCAATACATGCAGAGTGGTTACGCCATTTTGCTCAGACAGCTCGTAGGTGATACCATCTTCTTCGGTGACCGGAGGTTTGGCTCCGCGAACATCAAGTACCGTAAATCGCAAGAATTTATCCGGCTCCAGGGCCGTTACCTCCCCTTCGACAATTATTATTCCGTTTTGGTCCTTCCAAAGAACCGGTTTACCTAGCTGCCAGTTTGATTCAATGTGAAACTGCGGAGATCCGCTCGAAAACTCGGGTGCCCAGATATCGGTATCCTCACGCCTAGTTAAGGCCTCCCAGACTCTCCCAACCGGAGCATTTATTTGAATTGTCTTATCTACAAACAGTTTGGCCATAGTTAAAGTATACCTCTTTTAAAAAACTTAAGCGGATGAAGAAATGAATAAGTATATATTTACAGCCGCTACTGATTATTTTTCAGCAGTAAAGATACAGTACCTAATCAGTCCCTTTTTCATCAATTCATACCACTCGACTGCTATAGTTGTATTAACAAAATACCGTTGTAAGTTGAATAATTTAATAAGGAAATACGGCAATAAAGCAATCCTTCTTAACCTTTGAAGTGAAGGTAACATATTTTTGGTAATATTTCTTTCCTTAATATTTTTAAAACCTATTTTCTTTAAGTAGCTTCCAAACTGGTCATGTTTAAACTCTTTAAGACCCAAGGCTGCTGTTCCCTCTATTCCCAAGTTGAGCATTTCCAGCTCCCGGGATGTAAAATCTTTTTCAGGCGCAAGAGTATATTCAAAAAATACGACTTTTCCATTTGGCTTTAGGATATTTAAAAATTGCCTTAAAGTCTTTTTTAGTTCTGCCGCATGAGAGAGGGTTTCTAAGGTAAAAATTGCATCAAAAGTGTTTTTAGTAAAAGAGGTCCTGGAATAATCCATTATTTCAAATTTCACTCTACCTTCGAGATTTAATTTCCTCGCTCTGCCTCTCGCCTTTCCTATTTCATAACTATTAAGATCTAGCCCGACAATATTCACCTTACTTTTTTCGGCTAAGTAACACGCAACCACTCCGTAACCACAACCAGCATCTAAGACCATTTGATTAGGTTTAAGACGCAGATATTTCGCTACTAAATCAGACATCAGTTGCTGTGCTTCATGTTCGGAGATGTTCCTTTGACCTTCAGGATAGTAACCAAAATGCTTTACCTTTTTAGTAATATATTCATAGCCAAGTTTCGACTCAAGACTTTTATAGTAACCCAAAACTTTTTTCTGATTAATATTCATATCGGAATTATACCAGTAAATAATTTTTAATAGCTGGAAAGTATTCCAGATTTACCACTTATTTCTAAAGTAAAAACAGGTCTTTGTTGCTACATTACAGCCGATCCTATTTTTAAAACTAGATGACTTTAAAGACCACCTTCCAATAGACAACTTTATGGATTTAAAAAAGGACTCTAAAGTAGAAAAATAGGAAGACTAGTATGTGTATTGGTGCAGTAATTAAACCTGGTACATACTTTTTAGCTACTCCTGACCAAACGATATGTTGGACTCCATTGGCGAACATTAGCACTAAGAAAAATGCTTGAAAATACTGCCTATTAGGAAAATCCTGAAGAAAATAAACACTGATCCAAAACCCTTCAAATACTAACTCAAATAGTAAAAATACCCAAAATGGCATTTTGAAGGCATACCATTTTTTATGGAACCCTGTAAATAGTTCTTCTAACACATGTGCAATCTGTACAAGTACACTTATCAAGAAAAATTGCTCCAAAAGACTCATAACTTAACTATACCAAAAGTGAGTTGTTTTTAGTAAGCAAAAAAAGTAATATTGACCCATAATTTTATGGCTAAGACTCCTGATGGCACCCTGAGATACTTTGACTACATTCCTGGACAATCCTTTCGTCCCTTTTTGCAAGCTGCTTTAGATCAGCGATTAGGTGCTCAATACGAAGCTTCGTCCAAAACAGATTACAAAGTTCATCCTATAATCGCTGATCGTCTTCAAAATATCCGGCTTCTTCCCCAAGATAGACGATACATTAGAGTAATTCACGCTCTTGACCCTGATAATCGTCAGCTTACCGAGGGTTTAGCCTACTTATTAGATACAGCTAGTACTCCACTTGCCACTAGGAAGATCAAGGAGCGTTTTGCCCAGACAAAAGTTTCCTTAGACGACTGTCTGACAGGTTTTAGCTCAGCCGAAAAGGGGATACTTGCAGAAAATTTGGCCTTTTTGCAATTGACAGAAGGCTGCACTGTGGGATGTTCCTTTTGCGGGGTAAGCGCCGCCAGAAAAGTTTCTTCTTCTTTTTCCTTGGAGTCATTAGTTAAGTTTGGCAAAGAAGTCCCTGGCAAGATGAATAGATTATCAACTTTATACTATGCCTCTGACCCTTTTGACTGGATTGACGGAGATTATACATATCTAGATTTATCGCCTCTTTGGGGTACTTACACCTCTGGTGTTCCTTATATGAGCACATCTTTACCACTCGGTGCAGAATTCTCTGTTCTGCGTTTTTTAGAAGCTAATTACCATCTTTATAATCAGGGAAAAGATGCAGCCTCTGTAAGACAGATACGCTTTTCTAGAACTTCCCATAATGCTGCGCGAGTAGATACTATTTTTAGTGTCTTAGAACAAAGAGGCGTTAGTAAGGACTTTTTATCGACAATGCAGATTAATGATCTAACTAAACAAGATTCCATTCGGAAAAATGGTCATTTAATTCATCATCCAGATAGAGATCCGCTAGCCGATGCATGGGGTATAAGTTGTCAAGATGGGGTATACATATCTCCTGGTCAAGGAGTTCGGGCGGGTATCGTCGAAGCATGTACGAGGGCCTCACCGACCGGATTATTCACATGGCCACTCGAACCCGGACGTATGACGATTCCGGTTGAACGCTTTACTGGTTCAAGCGAATATGAGCATCCAGGGACTGCAATTTATGGTCGACTAAGCTTTAGTCTAATCCCTGAAGCTGAGGTAATGGAGGTAAGAAATGGAAAAATTACAGATCGTCATGTTTACCCCTCCATCAGGCGTGATATAAAAACTTTTCTGGTCGCTCTGAGAAATCTAGGATCATTAGCCGTTTTTTACAACTTTGAGGACAACACTAGGATATCCAAATTACGGTTTCTTGTAGCAGACGAGATCTCAGAGTTACGTGATGAGTTTGAAAGAAGAAGAGAAAAGTGTGAAAGATCTTTTCCTCAAAATAAAGATAGTGAAGCAGTAGCAATAGCCACAGAACTTATACGAAGAACGAGTCAACGATTTGACGAGCTCGCTGAGGTCTTGAAACCGGGGTTTGGAAGATCAGAAATCCCCCCAGGACTTTTGACTGACCCATATGGCAACTTAAGAACAGAGATTCTCTCGAGGTAATATCCTACTGTAGAGCTTCTGGTAACATCATTCTCCAAACCTCTGGTGTAGTCTGCGCTCTAAGCGCACGAATCACCCGACACCTCGATGCTAAAAAAGCCGCACCATTTCTTCTATGAGAATCGTCTCCTTCGTGCGGCTCTTTAGCAAAGAAATGACCAACGCTACATCCATCACAAAAAACAGCAATAGTCGGCATTTTTTGGATTGGGAATTCAGTCTCTCCTGCTGGTTGATAAGAGACACCTGTCATCGTTTCAGCTCCACAACGTGCTATAGACATAGGTGAATAGTATGTTTCACAAGCGCAGAAGTCAATTAATACCGAAGATTAAAAATAATAGGTATTAAAAACTGAACCAGGCTTTTTACTTTGGTGTTTGTTTATCTATCTGAGGTCGCTTGGCAATATATTGCAAGATCGCCTGCTTATGAGATACATGACGATAAATAAGCACGAATCCAACAAATAGCATATAGCCTACTGCAACACCAATTGTATTGAATATCACATCATTGATGTCGGCAATCCGAAACGTAGTGTGTGCCAAGAGCCCTGTTACGAGCTGCGCAAGCTCAATAGCGATGCTAAACAGCGCTCCAGCAACAACTACCTTCTTCATGCGAAAGTTCGTAATGAACGGCAGCCCGAAGCCAAAAGGGATCAGCAGCAGAATGTTGAGTAGCGAGGTTTTCAGATCCGAAGGAGTAAGGGTGATAAGCGGGATAAGATTCATGTCTTTCCCAGCCGCTTGTCCATTCAGCATAAGGTCTGGTATAAAATACCTTAGAATAACTAGAGATTGAAATTGAAATAATGTGTAATCCAGAACCTTAACTATGTAGATATAGAATATAGTGAAGAATATCAAATATACGATACTTTTCTTATTTCTAAACAAAAGAAACACGGCAACACCGATCCAAATCAAGCCCAAAAGAAGTACAATCAATAAATTAAAATACATTACAAATCCTACCACCCTCTCGAACTCGCCTCGTTCGACGCGAGTCGAAGCGGGCCAATCACACTATATCATTCCTGATTTACGAACTTACTGATAACTGTCAATTGGAGCTGGTGACCGTACTTTGCTCGAACCTAAGACAATCTGTTACTCCAGACTTAATTCTACAACTTCAGTTACTCAAATGTCATTTAAATATTGAGATCTTTAATTAAAAACCTGGTGGATTATCTGAAATTTCAGGAGTACCGATCCATGGCAGTGGCACTAATTTATATTCGCATTCCCTTGCTTGTAGATGATACTTAAAAAATCCATTACTACTTAACTCTTTCGAGAGCTCCCCATATTTTTGCTCGATTACTTTAGCACATCTATTGTAAGCGTATGTATGCACTTGAACCATAAAAAGAATAAACAGATAGTAACTGAGAATAAGCGCAGGAAAAATAACAATGATTTTAAAGAGTGTACGGTTTTTTATTTGTAACCAAGCTAATGTTGCAATAATGAATGGGGCAACCCACAGAAATTTTATATCAAAATTAAAGGTTGTACATATCTTATCAATTAGCACAAGCAGCAGGAAAGAAAACAATGTCACTAGTACAGTTTGTATAAAGTATTTGTAAATATTAATCGACTGTAATTTTTTTGTCATTTTCTGTACATTTCTGTAGATAGCTGTTGATTAGAGCGGTGGACCGGACTTGAACCGGCGACCTTCTCCTTGGGAAGGAGATATTCTACCACTGAACTACCACCGCTTAAGAGTAGAGTATAGCAAACTCGCACAAATAAAGTTAAGATATAATTAGTTTATGCGCCGTAACCGTTATCCTTCCAAATCCTATCGGCCACGATCTGTTCGTCATTTTGAACAAAAAGGTAAACAAAAGGCTATCTGGTATTTGACCTTTATACTGGTCTTGCTCTATGTCTTTTTTTCCTGGGGAATACCAACAATTATCAAAACAGTTTCTCGTTTCAATCATCCCAAATCAGCGCCCAAGGTAGGTACTGATTATATTGAGCTAACCCCACCGGTTTTTAGCATCCCCTACGAAGCTACCCCCACTGCCTCTATCCGTATCTTAGGATATTCTCAACCCAATACAGAAGTCGCTATCTATCTTAATGACACCCTAGCTACCACGGTTCACACTGCAGACGATGGAACCTTCGAGTCAAGTGCATTGAGTCTGGATAAAGGCGAAAATTACCTCTATGGAAAAACAGTTGATTCCTCCGGAAAGGAGAGCCTCTCTTCAAAATCTATCCGGATAGTCCTGAATATCGACAAACCAATACTAGAAGTTTTTGAACCTCAGGACAATAAAATAGTTTCCGGTGGAGACCGTAAAATCACGGTCAAAGGCAAAACAGACGCTTTGAGTATTAGTATCAATGGATCAATAGTGATTATTTCCTCAGACGGCAGCTTTTCAAACGACCTCCAGCTTCAAGACGGAGAAACCCAAATTACTATTGTGGCCACAAATAGCGTGGGCAGTAGTACTTCCGTCCAAAGAAAAGTTACTTATTCTCCCTAACTGACCAACAAACACCCAACCAAAAAAGCAGCACCAACATCACCGGAGGAAAAAAGAGGCTATTTATAAACTGGCTATTGACCAACACCCCAAGCAGCAGCCCTCGGATCACCAAACCTAACTGATTAGAGTATTTAGCAAATATAATCCGGATCCAAAAATATAAAAAAGCTATTAACCCCGATATTCCGGTGGTCGCTAGTACAAATAGCAGGCTCGAATCAACCCCTGCCCCGGCATGTCCTCCATCCTCGGAGTATGTTTTAGTTAGAGCCAGGGTATCAAAAGCTAGTCTTAGGTTATTAAACCCCACGCCGAGAACTGGACTAGACTGAAAGACTAGCAATCCGTTTTTCCAAGAATAGAAACGTTCTATCGAAGATTTATCTACTCTAAAGCCTCCAATAATACGCTCTGAGAATTTAGGGATAGACAAGTAGAGCACTAAGTTTATCACCAGCAGGAGTATCAAAAGTTTACGGTACTTAAAAAATCCCCATATTAAGCACTGAACTATTAAAAATAGATAGGCTGAACGAGAAAAGGTGAGAATAATCCCACTACAGATTAAAACCGCAAGCCAGACACTCCACTTCTTTGGCGCCTTAACCCAGCTAAAAAAAGTTATTGCCAAAGTGACATTCAGAAAACTCCCTACAAAATTAGGATCTAAAAAGGTCGAAACTAGTCTACCTTGATGCGGATCAAAACCAAAAGGGGTTAAGGGACGGAGGTCAGAAAAGACCACAAGTTGGAGGATCCCTAAAACCGAGATTACTCCACCTAAAATAGCTAATAATTTATTTACCGTTTCCAGAGAGGTCACTTTTTCCTTGATTAAACAAAAGCCTATCCAAAAACTCAGACAATAAAAAATAAACCTAATGAGATAAAACCCTCCTTGTAGATGCCCAGAAACTAGCAGGGATAAGACAGCTACTATCCAAAATGGTAACCAGAGTAGTAGCACTTTCAATGTTGAGAGGTTTCTCTTTACTCCAATCTGCCAAACTAATAAAAAAACTACCGCTAGTCCTAACATCAAGTCATAGACCGTTACCGAAAGACCTCCTCCGCCAAAAGGAAATCGACCAAATTCTCCAAATACCAGAGCGACAAAGGTCCCGATCGTTAAAAACCAGACTAAGTTCATACTTTTATCAGTCCAAACCAGGTAATTTTCTTCGGACGAATATTTTGCAGCATATACTCGTCACTAACCTTTTTCATTTGTTGAACCGCTCTTCTTTTCTGGATCAATTTCTGCCAATTCTTCAGAATATACCATTCGCTGCTGATTGCTTCCTTAAAATATCCATGAGTACCTAAAAAACGTACCGTATTTAGATTAACCAAAAAAAGCATCAAAAGATGATAAGGATTTTTAAAGAGCTTAGCTGGAAAGTCGGTAATAATAGTCTGGGTCATATTACGAAACTGCAAATATTCAGTTAGCTTTAAATTTTTTCGGGAAGTAGCTTTATGTATATGCCAAATCTTAGCTGTCGATTCAAACCAGCCCTTAAATCCGGCCATCTGCGCCCTCAGGCACAGGTCAACATCCTCATAATAAGCAAAGAAGGTTTCGTCAAACAGCCCGATTTTCTCTAGCATCTCCCTCTTAAACAACCCGCCGCCTCCGGTAACCAAAAATACAAAATTAGATGTTTTAAATTTTTCACTCGGCTCACCAAAACCAATATTATCAGCATGACCTACCATATCAATATAATCACCAGCCGAGTCAATTAATTCTGGGTTAAAAAACTGTAACATTTTTGCCGCTACCATTCCAACCTCTGGATGCAGGTTAGCAGCACTCACCAAATTCCGAATACAATCTTTGTCTACCTTTGTATCATTATTGATGAGTATAATATATGTTCCCTTGCTGACTAAGATTCCTTTATTTGCGGCCGGAGAAAATCCGATATTCAAAGGCAGCTTTATTAGGTTTACTTGCGGAAAATTTTCTTCAATATACTGGATTGACTCATCAGTCGAACCATTATCTACGACAATTATTTCAAAATCCAAAAAGGTTTGGGCTGTTAAACTTGGTAAACAAATCTTCAGCAGCTTATGACCATTCCAGTTAGGAATCACTATCGAAGCTGTTACGGTAGTTTTTCTGGGCGGTAATTTAAGTATAGGTGGGTAAATTTCTTGCACTAGAGTCTTTTGAATACTTGACGCTGCAAAAAGGCAAAAAAGACGACAAAGGACAAAGCCTCAGATAATACAGTTACAACGGCTGCTCCATTATATCCAAACATCGGGATCAGCATCAAATTAGCCGCAATATTAAAACTAACGGTAATCACCGAAAGAGCTATTACACCGGTTAAGTATCTGTCAGAGGACAGCAACACTAATGATCCGGGAACATGGATAAAGATAAAAGGAATAGTCAAAGACAGGATCAACAGAGTCGGGATAGCATTAATATATTGAGGCAAAAAATGTTGAATTAATATCGGCAGAACAACTACGAATCCGAGCAAAACCACAAAAGATGCCGCAAATAATAATTTTAGGGATTTGAAGTAGAGTCTTTTTACTTGCGCCAGATCGTTACTATGCAATCTGGCCAGGACTGGAAACATGGCTGTGGCCACAGTTGCAGGAATAAACACCACCGCCTCCAAAAATTTATAAGCCGCACCATAAATACCGGCTTCGTATGATCCCCGAATATAAGCAACTAACAAAGCGTCAATCTTGAAATAAATCAGGCCCAACACACCCAAGATACCATAAGGCAGTGACCCGACAGCTATCTCTCTTAGCATCTCGAAGGAAAGGGCGTGTGGACTGGTTTTTGTCTCTTTGAGATACCTATAACCCAGCTTTATAGGAATAATAAAGAGCACTAAACAATAAAATATCTGACCCAAGACTATGGCCGAAACTGCCCCAAACACTCCATATCCATTACTCAACAAAAATACCCCAAACAAGGTTGTGGCGATATTTAAACACACCAACCCAACCGAAGACCAAAAAAGCTTTTCTACGCCTACAAAGGCGCTGTCCAGCGTAAAGGCAATCGCTTGCGGCAATACTGCCGAAACAGCCAGCAAAGTAAGGGCCACCCGCATATGATCAGGGTCGCTTACCCGCAGAAATAGGGCAAATAAGGCATAAACTACAGAGATCAGGGCCAGTCTAAAAAGAAGTACCGAACAAAATAGTTCTGAGAGTTTATTTTTATTATCCTTTTTGTTGCTCAAAAGCGCGGTCTGTCTGGTTAAAAACCGATTTATCCCAAATTCTGCCAAGGCTGAAATTAGTGAAAAGTAAGAAAGCGCAACGGTATAAAGTCCAAAGATTGCCGGATCCCCTAAAATTTTAATTAAATATATGGTATAAAAAAAGGATACTACTTTAGTAAACAATTGGGCCGTCATAAGATAAGAAGAATTTCGAAAGATCCCCGGAGGCATAACTTTAGTGTAGCAGAAAAAATATCTTAAACAAGTCTTCCTTCCTACTTGCAACAGCCAAACTTACTCTGAGATAATAGGCTTCATGGATAATAGTTCAAATCCACAGCCTTTTACGCCGGTTGTCCCCCAACCAACCTCATCGCCGGACTCTTCTTCTATGAAAGGTCAGATGATCGAATTTGATGCCGAGAAGCATAACCTAAAAACTTATGTTATTGAATTCATCCAGACACTTGCAGTTTGTCTGGTGGTCGGAATTGTCATTTATTGGCAGATCGCCCAACCTCATAAAGTCTCTGGTTTGTCGATGTTTCCTACCTTTCATAATAATGATTATATTATTACAAATAAAATCGGCTACAAATTTAACCAGCCAAAAAGAGGCGATATCGTAGTCTTGACTAATCCCAGAGACCTCTCTGAGGCTTTTATTAAACGGATCATCGGACTTCCCGAAGATAGGGTAAAAGTTCAAGAAGGTCATGTGTATATTAACGGCGAAAAGTTAGTAGAGAGTTATTTAGCCTCCACTTCTTCCACCCCACCCGGAGCCTTCTTAACCGAAGGTAGTGAGGTCTTTGTCCCCGAGGGTAGTTTTATAGTCCTCGGCGATAATCGAACCGCCTCATCTGACTCCCGAGAATGGGGATTTGTCCCCAGGCAGGATATTATCGGTCAGGTGTTTTTACGCTACTGGCCCAAAGAGTCAGTTGGTTTTATCCCCGGAGATGTACAGTATTAGAGTTAAGAGTTAAGAGTTAAGAGTTAAGAGTTAAGAGTTAAGAGTTAAGAGTTAAGAGTTAAGAAAAGATTATTCCTGAGTTTCGAAGTATTGACTGATAGCTTGGTATATTTTATTAATCTTCTCACCGGTCATATCTGGGTGTCCATCCATGCGAATCTCTAGTTTTGCCTGAGTACTAGTTTGAATATATTTAACTTTAGTTTCCTTGGTCCCTTTACTCAAGATTTCAGTCAACCTGGTTTGAATTCGATCGACATCGTCATTAATAATATGCATCATATCCTTGACCGCTCCTCTGCGTGGGCCAATTTTATGTTGAGACCTCATTTTACGAACCAATTCTTCCGTACCGCGCACCGATAAATTCTTGCGTAAGACCTCTTTATACCCTTCGATCACCAAGCGTGGATCATCCAAAGCCGCCAAGGCTCTAGCATGCCCTTCGGTGGTTTGACCGGACATTAACGCATCTTTAAGAGCATCGGGGAGAGTTAGCAGACGAATAGTATTGGAGATATATGATGGGCTTTTAGAGACCCGTTGAGAGATCTCAGCATTACCCAAAGCAAATTCATCCATTAATCTACGGTAAGCCTGAGCCCGTTCAAGTGGATTTAAATCAATGCGCTGAACATTTTCCACAATTGCCATTTCCAGCATTCCCTGAGGAGTAGTTTCGCGGATAATAACAGGGACTTTCTCTAACCCGGCCAGCTTTGAAGCCCGCCATCTTCTTTCACCAGCAATGATCTGGTACCCAGCAGGAGTTTTAGCAACTACAATAGGTTCCAAGATGCCATGTTCGCGGATAGATTCAGCTAGCTCCGCCAGGGATTCGGGAGTAATAAGACCCCGGGGTTGTAAGGGGTTAGTCTGCAGCATATCTGCAGCCAGTTCAAAGATTCTGTCGCCGTTGTCATCCATTCCTGGTCAGACAGTAACATGTTTTCGTGAAAATTACTAGTCTATCTTTCCGTATCAGACTAGCTACACTACGCAGATTTGCTTTTTACCTAATTTCTTTTTGAACTCTACTTTACCTTCAGTCATAGAGAAGATTGTAAAATCATTACCTTGTTTAGTACCTACTCCAGCATAAAATTTGTTACCCTTTTGGCGAACTAGGATGTTGCCAATCGTAACTTTTTCGCCGGCGTAACGTTTTACTCCCAACCTTTTGGAGATTGAGTCTTTATTTCCGGAAACAGATCCTGTACCTTTTTTGGAAGACATTTATAGTTCTCAGTTCACAGTTCGCGGTTCACAGTTTAGTTTTTTGACTATAAACTATGTACCATAAACTATATACCGATTATTTCCCCTCCTTTTTCTTGCTTGACTCTTGACTCTTGCTACTAGCTACTTTGATTGTGGTTGTATAAGTCCTGGCTCCGACCACTTTTCTGGTATTGGCTTTAGCATGATATTTTGCTACCCGGATCTTACGACCTCTCTTAGAACTTAAGACCTCAAATTCAATGGTTTCTTTAAGATAGGGTTTTCCGACAGTAATTTTATCCCCATCAACCAGCATTAATACTTTGTCGCAAGTAATTTTTTTAAGATCGCCCAAAAAATTAACCAAGATTTCCTGATCGGGACTAACTTTATATTGTCTTCCAGCTACTTCTACAACGGCGTAGGTAAACATAACCCAAAGATTATACAAAAGATCAGAGGGAAAGTAAACTACAAGCTCCTATTAAACCTTAAATCCCAAATACCGGAATCTCTTTTTCTCGCAGCCCCCATCTATTTACCGAAGCTGCCAGTCCCAAGGACAAAAGCGAGATAATAATCGAGCTTCCACCGTAAGATAAAAAGGGCAATGTAATACCTGTGATAGGCATAATTCCAATATTCATCCCAATATTTACTACAACTTGGAAAAAAAGCATCCCGATTACCCCCATCACAATCAATTCCCCAAAACGGTTTTCTACCCGGATTAAAGTAGCAAAAAGTAGATAAAAAATAATCGAGTACAAACTTAGTACAATTATTGTCCCGATAAAACCTAGCTCTTCGCCAATAAAAGCAAAGATAAAATCTGTTCTAAACTCCGGTAAAAACTGCAGCCTTGACTGCGTACCTCTGCCAAGCCCCCTTCCCCAAAATTCTCCGGAGCCAACAGCGATAGTAGACTGAATAACGTTATATCCTACCCCCAAGGGGTCATGGTTGGGATATAAGAAACTCAGGAATCTTAGACGTTGATAATCCTTTAGCAAAAACCACATCACTGGCAACACCAAGATCCCCAGTATTCCCAGAATTCCACTCTTAACCATCCCGATATTTGCAGCCGCCAACATAAAAAGCCAGATACACCCCAGTGTCAAAGTGGTACCAAGATCTGGCTGCTTAAAAACCAATATTCCAAAAGGCAGAAATATCAAGAAAGATAGAAAAATATTTCTCCAGGTAGTCTTTTTGTCTCCCCAAAAGACCCCCAGCGACATAATTAACGAGAGTTTAGCCATTTCCGAAGGTTGCAAATTAAAAAAACCAAGGGGTATCCACCGCACAGATCCCCTTGTTTCATAACCCAATACAAATACTACAATCAATAAAATACATACTAAAATATAAAATGGTTTAACCAGTACTTTTAATGCTCTTAAGTCAAGGCTCCTTAAGCCTAAATAACCGATCAGTCCGATCACCGCAAAGATTGTTTGCTGAAAAGCCAAGCTATGGTTGGAGGTAGAGGTAAAAATTACTGTAATACCCAGCGAAAGAAGAAGCAGGACTGGAACAATCATTTTGATTTAAACTGCAATCTTTTTTATTTCTGCCTGATCAGATTTTACCAATTTAACAGCAGAGGTCATTTTAAGAATCATTTCTGTATATTGCTCCGGCCACTGCGGAAGGTAAATTTCAATTTTATCTTTTAGGGTCAGGGTGGCATCTTTTCTCATTTGTTGAACCTGTCGGATTATTTCTCGAGCTTTTCCCTCTTCGGCCAAGTCCTGAGTAACGACCGTGTCCAGCTCAACAGCAGGTTTTGGAGCAGATGACTTTTTATACTCTACTGATTTTACGTTTAGCTCTTGGGCAATTACCTCTTCCAAATCATCACTCAGCTTCCTGGACAAAGAATAGGTGAGCTTAGCCAAGGGTTGTCTTAATTTAAGCTCGGCTTCTTTTCTCTTACTGTGACCTAACTCCACTACTTCCCGAACTGTTTTCATATCTTGAACCAAAGTTTCGTTTAGTAAGCCTTTGTCTCCTTCTGGGTAAAAACTTAGATGGACGGACTCTTCGTCGGTCAGAGTACGATAGATCTCTTCGGTGATAAAGGGGGCGAGGGGGGCAAAAAGCTTAGTGAAAGTGACCAAAACCCCATACATCACAGAAAAAAAAGTATCTTGATCGATCAGGTTTTCGTTATTGCTGACTCTGTCTCTTGACCGGCGGATATACCAAGTAGAAAAATCCGTTACCAGAAACTCCTTTAGGAGCTTTGTGGCCGCTGGTAAATCGTAGTTATCCAAAGCTTTTCTGGATAAAATTACGACTTCAGTTAAACGGGCCAAAATCCATTTATCCAGCACAGATAAACTAGCCTTTAGGGTCCCTGGATCGATCTTGTTGCATTCCCATTGCAGGATACTGGCGTAATCCATAAAAAATTTGTAGCAGTTCCAATAAATCAGTAGGAATTTATAATTTTCCGAAACTCCCTCCTCTAAAAAGTTCATATCTTCACCCTTCATTACCGGCGAACCCATCAGGTAGAGTCGTAAGGCGTCTCCGCCGTAAGTATCCAAAATCATTTTAGGATCAGGGTAATTACCAAAAGATTTACTCATCTTTCGACCATCATTACCAGCCAAAACTCCGGTACAGATTACATTCGTAAAAGCGCCCTGATCAAATATCAAAGTCGAGATCCGAAGCAGTACATTAAACCAAGCCCTCACCTGGCCAACATATTCAATAATAAAATCTGCCGGTTGAGAATCTTCAAAAGCTTGCTTGTTCTCGAAAGGATAGTGGTATTCGGCAAAAGGAGCAGACCCAGAATCCATCCAACAATCTAATACCTCCGGAATCCGGAAGTACTCTTTTCCGTCTTTTTTCAGCACAACCTTGTCACAAACATCCCGATGCAGATCCATCGGCTCACCCCTAAAGAAGTAGGTCGGTTTTGCAGTTCCCGGTTCACGGTTCACCCCGATATAACCGGGGTTCACGGTAATCTCGTTGCAATATTGAGCCATTTCATTGAGGCTGCCGATAACTATTTCCTCTCCGGTTTTACTCCTCCAGATCGGCATGATTGTTGCCCAATAGCGGTTTCGAGAGATGCACCAATCAGGTGAGGTCTCCAGAGTATGTAAAAATCTCCCCTCTTTAATATGTTCCGGGATCCAGTTAGTCTCCTGGTTTAGCTCCTTCATTCGCTCTTTAATCTTTTGCACATCTATAAAATATGCATCCTGGGCCATATAGATTAAGGGGTTACTCCCCCGGTAAAAGGGTAGCCTGTGGGTATAAACTTCGCTGCGAAGTAAAACCTGCTTTTTCTGCATATCCTCGGTTATCAGGGCGGAAGCATCTCTTAAATATATTCCTTTCCAGGGGCCAATCGTCAGGTTGCCCTCTTCGTCAATATCGCTTAGTGCTGTAATCCCATGCTTAAGCCCCATCTGAAAATCAACCTCGCCAAAAGCCGGAGCGATATGCAAAACTCCCGTACCTTCGTCTAAGTTTACGTCTTCGGAGAGATAAACTTGGAAGTCTGTCTTACTATCTGATTTCAAATAATCATATATTTGGGCATACTTCACCCCTCCAAGTTCACCTCCTGGAAATTCCGCAATAACCCGGACCTTGTTGCCAAAAGTGTACTGCACTCGGTCTTTGGCAACAATCAGATATTCTTGATCAACTTCGACCAGAGAATAAATAAATTTAGAATTAACTGCTAAAGCAAAGTTCGCCGGTATAGTCCAAGGGGTAGTCGTCCAAGCTATCAAGTAAATAGGCTTTGACTGCAAAGCTTTATCATTTATACACTCCGGGGTATTTGTTAATTCAAATTTAACAAAGACGCTTAGATCTTCCATCTCCTGATAGTTATCCGGATCCATAGCTACTTCAAATTGCGAAACAGGGGTTGATGTATCTGTCGAAAAAAGTGAGACTCTTTTGCCCTTGTAAATTAAACCTTTGTCATATATTTGTTTAAAAGCCCAGATCACCGACTCCATAAAATCAACGCTCATAGTATAGTAAGCGTTGTCCATATCCACCCATCTGCCGATTTTTTCGATATACCAACGCCAGTCAGAAGAGGCTGTTTGAACATATTTACGACACTCTTGAACATATTTTTCTATACCTAATTTTTCTTCTAGTTGAGCGCTAGATTTAATACCAAAAAGTTTGTTAACCTTTTCTTCAATCGGAAGACCGTGACAATCCCAGCCAAACACCCGGCGAACTCTTTTTCCAAGCATTGTTTGATACCGTGGTATCACGTCTTTAGCAATTGAGGGAAGCAGTGATCCATAATGAGGATTACCGGTTACAAAAGGTGGTCCATCAACAAAAGTATAGGCATTGTCCGGAGAACGGTCCTCAACGGATTTGGCAAAGATTTTTTGCTCTTTCCAAAATTTGGAGATTTCGTTTTCGATCTCTATCAGATTAACTTGTCCAGAAACTGTCTTGAAAGCCATAGAGGTATTTTAGCAGATCTTCTCTTAGCGAACCAGAGAGTTGTGTCCTGTGGATCATTCTAGACAAATTCTTCTTTCTTGTGTATAGTATTTTAACTTCATGACAGATTCCGGCAATATCCAAGACATCTTCCCCCCAGCCCAACTCGGCATTATCGGCTATGGTATCGTCGGTCAAGCTCTGGCTTATGGATTTACCACTGCTTCCAAGGGACGAGATGTTATTCGCTTCTACGACAAGTTCAAAAAGAGCCTACCTTTACCTGAGGTTATTGAGAAATCAGAGTTTATCTTCCTGGGTCTCCCTACCCCAATGAAAAAAGACGAATCGGGTATTGATCTATCCATAGTTGATGAGATGGTCAAGGAGATTACTAATTACACTGATAATACTGACAAAGTTATAATTATCAAATCAACTGTGGTACCGGGAACAACTCGTAAATATCAGGCCCTATATCCACATTCAAACTTTTGCTTTAACCCCGAATTTTTAACTGAAGCCAATTTTCTGGAAGATTTTCTGAACGCTAAGAGAACAATTATCGGCGCAAGTAGCGACCTTGTTTCCAGACGAGTAGCTGTACTTTATAAAGAGCGTTTCTTAGAAACTCAAATTTTCCAAACCGATCCTACCACAGCTGAAACAGTTAAATATTTTGCCAATGCCTTTTTAGCTCTTAAGGTCACTTTTGCCAATATTTTTTATGACCTTTGCAAAGAATTGGATATTAACTATGACGAAGTTAAAAGGCTTGCTACTACCGATCCTCGTATTGGTAATTCCCATTTAGATGTTACTGCCACTCGTGGATTTGGTCAGAAATGTTTTCCTAAAGATATGGTTGCTTTGCTCGGCGAAGCACATGAGCTCGGTGTTGATGTTAAAGTCTTAGAAGCAGCTTGGGAATATAACAAGAAAATTCGTAAAGACCACGACTGGGAAGAGATCCCCTTTGCTGTCAGCGAAATAAAGAATAAAGAATTAAGTAGTAAGAATTAAGGGCGACATATTTTCTTTATTCTTACTCTAACTTCTCACCCACTCTATCATTTTCAACAGTCCTTCTTTCAGGTCAACTTTTGGTTCCCAACCCAAAAGTTTTCGAGCTTTAGTGATATCCGGCTGTCTCTTTTTTGGGTCATCCTCGGGCAGGTCTTCGCTAAAGATTATTTCACTCTTTGAATTGGTCAGTCTCTTCACCATTTCTGCATACTCAACTACTGTATGTTCCTCAGGATTTCCGATATTCACAACCTCTCCCTTGGTATTCGGGCTAAACATCAATTTGTAAATCCCCTCGACTGTATCATCTACATAGCAGAGTGACCTGGTTTGCTGACCATCTCCGAAAATCGTCACGGGTTTGTTTTCTAAAGCTTGGTTGATAAATGTAATAATCATCCGCATATCCGCCTTTTGCATTCTTGGGCCATAGGTATTAAAAATTCGGACAATTCGCGCATCGACCCCTCTATCTCTTTCAAAATAAGCAGTTATGGTCTCTCCAAATCTTTTCGCTTCGTCATAAACGGATCTTGGTCCGGTGGTTGAAACATTTCCACGGTATTCTTCTTTTTGCGGAGCTTCTAGCGGATCTCCGTAACACTCAGATGTTGAAGCAAAGAGAAATTTGGCTTTATTTTTTTCAGCAAATTTTAGCAACTCCAAGGTTCCTTGAGTATTCACTAACATTGTTTCCATAGGGAGGGCGTGATAGCTCAAGCTACTATGATGATTAGGTGACGCCGGGGAAGCAAAATGGAATACCGCCTCAGCTGTAATGTTTTCCGGTATTGGTTTGGTAACATCGTGTTCCAAAAATGCAAACTTGGGGTTACCCAAAAATTGCTGAATGTTTTCTTTGCTGCCGGTTAGTAAATTATCAACACAAATTACCTCATGACTTTCTTTTAAAAACCTCTCGCATAGATGCGACCCTAAAAATCCAGCCCCTCCGGCCACTAATATTTTCATAATTTATTCTCTCCCTGTCGTTTTAGCTAATTTATCTACCACTACATTTTCATATTCAAAGGCCATGTGTACACGCCTATCTAAATTCATCCATAAAAATCTAGACACTTCTTCTGAGGACTCCAGGATAATTCTTTTCTCAAACGTTATTAAGTAAAAAAAGTTTAAAGTAAAATAGGTATTTCCCTCGTAGGGATATTTATCGACTAAAACATCGAAGAGTCTTAGGTCTTTTTTATCAATCATTACCCCAGTTTCTTCTTGAAATTCTCTGACTGCACCATCTTTTGGATCTTCTCCGTTTCTTAAAAAGCCTCCCAGTAGCTCAAAGCTTCCTTTATGCGGATCCTGCTCTCTCACACCTACTAGAATTTCTTTTTCTCGATAGACTGGGGTGACGGTAGCTGTTGGTTTAGAATTATAAAATGTAGATTTATGACAAGAGGGGCATTTAAATCCTTGTTTTGTTTGATCTTTTATCTCTGCTCCACAATTCGGACAATACTTAAACATTAGTAAAAGAGATTGTAGATTAATTCTAAATATTTGTCTATGAATGAGGTTGCAAACTAACGGTTTTGTCTGAGAAAAGCGGGGATTTCCAGATCGTCGCTGTCATCAGTGCTATATTTATCTTCAATCTGGGTCTGATCTTCGCTAGATTGAGTCGAAGGTTCTTCAACAGATCGCCTACTACTCCCAAGATTCGGAAAAGCTCCAAAAGCTGATGATTGTTGTGGTTGAAGAACTTGCTGAGTTTGGGACTGAGGCGGGTTGTAATTACTTTGCGGGGTTACTCCACTTTGAGATTGAGTAGCAGACATCCCTAGTCCGGCATATTCCCGCAATCTGCCTCTGCTCTCATCAAATCCGGTGGCAATAACCGATACCTTGACCATATCCACCATGTCTTCTTTAATAGTCGCTCCGAAAATAATATTGGCATCGGGTTCAGCCGCCTGAGCTATAATCTGGGCTGCTTCATTAACTTCGGTCATGGATAGATCTGGACCTCCGACGATATTAAACAGCACACCTTTGGCTCCTTCGATCGATACTTCCAAAAGAGGAGACGCGATCGCCATTCGGGCAGCCACTGCTGCTCTGTTTTCTCCACCAGCCTGTCCAATACCCATCAAGGCCGATCCTGCACTACTCATAATTGATTTGACATCAGCAAAGTCTACATTTATCAGTCCCGGCATGGTGATAAGATCAGATATCCCTTGTACCCCCTGACCCAGAACAGAGTCAGCCAGTTTAAAAGCTTCCTGCAAGGTCATATTCTTGTCTACTACTTCCAGCAGCCGCTGATTGGGGATGACGATCAAGGCATCGACATGATCTTTCAGGCGTTCGATTCCCTCTTCGGCTGCCATCATTCTTCTTGAACCTTCAAACGCAAATGGTTTTGTTACTACTGCTACAGTCAAAGCGCCTACTTTTCTAGCGACAGAAGCGGCGATCGGAATAGCTCCGGTACCCGTACCTCCACCCATACCGGCGGTTAAAAAAATCATATCCGCATCTTGCATGACGTCTTCCAATTTTTGCACTGACTCTTCGGCAGCCGCACGACCGACCTCCGGATCTCCACCAGAACCCAGACCTCGAGTTAGTGCTTCTCCAATTTGGACTTTGGTAGGTGACTGGTTTCCGAGGAGTGCTTGCGCATCAGTATTTACAGCCACAAATTCAACTCCTTGGATCTGCTGAAGAGTAATCATCGAATTAAGAGCATTGGTACCTCCACCACCCAGACCAATCACTTTAATCTTGGCAAAGCGCTGTACATCAGGTTTGATCAACATATATGGGCCGATTGTAGCAGTTTAAAAAACTATTGTCGAGAGTGTTTATTAGGGCAGCCCTTCGGTCAACTCAGGGTAAAAACGATTTAATTAAATCACTTATTTTTTGGGTCACTGCCTTTATTGGCAAACCCTTGGTAAGAGACGGTAAACTCAGTTCCTTGTCGCCACTTCCTTGTCTAGTTCCATAGAGAATCAATCCTGCAACATTTGAAAAAACTGGTGAATCTATTTCATCCGTTAAACCGATGAATCCATCGGCATGTCCAATACGAGCAGGAAAACCAAGGATATATTTCGCCTGCTCTAGCGCCCCTATAGTCATCGATCCACCTCCACAAAGCACTAAACCAGACGGAATCTGGGCTCCGAATCCGCTTTTCTTAATCTCTTTACCCACAAATTTAAATATCTCCTGCAGACGGGGCCGGATAATGCTGTCTGTTACGGTTTTGCGGGATATTTTTTGGACGTCTTCGTTAATACCCAAAGCTTTAACATCGAGGATATCTTCATCTTTTCGCTTAGGCTCTTTTTCTCCTTCAGGAAGGGTAACCGCCTTTAAGGGTCTGCTCAACCATTGCTTAATCTTTTCAGCAGACTCCAAGGATATCCGCATCCCTACAGCTATGTCCGAGGTAACATGCCTCGCTCCTAGTGGAATAACGCTAGAATAAGCGATAGCACCATCTACAAAAATCACAATATCCGTAGTCTCCCCCCCGATATCCACCACCACCACACCTAGTTCCTTTTCAGTTTCAGTCAGTACCGCCATGGCCGATGACATTCCTGAAAAAACAAGTTCTTGCACATCTATCTGTACAGAATTAACACATTTAATCAGGTTTCTCATCGATGTAGTAGCACCCGTTACTATATGGGTATCAGTTTCCAAGCGGACTCCAGTCATCCCGATTGGATCACGGATGCCTTCTTGACCATCTACTGTAAAAGTTCGCGGAATCACATGCAATATTTCACGAGACGAAGGCAAAGCGATAGCCTTAGCGGCATCATTTACCCTCAAGATGTCCCCTTCCCGAATCTCCCCCTCAGGCTGAGCCACGGCAACCACGGCATGAGAATTAACGCTTTCTATCTGCGGACCCCCCATAGAAACAAAAGCCCCGGAGATTGAACATCCCGCCATTCTTTCCGCACCCTCAATGCTCTCATTGATAGCGGTGACCGCCTCTTCGATATCAACAACTTGACCTTTTTTTACACCCCGAGAATTAGACGCAGCAACACCAATGAGATTTATTCGATCATCTTCTCCAATAGTCGCAATTACTGTAGCAATTTTTGAGGAACCAACATCTATACCACAAACAATTTTATCTTTAGCCATACTAATTTTTTACTTCATTTCTTTTTTTCAAAAGTTACTATCGGTTTATCAAAACGCAAATCAACGCTCTCAATTGATCGTAAATCTATTCTATTCCTTTGTAAGATTAGTTGTAAAGAGGCTAGTTCTTTTTGATTATCTCTGTCTAGTAAAAAAATAAAGATAGTTTTTTTAGTCAATTGGTTAGGAAGCGCTATTTCTAAAATTAAATACATTTCTTTAATTAACTTAATTTTAGTAACTTTTGTCTCTAGTTCGTGTAGTCTTTCTAATATTATTTTGATATTTTTGATAATTCGCGCATCTATTTTTTGCCCAATATCAATTCCATCAATAAAAGCTGTGACTACCGGCAAATCAGAGACTGTTGCATCCTTAGAAAAAATTATTCCATTATCGTCAACAACAAAAGTTCCACTGGTTGTAGCATTCTCAAAAGTTAAATTAAGGGTTGGTATCAAATTAGCTGCAGCAGTGGCATCAACCTGTTTTCCCGAACTAGTACTTTCCCAGATCTTGAGTAGTCTGGCGGCTTTTTCAAAATCATCCGGGTCGGATAGAGCTTGGATTATAAGCGCTGGTCTTCTGGGTAATAAGGATAAGCTTAAAGTCTGTGGAAAAGTTCTAAAAATTTTAACACTCTCGATACAGAGATATTTACTTACTAAAGTATTGCTAATTTTCTGTTTGTCCAAAAAAATCATTCCTTTTCCTAAAATAGGTAAAGTATCGAACACCTCTTGCTCATTAACGCATGCTTGTGTTTGGTTATCAATTTTTAATGTCTTTACGACAAGCAATTTGAAGGTCGCTAGAAAAGTCACACAAACTATAATCAGACCAAAAATAGCACCTAACACAAAACGATTACGTTTTGAATGAAAGGTAGGCTTTGCTGATCTTCTATACATAATTAGCTTACCAATATATAAATTTCTTGGATTAATCTTTTCTCGGCATTTTCTAACACAACTGATTTAGCACTGCTCGCTTTTTCGGCCAACATAGGTAAATTATTTTTCATCTCTATAATCTTTTCATTTAAAGATTTTCCTGAGAGATCTTTTTCCTCAAGCACTTCTCCTGCTCCCTTGCTTTCAAAAAAGCGAGCATTTACTTTCTGCTCATCTTTATTTGCAGAAGGCAGTGGAATAATTAATGTCGGTAGCCCCACCCAAGCTATCTCTAGCAAAGTATTAATGCCCGCTCTCGAAATTCCCAGACTAGCGTGTTTGAGTATATATCCCATGTCCATTGCTTCAAAAAAACGACTGACTAAATAACGGTCATTGTCTTTAGCTAAATTTTCGGCGATGGAAAAATCATGGTACTTAGAATCTCCTGTTTGATGAATCACAAAAAAGTCCTTAGTCAAACTTGCAAGCTTTTCAAAGATAGAGCTGTTGATTGCATGTGATCCCTGATTCCCACCCGTTACAAAAAGAACTGGAGTATTATGTCTTTTTGCTTGCTCGAAAAAATTAGCTATCCTGATACTTGGCTTAGTAGTCGAAGTTAGAATCTCTGCTCTTAAGGGATTACCTGTTACTAAGATTTTATTTCTGGGAAAATCGTAGGGGTTATCAAAGGAGACTGCAATTTTGGTAGCAAACCAGCTAGAGACGGTATTGGCGATACCGCTTACTAATGTCTGTTCATGAACAATAATCGGAATCGATAAAAGCCAAGCGGCAATTACCACTGGCACTCCAATATACCCACCAAAGGAGACTACTAGGTCGGGCTTTTCTCGGAGTAAAATTAAAAAGGCTTCCAAAAACCCCCAAGGGATTTTAAGAATTGACAGAATAGAAAATCTAGTAAAATGTCTTTGCCATCTGCCAGTATTTAGATTAATAAATTTAATGCCGAGTTTAGGAATTACCCCTGATTCCACAGAAGGAGTGGGGTCACCTTCCATCGTCCTATTTCTACCAATATATACAACCTCAAAGTTATCTCTACTTAGAAGCTCCTTAATCACCGCTTGGGCTGGTGTAAAATGAGAGCCGGTAATAATAATTTTCATACCAAGGTTAATTGTACTTCGAAGCATTTAACCAGAGCAAGGCTTGGGCTGTTTTAGTTTAGGTCTTAAGCTTATCCGTTTTTTTAGATATATTAAGCAGTATCCCAATGGCACTCAGGTTAACAAGCAGAGCTGATCCACCATACGAGATAAAAGGCAGTGGTACACCGGTTAACGGGATCAGGGAAACCATCGCTGCCAAGTTAATCACGGTCTGTAGTCCAAGCCAAGAAGTAATCCCAAAAGCGAGCAGTTTACTAAAGCGGTCAGGAGCATTTTCTGTTATCTTATATCCTCTGTAAATTAAGTATCCAAACAAGGCAATTAGTGTCAGCGCTCCCATAAAACCTAGCTCTTCACCAATTACGGCAAAGATAGAATCTGTCGTGACCTCAGGAATATACTCAAATTTTTGTCTTGACTGTCCAAGACCCAGGCCAAACCACCCCCCAGAACCTAAGGCAATCAAAACTTGAGAAATATGATACGAAAAACCCTGAGGATCAGCAAATGGATCCAAAAATGCCAGGATTCTTTGTTTTCGATAAGCAGAAGTAAACACAAAACTTATAAATCCCACTATCGTAAGCGGCACCAAAGCCAAAAAGTGAGACATGGGCCCTCCAGCTGCAAAGTACATACTTAGAGCAATCAGAAAATAAACAATTGCCGAACCCAAGTCCTTTTGGAATATTCCAAGAATAAAGGTTACCGCGAGGGTAATAATAAAAAACGGTTTGGCATCTACCTTTTTCTCGAAAAAATATGCCAAAAAAACAACTGTGGTCATTTTGATAATCTCTGTTGGTTGAATTGTAAAACCAAATAGACGAAGCCATCGATGAGCCCCCCCACCGGTACTGCCAAGTCCTGGGATAAACACGGCAATAATTAAGATACAAGATATTATAAATAATAATCCGGATAATTTTTTTATTCGGGTAATATCAAAAACAGAAAAAAATATTAAGCATATAAATCCCAGAATTATCCATAATAACTGCTGCTTGATATAAAAATATTTATCTCCATAATCTTTAAACGCTTGCACCACAGATGAGTCGTAAACCATAATCAGACCAAATAGCGAAAGTAGAGCAACAGTTGCTAGAAGCAATACATCTACTCTGGGATGTGTTTTTTGCTTACGAGGTGGATTTATTCGAAACATAATTAATGAGACATGAAGGCAAGCCAGAGCCCAAGAATTGCAAAGATTATACCAGCCAACCAAAACCGTGTGACAATTTTTGGCTCCTCCCAACCTACATATTTAAAATACATATGGATTGGGGCCACCGGAATTAACTTCTTTTTTACTACTCTCTTGAAAAAGATCTGCAAGAGAGAAGAGACAACAATTACCACATATACTCCGCCAATCACCGCCAAGCCAATAATCTTACCGGTCAAAAGGCCAACCATGGCGAGAGCCGCCCCAAAACCGTATGCTCCAGCATCTCCCAAATAGATCCGGGCTGGAAAGACATTAAAATATAGATAAGCAATTAGTGCTCCAATCCATATTCCAACAAATATACCCAGTGTGACATCAAAGACAGAGTGAGCCAAAACTAAAAAAGCAAACAGACAAATCATCAAAAGACCGCTGGATAGACCGTCTAATCCGTCCGATATATTGTACGCATTGGAAAAAGACACGATCGCAAAAACTGCCAGTGGAATATACCACCAACCTAATATAATATTCCCAAAGATGGGAATAAAAATATTATCGAATCCAAGCAGAAAATATAACAGCAGCGAGGAGATCAGCGCAAAAATAATTTGATAAAGAAAAATATAACGGGATCTTAAACCCTTATATTTTCCACTAAAATTTAGGAATATTTTTTTAACATCATCAATAAAACCAATCGCTCCAAAGGAAAGAAGAGTAAATAGCAATATAAACAGTTCAGTTTTTATTAAATTCAATAAAAAAGCTGCCAGGGTACTTAGCACGGTAATTATCCCGATCAGTAAAATACCCCCTCCAACAGGAACGGCGATGTCCTTTCCTGAAAGCAGCAGATTATGTATTGGGGTATCTGCTGACACGCTTTCTCGGACAGATCCCTTTAGTTGTTTATTTTTTAAAATAAAAAGATAATCGATAAAAGGTATCAATAAAAAACTTGTGGTGAAAAAAGATATTAAAACCAGTCCAAGTAGTTGTACCATTTATTTTTTTAAACCTACCAGCCTACTGACAACCTCATCTAAACGATTTGCTCGTGCTCCCTTTACCAAGACTACATCACCTTTTGTTAAAACCTGGAGCAATTTATTAACTATCTCGGGATTTTTTAAGTTATATTCTAGCCTATCCTGATTCCATCCCAAGTTTAAGAGCTCCTCTGCGATATATTTGGTATCCCCAATCCCCAAAAAAACCAGATCAGGCTGCTCTTTCATAATTTTACGAGCGATTAAACGATGCAACTTTTCACTAAATTCTCCTAATTCCCTCATCTCTCCTATCACCGCAATCCTGCGGTGGGCCGATACTCGACTCAAGGTATCCAAAGCTTCGTCAAGAGCTATAGGAGCAGCATTATAGGTATCATCGAGCACGATTGAGTTATTATACCCTTCTAGGGGTTGGAGCCGATGCTCGGGGGGGGCAATAGATTCAAGAGCCTTTTTAATCTTCATCAACGGAATTGAGGCTTCAAGTCCCAATGTAGCTGCTGCCAGTAGCGGATAAACCTGGTGCAACCCTAAAAAATGTGATTTTATCTCGACACTTTCTACTCCGTAATTTAGGCCAAAACTTAGCTGGAAATTGGTGATTTTTATATCGCTCGCCCAGACATGACACTCTTTTGAGTTTGTTCCGAAATAGAGCACCTTAGCTTTTGTTGTCTCGGCCATCTTTTTCACCAATGGGTCATCAAAGTTTAAGATCGCCACACCAGCTGCTGGTAGTGACGCCACCAATTTCCCTTTTTCCGAAGCTATCTCTTCCACATCTCCCAAGAATTCACTATGAGCGTTAGCAATCCGGGTTACAATAGCCGTTTGAGGCTGAATTAAATGCAAATAGAAGTCCATTTCACCCTTATATTCGATGCCCATTTCTAAAACTATTTTTTCGATACCTGGCCTTACGCGGAGGATAGTCATTGGTAAATTAAAGATAGTATCCAGATTGGGCATCTCCGCATGAGTCTGCGCTGTACTGATGGTTTTATATTTTTGCATCAAAACTGCCTGAGACGCAATGACAGTGGTTGTTTTACCAACAGACCCGGTTACTCCAATAAACTTAGATGAAGGAAGTAGTTTGCCATACTGGCGAGCTAAAAAGATTCGCAACAGGTGGCCTCTTTTCTTAAACGGATTTATCCCCCTCCAGATGGGATGGCTATTTATATCGATCATCAATGGTAATTATATAGCTTTGATTACTGAAATTATACCGCTGATTTGAAGTTCATTACTACAGATAGAACAATATGCTTATTGCGTAGCTCTGCAGGCGATATCTCTTGGTGTCCTTTATCCCATATTTTTATCTTCTCACATTTTTCTAACATCCGAGGATCAACTAATAAACTACCTCCGATTGTGCCATTTAAAGAACTTTGCCAAACGGGTACAGCCAAACCTTGTTTGTTTAAATATTCATTTAAAATCGACACGCTAACCCCTGAATCAATCTCAACCTTGGCTTCATCTACTCCCACAACCTGCTTGCCGACAGGTAAGTTACCTTTGTCTATCTTTCCTTTGATACCCACAATTCTTAGACCAGCTGCTCTATTTCTAATAACTAATTTTCGTATTTTTTCTTTATCAAAAATAATTTTTGTACCATTTCCGAAGACAAGAAATGCGATTTTTAATTTAGAACATAGTTCTAAAATTTTTTCTAGTTCCCGCCTATTGGTAGCAATATAAAAAAACTGAGCGACTATCTTATCTTTTCGAAAAAGATAGTACTCTAATGGTTCGTTATATTTAACCCGATGTGCGCCTAGTTCTTTTATCAATAAATCAATATTATCCATCTAATTACTCCGTTGGAGCCAGACCATAATAGTTAAAAACTTCCTTAGCAATATTAAAAAATGTTGGAGCTGCAGTTTCTGCACCATAAATAGAACTCGATGGCTGGTCGTATCTTACCAGCATAATAAATTTTGGATTATCTGCCGGGGCAAAACCGATAAATGAAGCAATTGTCTTAGATGCATCGTAGTGACCAGCAACTGGGATTTGGGCAGTTCCAGTTTTACCGGCAACCTTGAATCCTTTTGGTTTAAAAAATTTAGCTTCTCCTTCTTCAACAGCTTTTACCATCATTTCAGTTACCAGTTTAGCTGTCTGCTCTGAAATGGGCCGTGAAACCTCCCGAGGATTAATGACCGTGACTTTTTCTCCGTCTGCAATAGTATGCACGACATGCGGTTCCATCATCACTCCATTATTGGCAATAGCCGCAACCGCCCTGACCAACTGCAAGGCTGTCGAAGAAATCCCCTGACCAAAGGAAGCAGTGGCTAGATCTATTTCCTTCCAACTAGGCAGAGGGCGAAGCTGGGGAGTTTGTTCGTCCTGCAGATCAATTCCTGTTAGTTCTCCAAAGCCGAATTTTTGAATATATGCAAAAAGTTTATCTGCTCCTAGTTTTTTTGCTACAAAAACCATGCCTGTATTATCTGAGTGGATAATCGCATCGGTCATACTCAAATTAGCTGAATATTTATTGTTCCAAGTGCGGATTATGTAACCTCCGATGCTTAGTGGCCCCCCACATCTGTCGCAGGAGGTCTCGGGCTGTACCAAATCTTCATTAATCCCTGCCGCCATAACCAAAACTTTAAAGGTTGATCCGGGTTCATACGAATCTACTGTAATAGGATTTCTGAAAAACTCTTTGGAAAAATCTGCTGGGGCAGCCGGATCATAATTAGGAAAAGAAGCCAGTGCTAAAACATTCCCCGTCTTTGGGTCCATCACAATAGCCGAGGCACTCTTAGCACCGTACTTTTCTTTTCCTAGACGCAAATTTTCTTCGACAATATGCTGAATAGTCCGGTCAACATTTAGCAAAAGCGTCTTACCTGGTTTAGCATCTTTTATTTTATATGTCCCAATCAGAATAGGTAGTCCCTGGGCATCCTTGTCCTGAGTCAGTAGTCCATTTTTCCCTTTTAACTCTCCATTATAAAATCCTTCTAACCCAAAATATCCTGCCTCCGAACCATACGCATCGCTGCTGATAAACCCCAGTAAATGAGCAGACGTTGAACCTTCAGGATAAAATCTAGTCAAATAAGTATCAAAGCCAATACCAAAAAAGTTCTCTTTTTCTATTCTTTGTTTCGTGTCCATAGATACTTTAATCCCCAAGCTGACCCAAAAAAGATCTTTCTGTAACCTACTATTTATATCTTCTTCTATTCTGGCTTGCTGTTGGGTTACCTGAATCTCTTTTTTTGCAGGATCAACATCTAGCTCGTCATGTCTCCTATCCTCCCAAAAAAGCAATGCCAATTTCCTAGCTACCTCACCTTTATTTTTAATTAGTTTAGGTTGAGCAAAAACTAGAAAGGTTGGTTCTGTAGAGGCCAGCAAGGATCCATCACTAAAATAGATCTGCCCTCTGGGTGCCAAGAGGGTCTGAGAGGATACTCGCTGCTGCTCTGCCCGAGCGGTTAATGTATCAGAACTTAAGATCTGCCAGTACCACAACCGAAAAACAATCATGATCAGGCCTAGATAAAGTAAAGATGGTACTATCCTAAAGCGCATGAAACTATTTAGCAGATGCTACATCACTTGGCTTGAAGTAGTCAACAAGATGAACTGCCCGAAATCCTAACAGTAAGGAGCGATTTTGAATCTCACGCAGGGATGATAATGAAGCAATCCTATTTTGCAAAATTTGATTCTCAAGCTGCAAATCATTGGATGTTTTCTCGAAGCGAGTTATCTGTTCTCCAAAGGTAGACAAACGGTTTAGAGCCCATATTTCGACCACCACCAGCAGCAAAAAAGCCATTATCCCTAAGGTAAGCATTTTTTTACGCAACTGTCTATTAACGATCAGATTTTTTAAATTTTTCATTTTTCTCAAAGATTCTCATTTTCGCACTCCTGGAACGTGGGTTTTTCATTATCTCTGCAACCTCCGGGGTTATTGGTTTTTCGGTAATAACCACTCCCTTGCCCTCTTTCTCAAACTCTTTAAAACTCTCTTTAGCTATCCTATCCTCCAAAGAATGAAAAGAGACTACAACTATTCTTCCTCCATCTTCTAGCAGCTCTACAGCCTTGGGCAAACTAGTCCTCAAGCTATTTAATTCATCATTTACCGCAATACGCAGCGCCTGAAATATCAGGGTAGCCGGATGAATTTTATCCTTCCCTCTGCCCACAGCTCTTTCCACAATACCCGCTAGTTCCGTCGTGGTCTCGATAGCTTTGAGCTTTCGACTTTCAATAATAGCCTTCAGCGCTTTCTTATTGACAAACTCACCGTAGGTCGCAAATAACTTTTCCAGCTCTCCTTTATTTAATCCATTGATCAGATCAGCTGCCCGAACCGAAAGATTCATATCCATTCTCATATCCAGCGGGGCATCCCGAGAAAAAGAAAAGCCTCTCTCGCCATCTTCTAACTGATTACTGGATACCCCCAAATCATAAACAAATCCCGCAACAGGTTGATCTATTAAATTATCCAGCTCGGCAAAATTTCCTTGCTTAATCACTACTTTACTTGAGAGACCTAAAGCTCCTAGCCTCTCTTTCGCTCTTTTAATTGATTCAGTGTCCTGATCTAACCCAAAGATTTGCCCCCCACGTCTTACTATCTCAACTGTATATCCTCCATCTCCCAAGGTGCAATCGACATAATACTTATTTTTTTCAATCTGCAATGCGTCAATTGCTTCGCTTAGCAAGACACTGGTATGAACTTTATCCATTAATCAGCTTTTATTTTTATCAATTCTTCTTCCCAGCGCTTTTTACTCCAAATTTCAAAATGGTCTCCAGCCCCAATTATCCAGACTTCCCCCCTAAGATCGCACTTATCGACACATTCCTGAGGCAGGATAAATCTCCCCTGTCTGTCCAAAAAACACTCATCAGCCTGAGAGAAAAAACTCCTGCGGTCTCTCCCACCAGCCTCCAGAGATAATGGTTTTTCGAGAATACTTTCTACCAACTTTGCCCAGTTATCTTTATCTAATCCCCATACTTCACCATCTCGACCCAATATTATGTAAAATTTGTCCTCATTTCCCAACTCTCTGCGTATCTTCTTTGGTAGCATTAACCTATTTTTACCACTAAAGTATGTTGTATATTTGCCCAAAAACATAATGTTTGGGCAGATTCACCATCTTTATTCATTCTGCTCCATTTATACCAAGCTGTCAATAGTTCGACTTCGCTCACTATAGAAAATTAATTCAGAGTTAAGAGGAATAACCGAAGTGAAAGCACTTATTGGACAAAAGCGTACAGCGAGGGAAGGGATTATTTTCCAAGAATTTTATTGACCACAGCAGCAGTAGGCGCCCCTTTTCCAGAGGCCTCTGGGGATTTTTGATCCGAGATAGGGATCGCATTCGCGACTGCGATTCCGGTACCGACAACGGTAAGGGCCTTAAAGGTTTTTCTGAATAGGTCTCTCTTTGTTTGTAACCCACCTTCTCCTGATTCAGACATAGATAAACTATATACAGACTGTTAGCAGATTGCAAGTATCTTTTTAGAAAAGGTCTATTTAGGAGAGTTAGCAAAAACGGTAAAAAGGCCTGCACTGTCAGCCTGAGCGGTCAGATTGCTGCCGGTAATCTTGGTCTCTAATATCTTCCAATTATTATCCTTTTCGATATATTGTCCAATTTGGGCATCAGTTGGTGGATTCTGCGCTAGTTCTATGGTCACGCTCCCCGGTGGAAATTGTTTGGCAGTAGGCACATTAAAGGCATAAACTTTACCCAAGATCTGTTTGCCTTCCGGGATTTTTGGTGTCCCGGACAGATCATTTACCAAAGTAAGTCCCACAATATTTAAATCTTGCCTAGAGGCTAGAGTTTTAAAACTAAAATGACTATCAGCAGAAGTTATCAACCCCAAGGCTACGTCCGGCTTTTGCATATGCCAGGTAGTATTAATCTTATAAACTTTAACTACCTTGTCCCCTGGTTTTGGCTTCTGCTTGATACGAAGAAGCAGAGTTCCATTCTCTACATTCAAATCAAAAACACAGTGCAATGGGTCTGAGGTGTCTCCCTTAGAACAGGTCCCAAAAAGGATCTCCTGGGTATATTCGCTCTTTTTATTCTGCATATCCAATGTGCCCGTTACCCCTCTATCGACCATCTCTTTGTCTTCGGTCTGGGATTGGTAGGCCAGTTCATAAGATATACCGTCATAATCGGACACTCTTTTTATATTCAAAGATAGGGCATTACCGTCGCGGCGAGGAGATAAAAGGGCGTAGGGACCGTCCGCATTAAAGGGCAAATCAACCTCTTCTTCCGGGAGGACTACTTTTCTCTGGGAAAAAGCTTTCAGACCTACTCCAGTCAATATCACAAGTATAATAATTCCGGCAACAAGTAGGATTGTAGTCTTTTGGGCAAGCAAGCGTTTTAGCATATTAGAATATTTTGGTCAGGAGGTAATTATCCAAATCCGAGATCTTTATTCTCTCTTGAGTGGCACTATCTCGATCCCTGACCGTGACACTTTCATCTTTCAGTGTATCAAAATCAACGGTAATACAAAAGGGAGTACCTGCCTCGTCTTGTGAGGCGTAGCGTTTTCCAATATTTCCCCGGTCATCCCAGGCGACCATCATCTTAACTTTAAGGGATTCGTAAATACCTCTCGCCTTCTCTACTAGCTCAGGTTTATTGGCCAGGAGCGGGAATACGGCAGCCTTAAACGGGGCAATTTTGGGTGAAAGTTTCATCACCACCCGTCCGTCTTCGGTTTCGAAGTAAGCGTCAATCAGTAAAAAGAGCACTGACCTATCCACTCCTGCCGAAGTTTCAATATCCCAGGGAATATAACTTTCACTCGTAAACGGATCCCTAAAACTCATATCTTGACCAGAGTATTTTTGATGACGAGACAAATCCCAATCCCCACGATGGTGAATACCCATAAATTCAGACCAACCAAAAGGAGCATTATATTCTATATCTGTCGCGGCTTTAGCATAATGTGCTCTTTCGTCAGGTGCATGATCCCGAAAACGTAAATTATCCTTATTTATTCCCAGAGATAAATAGAAATCCATCCTATTTTGCTTCCAATATTCAAACCATTTCTCCCCCTCTTTCTCCTCGGGCTTGATATAAAACTGGACTTCCATCTGTTCAAACTCACGAGACCTGAAGGTAAAATTTCCTGGAGTAATCTCATTGCGAAAAGCTTTTCCGACCTGGGCTATTCCAAAAGGGATCCTGACCCTAGTTGAATCGATCACATTTCGAAAATTTACATGAACCCCGTTGGTGATCTCTCCCCGCAAAAATATTTCCGATTGCTTACCTTCGATTACCCCCAAATAGGCTTTAACCAATAGATTAAACTGCTGAGGCTCGGTCCACTCTACCTTTTTTCCATTGTGCGATAATTCATGGTCTTTGATCTCGTCTTGTTTGTCTGCTCGAAGCCTGGAGTGGCATATTTTGCACTCTACTAACGGATCTGTAAAAGCCTCGACATGTCCCGAGGCTTCCCACGCTTTAGGGTTCATCATGATGGCTGCATCAACCCCAACGATATCCGAGCGTAGCTGGACCATCTCTTTCCACCATATATCTTTTAAGTTTTTTTTAAGCAAAACCCCCAGTGGACCATAATCCCAGGTTCCTCCCAATCCTCCATAAATTTCCGATCCAGGAAAAATAAACCCCCGTCTTTTACAAAGGGCTACTATTTTCTCCATTAAATTTTGCTGAGTGTTTGTATTCATTTTTTTCTTATACTACATACTATATACCAAATACCTTCACAGCACACCTCCTAGAAAGGCGCTGCTTTACTTACTCTGCTCTTTTTGCGCCTTTCTTAAGTTCGCAATATGTTCCCGAAAGCAGGTAGCCCACTGTATCTTTGGTTCAACACAATGTATACGTTCTCCGCGCTTTACTTGCGCCGCCTCATATGCTGCTGCCCTTAATAAACTAAATCCCAAAAACTGACAGCTAGCCGTAAAGGCAATAAAAGTTACCCTATCTCTCATCTTCCCTCGCTCCATCCTAAACACCTCCTTTCTGCATTAAAAAATGCATACGGGACGAAGGTATCTAGGATACTCCGCGGTTCCACGCCGTTTCCCCTCAACAACCATTAGGGCACTTTTGCGGCTTTGAAACTCCAGCTTGCCAAAGACTTTCAGCGTTTCATTAAGCCAGGAGGTTTTGTGAATTTTTCCATAAAAAAACTCGTCTCCTATAATGAGGGACGAGTTACACCCGCGGTTCCACCCTTATTGTTTAACTGAGCAAAGCTTTAAGTTAAACCTCCTTAATTTATTTCCCAGCTCCAGCTTGCCAAAGACTTTCATAGCCAGAAATATTTAGTTGTAGACAAATTATAGACAGATGAGTAATGCATGTCAAATACTATGAAAAAATAATTCTTAACGATGCGACAGAGCTACCTTAATACCAAGTCCAATTAACACAACTCCAATAAATTTTTCCGAGAAATGCTGAATTTTATTCACTCGGCTTTTAATAAAATGATGAGATACCAGAAACGCGACCATCATAAACCAGAGGCTCGTTACAACGGTCATTTCAATACCCATAATTAATTTTACAAAAAGAGGGGTAGATGGATCGATAACTAGGGTAAAGAGACTTAAGAAAAAAAGAGTCGCCTTGGGATTTGTGACATTAGTCAAAAAGCCCATGCGTATCGCTGAAGTTTTAGAAATTTCTCTTCTATGCTCTGCACCTGCGAGCTCAAGTTTAGATGATTGCGAGAGTAGCGACATTACCCCGATATAAATTAGATACCCAGCTCCTAGAAATTTTATTAAATTAAAAAGTAAGATTGATTTAGCTATTACAAAACCGATACCAACAAAAGAGTAGGTAATATGAACCAATATTCCCAAACCCAGACCCAAAGCTGAATACATACCCGTCCTTCTGGAATACATCAGACTATTTCGAGTGATTAAAATAAAATCTGGCCCCGGGCTAATTACTGCTAATAAATGAACTAGGGCAACAGTCAGAATAATTGGAACATACTGCATATGGTTATCTTATCACATCTTAAAATTGATGTTATTTTCGCAGTTGTCTCATTACTTGAATACTTTTTAAATTTGCTTCCAAGACTCTTTCGATATATTGTCTCAGAATATTCTCCAGAAACAAGGCCTCTTCTTCACTCAATGAAATTTCGTTAATTTGATTCCAAGATAAGTGTTCTAATTGTTCTAGTAATTTGATCATTTCTTTCGGAAGATGTGGCAGGGCATTTATTGACCAAAACCCACTAACACTTAGTAATTTCACTTCAAAAGCCCGCAAAAAAATCTGTCGGGGGTTTTTTTCTAATAGCTCCAGGATAGCTACAACCAAGGAATAAACCAGGGGGTTAAACTGATCTTCTGCTACCATTCTATCGACCAGTTCAAGGACGTGGAAAGCAGTCGTTGCCAGAGTCAAATTTTCTTTAATCTGCGGATAAACCTGGATCGCTTCGGCCTCTTGAAGATTGAAACTTTTAGCTTTAAAAAGATGTAGTTTGACCCGATTTAATACCTCAATATTTCCGGCTCTTCTGGAGGTTATTCGCCTGACCCCTTTGGCGACCACCGAGATCTTGCCGTACTGTTTGGTGATTATAGTAACCACCCTATCTGCCTCGCCAAAATTCTTTCTTTTTAAAATAACCCCTTCGGTGGTAATCGATCCCATGTTACAAAGGAAGCTTCAGATCCATATCGGAAGAAAGTTCAAAGTTTGCTTTTTCTTTACCATTAATCTTCACTACATACTTATAATCATGGGTTCCTGGCTGTTTCTGGATCAAAAGGGGATAATCCCTACCCAAAGCTCCCTTAGGGGTTGTGTATTCAAAAGTCAAAGTTAACGAATTCTGAGGACGGATCTGAATAAAAGCCTCAAAGACAGTTTTACCTAAGTCGTCTTCAATGGTTGTTACTTTCTCTTCCGACCCCTTTGACAGAGACAACCTGGCCCCTTTTGGTACATAAACCCGAACATAATCTCTATTAATACCATTTAACCAAGTTTTATACGGCTCCGGATTTTTGTAGTTTAAAGTCAACTTATGTTTGATATCCGCCCCATTAGTGTCAATCTCCAGCAGACCATCGACTGTTACATAGATATTTGATTTTCCACCGGCAAAGTTAGAGTCATTGACATGTAGATAGTCGCGGTCTGTTTGTTTTATCTCCCCAGTCCAATTCAATGCCGAGAGTGCTTGTTGGGTAGGAGAGTCGTGCATATAAAACATGATATGTTTAGCATTGGCCAGCTTTACTCCGGCATTAATAAATTCCGGGAGTTTGTCTGTACTAGCTCCCAATGATCGCGCCAAGATCTGCTGCATCAATGTGCCAAGTATGGCTTTGCGATCCGCCTCACCCTTCTCAATAATCTGGGCATAATTTTCTAACTCATATATGACGTTTGGACAGTTACATCTTTTATCAGTCTCAGCGCTATAAGTAGTGCCAAACACATCAATTGGTCCGGTAATCCTAATCAGCTCTTCTACAACTTGTGTATCAATTGTAATAATGCCATCAAACGGATCCTCCTTTAAAAAGCTATACATCTTTTCAAATGTTTTTAGAGAAGTCTGCAGGTCAGGAGAGAGATTAGAGTCTCTCATGGACCAGGCAGTTCGAGCTTTCCCATTTTCCTCAGGTAAATATTTGACGATTGGTGCAGGAGGTGTCAGGGGGCAAATCACGTTTAAACATACTTTAAGCAATCTTTCGTCAAGTCGATAAATATCATCTGATTTACTCGAGGAGATTCGACCTTTATCAAGACTCATAAAAGCATATGCGGTCATAAATCCTCCTGTGGCGCGTAACTCTTTATCATTTTGAAAGATAATTAAATAATTCTTTGGACTTGGTTCTCCAAGGGCGGACGGGGCAATTTTAAGAGCTGGCCTAGCCTTCGTCACCACATAGTTTGCCCCAATAATCAGATTTTTAATAATCTCCACCCGAGATCTGACAGCTGTGTGTCCTAAACTTGCAGGGTATTTAGCAACATCTATATGTTCAACCTCAACGGATGCTTTGGCTAACTGAGGCTCGATTGAATCTAAGTTAGGAATAGCTTTATCTAATATTTTAATAGCTTGGGTAATGCGGTCTTGTCCGGGGGTCGGATGTCCAGTTAAACCCAATTCTGTTTTATATGGATCTAACCAGTCAGTAATAGTCAGAGCGGCTTGAATTTCATTACCGGCTGCCGAGGCGAAATGGTTTGCATCGGCATAATAATCACCAACAAAAGGGAGGACTCTAACCCAAAACAAAAAAGACAAAGAGGTCTTTAGTTGACCTATATTAGAATGAATCACTTTTAAATCACTGCGAATGCCGTCTAAGTCCTCATTTTTCACTGCTACAGACAAAGCTTTGCCGTTAACCATCAGCTTACGCACTGCACTATAAACCCCGCGGATCGGCAGATAGATGGTCAGGGTTGCGACAATCAAAACTATTAATACTCGAAAGAAAAGTTTACGTTTACTTTTCTTTTTCTCCTGGCGCTCCCTTTTATCGAGTCGCTGTAGTTTAGAGTTTAAATTTTGGAATTTCACTAGACAGCTCCTCTCGTGGTTAAAACCGCGGGAATAGTCTTGATGATTATCCACAGGTCATAAAGGATCGATCTTCTCTGCGCATATTGAGCGTCCATTTCGACGCGTTTATCAAAATTGATATTAGACCTGCCAGAGACCTGCCAAAGACCGGTAATCCCTGGTTTAGACGATAAAATAATCTTGACATATTCTCTTGACTCAGGGAATTTCTTTTGCTGCTCTTCTAGTTCAAAATCATAATACGCCCGATGTCCAACAAAACTCATGTCTCCTTTGATTACATTAATAAACTGCGGCAGTTCATCTAAGGAGGTCTTCCTTAGAAACCTGCCGATATGTGTCACCCTTGGATCCTCATTTATTTTATAACTATTTCTCTGATATTCTTCGAGTAATGTTTTAAATTTGGGATCATTATGTAAAAGATCATGGGCACCTGCTACCATTGACCTAAATTTGTACATTTTAAAAAGTTTCCCGTTTTTACCTACCCTTGGTGGAATATCCGCAATGACTGGACCTTTAGAGTCTAATTTAATCAAAAAAGCAATTACTACAAAGACCGGGGAAAGCAATATCAAAGCTGATAGGGCAATGGCGATATCCAAAAGTCTTTTTAAAAACGAGTAAACCATATTCGTGAGTGCTCTCATTATAACTACAAAGTTGGTTAAATGTCGACCGGCTGATCCTGCAACGAGTCAACTGCCGAAGAAAATTTCATTTTAAATCGTGTCTTCGAAAATTTGGCTGCATTTTTTTTGATTTCCGGGCTACTAAACTTGGAGCTACAAAATAACACCAAAGCTTCCAGAAGGCTTTGTTCATTTGCTTGATCAAAAAATAGGCCTGTTTTTTTATTGATCACTGTCTCTAGTACCCCTCCTTTACCAAAAGCAATTACCGGCTTACCCGTAGCTTGTGCTTCCAGCGCAGTTAGTCCAAAATCTTCCTCCCCGGGTAAAATAAGTGCACTGCAACCGGATAAAATATCCATCCTTACCTCCTCGGTAACGGCACCCAGAAAATCTATCTCACTGCTGGCCATTTGATAGAGATCATTTAGCTTAGGACCAGTACCAATAATCCTCATTCGCCACTTTTTTTCCTTTCGAATCTTCACAAATTTATTAAAAGCTTTGATTGCCAAATCAACTCTTTTGTACTCATTGAGTCTGGCGATTACTAAAAAATAGTTACCGTCCCAAGCTTGCCATTTAGAATAATCCGAAACCTCCACAAAACCCGGTACAACCACAGCTGGCTGGTGATAGATCTTCTGGATACGGCTGCTTGCTACCTTTGACCCGGCTATCCAGTGATCAACCCGAACAGAGCTGACCCTATCGATAACTCTTAAACTGCTCAGTATCGGACGGGCCAGAATGGGTACGTTGTCAGACTGAAAGTTCCATAAAAATCGTGGCGGAGTGTAGCAGTAGCAGAGATGTCTTTGTTCTGGCTTGGTAATCACCGACTTGGCAAAACGGGTAGTAATAGAGATCACCAAATCATACCCAGACAAATCGAACTGTTCAAAAACAAACGGATAAAGGGCAAATAAGGGTTTGTATAAAATTTTCCATCCGGGAATTTTCTGCAAAAAAGAAGTCTTTATCTTTTTTACTCCAAACTGCTCTTTTATTAGAGGGTTTTCCCAATCGATTACTGAGGTATATATTACTGCCTCCGGATAAATTTCCGAGATTCCCAGTAACATTCTCTCCAATCCGCCCCACTGGACTAAATCATCATGAACAAGCGCTACCTTCATATTGATCGATATACTGCTAGAGTCTGTTCTGCCATTTTTTTCCAACTAAATTTCGTCAATTGCTTCTTACCTTTCTTCACTAGATCGCTTCTTAATGTATCACTTCCTAACATCTTTATTATTTTCTCGGACATATCCTTTGTAGAGTACGGGTTAAAATACATCGCTCCTTCGCCTGCTACTTCCGGAAGAGATGATGTATCCGAACAAGCAACAGGACAGCAAACTGCAAAAGCTTCCAGTACCGGAATACCAAAACCCTCTTCAAAAGATGGGATCACCCGGAGGGAGGCCTTCTTTAATAGAGAAATCATCTCTTTATCCGAAACAAAGCTTGTAAAAATAATATCCGGATGGTGGACTCCAGACTTTAGTCTCTCCCAAAAATAGTGATCATGGCCAGACAATACTAACTTTAAGTATTGGTATTTTTTTCGCAGTTCCAGAAAACATTCAATCAATCCTTCAACATTCTTATGTGGATGAGCGTTTCCAAGATAAAAAATAAACGGTGGTTTAATATCAAATTTCTCCAGAACTTTTCTTACTTCCTCTTCAGTCACAGAACTTGCAAGCTTACTAAAAGTTTCTTCCACTCCCTCTAAAGTAACAACTATTTTATCAGCAGAAACTGATGAATTATTCAATATATCATGTTTTACAAATTCCGATGGTACAATAATTTTTTCACTTTTCAAAAGAGCGGAAGACAACGCGATATTAAACCCCACCTTTTTAAGATTATAAAAAATCCTACCATGGGTTGTGGATCGTTGCATCGAAAATCGCTGATGAATTAAATCATGGATCGTCACCACGAATTTACCTTTATAAAGAATCGGGACATTAAAGTGAGGAAAGTGCATTAAGTCTATTTTATATTTACCGATTAGATAGGGTAACTTAATCTGTTCTGCAAATCCGTACCAAGGAATATCTGCTTTTATCTTTTTGAAGTTTTCTGATTGATCAAACTTTTCAAAATCTCTGGCTAGCAAAAATACAAAGTAACTATTCTGCTTATCAATTTTTTTTAGCTCGTTTATTAGATTGCGAATGTACCTACCAATTCCTGATTCGCCAAATAGTCTTGCATCAATACCTATATTCATTTTTTTAAAGTTTGTTTAGTCAAATTAGTAATTTTAAAGTCGTTCCCGACTTGCGCGGAAATAAAAAATAACTCATTTTCATTTACAATTTCTTCAAAACAATACTGGATGTCATCGACTAAATCTAGTTCACCATTTAGAACTTCATCCTTATTTATCCATATCAGCTCGCCATCTTCTGTCTTGCTGCCAATTGGTAACTTTATACTAGAAACGCTGATCTTAAAAAAACACATTACCCAGTCTTCATCGTAAAAGCCTTCAAGTCTTACAACACCACAGAATTTTATCTGTGAAGCATCAACCTTTATGCCGGTCTCTTCTTTAGTTTCTCTAATGGCTGCACTTAAATAGTCTTCACCTGGTTCTACTCTTCCACCGATACCATTGACCTTTCCTGGATCTATTTTTTTATGAGTACCCCTTTTTAATAATAAGTAATCATCGCCGCAGTGAATAAAATTAGTAACCGATGTCTGAACTTTTCTTGTATATTTCTCCATCATTAACTCTGCATTCTTCAATCTGAATTCTGCATTCCAATCATACCGTAAGTTTTCTCTTCGCCATCCACCACTTAATATTAATCCCCAAGTACACTAACCAATTTATAAAAAAGGGGTATTTTTTGGACATCTGCTTCTTATAAAAAGTTAGCATTGAGATGTAGAAAGCATCTAAAGACCTCCTGCGAGTCTCTGGGTCTGCAGTTGTTACGCTTTGTGAGTCCTTTTTTAACCCGGAAGATACCCCTTTATAGTGCACTATCGAAACACTTGGAACATATACCACCTTAAACCCGGCCTCTTTTATCCTAAAGCACAAATCAATATCTTCGGCGTATAAAAAGTAATCTTCGTCAAAGAGTCCGACTTTTTTTAAAACGTCCGCCCGAGTAAGCATAAAAGCTCCGGCGATAGCATCAACTTCGTGTGGACCGGACATATCCATTTGACGCAAATGGTAAAGACTGTCATCTTTTAGAAAATAATATTTAAATGAAGCCCACGGAGTCGGGAAGCCTCGATGAGCTGTCAAATCCAATCTACCGTCCGGAAAAACTATTTTACAGGTAGAGATCCCGACCTCAAGGTGAGCTTCCATAAATTCAAGCATCTTAGAGATTACCCCTTTTTCTAGTTTAGTATCTGGGTTAAGTAGTAAAATATATCCTTCCTTAATTTTCTCTAAAGCGAGATTATTCCCTTTCCCAAAACCTAAATTTTCTGGATTAAGAATAAAATTAAACTCGGGAAATTCCTGCTTGGCGGTCTTGGCACTATCGTCACTTGATGCATTATCTATTATATAAACACTGACGTCTGCCTCATTTATCACCTGCTTCACTGATGACAGACATTCCAACAGAAAATTTCCGGCGTTAAAATTGACGATAACTATGGATAGCTTAAGCATGAGCCACCTCTTTATATATATCGCTTAATTTTTGCGCTATTTGGTCCCAATCATATTTTTGTTGAACCATTTTTTTAGCGTTTTCTGCAAGTCTTGAGTATTTTTTAGGATCTTGCAGCAGCTCTATTGCCGCTTGGGCGATATCTTTTGGGTCATCCCGTATAATTACTTCTTTGCCGTCTTCGGCTTCTGTTCCACCAATGCCAATCGAGGTTGTAACGACCGGTAACCCCGAAGCAAAAGTCTCAAAATTCTTTAACCTGGTTCCATGACCGCTATAGATAGGCGTTACCAAAAGATGTGCTCCTTGATAGGCCTCTCTGACGTCTTTAACTTCTTCTATCCGAATATCTTTATTCTCAAGAGACGAAAAAAAATTCTTCGCATCCTTACCGATAATCCAGAGTTTTGCATCTTTAACAGATCTTTTAATAATCGGCCAGACTTTTTCGACCAGCACCTCCACTGCTTCTCTGTTTTGTAGCCAGGTAAAGTTTCCCAGATACATGATTACCGGTTCCTTTGACTTTTCCTTGATCTTTGCTCCGAAGAAAGTGCTGTCTACTCCATTGGGAACTATCTCCACGTTCAGTGACGGTACCTGAGTAATCATAGTTTCTCTGTCGTTGGAAGACATGGCAATTACTTTACTGGCTTGTTTCCAATATTTTAATTCCCAGAATTTTAGCTTATAAACATCTATTAAAAGAAGTGGTTTTAAAAAGTTATATTTATAATTTTCTACATAATGCTGATAAACCTTATACTCTATAGTTTGATCGACTAAGACGATGGGTATAGTAGTTTTTGGAATATGGGGCATAACGTAAAAGGTCTCTGCATGAATTAAATCAAAACTCTGTTCGTCTAGGAGTTTAGCAACCGCTGTCTTCTCTCCACTCGCCCAGTTACGCATTACCAAAAAGGGGAAGAAGCTAAAACCAGTTCTTAAAATATTTATTATAGTCCAGGGTTTTTCCGGACGGTTAAAAACCCTAACCTCTTTGCAGAATTTTTCCAACTCTGGCGCATACTTTTTTTCGTCATCACTTTTGACCAAGCAAAAAAGAGTAATCTCGTGTCCTAAATTTGCTAATCTTTTTATTAGATTGTAGGATCTTGTTTGCCCCCCTGTTAACAGAGGAAATGGCAAGTAGGGTGTAAGCATGAGTATTTTCATGGCTATTTAATCACTGCACCTGATGTCGAAGATGGATACCTTAAATCAGCGATAACATATTTCGGAGTCTGCTCGATTACTTTGTATTTTTTTAATACGGTGGCAGTATCATTGTCGTAGTTGGTAGAAACATAATGAGTCACCCCGAAATCTTTAATCAAATCTTCAAATGAAGCTGCAACAACTGGAAAGCCGGTTCTATTAATTTGGTATAAAAACGCCGTATCGCCATTATAGGGGGCAATCACCACAGCATCTTTCGGTAACAGTGTATCCGCCTTTCTTCCCACCTCAACAATTATTGGGTTATTTATCTGATAAAGACCCTTAATCTCATACCAGGTTAGCCCAAGTGTTAATGATAGCAAAAAGATAGCTAGAGGAATGGTCACAATCCTGGGGAGAAAGAGCGGTAAGCCTTTTAGCATTAGCCAAAGCCCCCGGGCGGTAAAAATACAGATCGCCGGAACAATCAGTGTTTGGTAATAATCATGCTGGACATTACCTGTGGCAAAAACAATCAAGTATAAAAAAGCGCCAACTGCAAAAAGATGCAGAAACAAATTCTCGTTTTTAAGCGGTCGAAGAACTAACCCGAGAATAAAAACAAACACTCCGACCGGAGATAATAGTTCGCGACTAAATCGGTCATTTATTATCCATCTCCAAAAAGCTGGACGAAAGCGGATTCCGTTACCATTTAGAAGCCAGGCTGAAGATGGTATCCCCTCGGGGTGAATATTAATCCATAGTCTCCAGATAAGCAGGGGCGCTAGTACCAGACTGACAAATCCAATATACTTTTTAGGGATTGGAAAGAGCCCTTTTTCTTTTAGATAATAGGAGTACAGCAGTGGTAGTGTGTAAAAGATTACTGTTGGTTTAGTTAAAAAAGCTAAAATGCTAAAAATGACCGCTAGACCAAAGGTACTTTTCGATGATTCCCATATCCAACGATCAGTAAAATAGACCATCCCTAACCCAAAAAAAATCAACGAGGGCTCAGGCAGAATAACTCGGGAGTAGTAGATACTGTACGGAAGAACAGCAAATAGCAGCGCTGCCAGAAGAGCCGTACCTTGTCCAAAGTATTTCTTAGTTAGAAAATACATTAACACTATAGACCCCAGGGAAAAAATTATGGAGACTAAACGAGCTAGTGGTTCACTGACTCCTCCGTGTAGTAGATAGGCCGCATAGACGACGGCATTATATATCGGAAACTCGACATATCTTAGACGAAGTGGGTTAAACTTCCCGGTTTCAGAGATCTGAGACATATCATCTCCTTTAGGATAAAATATATTAAATCCTTCTTTATAAAAGTTACGGGCTACCGCTGCCGTATCTGCCTGCCTCCAAGAATGCCAATCGGCAATCGGACTATCTAGCTTATAAAGCCGCATCACAAAAGCTAAGCAAAGAATCACCAAGAGCCAAAGTAGTGGTTGTTTTAAAAATTTGATCATTTTCTCTGGTATAAATACCCTAAGTAAGTCCCTGAAATAAGCCAAAAGAGTGTGGCTATTTTCGATGCTTCAAAAACATCAATCACCAAGCCGTTAGTTACAAAACAAAAAACCATAATCAACATTCCCGCAGAAAGAATCTTCGTAAACTGATCTTTGTCCTGGTAGCCCTTCCAAAAGTCACGAACTATTCGAGTGATTAAAAAGAAAAAAGCTAAGCTGCCCAAGACCCCAGTCTCACCCAATGAACGTAGGAAATCGTTATCTGTTGCCAAACCTAATGATGAGTATCCTGTTCCCAAAAATGGGTTCTTCATGAATGCTCTAATCGCCAAAGGCCACTCGTAATTAAGCCTAATGGCACCAGATCTATAAACTCCAAGCTGGGTCGGGTCTGTCGGTTCTCCAGGCACAACATCCGGCGCAACCCCTCCGGAGGGGGTAGAGAATTTCGTAGCATTAACTAAATCTTTGGAGATCGGCAGGGTGGGAATATTTAGCTTGCTTCTTTGTTCCTGAAGATTGTTTTTAGGATTATAGGTGTCCCCTGCCGACCGGAAGTTAACCATAATGGTCGAAACCAGACGATCTCGAAGCTGCGAAGGATAAGCTGCACCAAGAACTACAACCAGGAGCAGCAGCGCAATGAGCATTCGTTTTTTAAGTAAAACAAGTAGAATAATAATTCCGACCACCAAGGCTGCAAACGAAAGCCTCGCTGCATTCATGACCAGGATAATAAAACAAAACAAACAGCCAAGGCCAGTCAGTAATTTGAGAGCAGTGTTTTTGAAGTAGAAAAAAAGGGCTATAAAGATACTCATGACCATCACTAAAAAAACCGGTAAATCATAGTGTCCAGCAAACGTAGAGCTGACCCTAGCTCCCGGAGAGAGGTAAAGGATCTGTCCCTTAGCAAATTCCGAGTTCGTAGTCGCAATCACTGGCCAGTGTAAATATGCTTGACCAAGTGCGTATACATTAACTAAAACTGAGGTTATAAAAAGAGTCCAGAGAACAATCAGCAGCTGACGTTTATGTTGAATAATAAAGATTGAAAAACAAAGGACAGGCACTAGCTCGACTCGCCTTAAAAAATGCAGTACAGCTAGGTGAGGAAGAGCAGTATGCGTCAGAAAAATACCGGAAAAGCTCGACAGTATTCCGATCAATAGAAAGACTCCAACGATCTGATTCACAGGTAGCGTCACAAATTTTTTAACCTGTCTGGAAAAAAGAATATACAAACTCCAGACGACCAGACTAAAAGCAATCACCAAATCTTCCAGTCTAATAGCCGCAAAAGTATTCTGGACAGAGAAAAGGGGAATTTTTGGATACAAAGGGATAAACACTACCAAAAAAAGCAGTAGCCAAAAGGATAAGTTTTTAAATATATCTGATAACTTGTGCATAAGTTTTGGAAAATTCTTTTTTTCCCAGCAAAAAAAATACTATCATCCTAAGAGCTATAAATATATACATCAATACTCTTAAAATATCTCCAGCCAATTTTCCATAAAACTTGCTGTAAAGATACAGTAGTCCTTTAAACTCACCTTTCCATTGGTTCAGTTTAGGAGCAGGGGAACTTCCTCCACCCAGATGAATAATCTGGGCTTGATCAGTAAAACCGACTTTAAATCCAGCCTCACGCGCTCTCCAACAATACTCTACATCTTCTGCATACATAAAGATACTGCCGTCCAGAGCCCCTATCTTCGATAATACTTCGCTACTGATCAGCAAAGCTGTCCCTGCCACCCAACCGACTTCGTGTGTCCCCCGGTAAAAAGCAGGTTTTTGCAGATGATAAGAAGCACTCGAGATTCCCAGTAAGCCTAAAAGGTCATCAATTCCAGATAACCATAAAAATAGAGGTCCCGGAGTTGGTAAAAATCCGGCGTTGGGCTGAAGGCTGTGATCTTCATTTAAGAGTTTGCAGCTAAGCAGGGCGTATTGATCAGTTTTGGCAACTGTCATTAAAAGCTCCAGACAGTCAGGCAGGACAATGGTATCGGAATTAAGTAATAAAAAGTGGCCTGCTTTAACTTTGGCGAGGGCTAGATTATTACCCGCCGCAAAGCCTACATTCCGGGGACTTTCAATAAGTTCTACTTGGGGAAATTCTTTTTTGGTAGCTTTGACGCTGTCGTCTGAGGAGGCGTTATCGACGACTATAACTTTTAGATCAAAGCTCACTTTCTGCTGGTAGACACTGGCCAGAGCCTTCAGGAGTAAGGCTTTGGTATTAAAGTTGACAATAATAACTGCTAAATCTGTCATTAGACAAAGGCTTTTTTAGACATTTTCCCAAGAAGCCAGGCGCAACTCACAATTCCTGCCCAAACTACTAACCTAACCCACGCCGCCGAGGGGTAATAACGCAGAGTTACCTTATTGTCAAAAGTCCCTTCAGGCAAATCAAATTTTACTGCTCCATCATATTTGGGATTGTTACTTTCGTCATATGGTTCCAGTCCGTTAATATAGAGGGAGTTTCTTAATGGATAAACGTACTCTTCAAGATAGGTGCTGTGTGTTTCTACTTTAATATAAGTCACTGCTAGCTCAGGAGGATAGTTCAAACGCAGTGGCCCAAAGGGGAGCATAGTTAGCCCGGCATAATTTTTAACATAAAAAGGGATAACTTCCGGACGAAAAGAGTTCGTAAAATAAGCCTTTAGATTAGGAACCTGCCAGGTATCTCCATCAAGATTTGATCTGACTGAACTAGGAAGATCAGCTAACTGATAGACATCTTTAGGTCCCGGGATAAACATATACCCCAAAAGAAGTAATGAGAGAGCAAAAAAAGTGTTTTTTTTGATCATTGAAAAAGCCTAGACCTTCCTAGTTTATAATGCAGATCTTGAACCTCTCGGGTGCCGATCACCCTAGCCGGAACTCCTCCGGCAATATCAAAATCCACCACATCTTTCGTGACTACGGCCCCAGCAGCCACCACCGCTCCTTTGCCAATACTGACACCCGGTAGGACGATCACTCTCGGACCGATAAACACAAAGTCCCCTATTTCCACAGGTGCAACCACTGCCCGAAAGTCTTCCGAGTGAATATCATGCTCAGAATTATAGATCATGACGTCACTGGCAATATCTACAAAACTACCAATTTTTAGACTGTCCCTTCCGTCTAAAAAAGCATTTTGGCCAATAATAGTACCTTCTCCAATCTGAACTCCGGAGGGGTTAAAAAACTGCACTCCCATATGTAAGTGAGAACCGTGGCCAATTTTAACTCCGGCGATTTGGTAAAAAAACTTTCTCACAAAAAATATAGGGAAGTAACCAATTAGGCGAAGTAAGAATAGATCTAAGTCTTGAAAATAGCTCATAAATCGACTGCCAACCTTTTGTAACCCCAAGGACAAAGAGAGGGTTTTGCCCATCTTATTCTTAAAATAGAAACCGGTGTTACTGTCCCACCCTAAATGTTCAAGATAAAACATTAGATTATTATATCTTGTTTTAACAGACCAGAGCAACCTCAAACCAGTGACTTACGGATACATCCCCAAGATTTCTGAATCCTTCAGTTTAGACAAATGACTCTCTTTAGCTCTTTTAGGTAGAAGAAGGGGAAGCTTAACTAGGGCACTAAAAAAAACTTTTAGATAACTGGGGTGAGAAATTATCATCCGTAAAAGCCCCAAAAAATGCTGGCGGAGCATTGCTGGATCAGTAATATTTTTCCAGATCAATAAAAGTTGATTCCTCTGAGCGACTGAAGAGATTTTAGACCGGGAGAAATTTTCCTCAATTACTCCCTTTTGTTTATAATGCTCGACCTTTGAATCGGGATCCCAAAGGTTGAGATAGCCTCGCTTAGTAGCTCTGTATCCTAAATCACTATCCTCTTCATAAAAGGGCGCAAAAAGTTCATCAAACCCGGTTAACTCTTCCCAAATACTTTTACGAAACAGCCCGCTACCTCCTGAGGCCCACAACGTCTGGTGAAGTTTGGGAGACTCACCTTCCGGTAAAGGCACTTTGTAATGCCACAGAAAGCCTCGCTCAAACTTGGCCCAGGACCAGTTGCCATCTTCAGTAGCGCAACTGACACTAAATACCTTGGGGTTTTCAAAATGCGCTAAAGCTATCTTCACAGCTTCGGGAGCAGGTGAGGCATCACTATTTAAAAGAAAAAGTATATCTCCTGATGATTCCCGAACACCTTGATTAACAGTGCTGGAAAAGCCGCTATTTTGTGGCTTAATAATTAGCTTAACCGCAGGAAAGTTTTTCCGGATGATTTCAATACTATCATCTGTTGAACCATCGTCAACTACAATCACCTCATGAATATCTTTAACCGCTAAAACACTTGGCAAATTTTTTTTAAGCTTATCTCGCCCATTCCAATTAGGTATCACAATAGAGACTTTAAAATTATTCATTGCTGGCTTCCTTAAAGACCTCCAGGACCTGCTCGGCCATCTTTTTCCAGGAGAATATTTTAGCTTGCTCCAAGGCTTTGATGGATAACTCATCCCTCAGGCCTGCATCTTCACAAACCCGAACGATCGCATTTCTAATCTCTTCTATATTTAACGGATCAACCAATATTCCCGCCTCACCTACTATTTCTGGCAAAGAACCGGCAGTGGAAACAATCACTGGTTTCCCCACAGACATCGCATCAACTACCGGAATACCAAACCCCTCCCATAAACTGGGAAACACAAAGGCTTTGGCCCCGTTTAGTAAATAAACTAAATCCTCATCAGGGACAAATCCTAGGAATTTAATTTTGGTCTCAATACCCAGCCTTCTAGGCTTATCTAAAATCTCTTTAAATTTCCACCCCTGCTTACCCGGCCCGGTGGTCTTACCGCTTATTGCCAGTTGCACTCCTTCAATCGTTTTAAAAGCTTCGATTAACCTGGATAAGTTCTTGCGTGGTTGAATCGTACCAATAAATAAAACATAATTTTTATCTAATTTATATTTAGAGCTGATCTCTTTAATCTTAGCTTCATCCTTAATCTCGATATATTTATCGCTATGTCCTGGATAGGCTACTGTTACTTTTTCTGATGAAACCTGGTAGTTTTTGAGGATATCCCGCTTAGCTGACTCAGAAATAGTGACGATATGTTGAGCATTTCTTATAGAGTACTTTGTCCAATTTTTTAACTTCCATAAGTCTTTTGCGGTCAAAGTCTCAGGAAAATGCAAGAATCCAGTATCAAAGACCATCACTACTCTTTTAACATTAGTGAGTGTTGGGATATAGTGAGTTGGACTAAAAAACAGATCAGGCTTTATTTTAGCTCGAAAAATCTCTAGTGGTAGAGCGACCCTGGTCCATAGCTTATTAAATTTTAAAATCTTATATTTCCACCCCTCACGCTCCTTAGGTAGATCACTTAAGGGGCTAGACGGCAGTAAGATTAAATAGTCATTTAAATGATCGATCTGCTCTAAGTGTTTAAGTAACTCAAAGGCCACCTGCCCCGACCCAAGCCTTTGCTCAACATTTGCTTCATAACCATCAATCCAGATAAGTTTTTTACTGCTTGTCATTTAGTCTTTCGTAAAGAGCTACTGTTGTGTCGGCAGACTTTTGCCAGCTGAATTTTTGGACTTGTTTAAAACCTTTCGCAATCAGCTCTTTGCGTAAATCTACATCCGCCCATACCTCTTTAAGCTTTGCGGTGATCTCATCAACGTTTAAGGGGTCAACATAGCAGGCGCCATCTCCTCCCACTTCCGGAAGGGCGGAGACATTAGAGGTAATTACCGGCACTCCACAAGCAAAGCTTTCTAAAACCGGTAGTCCGAATCCTTCGTATAGTGAAGGATAAAGCAGTACTTTTGCCAGAGAATAAAGAACCGGCATTTGGGAATCTGATGGTCTTGGCATTAGTTCTCCGCTTACCACCAAGGGCAAATCCCCAACCGCATCCTTTACTCTAGCTAAATTTCGTCTCTCTCCAACCCCGCTAATTGCCAACACGAATTCTTTGGGTAGATTATATTTTTTCCGGAATTCGTCTTTAGTACTTTCGGATTGAGGCTTAAAATTTTCACTTACCCCCTCATAAATTACTTCAATCTTTTCTGCCGGGATATGAGTTAGCTCTAGTAGGTCCTGTTTTGTGGATTCGGAGACCGCGATAATATAGTCTATTTCTCTCTCTACTTTTTCCAGGCGTTCCTTATGGACCTTGATAATCGAGGGTACTGACCATTGGGGGTACTTTAGGGGAATGACATCGTGATAGGTCGTTACTTTTTTAGCACTACTAGCTGGCTGAACCCAGTCAGAGCTATGAAAAACATCTACCTTACCGATGAACTGTTCGATGTTAATAAATCTCCAGTTATTCATCACGGGCTGAAAAAGACTGGGCGGGATAGGTAGGGATTTAACATTCGCCAATTCACCCTTATAGGGTTTTCTGAGTGAAGTATAAAAAAATACTATCTCTAAGTCTTTCCGTAAGGAGAGTGCTTTTGCTAGCTCTTTAGTATAGGTTGCTACCCCACCGATAAATGCTGTTTGAGATATATCAAAACCAATTTTCATTTTAGAGTGTACTCATAGATAAAACCAACTCCAGCAAAGTCATGGGTGATGGTATTTAGATACCCCTTCCTTTCTATTGCTGCGGCCACAAAGCGCTGAGGATCAGTAATATCTACTAAATAGTCTACCAGAAAAATAGTCTTATCACCCTTTAGCTTTGTTTTTAAGTCGACTACGTCCGAGTCCCGCTGGGCAGGCATCATCTCCAGAGCTCCGAGGGTCTGAAGATTATCCTGGGCATAATACTTAAACGGCGAAAAGCTGTCGTTACTTTCAAAAAGTATCTTTGCCTGGGGATTTCTAAGCTCCAAAAAGGACACTGCTTCTCGCCAGTTTTCTCTTTGAAATCTGGGATTAAACAGATATATACCACCAAAAATAAGTTGCGTGACGACTATGCTAGTTAGGGCAGTTTCTCTCCACTTGTGAGATAAACTATCAATCCCTAACGCTGCTAAAATCATCAAAGGACTGAGAATAAAAAGCACTCTAAAATAGCTAAAGATAGGAATCCAAAAAGAGATTATAAAACTTAAAGTTAGGGGAACTAGAAACCAATATATTAGACTGGGAATAAATTTATTTCTACCAACTACCCCCCGGCTGACAAACCATCCATAAGCCAGCCCCATTCCTCCGGCAATCAATCCATATAGTATTTTATTATAAAAACTAATTCTACCGAGTAGAAATTTCACTAAGGTGAGCCCTAAGGATTTAGCAGTTGCTTGTCCGACCACCTCTTTCCATACTGGAAAGTTAGTTGTCGTATCTATACCAATTTTTAACTGCTTAATGAGCAGCGGTAAAAAGGCCGCTCCGGCCAGTGCTACCAGTATCCATCCCTTCAAAACTTCCTTCCACCAATTCTTCGACTGGGCAAAAATCAATACTACTATTTGCGAAAGGATGGTGAGGCTGGCTACATAATCGCTGCTTAAAAGCAAGGTTGTCGATGCTCCGTATTTTAAAAACCCAAATCGCGAGAGGTTCTGGAGCTTAAGAAAATAATAAAAGCTCATGGCTGAGGCCATAGCTGCAAACTCATACATTCGCGCCTCCTGGCTATAATAAATATGTAGAGGATTCACTGCAATTAAAAGAGCCGCGGTCAGGGCCAGCTGCCTGTTTTTTATTAGTACCCCTAATTTATACACATACCAAATAGTCACCACCCCAAAAATGACCGAGGGTATTCTGGCCGATATTTCACTAAACCCGAAAGTATGAGTCCAAATCCAAAGAATAATAAAATACCCGGGGGGATGAAAATCTGCCTGCAGATACTGAGTTATATAATCCCAGAAGGAATTTTGTTTACTTGCCAGCAGACTAATTGCCTCATCCAGCCACAGACTTTGATTTAAAGATATCAAGCGCAAGGTCAGCCCTAAAATAAGCACGACTATAATCATTTTTGTTCGCTTAAGGAATATAGATGCAGCTCAACTAAGATTCGATAATACATTAACCCGAGTACCAAACCAATTCCCCACCAACCGTCTAAGTATCCCCTATGCTTTATAAATCTTACCAAAAACTCCCTGGTTGGCTGCCAAATAAGTCTGAGTGGAGAAAACCGAATACCTTTAGTCGATAGATTTTGGGCTTCAATCTTTGCATAACGGCGCTGCCTTGACAAAAACTGGCTGAAATTGTCATATCCAAAATGAAGCAAAGCATTACTTTCTATGGCCGGTAAATTATATGCCTCACCTTCGATTTTCGGGTAAGTATGGATTATTCTTGGCCAACTAACTGCCCCTCTTCTAAAAAACCGTATCTGTCTATCGGGCCAAAAATTAGTATGCGAAATCCACTGACCGGCAAATATATTTTTTCTAGGAATATTAATTACTGAATATTCATTACTGGCTGCAAACTCTCTGAGCTTAACCTTCAAAGATTCGCTCAGCTCCTCATCAGGATCCATAATCAAGATCCAGTCCCCTGAGGTTTGTGCTATAGAATAATCTCTAATTAATTCCACAAAAGGCACAAAAGCATGTGCTTGGTATTTTGCCCTAAACTCTTTGCTCAAGTCTTGGACCCTGGGTTCGCTGCCTATATCTATAATCACGATCTCTTCTGCAAAGTTGCTAATACTTTGAAGAGATTTGCGAAGTTTTTCAGTTTCATTAAAAACTACATAAACTACAGATATTTTCATTTTTCTCCAATCTGAAGAAGCAGCTCTTTATAGCGCTTGGCTATTATATTCCATGAAAACCTTTCGGCTTGCTGGCGAGGTTTATTTTCCCAATTTCTTTGAAGAGCTAGTTTCATAGCCTCGGCAATTATTTGTTCATTTTCGGCGTCAATTAATATTCCCGCATCGCCAATAATCTCTTTCCTAGCTCCATCTAAGGGAGCCACCACCGGTAACCCCGAAGCCATTGCTTCTAAATAAACTATTCCAAATGATTCCCTGTCCCATGATAGTAGTGTAAAAAGATCTGCGGCGCGGTAAAGTTCGGCCATATTAGAATAATCAAATGATTTAATGCTAAATCTATCCCCCAATAGTGATTGGCCTAGCTCACGAAGAGATTGCTCCTCTTCACCTTCGCCTACAATCAAAAGCGACCCCTGGTCTAATTTCGCAACAGCTCTAATCGCTCTTTCGTGATGTTTGTTTTTAGTGAGGGCACCAACTGCAAGAATAACTGGACGAGCTAATTTTAAATCTAGCTTAGAACCTTTGGGATTAAATTTATCTAAGTCTACCCCATTGGATATTTTTTCAATGCGTACCCCCAGACTTCTGAGACTAGCCCACTTCCTCATTGTTTCAGTCAGAGCAATAAAAACATCCGGTCTGACCAAAATATTCCACCAGTCATCCCTGCCCATACCACTATGCCCAGAAATAACCATTTTGTATGGTTTTATCAGCCGACCCAAAGAAACTTTCAAGCTTTGCAACCTACCATTAATAGGGATCACTACATCCGGATTCAAGGAGAGAACCTTGGTCAGGTTATCCGCATCCTTGCCGGATAAAACCTCCAGCTGCATAGAATTTTGTAGATGAGAGGTTAGTTCTCTAACAAAAACTTCCGCTCCTCGTTTAGATGTTTCTTGATATCTGCTTAAAAATATAGTTTTCATTTTTTTACTACAACCACTAAATGTGGTCCCCACATCCAAAAAGGATAAACGCCTAATTTACCCAAAACTTTAAATAGCTTTTGCCCTAAATTCGAGTTGCTCAACTCTTCGCTCCAACAGGAGCTCGCCTCCTCAATTACTAGGCCGTTTCTTTTAAGAAAATGGATCAAAGACCCCAAATATGGTTCAACTGTAGTATCCCAGTCCGAGTGCACACCACTCTCCTCGATTATGGGGGTAACTTTATTCCAGAACAACTCACTGGCATCTTTAGAAAAGAAGTCCTTAAAAAAACCAATACTAAGTTTTCTGATTCGCGAACCCTTAAACGGAGGGGATTGTCTATTGGGAGAACCGAAATTTGGAGCAATCAGCAGGAGTCTTCCTCCACTCTTGGTTATTCTAATTGCCTCACTTAACATTTGTTCTGGATTACTCAAGTGCTCTAAGACGAAGGCGCTATAGACAAGATCAAAGCTTTCGCTATAAAAGGAAAGCTTATCTAAGTCCGCTTGTTTAAATGATATTTCAGGCCAGGCTTTCTGGGCTAATTTAATAGCCGTTGGGCTAATATCTACCCCTACTAAGCCAGTAGAACTTTCCCTCACTTCTGATACAAACCCCAGCCTACTTCCTTCTCCGCACCCTAAATCAATAATGGATTTTGCACTCTGGCAATGCAATTTTAACAGTCTCGCCCCTAGGTGTTTTGTATCTAAATTTCCCAAACGGGCTTTGTGGTAATATTTTTTCTGAGACCAAACCCTCATCTTTAATTCTTTTTTATATTCCATTTTATGAAAATAATCTTTTTAGATAAATAATTGGGGTTAGTATTACGGCAGCTAGGACATATCTTTGATCTCGTCTTTTTAACGGATCTCCTACAATTTCCGGTCTTTTCTCAAAGAATACTGCCGGTAATTCTTGCTCGCTTAAGGAGATACCCAGTTCTGGGTACTTACTTTTTCCGAGAGATCCAGAAGTTTTGCTTAAGGTTTGATGAGAAGATCGATTTAAGAAAGTTGTATGCAAATACCAACAATCCACAAACAGCAAATTTTCTGGTTGCTCTTGAATGACTCCTGCGGCATCCTTATAAAATTCTAGGGGATACACTCCTTCAACTTTTAGTGTGGGGGTCTTTTTTATTAGACGGATATTCAAATTTCCTTTCTGGCCGGCAATTTGATATTGTCCAGTGGAGTTTGGTAGATAGTGATAAATATCTCCAATACAATTTCTCATGTAGTTGAAGGTCGCTTTGATATTTGATGGGGATTCATCCGTCTGGGCAATCAATTTTGCAAGCTCTCCCTCTGGCCACACTTCGTCACCATCTACAAGTAAAAACCACGTCGTCTGAGTTCTCTTAAGCTGCTCTTGTCTGAGTATGCTTAAAGCCCCTTTATCTTTGAGTACTTTTTTTTCAAAGACAATTTTTGGTGAATTAATCAATTTGATAATCTCTGCGGTTTTATCTGTTGACCCCGTATCAAAGACTAAAACTTGACTAACAAAAGGCAGCACCGCTTGCAGTGCAAACCAGACCCACCTATCTTCATCTTTAACTATACAGTGTGCGGTAATATTCATTTACCATTCCTCATTTTAAGTAATAAAAATCCCAGAGGGACGAAAAGGTTAAACAACATTGTCATCAGTACCATCATTGAGGTCCCGACAACCCCGTAACGCATGATTAGCATGGGTCCGACCAGCAGCATCAAGCAAAGATTGATGATTGAAGTAGCCACAAAAAAGCTCGGTTTATGGAGGTAGTAAATAATAGCATTATGTATCGGTACTGATAATAAAAATAGAATCATGGCTATAAATAAAATCGCAAAAGGAGTTTGTGCCTGTGTATAAGCGCTTCCTAAAACCAAAGGGATTAGTAGCAATGCGACCGGGAGCAAGACCACTCCCACTATGGCTAACCCTCCTACCAGTTGCATAAACTTTTTAAAGTAATTCCAAGCATCCCCATTATTGGTAAAAGAGGCAAAACGAGGAGCAGCCACTACTCCTAAGGCGCTGATAACCTGAGGCATCACAGAGATAAGTTGGCTGGCAGCGGCATACACCCCAACTTGTGCAGCCTCTAAAAATCTGGCATTTAAAAAGGTGTCTAGCCTGGAGGAAAAAGCCGTAATAGTAATCATCAGGCCGACCCAGGAACTAAAGGAGAAAAAATTTGTTACCTGCGCCGACTCCACCTTGGCTTGGGCAATTTTTCGAATCGGTAATTTGAGTAAACAGATTAATACACCGACAAAGGGAACGATAATAAAAAGCAAAAAACTATTTATTCCATTTAACTGCTTGATATAATAAAGTCCCCAAAGCAGAAATAGTCTAAGTAGATTAGTGCCAATTTGAATTCCGCTCCAGAATTTATAATTTTGTAACCCCTGCAGCAAACTTGTCATCAATGATAAAAACATAGCTCCCCCGACTCCTATCGGAACTAACATTAAAAAAGGGGTGAGGGAGGGCTGATGAAATAGATTTGCTGCGGCGAAAGGAGCAAACCAACTACCCGCCAGTAGTAGTATCCAGATAGTCGTTTTAAATACGCTAGCAAGTTTAATTGACTTATAGATATATACGGAGTCGTTTATTTTTGATGCCACCGACTTTAAAAGAGCGCTATTTGTACCAAAGTCAGCAATATCGGCAATCATGGTAAGTGTGGTGACGGCCACAATCACTAGTCCAAATTCCCTGGGACCGATCAACCTGGCCAGTAGAATATAGAAGAGCGCTCCGAGTAGTCCATTAATAATGGTTGAACTAATTGTGATAAAGGAAAATTTAAGGGTATCCGTCCGCAGAAAGCCTAACTTCATATCTCCATTGTATCATTGGACCTTCAAAAATTGATCAGCAGAGATCGGGATTGAGTTTTCAAGATCAGAGTCTTCCTTTCCTTCATAAAAAACTTTTATTTCGGGATCTTTGTAAAGAACATTAAAAAAATCTGATCCGGAAAGAACGTAAGATAATTCCTCGCTTGACGACTTGGGACCTATTTGGGGGACTTGGTTACTGACAATCAAGAAAGATTTACCGATCGGTTTTTCCGGATGGAAGCGTGTAAAGTAGGTATAAACTTGTTTGGCCGATCTTGCCCTATTAACTGAATAATGAGTTCTATATGATAGTATATTTGTACCAATATTTAAAGCAAAAAAAGCCAAGATAAAAAGAAACACTTTAGTTTGTGAACGAATACTTACCAGCCAAGCAAGGGCCATGGCAAACCAAACAAAAGGCAAGGTTAGCTCGATAGTAAATTTATGCCAGGGTAAAAACAAAACTGGGCCGAGGCTCCCCATAAATAAGATAGAAAATCCCAACAGCTCCCTAGTCAGAAGCCTTTTATTTCGAAAGAGTACAGCTGCCAAGGCAACAAAATATAAAGCAATGAAACTTAGTATCACCTTCGACCAAGTCGGGAAATCGGTAAAAAACCTAGGCAAAATCCTCAACCCACTTGAGACATAATCAATCATTAACTCGGGTAACCCAAACGACCATAAAACATACCACATCGAAGTATTCAGCAACTTTCGTGGAGCATAGTCCCATATATAGCTCTCTCCTTGAATTTTGCCAAAGACGGCAAACCGAAGGTAGATATATACTCCAGTAAGTATAAGCATTGGTAGCACTCGGATGAATCGCCTATCTTTGCCAAAAAAATGTAGTACAAGTAGAATAAAAGGGGTCACTGCAGCAGTTTCTTTACTAAACAGCCCAAAGATAAGACAGATTATTGAAAAGATATAATTTATTCTTCCCGGCGAAAAAAATAGCAGTATACAGAGTAATACCCAAAAAACCATCAGTGTTTCTTGAAAAGCAGAAATAAAATACATTTTAGTAAAGTGCGTAACCGAAAGACCGTAAAAGAATGCTGAAAGGTAAGCAACTTTTTCATCTCGTAGTAATTTTTTAGTTAGCAAAAAGGTCAGATAAATATTTGCAGTAAAGAAAATTAAATTTACTAAATGAAATATATATTGGTTTAAACCAAATAGAGAGTAGAGAGAAAAAAAATAAACTTGGGTAGACAAAGGCCTGTAAGATCCCGCTGTCAAGGAATTTTGGACAAATGAGAAAAATCCTACAAACTCGGGCCAAATATTTATTTGGATAATTTTTAGGTGAAACCAGTCATCGGCAGCAAAAAAACTCCCAAAAGAAGGATAGTAAATTAAGATAATAAGAGGCAAAAGTGCAATTAACTTAAGTTTTCTTTTCATAAAAATAATACAACAAACTAACTGTGATTACTCCGATCCATGAAACTGCGGCTAGTATTGAGAGCTTGTTAACTTGATTTTGTTCGGAGATAAAAACCTCGGTAGGGAGATTATCTTTATTTATATATAGATTTAAAAAGGAATATCCCGGCAGAGTGTCTAAAATTTCGCCTCCAGCCTTAACCTTCCAGAGTGGTGAAAAACCTTCGTTAAAAACTACAAAGTTACCATATGAGGTTTCGGTCTGATAATGAGTCGGGTCGATAAGTTTGGAGTCCAGAGCCTGTGGATTACTATCTAAAATTTGATATAGTGACTTTGGAAACACTTCGCCCCCCGGCAAAGAGTTATCCTCATCCCGGATCTCAAAATGCAGCTTAGAGGGTAAGGATTCAAAAATTAACTCTAAGCTAATATGTGTCGCCCACCAGGGAATCCTAATCGATCCCTGACCTAAACTACTTGCTGGATCTGTTTTTATACTTACCGAGTCCTCAAAGCGATCTATTACTCCATCATAAAAATGTACCAATACGCTTGTTACCGGTTGTCGGCCTGCTTTAACTGCTACATCAAAAACTCTATCTCCAACGACCGGCAATAGATCACTGGTCACAGACCTCGCCTCTATGGCTATCTCCTGTTGACCTTCTTCCTTATAAATAATTTTACTCTGAGATCTTTTTTTGATATCTTCGGTACTTAAATCTTGTTCGAAAATGATTGGAGTACTAGCTGATTTTAGAGTGATACTTTTTTGGTAATAAATATTTTGACCTAAATTGCTGACTTTGGCAATCAGTGTTAGTAAGTTTGGATTGATTTGCAGCGGTGTTTTAACTGCATTAAATCCATTAATATTTTCTAGTTCAAGATCCTCTCCTGGCACCCCTATCTTAACCCATCTAAAACTATCTTCGAAACTTTTAGTATTAATTATCTGCTTACCTAAACCCGAGGTAATTCCGACATCCCCACCTCGCCTATTAAAAAACAGCTTTAAATAAGCTTCTTTCTTCGGCTCAAGCTCAAACTTTAGCTTTTCTCCGGGGATTGTCGAAAAGAATACAGATTGAGAAACTTGCCTGTCACTGTGTAATAAAACAGACTGCTCTTTTAGCAGCTGTATCCAGTCAGCAGACTGATCACTTTTTTCTCCCCAATTTCCGGACTCAAGAGCGTTGGTAGTATTTATATTTGCAATATTTAAGCGTAGATCCTCTTTGCTGCTGCTTATAACAAATATCTTTCCAGAATTGGTATCAATTAACTTTTCCAACACACTTGGGTGAAGCTGATCTAAAAATAGAAATACATTTTTAGTTAAAAACTCTGGCTGAACCTGTTGTAGCTCTTGATAGATATCCTGACTGCCATCAATTAAAAATAGTTTGTCAAAAGAGGTAAACTTATCTTGGGGATTTTGAAGTTGATATGTATTTATTGACCCGGTTTGGGTTTTAACTAGCCAAGGGAGGCGATCTAAAAACCTAGTTGTAGACCGAGCATAGTCTTGAAAACTCAGCTTATGATTATCACGACTGAAATTTTCACTAAAAAACAGATATTTAACTCCAACTAGTCTTAAGAGCTGATCACTCAAAGGAGACCTTATAAATTCAAACAGGTCATAGCGACCTTGGGATAATAGTTGAAAAGAGCGAATATCACTTAAGGATTTTGGAGAAAGAGCCGGACGGAGGGTGTCACTATAACCATAAACCGGTTTCTCGGGGGCCCACAGAGTTCTAAAAAAGCTCTGATCTCCTTTAATCATATTGGTAATTTCTTCAAAAGAAGTACCTCTGACAGAACTACCCAACATCCCGGTTAGGCTTTGTTCAAAGACTGCTCTGACGGGCAGGATGATTAAGACAGCTAAGACTAAAAATACGCTTAGGCTCGCAAATGAACTATTAATCTTCAATCTTGGGGAGTATAGGTGTTTTAGCCAATCTGCAATCAAGTCATAAGCGGTTCCCCAAAAAATCGCAAAACTTAAAGCTAGGGGGATAAAAAACTTTGATGAATCTCTAAAAAGCGCCATCCCCGGAACATTTATAAAGATCCATTCATTAACTACTCCCAGTGGAGGGTTAGAGCCTTTTACCATAAAAATAGCAATTAGAGATATCCAAAAGACAGCCAGAACCCTTCTGTCTTTTCTAAAAAAGAGGGGCAAGAAGCTGATGATCGGAATTAAAAAGAAGAATAGCCCTGGTAAAGACAGTTTGCCAAATACATTCAGGGGCCAGTGGGGTTGAAATAGCAGCAAACCATCTTTAAGTGTCACAAAACTTAAATTCCTAAAATCATCCATACTAGGTAACTGATCCATCAGTTGATCCTTTAATCCGATGAGGGGAGTCAGCCAATAAAAATGTATCGAAACCAAAAAGAGACCCAAAAGTATTAGCCACGAAATAAATTTGCGTTTGAAGCCCCAAATCTTTCGCAGATTAAAAGACGAGTAAATTAGACAAAGCAAGCAAGATAATAGAAAAACCCTTAAATCAAGATAAGATAATATCCCAAATAGAATAAGTGATAGCCCCCAGTTAGACTTAACTTTATCAATTATTTTTATAAAGCTTAGAAAAACTAAGGGAAAAAGTGCATATCCATAAGCTACCCCAAGTTGCCCACCGTCTACTACCAGTAATATATAACTGTTCACTAAATAAAATAGGCTAGCGATAGCTGCTCCCTCTTTAGAAAGGGAGAACTTTAAAGACAAGCTATACATAGAGAAAAAGGCTGTGCTTAAAAAAACAACTCCAAAAAGCATTGGAAAAATAACTTGAAATGGCAGCTTAGTCAGAAGATTGGCTACTGCGAACATAACAAAGGTGGGGTAAATCCAAAGAGTAGGGATGGTAGTATCTCCCAATCCTCCAAATCCTGGCGAGTTTTTCCAAACATAGGGAAGAAGCAGTTCGCGAAGATTAGGATCAAAAAAGAAACTTAAATCCCCTGCCGCATGAGCCTGCAGCTTAAAGATATGTCTGTAAACCAAAATCACCAGGCCTAAAATTAAAGCTACCACAAGCTTAGATCTTTTAAACCTTAACATATCTTAATATTAGTACACAAATCAAAACAGAGTAAGTGAGCAATGATACTTTTTCACTAATACCCTCATGGCTGGTTACTTGAAAAATTGCCTGAAAAATAGTTAGAAATAAAAAAATTCCAAATGCCAATACTTTCAAATTACTGCTCTTGTTCATTTTTCAGAGAAAACAAGCTTTTTGCCGTTAAGGTCACTACCAACCCAAAGACGGCGATACCAAGAATTTTTTGAAAATGTTCATAAGCAACTAGCTTCATTATAAACATAACAAAAAGCACACTTAGGAAAATTATAAATATGACTTTGTCGCCGGGACGAAAACGGATTAAATAAATTAACCAGTCAACAGCCAATAAAACGAGTGGCAGCACATCTAAAAACCAGTTCAGATATGGCACTGCTGCAGCTATTCCTATAATCATTGCATTAAATAAAACCATTAACAGCAGAAAAGCCAAATTAGTCTCATAAAACATGTACATCGCTTTAGGGATCCTAAATATTTTTTTCATTTTTTCCTTTCTTTAAAAATAATAGCAAAAGAAAAGTGCTAACTAAAGCGACTACCGATACAACGACAGAGAGGTTAAAGATACGTTGGGACATAAATTCTATATTCAGGTAATGATCCCCGGCAGGTACAAGCCAACCATTAGTTACCCCATTGGCAATAAAATGATTATAATTATCCTGCCCTCTAAGAGGCAGGTACCTTGTCCAAAATCCGTCGCTTGGTAATGTTTTGTACATTTTCCAGAGAGGATCAAATTTCTCGGAAAAAACCACGATGGTGGGTTTATCTGAATTAATATGAATCGTATTTTTGGAATTGCTTACCTTGACAGTATCATAGGGAACCTTAGCGGCACTAGGAGGTTCTGTTCCACCCAAGAAGGCAATATAAGGCTTGGTAATTTTTCGAAGAGCAACTGAAGTAAACTTATTAACTGTTAAAATGTCGGAATATCTTTTAATTCTGCTGCAAAGATAAATATGGGCTGACTCTCCTTCCTTTAGAGCTACGCTCTGGGAGTACTTTTGCTCATAGCGTTCCGGATGGAGGGTAACCATTCCTCTATTCGAGAGGGTCGATTTCTTATTTTCTCCAATTGCTGTATAGAAGCTAACCTCTTGGTTACCGGTGATGTTTTGATATGTGAATTCAAAATTATAAAGCGAGTTTCTATCTCCATCCGATGGAAGTAAAAAGTCAACACATTTTTCTTGACCATTTGCTGTAATTGTAAATCCGCTATCAGCAGTATTTTTAAGAGCACTTACTTGGCTTTCTAACAAATTGGGGGTTAAACCGTCATTAAAGGTGAGTTTGTGCACCCCTTTTTTCAAGCTGAAGGAATCCGTCTCAATCCATTTATTATCCGCTCTAAGGGTAGCTCCTCTGGTTGCATCTATGCCATCAATCTCAAAGTTTACTGTGCCCTGCTTGACAATAGCTTCACCAAAATTAGAGCTTGGTTTATCTAGTAAAAATTTATAATCCCCGTCCAAGGGGACTCGTATTAGATATCTTTTATTTATGCTGTCTGAGGTCATCCATCCTAAATGGCGAGTTTTAGCAACCAGCGCTTCTGTTTTCTTAAGAGTTTTATACAACACCTCTTCTTCTGAATCATTAGACAATTGGCTATATAGATAATCAATATAGCCGGACAGCTGCTCTAATTCATCCCCCAGGTCGACTATTTTTTCGTTTATGATAACTTCATTTCCTACATTGGGTTCATCAAGTAACGAGCTGAGACGATCAAGGTAGCTATTAAATTCCTTAATTCCTTCGATCTTTTTTAATACATTTTTCTTCTGGAAATACATATCCCGCAGTCCTACAAACCTTTTATAGACGATTTCTTTTAGGGCTGTCAGCCTATCTGAGGTAAGAGTAACCTTGGCGAGGTCTTGATCCTCTTTAGTTTTGACCACTTTATAAAACCGGGAGCCTATTCCAAAAGTATCTACTCCAGGCAAAAACAAGGAGCTTTTTCTTAAGTCGCATTTTTCGCACTGAGCGCTTGCTATAATATATTTTTGGGGAAATTCTTGGTCTATTTTCTTGAAAGATTGTTCCTCATATCCTGTAAACACGATCACTGAATTTGGGCTAACCTCCTTTAAGGAAGCCAGAAGGTCCACATCATTTACGCTTCCGTCAACAATAACAGGCAAAGATGTTAAATAAAACTGATCACCCTTATCTTTATACTCATAATAAGTCCACTGCCCGGTTTCTAATTTTTTGGTAACCAAACCGCTTTCGATAAGTGCATCTTCGTATTCTTTGGGGTCAACTGTTTCATAGTGTGCTTGAGTAGAAAAGAAGTCTTTGCGGACCACAAAACCATCAATTGATAAAAAGGATGCCAGCTTCACCCAGCTAGGATCTCTCGCGAGAAGTTTCGTGTACACAGATAAAACCAACTTCTTCTCCGGCTCCTCGAGAGAGGCATTATTGCTGATAAAGGAGATCTCTGTTAAAAGTGAAGGTACTGTTGCCAGGCTCCAAAAGCCCCAATTATAGGCTTCAATATTAAGATTACTGCTTAATTCAGGAAGTAACAGTACTCTATTTTCTTTGCCGACGAATTGTCTGACCTGCTTATTAAACGTATCAATATATTCGGGATAAGCAACCCGTGTTGTCTTGGTATCTTTTTCATAATCAAAAAATATGCCATTCAAAAAAGGATACGAATAAAGAATAATTCCAAAAATAACTGCTCCAACACCTAGCATTTGCCATATCCGACCGGACAAAATTAAGTATTTAGAAAATAAATAATTTATGGCAAATCCGATTAAGATAGCGTAGGCGAGCCAAAGAGAACTGGCAAATTTATAAAATGGGGTTCGAAAAATAGCGAATCCGGGTAAATGATCTATCAGAAAAAAATAAAAGCTCCCAAATGGAGGCTGGGATCCGGCGGAAAAGATCATCGAAACCAAAGACAGTATCACAAAGAAAAGGACATATTTTTTTAATCTCCCTTTAGCAAAAAATATTGGTGAGAATGCCAGCACTGGAAGTAAGAAACTAGCTAGAATCAAAAAAGGATTGGTTAAAAAAGTTGCTGCATAAGGATGTAGGGGATTAACATACCACTCTTGTATTCCCTGTAAACGGAATAAATTTGCATAAGTTGCGTTTTCGCTTATTACCGTAATCCAACCTTTCACACCATCTAATCCTCCAACTAATTCCAGCGACGTTGCATAAGAGTGGACTGAACTATATAAATATGGAATAAACCAAAAAGCACCCAGTAAAACCCCGCAGACCAAAGCGAGCAAAGAAAAAGAAACAAATCTTTTCGTTGTCTCCCAGCTATGGTCAAGCAGCACAAAAAACAAAAAGGCACAGATCCAAGTCACGAAAAGGGTCCCATATAAAGGAATAAACCCTCCCCCATTAAATACAAAGAGTACTAGCCCTACTAAAATAGCCGCTTTGAGCGAGGATACTTTTCTCTCGTATACTTTTATAAACATGGCAATCACAAAAGGAAGGGCTATGTAAATACTAAATTTTGTTCGTTCAGCTACAAACCAGGCTTGCAGCAAAAAGTGATTAAACATATAAAAGACACTGGCAATTAACCATGCTGACTGATGTTTTCTATCTGCAGAAAGGGTAAGTCCTAAGTAATACATGGAAAGTCCCGGCAAAACAAACCAGACAATAAACATTATTTTTTGAGAAGCGACCAGAGAAAAACCCATACTGGAAATAAGCGCTTCCAGCCCGTGTATAAAAAATCCACCTAAAGCAAAGGACTGGTCGACACCAATGCCGTAACGATGGGTCCAGGTGTTTAAACGATCTATAAAATGAATAATCGGATCAAGCGGCAATCCTGCATCGTGACCAGCGATAATCACCCCAGGCTTAAACCAGAGCAAGGGAGTCAGTCCTAGTATAAGAATTATACTTATCGGAAGAAAATGAGGGCTATGTACTATTTGGCCAAATACTTTTTTTATATTTAAAGTCATGGAATTAGGAATTAGTATGTATTTAACATTATTTATAGGCAATAATAAATAGGGAAGAATTAATGTAGGGACTGTTGACAGTAAAGGGCAAAATAAGATGCAGCCTTTTAGAGAATCGATAAAAATAGGGAATAAAGCTTCTTTTAATAAATTTGACTTCTGAAAACCCAGCTTGTTTAAAGATATCCTTCCATTCTGTTTGGTGTTTAACGCTAACATGAGTCGGATCTGAGTATACGTATGCGTAAGGAAAGGGGGTGGAGAGTATTAATACTCCCTTCGGTTTTAAGGTTTCCTTCAAGTTAGTCAGAGCCTTCAAGGGCTCTGAGATGTGTTCAATAACTTCAAAACCGTAAATTAAATCAAACTTTTTATCATTAGGAAATTTTTTGGTAGCATCCCAACGCAAGAAAGTAACTTGAGGAAGTAACTTTTTAGCCTTTTGCAGTGCATAATCAGAAATATCGGAAGCGGTTACTCTGAACCCCCGTTCAGCTAAAACTGCGGCGGCCCCTCCAATCGAACATCCTATCTCTAAAACTTCTTTGCCACCCTGTTTTAAATCGTAAACACTATCTAAAGCCTTAAACCATCCCCAAAACCATTTTTTAGCTTTGGATAGGTCATTATCAGTGAAACTTCCAACCATTTTTTTATAATAACCATCAAAGTAATTCCTTTCAAATCTTTTTATTTTTGCCATACTAATCTAAAAGTATACCACTTACAAAAAAGGTGCTAGAATCTCTATAAGATGAAGGGCCCTTTAGTTTCAGTCATTATTGCGACCTTAAATGGAAAGGGCTTACTTTCTGACTGCTTAAAAACTCTATATAAATATGAGTCTAATTTTGAAGTTATTGTTGTAGACAATGCCTCAACTGACGGGACAATTTCTTGGCTCAAGAAAAGTTACCCACAAGTCAAACTAATCGAGAATTCCTTCAATACCGGTTTTGCCAAGGCTAATAATCAAGGATTAGAGCTAGCCTCAGGGGAATATGTTTTATATTTAAATAACGATACTTTAATTACAGAACCTTTTCTTAAAACACTTATTGCAGAGCTCGTGAGTCCCAAGGTGGCAGCCGTCTCTCCGCTTATTCTTTTACCAGACGGCACTATCGATTCTATCGGATCATATCTGACCCGAACCGGATTCTTATACCACCGGGCTCATCGCCACAAACCAGATCCTTCTTTTGTACACAAAACCAATACTTATTCCCTGAAAGGAGCCTGTATGCTCTGGAAAAAATCTGTCTTAGATAAAATTGGCCAACTCGATGAATCTTACTTTGCTTATTTCGAAGAGACAGACTTATGTCATAGAGCAGTTAATGCCGGGTTTAATCTAATGGTAGTCCCCCAAGTTTCGATAATCCACCTGGGCGGGATGACATCCAATAAAATTCCTTCAAGCTTTATCCAGTATCACTCTTATAAAAATCGTATCCGGACATATATTCAAAACCTCCCTTTTTTTACATTAATGACAGTTTTACCTATCCATTTATTGCTTTGCTTACTTGCAGCTTTAAAATTTGGCTTAAAGGTCCCTAAGGTGGGACTGGCAGTCCTAAAGGGAATATTTATGGGAATTTTTCTGGGGTTATTAAATAGAAATTACTTCTCTAAAAAAGCTAATCTATCTAAGCTCACTATCAACCCAGACTGGAGGTACTACTATTTTCTCTTTAAGGGCTTGGAGCAGTATGAAAAAATTTATTAACAAAGACTACCTTAAACCGCTTAGCTTCAGTTTTGGTACCTCATTTCTTTTTTTAATGCTCTGGGATATTCCGAGAACCACTACTTGGTATCTAAATGATTATTCCCTTACCCTAACAGGTCTCTTGAACTATTTATTAATTTTATTTAGCCTCTTTTCTTTAGCACTCTCTGCAATCTTTTTGTTTCGTTTACTGGGCAATAATAAGCACCGACCTAACTCTGAGTTGGTACATTTAATCTTAGGATGTGCTTTTATCATCAATCCACTCACCGTTTCCTTTTTATCCACTCATAATCTAATTCCTCTTGTTTCCTTAATCTCTATTCTTATATTTGCCAGATGTCTCCTTTTGCAAAATAACCTACTGATTATACTTATAGCAATTTTTCTTAAGATCAGCTTTAGTTTTTTAGATTTGTATAGTCTACTTATTATCGCATCTATCTTAGTGACAATTTTTCTAAAGGGTAGCCTGACAAAAAAAGTCCTAATACTAATCATTTTACTCACTCCCTTAACCACAAATATAAATATATTCCTTAAATCATTGCTCGTGGTTAACGATCAATATTTAATTATTACTAAAGACCTTTATCCGTACAACCTCTGGTCAAAAACGCTGATGGGACTGCTGGAAAACTATTACACTAATGCGCTGGGGCCATCTATCTTTAAGGGGTTAATGGTCGGTTCGGTGGTAGCATTCTTTCTCGGTAATCGAACGTTACGTATACTTATCGTAACTTTGTTTCTACTTACGATCATGACAATACCTAGTTTCCAATCAATTCATTTTAAGAATACAACCTTTCATTTAAATATTCTCCGTCTACCCCTGCTCCAGCCCTCAATTGTTACACTTTATACATTCGGACTGTTCGTTCTCTTTTTAAATTTGAACAATCTAACTGTCAAGTTCCTTCCAAAGACTTTGATCAAACAGGCAATAATATACGGACTGATAGTACTATTCTTACTGTTTCTTACCCCCAGTTTCCTTGTTGGAACTTTGATCTTATGAAAAAAACCTTTTCTACTTCACTAATTGCGATATGTTTCTTGATTTTATTTTTGGTGATGTTTCAGAAACTATTTTCGTTATATTTTCAAGGTGATGAATGGGTTTTCTTTCGTATTTATTACCCACATGTTAATAGTTTTTGGTGGCCGATATCCGGAATTATCTATACTTTTACTCATCCTCAACAATTTGGCTTTCATCTATCACCGTTACTTGATCTAATTTATGTATGGACCTTTCGTATTTTCGGACTCAATCAATATCTTTATCTTTATCTTTATGGATTTATTCATCTAGTAAATACCTGTTTGCTTTATCACTTGATTAAAAACCTAACCAGATCAAGAATTATCGCCCTTTTCTCAGCATTTTTCTTTTTACTTACAGCCAGCCACCAAGAAGCCTTTAGTTGGATCTCTGCTGCTCCTGGCACTACTATCTCCGTAACCTTTATACTACTCAGTCTTAGTTTTTTTCTAAAGTTTATTAAATCAAACTCTAAAAAATATTTACATCTCTGCTTTTTATTCACCTTCCTGGGACTCGTCACAAAGGAGACTGCTTTTACTTTAATACCAGCACTGATTTTATTTTATATCATTTGTAAGAGACCTACTTTTCTGGAATTTATAAAAGGACTTTGGGGTATATGGCTCTCGATTGGCGTGTTTATTTTGATAAGATTATTTTTTTCTGCTCCAGCTGATAATTTACATCCAACACTTTTTTCTCAAGGACTAATTACCAAAATTTCCCTATCAAATTTAGATCTATTCATTTTTCGCTACTGGGCTATTGCTTTGAAGAGCTTTGCCCAATCCTTTGTGCACCAAGAAGCTATCAAGGCACTGGCTGTTTTTCTAACCGATTATCAATTTCCTTTTTTTGCTGCCGAAAAACCAATTTATTCAAAAATGTATCTGGAACTAATCCAGGGGACACTACCAGAAATCCTAAGCTACATGTTTACTGCAATTTCATTGCTAATTTTTGCTATTCTTCGAATTCCTAAAAAATGGTTTTTGGTTTCTATGGTTTGGTTTCTAAGCGGCGTGATACCTATTCTTGGCGTTACCCTAATATTCCCTTGGTGGGGCTATTCTGCATCTATTGATTCACGACATTTTTATCATCTTTCCATTGCTACTTCACTTTTATTTGGAGTAGCGATTAATCAAATTTACAAGAAAATACACCGGCGGCAGCTTTTAACTATTTGCATGCTACTAATTGGCTGGGCTTGGTGGCAATCTGGGTTTATAGATTATGTATTATCCCAACAAGAGATTCACGCCAGGCAACGTAAATTAATAATTTCCAGCATGCGAAAATCGATCGGTACTCCTCCAAAAAAGATGATCATTTACACTCAAAGCAATCGTAATTATTACGGATTCAATTTGCTTATGCTTCCTTTCCAAACTGCCTTCTCTCAAATGATCCCACTAACCTTTGGTAAGACATACAACCCTCAGGGTCTCCCATATCCTGCTAATTTTTACTCAGCGGATTTTATCGGTTCTGACGGGTTAGCCTCTCAAGGGTACGAGGAAGAGGGCGACTACGGAATAGGTTATTTTCTTACCCTGACTCCAGTTGTTAAAGTGCTTGAAGCCCATAACTACTCACCGGATATGGTTTTCTCGTTTTTTTATGATGGCGATAAGATAATTTTAGATGATAAAACTGCTGAGACACGCGAAGAGCTTGCAAAAATTTTGGAATCTCGAATGATCTTTCGTAATTGGAAAACATTTGATAGATGGGACAGGTCATTTAGGTTTAGATTCCCGCCTAGCGCAAATGTTATAACCAAAGACGAGACTTTTTTAGTGACTGATGCTGGAAAGGAAATTCTATCTATTACAGTTACTGCAAACCCTAAAAACGCTGGCTTTGATGCTTGGCTTTCGGAACAAGTAATAAGTGGTAAAAAAATTGACATGGATTACATCCGCTCAGAGATCAAGCCAGATCTTGCTCTTCGCAGAACCAAGTTCATCGTTAAATCTTCTCCTAATATCTTTTATGTGGTTGCTGGGACATTTTTGGAATTTTATAAAATAGAGGTTTTCGATCAGGAGGAAGCGGCTCTAATTATCCGAACATTAGAATTTAAGGATTAAACTCCAACTGATAGACCTCTCTTTGACTTGAAGGCTGATCCAATACTTTTTTTAGTCTATACACACCCTTTGGATAGGATTCGGTTCCACCTCTACTTAGATAATCGTTCCATCTATCTAGCCCTTCATCTAAAATGAATAGGTTATTTACCGAATTAACTTTTTCTTTCACAAATTGCGGAAAATATGTCAGGCTATAACCACTGAATTCTTGTAATTCAGACATATTCGCATCCGGCTTAATTAGCATTGGCACATAAAATGAATTATAGGCAACCTCTTTTTTAGTGTACTCACTCAACCATATTAGGTTGTCGCTTGATCCTCCCAAAATTATGGCATCGCTTGGTAAAACTTGTCCAACCCATTGAAGATACTCTCGCTCCTGGGAGGCTTGCTGCATATTTAGAACAGTCAGTTTCGTTTGTTCGATAAAACTCGACAGAAAAACTAGTACAAGCATAAAAATAGCTAATCCATAAACTCTTAGTGGTAGATTATGTAGTAAATCCGCCAAATAAAAATCTAAAAATAACCCTATGCATAAAATATGCCAAATTATAAGTGAGACATACAGCTGTGGCTGATTAACAGCCGTTAAAGTCATCGACAGAGCAAACAAATAAAAAAGCTTCATCAAACCTGTTGCAAAAAATAACCTGGAAGTAGTCATAAATAGATACATAAATACAATAAAAATAGCTATTGCTAAAAAGTCAAACCTTACCCACGTAGTGGGAACTTGTGTAAAAGGATTATTTAAAAAAATGGTACTCGATAATATTTTAATGACTATAGCAATTACGCTTATCGCAATCACAATCGATTTAATAGCCTGGAGACGTTTCTTTCTCTTTTTATAGACATACATCACAAGCCCCAGTAATATTAGACCTATATTATCTCCCGATAAATGAATTGTTTCTCTCGCCCCCATCAACATTAGCGTTAAAATGTTCATGAGCTTGTTATATATTGGAACCGAGGACAATAAACTCTGTCCCAGCACTTGATCCCTTAAAATCCCCTTTTGGGCGGATGGTAGAAAGGTATCTCCGAGATATGACGGTTTACCAAAGGCATTTAAGTGCCAAATCTCATAGCCAATAGACAGACCTAAGAGAATAATTAAAGGCAAAAAGGAATAAACCCAAAGTCTTTTACTTTTTAATAAGCTGATTTTAATAAAGGGAGCTTGACTTATCCATTTGAGACGCTGAACTAGTATACAAAAGGGGAATATTATTAGTAATGGAATATCATTTATAAAAAGAAAAGGTTTACTTAAACCTTCCAGCAAAGCTATAACCCCTAGGGCGACAACCCATCTGAAACTTTTCTTTTCCAGAGCTTTGTAGTAGATAAAAATAAAACATACAAAAAAAAATGAAACAAGTGGATAATTTAAAAATCTTCCCGAAGAATTATAAATCATAATTTGATTAAAAATTAACGCAAAAGCTATAAAAAAGACTCCTATGGAGTGTCGTTTTAAGCTCAGACCAACTAGTACCGGGATGATAATTGTAGCTACTCCAATAACAAGATTTAAAATAACAATCGATTTCAGCCCGCCAATGAAACCAAATAAGCCAAATCCTAAAATCATCAATGGTAGCATAAAAAGATAGTCATAATGCGTAAAGACTTCGGTGGCATTATGCTGTGTAAAATGTGTCCAAGCAGTTTTGATTTGATAATCCTGGTCCGACCCTGAACCAATAGAATAAAAGTAAAGAGATGGTCCTTGAAGTTGTTTAAAATCTAGGTAAGATCCGAGACGGGTTAATAGAGCGAGCAACACTAGACAACTAATAAGAAGGCTTATAAAAATTTTGTAGGTCATTGATTTCTCCTTATACTATCAGAATGATTTATAAAAAACCATGCCTACCTTTGATCTATTGCGGTGGCTGGCAATTAACCCTATAATCTCTTCATTATTTCATGAAAAAAGCTCCAGTTGTCATCACCAGTATCTTCCCACCAAATGATGTAATCAAAGCCTATGTTAAACTTGGCCATGAAGTAATTGTCGCAGGCGACAAAAAATCACCCGGTGACTGGTTTGAAGAAGGATGTACCTTTCTTTCTTTCAATGAGCAATTTAATCTTTTTCCGGTAATGGCCCAGCTAGTTTCTCCAAATCATTATGCGCGTAAAAATATGGGATACCTACTCGCCATGCAAAAATCTAAAACAATCCTCGAGACCGACGATGACAACACGCCCTATGACTTTTATCCCAATTTCGTAAAAGAGGAGATTGAAGTTGATACTTATTTTTCAAACAGTCGTTACATAAATATTTTTCAGTTGATGCAAGGAAGTACTACTAAGATCTGGCCAAGAGGCTATCCTCTATCTTTAATAAATGACCTGTCGACGATTTATAAAACAAAAGTTAAACTCAAGTTTCCGGTTCAGCATTCATTAATTAACCATGATACCGATGTAGATGCTATTTACCGCTTGACTAACAATAGCTATATAGAATTTGAGCCAAACAAGATATTTGGTATATCTCCTCATACTTATACTCCTGTTAATACCCAAAATACATTTTGGAGCAAGGAGGCCTTTCTTTTGATGTATATTCCCTCAACGGTCGCCAGTCGAGTCTGTGATATTTATCGGGGGTATATTGCCCAGAGACTTTTGTGGGAATTAGGATTTAATCTTTTGGTACTTTCTCCTTCGGTTTCTCAAAACCGTAATCCTCATGATTACCTCAAAGACCTCGCTGAGGAGGTCCCTCTTTATACTAAGATTCATTATTTTGTGAATGCCCTTGAGGAAGTGGTCCTCAGCGGTTCGATCGAAGACAAATTAGTCCAAATTTACGAAGCTTTAATAAGTAAGGGTCTGATACGCCAAGAAGAATTACCAATTTTAAACGAATGGATCGTGCAAGTCACTAAAATCACAGCTTAGGGTAGGTGGCAAGATCAAAAATTTCCCGGATCAGCATTTTTAGCTCCAATTTTCCGGTTTCCCAAGACTTAAAATTAGTTTCTCCAAATAAGCGATGTCCTTCTCGTGTGGGAAACTCTGTTATCTGGACTTTGTTTTTCATAGCTCGGATAACCATTTGGAAATCAATTGTACAATCACTTTTATCTAAAGCTAATCTATCGTATGACTCTAAATTTATTCCTCTAAACCCTTGGACTATTTCCGAAACATAAGATTTTGTATGGTTGAATAAAAAATTAGCTAAAGATGCAAGCATTTGATTAACCCACTTACGGGGTTTGAAAAATTTACTGTCTTCCTCATTCCAAGCACCTTTAATCATCCTGGAGGGAATAACAAACTGATGTCCGGCTCTAAGCAACTCAGCTACTTTTTTTATATCCTTTGGATCTTCATTTCCATCAGGGTGGAAAAAGATCATCGCCTTAGTTTTACATTGTTTTCTGGCTTCAAATGTAGCTTCACCTAAACCTTTGATGGTTTGCTCATATACTTTAATCCTTTTCTTCTTAAAAAAGTTTTGGGTTCCATCTGTAGAGTTTCCATCTATTACATATACATCATCAACACTTTTTAAAGGCAGTTTAGAAAACAAAGCACTTGACGAGGCCCTTTCGTTTCGGACAATGAGTACCAGGGAAATTGTAATTTTTGATTTATTTTTTTTAGAATTGCTCATGTTGGGTAATTAAGTCAACTAATTTATCTGTCACCAGTTGGGCACCTTGCTCTGTCAGATGATATCCTCTCTCGCCTGGTAAGTAAAGCTCATTTAGCGTTTCCGTATTGTTTTCTTTAAAAGTATCGTACATGTCTATATATGGCACATCTTCCTCATCTGCCCAGACTTTTGCATATGTTCCCAGGAAATAGCGTTCTAGTGCCTTAGTTTCGTGATTATATTCATTATCAAAATCCCAACCTATGGGGATATGAAAAAGGTAAAAAGATGCTCCATTTTGTTTGGATGCTTCTAACATTTTCCAAAGAGCAGGCTTGGTATAGCTATTCCAGACATAATCAATTTTTTTATGTAGTAATCCCGACCCATCAAGTATCCTCTCTCCCTGGTTATAACGAAAGTCTAAATATTTACTAAGTTGGTTGGAGGCAAGCAGAATGAACTGCTGGGTTATTTGTAATTGCCGAAGTGGTGCCGGAAAAAGATCATAAACTTGCATCCTGGCAAAATATGGAGAGTAATGAAACACATAATCATCTCCTGGGTCGTTGTCATACAATTCATAAACTATCACATTCGGTTTTAAAGGAAGGATCTTTCTTTCTAAGACAGTCGCCTGAGTCGCCGGTGAACTTCCGCCATAGCCCCCAATCACAAAATCAAATTTCCTATTAAACTTTTTAGCTAGCACCTCCGTAACCTTAGTTGGATAATTATCCTTCGTATCGATACCTGGCCCAACCGAGTACGAATCCCCCATATAAGCAATTCTGACTTGATCAGATTTTGGACCCACCGCAGGACCATATAGGCTTAGACTATTTGTAAAGACATCAAAACCATACTCAATGTACTTCAAGTTTGGCTTTGGCTCAATACCATATGCATAGTTAAATTGATAGTAATCAGAGGACGATTCTACTAAACTTAGGGGCTTACGAATTAGCCTTAGAACTGCCTCTCCTATACTAAGCGTAATTATTGTAGCAACCAAAGCGATGCCAAGGGAGCCAGCCAGATTTTTGATATTCTCTTTATGCTTCGGGGATTTTAGGACCATTAGACTAAAACATGGTGTAAATAAAAGGAGCTAGTGCCGATCCTTGAGCAAAAAAAATTAGCATTCCCAACAGAAGCATAATAATAATTATCGGAGCTAGCCACCATTTTTTTCGTTCTCTAAGTAGCCCCCAGATCTCCTTTAAAATTCCAATTTTTTCCATATTCTTAGTCTAGCATATTTCACACAAGTTTAGTATTGCTTCATATAATCGTCTAAGGATAGTTTGCTCTCCCGCTTTTTAATCCAGTAGGATTTATCCGCACTTAATTTTAGACCCAGCTCATCTTTTCCTAATATTTTTAAAACTAGAGATATTGGTAAAAAAACGACCACAAAAAGCACGAACAATATCACCCGGGTAGAGACCCAACTCATCATCTCAGCAGCCGTCATCCAGATTTTATAGATAGGTTTCAAAGCCATCGGTACAACCAACCCCAAAACAACCAAAGTTGCCCCAACAGCAAAACTTACGTTCGCGGCAAAGGCGTTTTTCTTTAGCAGAAAAACGCCTGCTAATATTAAAAAAGCAACTCCTACAGTTAGACCAAAACTCTTTAAACTAGTCTTGTCAGTCAAGAGTAAACTCCTTTTGCCAGTCAGTGTTATTTACTAAAAGTCGCTGGTCTGCTTTGCTGATCATAAAAGATCCGATTACCAAATAGTCAATATTTGTTCTGATAAAACAACGGATGGCGTCATCAGGGGTACAAATAATCGGTTCACCTCGAACATTGAAGGAAGTATTTATTAATACGCCACATCCGGATCTTTTTTTAAAATCTCTGAGGAGTTTATAGAATAGGAGGTTGGACTTATCGACTGTTTGAACTCTGGCTGAGTAATCAACATGTGTTACGGCTGGGATTGTAGAGCGAACCACATTTAGCTTATCGATACCAAATAAAGACCGTTGTTTTCGAGTCATCTTTTTTTGTAATTTTTTCTTGACCTGAGCTACTAAAAGCATATACGGGCTTGGCTTTTTTAAATCAAAATACTCACTTACATCTTCGCTCAATACAGCCGGAGCAAACGGGCGAAAGCTCTCCCTAAATTTAATCTTTAAATTCATAGTCTCCTGCATTTTAGGAGACCTAGCGTCTCCAATAATCGACCTATTTCCTAAGGCCCGTGGACCAAATTCCATTTTACCCTGAAACCAACCGATCACTTTTTCTGAGGTGATCGCTTTAGAGACACTGGTAATCAGCTCTCTTCGGGGCAGTTTGCTGTATTTTAATTTATTCTTTTTAAGAACTCTTTCAATCTCCGAATCTCGGAAAGATGGTCCTAAGTACGCTCCTTTCATGGAGTCACCCGACTTGGTAGTTCTCTGATTGCCAAGTACTTGGTACCAGGTAAAGAGCGCCGCTCCCAAGGCTCCTCCTGCATCTCCCGCTGCGGGTTGAATCCAAATATCTTTAAATGGCCCTTCCCTGAGTATCCTTCCGTTAGCAACGCAGTTAAGCGCTACTCCCCCTGCTAGACAGAGATTAGTTTCTCCGGTCGCTTTATGAATATGCCTAACCATGCGCAATATAACCTCTTCTGTGACTTCTTGAACTGACCGTGCTAAATCCATATCTTTTTGGGCAAGCAGAGTTTCCGGTTTTCTGGGATTTCCTCCAAATAGTTTATGGAAAGCGGGACTAGTCATGGTTAAACCTTTATGAAAGTTAAAGTATTTCATATTCAGCTTAAAAGATCCGTCAGATTTCAAGTCCATTAAGTTATCTAAGATTAAATTTTTATACTTTGCCTCGCCATAAGGTGCAAGACCCATGACTTTATACTCCCCCGAATTAACCTTGAAACCTGTATAGTAAGTCAGGGCAGAGTATAGTAGCCCTAAAGAATGAGGAAAGTGCATTTCCCCAAGTGTGGTCAGAACGTTACCGCTCCCAATTCCAAAAGAACTTGTTGCCCACTCTCCTACACCGTCCACTGTTAAAAAAGCAGCCGAGGAAAAAGGGGACGGGAAAAAAGCCGAGGCCGCGTGAGACTGATGGTGCTCAGGAAAAATAATTGGTCCACTAAATCCTAGCTCTTTTCTGAGAATTTGTTTCATCCATAACTTTTCTTTAAGCCAGATTGGCATGGCTTTAATAAAGCTGCTAAAGCCTTGCGGAGCGATGCTTAAATAGGTTTCCAGAATTCTCTCAAACTTCAGTAGTGGTTTGTCGTAAAAAGCGACATAGTCAATATCCTGGATACTTATATTACATTCTTTGAAACAAGAGGCTATTGCCAGTCGAGGAAAGGCTTCATCGCTTTTTTTACGGCTAAAACGTTCCTCTTGAGCGGCAAAAATAATCTCACCGTCTTTAACTAAACAAACAGCACTGTCATGGTAAAATGCAGAAATTCCTAGTATAAGCATTACAGGGTAATAATTTTATTTGGCAGAGGATTTTGTTTCATATCCTCAAATCCAACTTTCAGAGTAATTGGCTTAAACCCCATCACTCTTTGAGCTTTACTGGTATCAAAACAGGTGTCCGGAGCTCTGGGCACCTCAGATCCTTTAAAATAATCCGAGTCCACTTCGGTTACTTTAGATTTATCTAACCCAAAAACCCCACAGGCGTCCATGGTTGTTTCAAATCGATTAGCCCGTTTGTCACCCGCGATATTAAAGGTCTGTTTAGCAGTTTTATCTAAGTCTGTGACGATTTTCCAAAAGAACTTAGCCGCTTCTTTGGAATAGAGCATATTATTCCACAGATCATTGGTCATAAACAGGCTATTTCCCTGGCCTAGCTTTTCGATGAGCATAGAAACCATGTTTTTTCGCTGCGGCTGAAAGTTCCAGCCATACATGGTCATTAACCGAACGATCGTGTAATCAACACCACTTTCGCGGATCATTTTCTCAGCCATGACTTTAGTTTTTCCGTAATAGTTGGCCGGCTCTTGTGGGCTTTCCTCATTATACAGCGGATTGTAACCATCAAAGGTAGCATTCGTGGAGCAGAAGATAATCCTGGCACCTATTTGTTTAGCTGCCTCTACCAGGTATTTTGTGCCCAGGAAATTTGTCTTATAGGCATCGTCCTGATTTGCTTCGCAGTAATCCAATCTTCCATGGGCCGCAGTGTGCATAATGACCTGTGGTTTGACCTCTTGCACTACCCTCTTTACATCATCTTGATCTCTGATCTCCAGATGAATATAGTTAACCCCCGGAAGATCGAGTACTTGCTTGTAGTCGTGATAAGCAGCATACACCTCAACGTTCTCAGGCTGAGTCAGCAGCAGGCTGGTTCCCAAAAGCCCGGTAGCTCCAGTAATCAATACTCTTTTTTTGTCAGTCATATATTAAGTAACTCACCTAACATCTTGTCTTTCATCCGTATTAAGGCCAGCTTATAGGAATTATCGGTAAATTTATTATACTCTTTTTGGATCGCAAGAACAGACTCAGCTATTTTTTCCGGAGTTACCTCTTCCGGTTTAAATACGGTCCCACATTTGAATGCCGTTATCTCCCGGGAATTAGACGGGATAGTGGTGGTAATGATCGGTAAACCAAAGTACTGATACTCCCTAATTTTCATAGAATCTCCGTAAACATTCCAGAGATTACCTCCTGAATATAAAGCAATACCTATCCCGGATTTTTTTAATACCTCAATGACTTCTTCATTGGGTTTGGGACCCAAAAAAACTATCTGCTTACTTAGGCCGCTATCCTTAATAAAGGCTTTTACTTCATCATTTTTGCCGCTACCGATAAGCGTCAGGTGAATATTGGAAATCTTGGCTGAAAGTAATTTTATTGCTTTTAGCAATTCCCAGATACTCATATTTTCATCCATCCGCCCAACATAGACCAATTCGTTTTTGAGTTTTGAATCTTGTTTACGAGGAGAGTCATCCAGTATGGGAGTATTCGGTAAAAATTTAGCTTTTTTACCATACCCTTGTTCCGTCCTTTTTTCCACGATCCCTTCTGACACACACCAGTTACTATCACAGAGATTTAAACTTAGTTTATCTAAGTATTTATATACGGCATTAAATACAGGATTACTAAATCGAAGGTCAGAGTAATCAGCAGTGTAATAGATAAGATTAAATCCGATAAAGGGTTTTAATAGAGCAAATAAACAGGCATTAAGCGGGTCAATGGCTATCACAACATCCTGCCTTTTTACTCCATACTTCAAAAGATATTTTAAAATATATAAAAAATCATATCCCCATTTGACAAGAGAGCTCGAGACCGAAACAGGACTTTTAATTTCTCTTCCACCGCGGCGTAAAATATAGGAACCGGACAAGTCCAGAGGGAGGGACAAAAAGGAGGTCTCTTTTTTTCTTGCCTTCAGAAATCTCTCTAAAACATGGGCCGGTCCATAAATTTCGACCTCGTCGTGAAATACTACATGTGATATAACATGATACATCTCGTTAGGAGAGCCAACCTTGCTCTTTCAAAAGCTGCTTTAATTCATCCTTAGACAACCGCTTGACGACATCAGAGGTATAGCGAAAATCCTTGGACTGTTTGTTCATCGATTTGTATTTCTCTTCTATAGCAGTTATTTGAATTTGCGGTAAGATCACATAGTAATCGCCGATATCGACAGTGCGGGGAGTCTCTGCAAATCCAATTAAAGATTCATGAATTTTTTCGCCTGGCCGAATACCGATTTCGACAACTTGTTTTTTATCTTCCGGCAAGTCTTCAGTCATCGCATCAACTAGATCACGAATCGTATGTGCGGGCATTTTTTGCACAAATATCTCTCCACCCACCCCTTCTTCCATTGCTTTAATCACCAGTTTGACACTATCTTGAAGGGTAAGAATAAACCGAGTCATCTCAAAAGAGGTCACAGTCAGAGGTTTTCCGGCATCTATCAAAGAGCGGAAAAGAGGGATCACCGAACCCCGGGAACCGAGCACATTGCCATACCTGGTAGAGACAAAGACTGTTCTCACCCCATCTCTTTCTCGATATAGATTTGCAGTTGTTGTCAGCCTTTCTCCCAAGGCCTTCTGCATTCCCATCGCATTGATCGGTTCGACTGCTTTATCGGTTGACAATTGAACTACTTTTTCAACGTTTTCATCTCTAGCTGCATCAATAACATTTTGCACTCCAATAATATTGGTCTTGACCCCCTCATAAACATTTAATTCAACAGCCGGAACCCATTTATAGGCTGCAGCGTTAAAGACATAATTTACACCCCTCATCACCTCCCGAAGCGAATGGTAGTCGCGCACATCACCCAGCACAAAACGTAGCCGGGGATCATTTTTATACTCCTGATTCATTGCCCCCTGTTTATTTTCGTCCCTACTAAAAATAATCACCTCTAGGGGCTCATAGGTCAGGATCTCTTTCACAAACATTTTACCGAAAGATCCCGTACCTCCAGTCACCAAAATTCGTTTACCTTGGAAGATATTCACTAATAAACTATACTAACTGATATCTTCGCTTTTGACAATATCAAAATAGATTACGATAAACTCTTGTAGAGACACCTAAGTTCAGTTACAATCCTCATAATGCAAGTTTCAGATCACTTTTTTTTATTTTTCTTTTTTCCACTATTTATCCTACTCTATCTTTTATTAAGAACACGCCCTTTTTTCTCCAATTTACTAATCATTGTCTCTAGTCTCCTTTTTTACGCCTCGTTTGGACTACAGAATCTCTATATCTTAGTTTTACCTTTAATTGTAGACTACTTTTTAGCCATTGGTATCGATCACAGCAAAAATCAAAAAACAAGAAGGCGGCTTTTAACAATTGGCATTATCTTTAATTTACTGCTACTCGGGTATTTTAAATATGAGAACTTTTTACTTAAAAACTTGCTGTTACTATTCCCAGGCCTGAAAGCTTTAGTTTTGCTGCAAAAAGATATCCTCCTGCCCATTGGCATCTCTTTTATTACTTTTCAGAGAATAAGTTATCTAATTGATACTTTTAGACGCAAGATCAAACCTACCAAAAACATTATTCATTACAGTGTCTATGCTACTCTTTACCCACATCTTATTTCTGGACCAATCGTCAGGTTTTCCGACATCAACAAACAATTAGCTAAACGAACTATAAATTCTGAGGTGATATTCCAGGCATCTAAATTTTTTGCACTAGGACTCGCTCTTAAAGTTTTTGTCGCCGATCAACTCTTTTTAGTAGAAGAAGCGCTTACTGCGAACCTGCATCTTTTAGATACAGGGCTGGCTCTGATATTTATGTTCTACTTTTCATTTAGAATTTATTTTGACTTCCTTGGCTATTCCCTAATGGCCATGGGGCTGGCAAAATTTATGGGCTTTGACTTTCCGGCCAATTTCAACTCGCCTTATCAGTCATCCAGTATCACCCAATTTTGGAGAAGATGGAATATTACACTTTCCAGCTGGCTTCGGGATTATCTCTATATCCCTCTTGGCGGTAACCGCAAAGGGAAGCTTGTAACCTATCTTAATTTGTTTATCACGATGTTACTGGCTGGATTATGGCACGGAGCAAATTGGAACTTTGTACTCTGGGGGGCACTTTTTGGGGTTTTGCTTATTATAGAACGAGCTTTTAGCAGCAAGTTTACAATCAAGCCTCCTCAAATCCTGCAAATTTTATATACCTTTTTAATAGTTTCTTTCTCTTGGCTTATATTTAGATTGTCTACCCTAGCTGATGTTTCGATTGTTTTATCAAGCTTAGTAAAGTTTACATTTAACCCTTTTTCTCGTCATATAGCAAATATTTTAATCGCCACCGTTCCCGCTATAATTGTTGCTGTTATCTGGGCATTCTTTTTACACGAAAGACAAATCCCAAGTATAAAACTTAATGTTAAAAACGCGACAATCATATGTGTTCTTTTTGTTGCAGCAGTTGGCTTTTCATTAATCCGAAGATCAGTTCCATTTATATATTTTCAATTTTAGATATGGAAAAAAGTCAGCCTTTTAAGATTACAGGTTACCTAACACTAATTGTCTGGATTGCTCTTTCCGTTTTTGAAATTTTGACCTTTTTTCTTATCAATCCTAAACCAATCTATTTTAGGGCTTGGGAATATGTCTCAAATTATAGCGGTTTAGATGCTGCTTTCGCGCCTTTTAAGCCACTCGCAGTATACAACGGAACCATGACAGGGGATTTACTAAATGCAATCCAATTTAAACCGCTCCCTTCCGAAATACGCCGCCAATATTTCCAGGTAGATGAGTTCGGGTATCGAAATCCGGTCGGTATTAGCCGCACACCGCTTGATGCAATTGTAGTAGGTAGCTCCTTTGTAGCAGGAGCACAAACCGACCAAAAAGATTTAGTAACAGAGATTTTAACAAATCAATATAATATTAAATCCTACAACTACGTTACCTCGGTCCAGTATTTATGGGAGGATTGGCGTTTTAAAGAAAATCCCCCCAAATATGTAATTTTATTGGGATCAGAGGGAGAAATTATTAGCTCTTTATGGAAATACTCGATTATAGACCGGGTACCATACAATAACCCTAAAGCTTGGTCTAATTTTAAGCAGTGGCAATCTCAAAACGAATTCTTTAGCTGGAGGTTTGACAAAGCTGCTGTAATCTTAAAAGACTATTCCCTTACCCGTCACTTAATGAATAATCTTTTTATTGATGTCAAAAACCGCCTATTCACTCGGGAGCAGATAGCCAACTCATCTTTGCAAAACGCAGTTACCTACGACCCAAAAACTAAAATGCTCTTTTTTCAGCTAGATTACGATAATCCTACTCTCAACTCTCAATCAAAAACCCTTGCCGATATTGAAACAGCCATCCTGGAATTTAAAAAGACAAGAGACTTATTAGCCTCCCGGGGTATAACTCTAATCATCTCCGCAATGCCTTCTAAAACGCACCTCGAGACTCTCAAGTACCGAAATATGCTCGATAAAGAACGAGCAATTCTCGTTCTTTATGAAGAGCTCAAAAAAGTCGGAATTGAATATATTGATCTTTATTCTCCAACTATGGAATATGTAAAAACAACCGGAGAGCATCTTTATTTACCAGACGATTCTCATTGGAGTGCAACTGCAAATATGCTCATTGCTAACTTATTAAGCAAGAAAATTTCAGAACTATCTAATAAATAAACATGCATCTTACTAACTTGCTACTTTTAACCTTAATCCTAATAATAGTTTATGATTTCTTCAAACTTTTATTTCTGATCTCGGACAAAGTCATAGATAATCCAAAAATAATTATCCAAGTCGTTTTAAAGACTTTTAAAACTTTTTTAAAGTTATATAAACCTATAAAATCTATCTCTGTTTTTTTAATTATTAATTTACATAAAAAACTTCGAATAGTATCCATTTATCTAAAAGATTTACAGCGATATATTTTGACAAAAACAAAGCAACACCAAACGATTTATCTATTTTTAGTCATTTTTTTAAGCACAATTATGAACTTTTTTATCGCCTTCTCCTTTGAAGGAACTGGGGATTATGGCGGTTGGAATACAGGTGCCCGGACAGGATTAGAGAAAGCAGATCTCGGAATGGGTAATGGAACAGTCTACGACAAGGATTGTTCGCTGCTTTGTGTAAACTGGCCACCACTAACATATCATTACTTAATGCTCATGCGCTGGCTTTATTTAAACGCTAATCCTCTAGGGTTAGCCGAGCTCGGAGTCTACAGTGTACTTCCTATTCTTTCCGGTATAGGAATAACTCTTTTTATTTATTTTTATGTAAAAAAGAATAGATCAGGTAATCCGCTTTTTTTGTCACTTCTTTATGCTTTCAGTCCTATATCAATTTATATTACAGCCTATCATGGCCAAAGAGACAGTGTTTGGATTTTCCTCACGATGCTGGCAATATATTTTATTAGCAAGAAAAGAGTTTTAGTCTCGGCATTATTCTTTGGGCTGGGAGTTTCTTTCAAGATTCCCGGCTTACTACTATTTCCATTAGTCTTTTTCTATCTCCAAGGTTTTTATAAGAAATTTCTATTTACTTTTCTTACATTCGCTACGGTTTACTTTTTGAATTTACCCGAAATATATACGCACTCGCAGGAGGTAATTAACCAAGTTTTTTTATATCGTGGCCATGCCAATTGGTGGGGGCTTAGTGGAATTATTTCAAAAATCTTAATTTTTATTGACATTCCCCAATCAGCAAATATCTCTTCGTTACTAAAGCTTAACTTATATTTATTCTTAATATATTTTAGTTACAGATTAGCTAAAAATAAAGATCTTTTTAACTCGTGCTTGACTCTAATTATCTTAGTTATGGTTCTTAGCCCTGTTTTTGGATACCAATATTTATTATACCCACTCTCTTTTATGATTCTTTTATACAAAAAATACGAAAGTTTTGTTTGGCTTTATATCATCTTAGGGACATATTTAACGATCAATTTTTATGCTAGTATTTTTGGCGTCCAACTTCTGGAAAAAGTCTTCTTAAGCATTCCTCAAAAATTAGTTTTTTATAAAATTCCCCATTTCATATACCCCTTGGATTTAGGTTTTATTATTTGGATTCTTTGTATATTCTTTGCTTATAGATTGTTTTTTAAAAATGAAAGTCACCGATAATTACCAGAAATACACTCATAAAAACCCTTTTCAGAGGATTCTATTAAATAATTTTTTTAAGGCACTTTCCCAGATTCTTAGACCACTAAGAGTAGAGACCATCCTCGATGTTGGGTGTGGAGAAGGATTTATACTTGCAAAACTAAAACAGGAAAAAATAGGTAAAAAATTAATTGGGATAGATCTCTCAAAAGCTGCCTTAAGGATCGGAAAAAACATTCATCCTAAGTTAACACTAAAACTAGGGTCGATATATAAACTTCCTTTTAAAGATAATGCTTTTGATCTTGTCTTATGTACCGAGGTATTAGAACATTTAAAAAATCCCCCAAAAGCCCTCGCTGAAATTATTCGGGTCTCCGGTCGCTATATCTTTTTATCTGTTCCCAATGAACCCTTTTTTATAGCTGCAAATTTAATTCGAGGGAAAAATGTATGGAGACTAGGAAATGATATTGGGCATATCAATCATTGGACGTCAGGGGGATTTGAAGAATTTATCCTCAAACAGGGCTTAAAAAAGCTGGTAAAAAAACATCCATTTCCCTGGACGATAATTCTTGCTGAAAAACTCAAAAGATAGCTTAAGCCTTTTTAGCGACACAAATCAGACTTAACCCAAACATAAAATCAATATTGTTTTCAATATAAAAAAACCACTTATCTAACAAAAAAATTAGTACTTTTTCAAAAAATGTCTGTCTCTTGTTCTCCCGGAGCTTCACGCGAAGTTCTCTTTTAAGTATCTTTTCAGAAATAAAATACGGGAAAATTCCTAAGACGTTCCAGAAACGTATCTCCTCAATTACGTAGCCTGCTACTTCCAACTTATCACCCAACTCTTTTTTTGAATACCTCCTGAAATGGCCTATACTCTTATCCCTTTTACCGTAGAGATAAGGATGCGCAGGAACAACAATAATTAGTTTACCGGCTTTACTTAAAACCTTTTTTAAGGCTCTTAAAGTTCCTCTGTCATCACTGATATGTTCTAAAACATCGATTAAAGTTACATTATCAACTTGACTTTGAAATACTTTCGTTACGCTTCTGGCATCTCCATCTATGATTTGAAATCTGGACTGAGGATAAATTTTGAGATGGAGTTTCTGTAAGGATTTACTTGGTTCAACCCCAACACCTTTAAATCCCATTTTGGCAGCCAAAAATAGTAAGTGCCCTACACCACACCCTATATCAAGAAGGGTCCGCCCTCTTAATTTACTTACAATCAATTTATAAAGGTTTTTATTTCTAAAATCATTTTTTAACGTATCAACTTGCTTGTATAATTCATACAAATTCTGCTCTGCCTTTTTAATCATAGGCCCTTCACTGCCAGCAGAACTATATCCCCTGATCTAAAAATTTCTCGGCAGCTTTTTAGCTTAAGCTCTTCGATTTTAGCAAAGCTCTCCTTAAGTAAGATTAAATTTAACTGATACTTTTCGATAGTATCGGTTAACGGCCATTTTATAATCGGATAAACCACCGAGATCGGCAGCAAGCCTGGGTTATCAGCATTCACAAACACTTTATGTTTGGTGTGATAAATAACATTGGTTGTGTTTTGATGGGGTATGCAAAGAATTCGATAATCTTCCTTTTGGTTATTGAGAAAATCAAAGACGTTTGTCATGTCACTAGTAATCGAGCGATTACGGTCTTTGATAATGGTTCGATGGACGGATAGGATTAACCCCAGATTAAGAGCTAGCATCACCCCGTACCCGATCACCGCAAGTGACCCAAGGGGTGTTACCAGCAGCTGAAAGAAGATCCATGAGGAGATAATTGAGGTCGGAAGGGCCGCCATTTCCAAATATCGATAACCCTCTCCGATGCACCGAAGATAGGTCAGCATCAAAATAGGTATACCTAAAAAATAGAAAAACAATACCCAGGCTGAAAAGTCATTGATAAATCTTATGGGCGAAAGGGGCAAAAAACTAAGATAGAAGATATTTACAAATAGTATAACAAAAGCCGAGATAACCCAGAAATTGGTTCCAATTAAAGTAATCGGGGCAAACTTGGAAAGCAAAGTATACACAAGCTCAACGAAATCTTTTTTCTTATTACTGTTTTGTAAGCCCCGTATTTGATGAGCAAAGCGATACATCCGGTTAGGAATCCAGAAATAAATATTATAAAGATGCCCTTTGAGAACCTTTAGGTAGTAGCCCTTGGTTGTAACCGTCGCTAATACAAATCCCAATATAAAGACTCCAATATAAAAAGGGTTTTTCTGGTAAATACTAAAGAAAATAGAGAGAAACAACAGTGACTGCATCGCGAAGCGGTGGGATAAAAATATCAGAGTAGTAAATACCACAGAGGATGTCAAAAACCAGATATTTCCAGTATAGACCCAAAGCAAAGACGACATAAAAGCTAAATTAAAGTTTAGATAGCCTAGCGACCGAGGAGTAAGGCTGCTATTTTCCAAAGCAATCACGGGGGTTAAGGTATAGATAAGCTGTGAGAAAAGAGCTACTTCAATACTTTGGGTAAAATAAAAAGCTATCCAGAAAATTAAGGTATTATTTAAAAGATCAAAAAAGGGAGCAACTACCCCTTGATACCTTTCAACCAACTTCTTGGGAAAAAAGGAGAGTAGCCAGGGAAAAACTGGTGGGTAGTCAAAGTAGCCTTCAATAATAAATTGTCCAGCTATCTTTCCGGGAATTTTGTGGTTGTTTTCTCGCACATGATCTGTTTCTAAAAGCCTGGTCCAGACATCTACTCCAAAAGATTTATTAAAAAGTCGGGTATAAGTTTGTAGAATAAATCCAAGAATGGGGAAAAGTAGCGAGAGTAAGATTGTCATTCTTGGTTACTCCATCTTAATGTAATCGCTTTATCTACATTTGTAAAGCCCGCTTTTAGATAGGTCTTATTCGCCGGAATATTACTCGCTTGAGTTTCAATCCGAATTAGCTCGGCCTGCTGCTCGCTAAACCACCTTTTAAAAGCTGCCTTAGTTAGCGATAGTCCAATATGTCTACCTCTAAATTCAGGGTCGGTGCCGATCAGTGGGATATGCCCAATCCTTTTATTGAGGTATTTATAAGCATCTTTATCCATTTCTAAGCTAATAAACCCCACTGGTTTATTCTCAATTGTGGCAACGAGCACATGATCTGCGACCTGTTTTTTAATTGAATTAGCTATCCACTCCTCGTGCATCTTGATAGCGTTTTTTTTGGAGATTTTAATATCCGTAAAGAATCTACTGTAAATAAAACTCGGTGCGATATTTTTTTGCAGTGTAGTAATATCCGCTTCTGTCGCCTCTCGAATAGATACCGAGGAATCCTCTTTAAAATCAAGGTCGAAGTGGGCTGGGGCCAGTAAAATATTATATTCATCTACTCTTTCAAACCTATGTGCTTCTAAGCCAGCTATAGTGGCAGTGTCTTTACTACTTAAACGATACGTCACATATTCTAAATCGATCTTTTGAAAAGATATAATGAGATTTTTTATAATCTCGAGTAAGGACGCCTCTTGCCCCTCACTTAACAGATAGTCTATCTTTCCTACCTTCTGTTGCAAGATTTCTGTATCAAAGCCTAGCTTCCTAAATAAAACCGCAGCATTTAGCTGTCCAGCAAAAACAAATGATTCAATCAGAGGGTCTTTTAGAAATCTTAGCTTGATCTCTTCTTCAAAGAAAAGATTAATACTTTGTCGGCTTATCCCAAAACTCTTCAGATAAAGATAGGGCTTAAAAGGGTAGTCTTTCACCAGAGGAAGCAGCTTCTTAAAGGTGAGGGTCATTTTTTATTGGAGGCAATAATTTCTTGGAGCACATCGACTACATACTTGGCATCCTCAGGTGTCATCCCGTGATACATTGGTAGACAAATTAGTCTTTCGAATACAAACTCAGTATTGGGAAAATCCCCCTCTTTGACTCCTAAGCTTTCCTGGAAAAAGGGTTGCAGGTGTAATGGACGATAATAGACAATCGAACCGACATTATACTCCTTAAGCTTGTTGATGACATCGTTACGAGAGGTTGTTAGTTTAGAAGTATCCAGCAAAATAGCATAGATATTAAAAGCATGTTCCAAGCTGTTACTTCGATAGGGAATGGTTACTTCGGGAATTTTGGCAAAGGCTTTATCGTATGCGGCAGCGACATCTTTTCGGACTTGTAAAAATCTGTCCAATTTTCGCAGTTGATGGATACCCAAAGCTGCCGAGATATCATTCATATGGTATTTAAACCCTTCAGCGACAATTGCATAATCCCAACTCCCTGTTGAGGTGTTTCTCTTCCACGATTCTTTATCCATCCCATTAACGCGCAGGACCATTATTTTCTCTGCCAGCTCTTGGTTGTCGGTGGTGATTGCTCCCCCGTCGCCGGTGGTCATATTCTTTACTGGATGAAAGCTAAAACAGGTCAGATCTCCAATCGTACCGATTTTTTTACCTTTGTATGTAGAACCAATAGCATGAGCAGCGTCTTCGATTAAATAAAGGTTATGTTTCTTAGTGATCGCAGATAAAGTATCCAGGTCCACAGCCTGACCTGCATAATGAACCGGGAGTATCGCCTTTGTTTTGGGGGTAATGGCTGATTCGACTAGGGAGGCATCAATATTAAAAGTTTGGGGGTCAATATCCACAAAGACAGGCTTACCCCCGCAATGCAAGATAGCGTTAGCTGTAGCAGCAAAGGTAAACGGGGTAGTAATAACCTCATCTCCTGGACCTATGCCAATTGCTAACATGGCCAGATGCAGGGCAGCGGAAGCCGAGTTTAGGGCTATTGTATATTTAGCACCAATGTATGTAGCCAACTCTTCTTCAAATTTTTTAGTGCGAGGACCGAGAGTTATCCATCCTGAATCAAGAGTCTCGATCATTTCCTGCTTTTCTTCTGGGCCAAATACTGCCGTAGCAATTGGGAGAAACGTACTTCGAGGTGTAATCACTTCTTTATACTACCATAACCTTAAACTAAAGTGAAGATTTTGGGCTGGCCACCTTGGCAAAGACCTCGAGACTTGTCTTCGTAGTCTCTTCCCAAGTAAACCCTTTTGCAAAGTCGAGCAAGTGCTGACGAATGATCTTATATTTATCTTTTTCGCCAAGCAGTCTCAACGCTCCATCAGCCAAACCCTCAGGATCATTACTAGAGGCAATAATTCCAGTTTTCTGGGACTGCACAATGTCCCGGAGGCCATTAACGTCATAGACCACGGCAGGCGTTCCCACAATCCCCGCTTCAGGGACGATCAACCCCCAGCCTTCATTCTTCGAAGGAACGAGCAAAACATGCGCTTTTGCCAACAGATCAAATTTTTGGGCTTCCGATACAAACCCCCAAAAGACTACTAACTTTTCTATGCCAAGCGACTTAACCAGTTCCTCTAGTTTTTTCTGATAACTTAGCTCTCCTGCTCCGATAATCCAGAGCTTCATATTTGGTAACTTCTTACTAATTAGATATGCTGCACGGATCGCATCTTCGATGCCTTTAATCGGGACCAGTCTGCCCAAGAAAACAATCGTAGGAGTTTTTTCTTTGGCAGGAAGAACAGCAGGGAAAGTAGCATTTAGACCCATGGGGATCACTGTAATCATTTGTTTTTTGATACCTTCTTTAACAAGCTCATTCCTGCTGGATGGAGAGATTGTGAGAAAGGGAGTTTTTTTATATAGGTTGAAATATAGCTTCTCTAAGAGTCGACCTATTTTATCAATTGGAAAAGGGTAGGTTAGCGACCAGTGATTTTTGGCTACCTCACAAGCCAAAACAACTATCTTTGAGGGGACAAAAAACACAGAGAAATAAGGAACGCCGTGCACCTCTTCTACAATTACATCAAACTTTCTATGGTGCAAAAAAGCATAAAGGAATGAATAGATATAGGTTGTCAGATAATTCCCGTGCCTGGTAAAATTTACGCCGTCGATAGTTTCCTGACGAAGAGCTCCGGGGTAGCTGGCGTTATGCTGCTCTACTTGGTGACCAAGACTTACTAAACGTTTAGCCACTTCTTGAGTTAGTACTTCCGCTCCACCAGCACGAGGGTCTTTAAAATCTCTCCAGTTTAAAATCAGAATTCTCATCCAATATTCACCCTGAAGTTGAGTTCAGGGTCAAACTTCCACTTTCTTTGATTTGTGTCCGAATAATAACGTATTATTCTTAAGCGGTAAAAGATAGCCAGTGTATCCACAATCATCGAGAGAACGTTTCTAATAAATTTATGAGAGGTAATGACCGAGGTATTTCCGAAATCATTTTTTAGCTCGACCGGCGCTTCATATATTCTATGAAAGCCAAGATCATTGGCTACTGCCAATATTTCGATATCAAAAGCAAATTTTTTGACTAATAACCTCGGCAGCACTTTCTCTAAAACTTCCCGGCGGTAAAACTTTAATCCGACTTGGGTATCTTTAATGTTTAGACCAAAGAGGATTTTGACGAGGGTCTGGTAACCAAAAGAG
>MFDD01000002.1:270772-382023 GCA_001776775.1 Candidatus Daviesbacteria bacterium RIFCSPHIGHO2_02_FULL_43_12
TTTCTCTGCCAAGGATATATCACTTTAGATGCCGGATGTCTTTTTGAACCAACTACAATATCGGCATTATACCATTCAAAATGCTCAAGCATCATGGATATTCCATTGGGATTAATATCTGCTCCGGCATCTATGAAGGCGATAATTTTACCCTTGCTCGAAGCCATTCCAAAACGGACAGCATAACCTTTTCCTTTATTATGCTCATAGCCGACTACTTTAATATTACTTTTGTGGTTAGCAAGATTAGTCGCTTTCTCAAAGGTTTTATCAATTTTACCATCCACCACGCAAATTATCTCTGTCGGGTAACGTAATTTATCGGCTACTTGCTTTATACGGTTTAAGTCTTCCGCAATTGTGCCCTCCTGCTTAAATGACGGCACGATAATCGACACTAAGGGTAATTCCATACTCCAAGTATACAAATCCTTATCTCTTTAGTGAAGCCCCAAGATTTTACGGGACTACGGGCTTAATCTTAAAAAGATCTTTGAAAGTTAGTGTTACTGGACCAAGCAAGCAAACCAAAAGCAGCGCGTTTATACTTAAGTTTATATTTAATACCATATCCAGGGAGCTATGAAAAACCCAGATCCCAATAATCTGCATCAGAGAAGCTATTAAAGGTAAGGTTATAATCTTTAGCCGATGTATCGCTAGGTAAAAATTAAGTAGTAGCGCAGAGATCGTATAAATTCCTATAGTTAAGGAGAATTTAGTCAAAAGCAGAGAAGCCCCGGCAAACGAGCTGCCATAAAGAAGATTCGTAAAAAGAAGTGGTCTGGCTGTAAACATCCCGATAGCCACACTGCACATCAATATTGTAAGCCCTAAACTGGACAAAAATATTTTAGCCACAGGTTCCCTATTTGCAAAACGTTTAGAGATTAAAGGAAACATCACTCCGACTATAGGAGCCGTCCCAAAGAGGATAATTTTGCTCAAAGTGGATGCTGCAGAGTATATCCCAGCTTCAGTTCCACTAAAAAAATGTTTCACTAGAATTAAATCAATGGTATACAAAGAGGTCAGCGCCAAAGATTGAAAAAGGACTGGAACGGTAAAAATTCCAATTTGCCTGGCCTCAGGGGGGCTCTGAGGAGAGTTATTCAAGTATTTTTTTAAATAATATTTTGATACAAAAAATCCTGCAGCTGTGGCCAAAGCAAATGCAAACAAAGCTCCATTTAAATGAAAACCCAGTAACACCAAAGCTATGCCCAGACCTAGTTTAACCGGAATTTCTACAAAGTTCGTAATCATTAGTTCTTTAAATTTTAACAACCCCTGCAAAGAAGACCTTAGCAGAATATTCGGGAGTGCAAAGAAAAAAGCAACAGCTATAAAACCTACCGACAGAATAGATGTGATGTTTAAAAACTTGGAAATAAAAGGGGTAGACAAAAGTAAGATTAAAAATGCTAGACTCGAAAGAAGCAGGGTTTTTTTGAAAAACCAAGCTATCAGATGTGCCACTCGACTCTCCGGGGAACCGGAGATAAATTTTATAATCACTAGCCCTAATGCGCCTGGTAGGATGCTTAGTATCCCAATAAATGAAAACAGGGCAACTAATTCTCCGTAACTTTCCGGCTGAAGCAGTTTACCCATCAAAAAATGATAGATATAGTTAAATACGTTAATCCCATTACTACCAACAATCATAATGATAGATCCTGCCAAAAATGGATTTTTTATTGATCGGTTTAAGTAGTTCATGATATCCAATATGCGTTTACAAATAATGCTACATTTATAATCTGGAGTATTGCGAAAACAAAAATTAATATGGCGAATAGATATTTTGATCTAAAAAAGTGGCTAAAAACAAAAAATATCGGAAAAGCACCCAGAATATAACGAGGCATGGAGGAAAGGGTGCCTGTCAAAGTAGGCGTTAACAGTACTCCCAGGCAAAAAATCAACAAAGCTTTATCTATTTTCTTCCAATAAGCAATTATAGTTCCTAGAGCAAAGACTGTGGTTAAAAACTCTTGGACAGAGATAAAAAATACATAGCTTAAAGGGTTAACTGTGGCAAAGATTTTAAAATACCTGAAAAATACCTGGGGCAGGAGAATAAAACTCTCCCCGGTCCGATGAGCTCCAAATTGAGGTTGAACATGAATAAAGTATAAAAAATCACCAGTCTGATAAAAGTTTAAGGCCAGTACTGCCACCAGCCCTATCGGAACTAGCACAATTGCCAGTAACGAGGTTTTTTGTCTCTTTTGTTTCCACCACATCCAGAGAAGTGCTGGTATTAAAAATATCCCTACAAGTCTGGTAAAACAGGCTAGCGCTCCACAAACAGAAGATAACAGAAATTTATTTCTTTTGGCAAAATAAAGGCTGAGGACTGAGAGGAGCAGGAAAAGTGACTCTGTGTAAACAGCTCCTAAATAGAATGCACTAGGAAAAGCTAACAACAAAGCTAATCCTTTATAAACAGAAGCTTTGGGATAATAAAGGGAAAAAAACTTTACACCCACATATGCAAAAAGGGCTGCACAAACATTACTGATGATAAAACCGCTCAAAAGCACATCTTTCGTTAAAAACGATACAGCATGTATTAGCATCGGGTATCCGGGAAAAAAGGCCTGTTCAAATTGGTGATACCCAAATTTACTTATCGAAAGATAATGCTGACCATCGAAATTAGCCCAATACCATAGGTTCGGGGCGCTTCTCCAAGTTACAAACTCTACTCCGGTAAAGTGGTGGTTGGAACGAAGGATCAAGGAGCTTAGCTCGGCGACTATAAAGAGTACGGCTCGCCAAAGTAGAAATATCGAGGATACAATTATCATTTTGCCTTTCTAAATTTAAAAAATACACCTAAGCTTAACACAAGAGCAGCGAGCGAAAACATATTCGAAGCGAAGCGAAGTGGAGTCTCTCCAAATCTTACTCCTATAGTATGAGCTCCGCTGGGGACTTCGAAAGTTATTAGCCCCTCTGTGACCGGATCCCAGGGATCTAGGGTCTTGGTTTTAACTCCGTCAATATAAACCTCCCAGCCAGGATAATAGACCGTTCGATCCGTTAAAAGCAGGCTGCGACTAGACGAGCTGGAAAATTCATGATAGCTAGTTTTCCAAACAGTATTTTGCACCAATCCGCTGCCGTCTTTAATTTGAAACCTCAAGCTTGATTGCCAAACATTAGTGTTTTGCCATTTTGGAGCATGTTCATGAGCCAGAGTCGTAGTTGTATCAATTGCCCGGTCGTCAAAGAAATAGGCAGGGGGAGAATAATATTCATTGACTTTCCAGTGATTACGATTTAAAAATAACAACACCCCCAAAGCAGCTATTGCAATAAAAATCTGCTTTCCTCTAATTAATCTTTGGATAAATTTAATTTCCAACAAGCATGCGGACAGGAGGGAACTAGCAAATACGATAACCATTAGTAGTCTCCAGGGAAATTGAATAAATTTTAAGGGGGTAAGAGTATTTACGACAGATGAAGAAATCGGTTGCATCATAAATAATGCTCCCATGGTTAGCAAAACCCCAAGCGCAAAGAGTAAACCTACCCCCCTTTTTTTCCTTCTTCCAAATGGCACTAACCAGACTAAGCAAGCAATTACTACGCTAATATGCGCCAGTCCAATCTGAAAGGACATCTCGCCATGAATAATTCCAACTTTAGATCCGCCAAACCCCCAGGGAGAGTACAATAGGCTTTGAAGCGAGGGGTAATGTTTTAAAAAATAAGGATAAATTACCTCTCCAACCTTAGTTAAACTCTCCTCAGTTATAGCCGGAACCCAAAAAAAGGCTGTTATACTCGCAGCATAGCAAAAGGACAGACTCAAAAATTTGACTTCTATTAAATGCTTTTGTTTATAGAGCTGACATAAACCATAGATAAATAACAGGGGCATAAAAATCATTGCCGAAATATTATGCGAGGTAACAATAGCCCCAATACTTAGTCCAAGCAGTACTATCCTTAAAGCTGTTACTTTCTCCAGTAATCTTTCCAGAGAATAAAAGGCTAGCGGTAAAAGAGTCATCGCCACCACTTCACCAATGGCTCCTCTGACATAGACATTTAAAAAATGATATGGTACATAGGTATAGAAAGCTCCTGCGATAAAGCTACTCATTAAGCTAAAATGTTTACGCAGCCAAATGAACATAAAAAACCAACCCAAAGGGAAGCTTAAAATAAAGATCAGCTTAAAACTTGTTAAATAGTCCAGGCCAACTAGTACAAAAACTTCCTCAATATAATAGGGCAGGGGATAAGCAAAATTAAAATAAGGGTATCCCAAACCCCAGTTTAGGCGTTTGCTCCAACGAACCGGAAAATGGCCGTCCTTGATTGCTCTATCAAATTCCACTAAGCGGATAAAATGTCCCTGCGTATCATGCCCGGTTATAAGCCCCGGTTTGGTCAGCGCTTTAAATGCAGGGAAAGATAGAGCAGTTATTAGAAGTAGTATACCTATGTTAAGATAAAACTTTTTTATAAACTTCATAAGTTAATCTGGCAGTTTCCGGCCAGCTAAAACGCTTAATATTTTGCCTTCCTTTGTTGATTAGTTCCTGTCTAAGTGTCGGGTCTAACATTAACTTAGAAATAGCACTTCTAATTTCAGACACCGAGTAAGGATCAACTAATATCGCTCCCTCGCCAGCGATTTCAGGTAAAGACGAAGTATTTGAGGTCACGACTGGCACCCCTAATTGTTGAGAATCTAAAACAGGAATTCCAAATCCTTCATAAAAAGATACAAATAATGACCCCAGCGAACTGTGATAGAGACCTACCAAATCCTCGTCACTCACATAGCCTACCCTCTTAATGTACGGACTACCGGCATACTTCTCCAAAAATTCCTTATGACTCCTTAGTTCAGGATGATTCTGGTCAGTTTGTAAAAAACTTTTTCCGACTAGTACCAGGGTTATTTTTTCCTGGATACAAGCTTCGCACATCGCCAGTATGTTTTTATTCCAAGAGATATTTCCCACATTAATAAGATATTTTTCTGGTAGGTTATATTTAAGACGGATATCCTCCTTAACTGGCTTATCTTCAAGAGATTGAGCTAAATAAACCACCTGAACTTTTTTATTTGGAATTTTTAGTATGTTGACTATATCTTTTTCTGATGCAGTTGAATCAGTAATTATCATTTTTACACCGCGCAGAGCTATCTTTTGTCGTAAAAAAACCAACTTTCCTCTAATCCCCGGAGGATACTGCCCTGGAAACTTCAAAGGGGTGACATCGTGAATGGTAACTACTGTGGGGGCCAATTTTTTAATCGGAAGGGTAGGATAAAACAAATCAAAGAAAGGTATGTGTATTAAATCAACCTTGGGTAGATTTTTTCCCCCATCCCACTCAATGATCTCTAGATTCTTAATTTTTTTTAGCTCAGGTAACAGACCTTTTAAATAATAGCCCACTCCCCGAGATTGATGGCCCGATGTTAGAGGTGATATATCAATGGCAACTTTCATCTTAGTTTTAAATATCTTAGATAAGCTCGAGGGAAACGTAGAGCGGAAAAAAATGAAAAAAGCAGACCCCTCCATCCATCAAGAATACCTTTATTTCTAATGGTGGTGATTAAAAACCAACTTATTGGTTTGATAATCAAATACGAAGTTGCAAAACTTAAAGACAGGGCTTTAGGATTTTTGAGAAGCTCATCTCTGATAAGATTCACATAGCGGCTGTTCCTTTTTAGGTACCGAGCAAAGTTTGGTGAGTCATTATGTAATAAGTTACTCCCAAGCCACCCCACCCTTCCCTCAACCACCATTTGCTCATGTACGCTTTTGCAAGGCAAATAAGCCTTATTTCTTTTAAACAGCCTTATTACACCATCGGGATAAGTTCCTCCAAACCTCAAGTACTTACCTAAAAATAAATTTAGCCTTGGAAAGAAAAAGGCTACGTAATCTCCCTCTTTCGTACCAATCGGTCCATCCCTTTTTTCTAGTAATTCAGTATGCTTGATAAATAATTTGCTTAGAACTTTTTTCTCGTATTCTACTAGCTCCCCAGGCTTGGCAGCTAAAACATATTGTATTTCCTTAGCCAGTTCCCGGCTCACGCTCTCGTCTGCATCAAGATATAATATCCAGTCTCCTGTACATAGGTCAAACGATCTTTGTTTGTTTATATGAAAAATAGGGTGATTTTTGGTTATTTCGACCTTTGCCCCAAATTGTCGGGCAATTTCCACTGTTTTATCCGTCGAGCTGCCATCGACAATGATTATCTCAGAAGCAATATCTTTGACACTGCTCAGGCACTCTCCGATATTTTCTTCTTCATTAAAAGTAGCTATTGCTACAGATAAATTTGTGTTCATTTTGCGCTAACTAAATAAAAAGCATCGAGTTCATTTGGGTAGTCGATTTTTTTCAATACTTCAAAGGCTAACCTGTCACGTAATCCATTATACTGGCTTGGCGTAAGTATATACAGCACATCCGGGTTTGCTGAGCTCATGAGGGGATCCCAACCTCCAAAGAAGTATTTATCAAAATATGCAACCAAATTATAAGAGTGATTCAGAGCAGAGGTATTGATATCTCGACCACGAATAAAGGTAGGGGTGGGAGTCTTGAGATAATAAACGAAAAAGATATAGGGCTGAGATCTGGCATCAGTCATATATACTAGTCTAAATCTAGGATTATCCGAAACAAAGTTCACGATCTGCTTCATGCCATATTGCCAATCTATGGCATATTGCTTGGGATATGTATTGTAGTATCCTTTGATATAGATGCCAAAGAGAATTATCAAAGCTCCCAAGAATACAAGGCCTAAGCTGATTTTCTGCAACATTCGTTTAGGGAGATTGATAATGGTAAAAGCACCCAGCCCGGAGATTAAAGACCAACTCCCCAGCATAAATAGGGCTCTTGCCGCATGAGGTGCTTCCATCACCATACTCGATGGCAGTGGTGCAATTAAAGCCCAGCAAAGAAGCAAAATTTGATATTTAGAACGTTCGATCATTATTCTAAGTAGTCCTACAAAAAGAAAGAGGGCTTCAATTACATAAAATTCTCCTATCAGATGGGTTGAATGCCTCGCATTTTTATCTCCCTGCAAAAAAAGGTACTCGGGAGATAAGTGTAAAATATACTGAGAAGCCGTAATTTCTAAACGGCCAAGAAGTTCATTTTTGGTCGCCTGATAGGTAAAAGTTTTAGAAACTAATTCTTTAGGGAAAGACGTTTGATTAATCCGTGCCAGCCCTAAAAGAGCCGGATTCTTAATCATTAAGAAAATAAAAAATGAAAAGATCAAAAAACCAATTCCTATAAATGTTTTTACTTTTTTTAATTCATTAAAATAAATAATAAAAAGACATATCAAAACAAGCGGTAAAACTACTTTGGCAGAATGATAAGTAAATAGATCTATCCCAAAAAATAGAAAAGATAATGATAATAATATATTTTTTTGCCTAAGACCGACCAGAAAAAAATATAGTCCGCACACAAAGAAGAAGAGTGCAAACTGCAGTTCGTGATTGAATCTGGAGAATTGTAAACTATACGGAGAGATTGCCAATAGAAAGGCGGTAAAAATTCCTATTATCTGGCCGGCTAGTCCTGGTAATTTTGCAAAAAGCTCTTTAGCCAGGAAATAAATCATCAGCACATTTAGCACCCCGAATATTGCCGCGGGAAGGCGGGTGCTGAATTCATTTAGTCCAAGCAGCTTTACTGACAGGGCTGTAAAGTAAATATGCACAGGATGTTTATCGTCTTCAAATGATTTAAAGTACAAAGGAAAAGTCTTGCCCCATTCATCTTTACCGAAATTGGCAATGCTATAGGCGTTATACCCTACGGCTGCCTCATCCCAGGACAAAGACGGTGGGTTTGTATCAAGCTTATACAGCCTCAAAAACGTGGCGAGTATTAAGATAACCAAGATTACAAAGGGGAAAACTAGCTTATTTTTTAGTAAAGTCGTAAACATAAAATGCTACCGAGCCATCAGGGTTGCTGAGGACATCGGTACTGTCAACATTATCTAATCTTTGTTGTTGTGACGCAAATACCAGACTACTCATCAAGTTTAAGCCCTCTAGGCCTTTAATAAACTCTACGTTCCCAATTGATCTGACGGTGGAAAACCCCCAATCGGAAGGCGGGCTATACTGAATATTCTTTCTAAATGAAGCATAATCCAAATCTCCGTAAAAAAGATAGAAGATATACGGTTGAGCCATATAATCGCTAATATAAACATGTTTATAGTTAGCAAAGGACTGACCATAGTTTTTAAAAACTTGGGAATACCCATACTGCCAATCTGGAGCAAATTTAGAGTAATTATTTTCAAAGTCCAAATAATACAGACTAAATTGAAAAAAACTACCTAGCAGGACTGCTCCTATCAAAGGTTTCTGAGAATGGACTAGACTTATTAAGCCCTTCATGCCTAAAAGCGCCAGGACGACAAGGAAGGGAATCATCGTTAATCCTCGCAGTGCATGCGGAGACTCTTTGGTAATCGCGACCGGAAGAGGGCTGATTAGTAACAGCCCAAGGAAAAGCCAATTTTTCTTAAAAGATCCCCTGGCGATATAGATTAATCCAGATAACCCTAAGAAAATTTCCACCCAGAGCAGCTCTCCTCCAAACTGAGTATGGCTGCGGCTATTACTATCGCCACTCAACCCTAAGAATTGAGGAGAGAAGTTTTTAAAATAATTTCTACTCAAATTATAAATAGTCTCCCTCTTATGGTTTAAGTCTACTGCCCCCACTGCCTGATAGCGATTTAATCCCTCGGGGCTAAATAACAACCTCAGTACAGGGATCATCATTAGGCTTATTAAAAATAGGCTTAAAAAAATGGCCTTGAGCTTTGTTTTGGTTAGTCCGACTGACCTCCAAAGGTAGATGTAAAAAAGTGGTAGCGCGACCGGCAAAATGACTCGATACGAATTATAGCTATATAAAGCTAGTCCAAAAAAAAGATGCGCAAGTAAAAAGTGCCCAAAGTCTACCTTGCTCGTTTGCTCCAAAGACTTTAAGAAGAAAAATAATCCCGCCATGAAAAATGCCAAGCCAGCTGTAACTTCGTATCCTGTTCGACTAAATAAAAATAGCCAAGGGGTCATAGTCAAGAAAAAAACGCCCAGGGTCGCCAGCTGAGACCCCAAGACTTTTCTGTAAATTAAAAAGCTAAAGAGTATCGCAATAGCTGTAAACAAGACTGCCGGTAATCTGACAGCTATTTCTTTCTTTCCTAAAACACTCATAAACCCAGCAACGGTATAGATATAAACCGGTAGCTTAAATTCCCCGAAAGCTCTAAAGTGTAGTGGAAATGACGTACCCCACTCGTCTTTTCCGGTTATAAGAATAGAATAGGCGTTTACTCCAATTGAGGCTTCGTCCCAATAAAGTGCTGGTGGATTGGTATTTATTTGATAAAGTCTAGTAAAAAGAAACAGTAGTCCAATAGAGCCCCAGACAAACCACTTGTTTAAGATTTTCAATTTCACTTTCTTTCGGTAATTACAAAAGCCGGGTTTCCATTCAGAAAATTGACTGTTTCCAGAACAGGAGCGCTAGTTGGAAAATCCCCCGGCTTTCCAACAAAAAGAATTTTTTTATCTTTCGGAATATCTAACCCAACTCCTCCACTGGCCAAAATATCGGCATAGGTCGTGCCTGGATCCCCAAGGTCCGGAAAGTAATACTTAGCAAAGTGCCAGACCCTTACCCAATCATGGGTTTCAAAGCGAATTAAACTTGGATCATGCTGGAACATAGCTGGATCATACTGACCAAACAGAAGAGTAAATATATGTGGTTCACCGTAGTGACGCGTAAAGACCACCGCGTCATATTCATTTTGATGTCTGTTTATATATCCCACTACTTGCTTGTATCCATACTGCCAATCCCGGGAATAAGCAACTGGGTAAAGTATATAGTAGTTATGAATATAGAGAGACATACTGATTACTACTACCAGGGCTAGCATCACACTTCCGGTAATCAAGGCTTGTTTTCCCATTTTCTGAATCCATTTGAAAATCTCCACAAACCCTAAACCGGAAATTATTTGGTAGGTTGGCAATACAATGACAGTTCTTAAAGCATGGGGGATACTGTCGTTTGTAATCGCGACCGGAATATAGGCCAGCAGGATCCAAGAAACAAGTAAAAAGCGATATTTTAGCTTTTGTCGAAATAGTGCATATAGACCAAAGAGCAAAAACGGAGCTTCAAATAAATAAAGTTCCCCCATTCCCTGAACATGGTGTTGTTTATGCGGTGCTCCGCTTATAAATAAAAACTGAGGAGTAAAATGAGCTAGATAATGTTCGGTAAAATACAAAGCTACATAGGTAACTCGGTTATGAATCAGTCTGGGCAAAGGTTGGGGGAAGTGGGAGTTACCTCTATTTTCATTGATTCGTGGGATTAACCCGGCGTCGTCGGTGATACTGACTAATTTATATCTATCTCTGACATCCCCACTAAGTATAAAGGGGATCAGTGGGCTAAGGAGGACTACAAAAAGTATCAGTGCGATAATTACCGCCTTCTTTTGTTTCCAAAAGCTACGGAAATAGATCATAAATATCGCCAGTAAAAAAACCGGTGTAAAAACTCGGGCACTATTATAGGTAAATACTGAGACTGCAAAAAAGACTGCAGACAAACTAAAGAATTTGGAGGTTTTAAAACCTTTCAGTAAAAAAAGCACTCCCAAACTTATCCAAAAACAGGCAAATGATGCTTCAAATGAAGCGCGGGTCAGCTGTAGGTGCCAAGGCGAAATGGCCAGAAGCAGGGCTGCAAACAGACTAGCTTTTTTATTTTGTAGTATCTCCAGACTTAAAAAGAAACAGACTAAAACAGTTAGCGTTCCGTAAACTACCGGCGTAATCCGAATCCCAAATTCATTTAATCCAAAGATCCAGATACCGGGAATTGAAGCATAAATTTGAGCCGGAAGTTTGTATTCTCCGTATGATTTAAAATGTACTGGGAATGGAATATTCCATTCATCTTTGCCGGTTTTTAAAATCGAGTAGGCATTATATCCGATAGAGGCTTCGTCCCAATTCAGAGAGGGCGGATTGCCCTCGACCTTATATAAACGCATAAAAAAAGCCAGTAAGATAATTGCTACCAGAAGTATTGTTACGATATGTTTACTCAAAAAGTTCATTTTACCCACCAGGCAATTTTACGCAATCTTAAAAGTAGTGAGATCAAAGCAAAACTCAAGGCCCCATGATACATGGTAGCAGATTCACGAAGCCACTGAAGTTTTTGTTCCGAAAAGCTTCCCCCCACTTCATGCTCTATCTTTACCTCAGGTAGGTAATAAACTTTAAGTCCGAGTTTTCTGACCCGTAAACAAAGCTCCAGGTCCTCATAGTACATAAAAAACTTAGAGCTAAAACCCCCTAGCTTGGCAAAAGTCTCTCTTCTCATCATCATCCCCGCTCCGACTACACTCTCTACTTCTTGTGGTCTATTGTTTTCCGGAACATAGGCTTCGTAGGATCTTTTGATCCCCAAGTAATACTCCTGAATAGCTCCCCAAAGTGTTGGTAGCCGACGTACCGAAGGTTGAATATTTCCATCCTTTTGAATCAAGGCCGGGGCTACAATCCCTACCTCGGGATGATTTTCAATGAATAACAGCAAGTCCGCGAGTGCAGTTTTTGATACTTTAGTATCAGGATTTAAAAACATCACAAACTCTCCAGTGGATCTTTGAAAGCCCAAATTACTCCCCTTCCCAAAACCAATATTTTCAGAACTTAAAATAAGAACTATTTTTTGTCCAAATTTTTTAAGCATATCGACTGTCTCATCCGTTGAGCTACTATCTACTATCACCAGCTCACTGTCCAAGGGAGCATTAGTGAGCACTGACTCGATAAACCCTACCAGAGACTGCGCATTATTATAAGTAACTGTGATGATTGAAAGTTTCATTACTTTTAGGTTAAAAACACTAACTTTTTTATTGACCGGACAAAAGCTTCCTTGCTAAAAAGTTGTGAGTGTTTGATCGCTCCTGATGCTAACTTTTTAAGCATTTTTTCATCCTGGATTAATGATAGCGTCTTCTCTACTAGTTCATCTTCTGTGTCCCATAGCAAGCCCGATACTCCGTCCTCCACTATCTCCTTTTGCCCGCCTTTATTCACCACCACTGGTACACACCCAGACATCATTGATTCAACAGTTGTAATACCAAAATGTTCAAAGTCAGCGGGATTAGACTCACCATATCCAGCTGCATGCCAATAGATACTCGACTCACCATAAAGAATAGATCTTTTTTCGAGACTTATATTCGGATAAAAAAAGATCGGGTATCCTAAAGAATCCTTTTTAAGACTTTCAACATAAGACATATCTCCTACCCCCGCTCCTCCGGCTAAATGCAGCGACCATCCGGAGATCTTTTGGGTATCGATGAGCTTTTTAAAAGCACTTATCATTACTTCATGTTTTTTAGATTTAGTAAATCCAAAGAATCTACCGACAGAGACTATCTGTTTTTTCTTTTTTAAAATTTGGGTATGTTCTTTTGTAACTGGAGGATATATAACTTGACCGGAAAGCTTCCATCTCTTTTGGATATATTCTCCAGTGAACTTTGAATTAAAAATTGCCCCCCTCCAGGTTTTCAGTTTCGCATCCAGCCATCCAGCATGCCCTGATGGATCAAAGGGCCTTTGAAAATGAATGATTCCATTTTTGGCTGAATTCCAAAAAACACTTCCATCTGTTAAGAAGAATAAGTAGTCATATTTTCTGAGAAAGAAAAACCTAGCCAAAGAAGAGCTACCAGCTCCGAGGGGAGCATTAATAAAATTTACTTTCGATAAGTCTAAGCCATGCAGAGACTCTATCTTTTTTATGATATGCTCAAGGGGAAGGGTTTTTAAATGAGTATCTAACAATACATCAACAGCGTTTTCCCCAGACAAACATTCGGCGATGGTCAGCATGTATTTTTCGCCACCACCAGCGGTATCAAGATAAGGAGAGTAAATCGCAATATTCATTAGTACTCAAAATCCTGACGAGATAAAGCCTCATCGATTTGTCGATAGGTGTCATCTAAAGACTGTTTTCTCTGCAGCTGCCAGAGCTTAACAAAACTCAAATACAGACTAAAAACTTGTAGCAAAGCATCAATCGTTCCCACTGTGCCGTTAAAAAACCCTCGTCGAGCAACTCCCTGTTTCCAAGTTTCAGTGAGCATAATTCGCATAAATCTCCAGCCGGACATCGGTGGATGTTGAGCCTGTAAGCGCAACCTGGCATCAATATTCGACCACTCTAAACTCTTCAGCACCATCGAGTCGATATCTCGGTGGGTTAAATGTAGCAGGGGATTTTGCAAAGTACCCAAGCTACCTTCAAAAACCGGCTGTTCATGAACTTCTCCTTGCCAGTTTTTTAAAGACTTGACCTTAAATAAACGAATTACTCTGTCAGGCCAGAAAGCGCTATATTTAACTTCCTCACCTAAAATAATATTTCGCCTGGAAACTTGCCAAGCCGTATCTTCCGTTGGATTATTAATTAAATTAACTATTTCCTTTTTAAGCGGTGCCAGCACTCTCTCATCGGCGTCAATACAAAGTAAAAAATCTCCAGCCACTTTACTTAATCCAAAGTTTCGTTTTTCAGAGAAACCATTAAAGGCCTGCGTGTACACCTTTGTGGTATATTTAAGCGCAATCTGTTTGGTTTGATCTGTCGACTCATCGTCAATAACAATAATCTCATCAGCCCACTGGACTGACTCCAGACATTTTGCTAGTAATTTTTCTTCATTTTTGGCAATAACTAATACAGAAATCATTTTACGAATGTTCCTCCAAATCGACCGAAAACAAAGTCCAGCCAAGCTCTTCTGCGAATGGGAGAACCCAAGTTTCGCAGAGCTTCCCGAAATAGGGCAAACTGGGTACGGATTGATAAAAACTTTGCCGCATAAAGAAGCCTATTTCTAGTTATATAGTAATCCTGCAAAGTGGAGCCCAGCCCCGTTGAGCTGGCATTGGCATGATAGAGACTGGCTGTTGGAATATAAAAAATCTTGAATCCTTTCATTCTAGCCCGCTTACAAAAATCACTATCTTCATAATACAGGAAAAATCTCTCGTCAAATAGTCCAATCTCGGTAAAAACCTCCCTTTTCACAAATAAAGCCGCTCCGGTGGCATAATCTATTTCCTGAGGGGTATCATATTGACCTCGGTCTTGCTCGTTGACCCCCCGATGGGAGCCGAGTACGTTAGCTTCATCCATCATCCCCCCTGCAAACCAGATTTTCTGGGAATTGGCAAAATATATCTTTGGCCCCACAATCCCTGCCTGATTTTCTTTTAATCCTGACAGGAGCAAAGTTATGGTATCTGGGTTAATCAAGGTATCCGGATTTAATACCAAGATATAAGCAGCTCCAGCCGCCAACGCTGCTTTAATCCCGATATTATTGCCTCCGGTATATCCCAGATTTGCTCCTGATTGGTAAAAGTGTAGAACAGATGACTCCTTAATCTCTTGTTCTAACTCATCTCCTGAATTATTATCCACCACAAAAATTTCCAGATCCTTATAGTTTGAATCTTGAACAGAGTGCAGACAACTTAACAAACGATCTTTGACCTTATAATTTAAAATCACAACAGCTACTTTTTCCATCTCTATATTATACCGTTTTCCTGCCTATAAACTTTCGAACAAAGTAGATTAACCAACCAAAGGCAGATAAACTAAAGATTAAAACCCCTGCTTTCAAGCTCCCTGGATCATAGCGCAAACTGACCAGATGCTCCCCCGGCGGTACCAGAACGGACATCAGCGCAGTATTTGCAATATATAAATTACTGCTTTTTCCATCCACCTGGGCGACCCAACCCGGATAAAAAGCCTGGGAGATAATCAGATAATTTTCATCTGGAGAGTTTGTCGCAAACTCTAAGCTATTAGGAGACCTTTTAGTTACCTCCACCTGACCGACAGCCGAGGTTTTCGCTTCGTTACAGTTCACGTAAACTAACTGATGTGGGTTAAAGTCGGCAGATAGCAGGGCGGAGAAGACCTCCTGGTTATTGTGACTGCAGGTTACTTGAGGAGTAAACCAGGCAAATCCTAAATTTGTCGAGTTCTCATATACCCGTGTGGTTAAAAAGTTTCTAACCTCTTTGAATTTCAACATATTAGTGAAAAAGGTTCGGGGAACTCCCGTTGGGTCGGGTGCAGAGATAGGACTGCGATTTATTAATACTCGATACTTTATATCCAGAGTGTCATAAAGAGGTAGTCCGGGATTTTCAAAATCGACAAAGCGATTTTGAGGTTCACTTCGTCCCCCGACTAATCCAAGATACTGATTAGCCGAAAGCAGACTGAGGGCGTTTTGTCCGGCAGCGGAGGATAGACCGTAAGGTACCCAGGAATTAGAAGGAATTAACTCTCCCTTTTCCCGGTCAAAGCGGTGACCATCTAAATTATTTTTCAAAAAGCTCAGCTCTTCACTGGGTGGATACATCAGTTCCGGTTTTATAAACGAGAGGTATTTATCAGTTGAATATAAAACATTGACCAGAACAATTAATAAAGAAATACAGACGACTATTTTTCTATTTTTGATTGTTATAAAAAGAGCTGAGGTAACCAAAGCGATCATTAGTGGCAGTAGACTATTCCGTAGCGCTACTCTCAAGTGTCCATCGCTTGGACTGATAATCTGTTTTAGAGAAAAATTATTATCGCCAATCACAATACATAAAACTAACCCCACTACCACCCCTATAAATATCGCCGGAGTGATTAATTTAAATTTTAAAGTTAGAGAGGTCTTATCAGTCAGGAATTTTTCTACTCCATATGCAGACATGACACAAAGAGCAAAATCGAAGAAAACTAAAATTCGGGCAGCCACTGCCGCCTTAAGTCCGAGTATATTTAAATTTACTAAAAAAGATGATAGCGGCGACCTGACGGCAACGACTAAAGATATTAAACTGATAATTCCAAAGATTAAAGAAGCTTGCTTGTACTTCTTACTTGTTAGTACTAGTGACGCAAAAAATATTGTCACTACTGGAAGATAAAAAGCAAAGTTATCAAAACTACCTATCCCCCAATAATTCCCCGCTGCAGGATTGCCAAAAAAATCAGGGACAAAAAACCCCAATAAATGCTGCAGGGGCAGAAACTGAATTCCCCCACTCATGGCCACATTATCAATACCCCGAATAGACAAGGCTGCTAATTCTGCACTGGGCAGTAGTTGAATAGACGAAAAAGCCAGCCCACTAACAAGAGCCATCGCGAAATGATATATGTAGATCTTTTCTCTTGTGGAATAAAAAAACCGATATAAAAAATATATCAGGGCAAAACCAAAAGTATAAATACTGATTTGTGGGTATCCTGAAAAAATCTGCAAAGCCAAACAGATACTAAGTAAAAAAGTAAAGCTTGCGCGTCTTGTCTCGAATATTTTATCTATATATAAAAATGTCAGGGGGATAAAGATCAAGGTGAAGCCTAGCGTGTTATATTGCATCCAGACTATCGAAAACCCACTAAAAGCAAACGATAAACCCCCGACACTTGATGAAAGTTTGCCTAACTTAAGATTTCGTAAGTAAACATACATGGCCAGGGCCATCAGGAATGGTTGCAATAAAACTTCTATGCTCCAGGCCCAGGCATTCGGGAGAATTAAGAATAATGCGTTAAGGGGGTTGAGTAAAGCGCTTTGAAAATTAGCCAGCAGCGGACCTCCGAGCATAATGGTTGAATCCCACAGCGGAAGCACTCCAAGCTTTAAACTTTCCATTCCCAGAATGCGCCACGGATAAAGCATCGAGAATATATCCGAAGCCATCGGATTTTTAATAGGTATGCCTGCCCCATATCCTCCTTTATGGTCTAGCCATGGAAAGTAAGCTCCGACTAAAATATCAGCTGGGATAGGTAGCAATCCCTCAAATATAAATTTTCGAAAAACCAAAACTACGCAAAGAAATAAAAAAATAAGGGGAAGGAGTCGTCTAATCATTTAAAAGGTAAGTAGATCTTTCATCTTTTGAGCATATCTTTTAAGTCCGCTCTTAGGTAATTGAACCAATTTGATCCAGTACTGAGTATCCCGGAAAGCCTTTTTAGTTTCTTTATTCAAATCACCAAGCGAGACATCTTGTGCCGAAAAACCCTGATTTTCCCAAACTTTAAGATACACCACCAAAAACGAAAAAGCCTGCAGAAGACTAAGGACAAATCCATGTAGTCCATCCCTATAACCTTCCCTTCCAAAGAAGCGTCCCAAAAATTCGTCCAGTGGCTGCTTGATCAAATCCCGGGAGTTAAAGACATACCCAGAGTCTTTAAGCTCCTTCGCTTGGATGCCAGTATACCTATTCATTCGTTCTAAGAATTGGGCTATCGACTCATAGTGATGGTGCGTTAAGGCCATCTCCTGATCCTCTCCCAATCTCAACTCCTTGCCCTGGGTTTGCGGTTTACTATGAATAGCCTCTTTCCAGGTTACCTGACCTCTTTTAAAGAGGCGGATATTAAAGTCGGGCCACCAGCCTGAATACTCCATCCATTTACCAAAGATTATATTTTTTCGAGGGACTAAGACAAAATCAAACCCGTCTTCACTAACTATTTCTTTAATCTTTTCGGCAAGCCTGGAGGGAACCTCTTCATCTGCATCTAGCAACAGGATCCACTGAGACTGCGCTTGAGATATCGCGAAGTTTCGGGCCGGTTCAACATAACCTGTTTTTTTATGAAACACAACTTTAGCGCCCATCTCTTTGGCGATCTCGACAGTTTTGTCATCGGAATACATATCACAAACAACTACCTCATCAGCCCACTGCACAGACGACAGCACCCGTTTAATATTTTGCTCTTCGTTTAGGGTATTAATCACTACTGAGATTTTATTCATCTATTTATCTTAAACTATTTATAACTTGCTTGGCTAATCTGTCTTGCTAGACGAAAAAAGATAAAAAATTGGCATCCCTGAGGGCTGAGTAAAAACCTTAATTAATTTAAGATCAGCAGGCACTCGCGAGGGCTCATTTTTTAGATCCTGCACTATCTCCTTTTGCGTGGCTAAATACAGAGTCCGGACCGGGAGCTTAGTACCTAGTTCATACAACCCAATCCCATCTCCTTCTGAGGTGAAATAGAACTTATCTAATTTACGCACTTTTCCAAATGGAGCAAGGTCTTCTTTCTGGGGAAAACGTTCTTGAAGCTCTTGGGGTGGGAACTTAGCGTAACTTAAGAAAAACTTAAATAAAGGTTCATCGGCCTGACTAATAATCACCCTATCATATGCATCAGCTAGGCTTTCGGTTTCTATAATAGCCTCTTTAATCCCAGCATGCCACCATCTTTCTGATTCAATTGGATAATGAGCCAAATATTGATGTACAAAAAATATAAAACTGATTAAATAAGTACCTATGGTACCAACTCTCGCTAAATACATCAGACTTCGAGATTTTTGCCCGGATAAAAGCTTGCTTAGACCAAAGCTTACCAGTATCAAAAGCGGCGGGAGCATTAAAATCAAGCGAGTCGCATGATCCCCACCTTGATCAGTCAGGGCAGCCGGAATAGGAGCCAGCAGTAGCCAGCCAATAATAAATAATTTAATTTTTGTAGGGATGGCAGAGATAAAAAAGACGATCAGTCCAAGCAGCAAAAATACGAAATCAATTTTATACATCACCCCCATTCCCTGGATCGAGTGACGAGGGTTATGATCGCCTTTGGTAAATAAAAACTGACTAGAAAAAGAGGTTAAATAGTTATTGAGGAAAACATTTCCCAGGTAGGTCACCTTATTATGTAGTAGCTTTTCTGGAAGAGTAGCCGCTACTCCATTGGCCGCATTTGGATCTCTTCGCTTCGCATCGGCCAAACGCTCAAAGCCAATCGAGGGCTCGATTGTTTTATCGGCAAGAATAGAAATACTCCCAAACCTCTCTGCTCCCCCAGCAAAAAGAGTACTCCAGGTAATCGGAATTATTACCAGCATAAAAGCCATGATACAAGCCACCAATGCTTTTCGAGGAAGTTTTTGTAATTCTCTCCACCATAAAGCTAATATCAAAATAAGTATTAATGGTAAAAAAAGCTTTGCGGTGGAATAGACCCAAGGTAATAGTCCCAGAGATACAGAGGCGAGTATTAAGTAGTTTGGTTTCCTGAGTCCTTTCAAAAAGCTCCAAATTCCGAGTAACAATAGCAGGATCATCTCACTTACTTCAAAGCCAGTTCGAGAATAATGAATATGCCAGGGAGAAAGACTTATTGCCACAGCAGAGAGCAGGGCCACTCGTTCGTCACCGGAAAGCTCCTTGACCAATAGATACAATAGATAGATGCTTAATACCCCCAAGATCACCGAGGGGAGCCTTACTCCAAGTGGCGTAATACCAAAAAGTGCCACAGTTGGTACAGTCGTATAGAGGTATAGCGGTGTTCTGTATTCTGCCAAAGACTCAAAATGTATCGGCATGAAGTTTCCCATATAGTCTTTACCTGTCGTTAATATCGAATATGCCTGATACCCCACATCAAGTTCGTCACCAAATAAAGACACCGGAACTTTATCCAAATAAATAAAGCGTAGAAAAAATCCAATGATCATAGCGGCTGCTAATATTATTTTTTTATACTTCATATTTTCGGTATCTCGATGTAGCTATCCAACACCTTGTGGTCAACTTTTAAGACTCTAGCATGGTCATTTTCAAAGATAGTACTTACTCCTAGAGGAGTCAAATCTACTTTAAACTGCTGGTTCCAGACTAGATAGATGTAGTTAATATTATTTTCCTGTAAATATTTTTGGATAAATTTTAAATCCTTACTTTGAAACAATAGTTCTCGCTGTTTTAATTTATCCTCTATCTTGTACCCCATGATCGTCAGCTGTTCTGAGTCAGACAGGAAGGTTCTTCTTCCAGAAAAGGCTGGCACATACCCGGTGTCATACCAGGCGTAAATAGGAATCGGTGGCTTAGTGAACCCAGCGGCCGAGTATCCGTCAAAGGGAGCTGTAAAGACAATATCTCTCGAGGTTAAATTTTTATTGATAAAGCTTAAAGCTGCTAGCTCTTGGTTGGAGACCATCGACAAAGGGTGATTAGTATAAAACTGTAGGAGTAAACCAACTTGGGTCGGTACGGCTAATATAATCACTATGCTAGCAAATGCTATCTTTAACGCTTTAGATTTTAGTTTAGTCAGCAACCAAAAGGTGGCGATGGCAGCTAAAAATCCAAAGAGCAGCAAAAAGTATTGATTAAACTGAATAACATTCCAGGCCACTCCCTTTTGCACAAAAAGCACTGGGATAAAAAAGGAGGCTGTGGTGATACTTAAAAAGAAAACTTCAAAGTAGTGGGAAAATATTCTCTGGCGCAGCATTTGCCAAAAAGCGATAAATCCCAAAATCCTCATTCCTAAGTTTCCAGTTAAAAAAATTAAAAAGGCTTCTGTCTCGAGCTGAATCACCCGTTTTAAATTGTGTTCATAGATATAAGTCTGCCGGCGGAGCTCCATGTCCATCCAATTCAAGCGGTCACTGGCTACCACCATTGTCCGAATAAACCACCATGGCTGCCAAATTACAAAATCCTGAGAGTTTTGACTATTGGGCAGATATATCCCTAAACTCACTAAAAACACCCCTGCAGTTAAAGGAATCAAACCCAAGCTCCTTTTTCTTAAAAGATCCACAATTAATACGATAACTAACCCCCCGAGTACCAGTAACCCTCCGTAAACTTTAAATTCAATAATACTTCCACCCAGCAGAATCAAAACCGGTAATAGATTTTTAGGCTTAGTTTCAAAATAGCGATAGAGTACAAACAAAAAGGTGGTGAGGATTATAAAAGCTGAGGCGTGTGGAGGATTTCCCAATACTGACTGAGTTTGGGAGACCCAAAAGATTGACTCACCCGATAAGTTGTGACTACGCGGGATGGTGAGCAAGTAACCAAAACTTCCACAGAAGTATGTTAGTATCATCGCCCAGATACCGGCTCCCTCCTTTTTAGTCCATCTTCTCACTAGACAAAAAGCTGATAGTCCCAGCAGCAAAGAAAAGAGGATTGGCATAAATCTAAAATAGACATCCAAATTGGAGAAGGGAAAGAGTCTAGTGATCTCAGACATCAGCAGATCGACAAAGAAATGATAGTTCTGGAGAGTATATCCGGCGTACTCTGGATTCTGCAGCGGTACCACTCCTTTATGGAACTCCTCCATTAAACTAAGATGCCAGATTCCGTCATGGCCATGCGAACTCCAAAAGTAGATGCCCTCTGGGTATTTAAAGCCGGAAGGGGCATTAACCGCCACCTGTCCGATCATCCCGACTATCAAGACTATCCAAAACCACTTGGATACTTTAAGTATTGCACTCTTCCAAATATTTACTTTTTCTATCCAGGCAAAGATCAAACCAACCATCACCCAAGCCCAAATCAAATCCCTTAGGTGAATTAAAGTTAAGAAATAAGCCAGCAGAGTAAAAATTACCAGACCCAAGACAGTGGAGAGCAAAAACTTCTCTAATAAATCGTCGCTTTCAATTTTTAACTTCTTCAAAATTAAGGCTCCGGGGGAGGTAAAAATAATTAAACCAACGGCCAAAAAAACCGGGATGAGTAATATTTGAATGACTATTTGTTGTAACATTTCTAGTTGACTTGGTAGATTACTACTTCTCCATTTTCAAAAATATTTTTTACCGACGAGGACTCTTCAATAGATAAATTATAGTGTTTTTGGAGATAAATGTACCTAATCGAATTAGCCCGCAACATGTCCGCGCCTCTTAAACCCTTGCTCTGTAAAAATTCGTTAGCTTCTACTCGACGTTTCATATAATCTGTTCCGAGTATCTCTTGCTGAATCTCATCCTCCAGAAAAGTAGGGTGCTTGGAATAGGCGCTGACGTAGGCCGTTGTTTCGTAAGCATATAGCGGACGCGGTTCTAAGAAATCGTTTTTAGTATTTTTACTATATGGCACAGTTAATACTACTCCAGACGGTTGATCTTGTAAAAACTGTAGGGCCGCGAGCTCATCGATACTAATAAAAGTATGCGGACGAGACACTAGATAGCTTGTGGCGGTAACCAGGGAATTTATCGGAGCCATCAAGATAAGAGCTACTATTACTAAAGAAGCTAAGGCTTTAAATTTAAATCTAACCAAACTACCTAAAAGTATTCCGGTTAATACGGCCGCTATATACATTCCATAATAGAAAAACTGGATCACATTCCAAGAATTTCCTTGCTGTACAAAAAGTAGTGGTAAAACAAAGGAAACCAGGGTAAATACTAGTAAAATAACCATATTTGTATTTCTCCAGGTTCTTTTTTGAAAAAGCACAAGTAATCCTATTACTCTAACTCCCAAGTTCCCCGCTAAGAATATCATTAGAGAGACCGCCTCAGCTAGAAGATACTTAAACCAATTACTCGTTTGAAAATAAGTTTCTCTGGCAGAAGCTAGTTTGGCCCATCCTACCCGATCAGGAAAATCAATCATACCGTGGACTAACCAAAATGGCTGGAACATAAACACTCCAGCGGCTTTAAAATTAGGTAGATATAGACCAAGGGCTAATCCTCCACTAGTTAAGAGTCCAGCCAGTAATGCTGGTTTTTTATTCTTCAATAATTCCCAAAGACTAAAAACTAGTAGCGCAGTTGATGTTAGCAAAAAAGCGTAGGCTTTAAACCCGAGTAAGCTAGCGTTGACTAGCGCAAGTATCAGCATAGATTTCCAACTTCGCCTTTCCGAAAAGAGTAGGTGGAAAAAAAGTATGCATACCAAAAGCGAGATGGCAAATGGGGGATTAAGATTAAGAGAGACTGGTTGATTAGCCCAAAAGGTTGACTCTCCTCCAAAGTGTCCTTCTCTTAAAAATTCCACTATCCAGCCAAAGCTTCCGGAAAAGTAAACAAAAAACAGCACAAAGACATTGGTCTGAAAATTTCTCCTCTCTAGTTTGTCCGGTGAGATTAGTTGCACCAAAGAAAGACTGCCAATCCCCAGAAGGAGAGAAAAGATAACTGGATAAAATCTAAACAGTAAATCAGAGGTGGCTACTCCCGTTAAAAGATGGGTTGTCGCGAGTAGAAGATCGTAAAGATAATGATAGTTAATCAGCTGCACCCCGGAAAGGGTGGGATTATTTGGAGGTAACCCCAAAAGAAGAGAGTTAACCAAACTTAAGTGCCAAATCCCATCATGAGCATTCGGCCCCCAAAACCCATCTCCATAGTTAAAATGACTTCCACTCATTACTACTGGTAGTACTTGAAAAACTATTCCCAAACCCACTATCGCACTTAAAATAAGTGCTCTGGGAGTAAACTTCGGTCGGGGAATGTTTTTGTAGGCTTTTTTGAGAATATATAAAAACGTAGCTACCCCACATACTACTGGTGCAAAGAGGTAGACTCCAAAGAAACCGGAGATATAACTTAAAACCACAAATTGGATTAACCCATAAACTGTGGATAAAAATATCCAGCCTATAAATGTATCGGGCTTTTGAATTTGAGTGATGACCAAAGCTCCGGGAATAATGATCAGGGCGACCAAAAAGAGCATAAAGATAGTCAAGTCTCTAGCAATTATCAAGGGCCTAGCTTGCCAGCTGATTGATGAGGGAAATAAGGGTGCTAGATTTCTAGTAACTCCTTGTCTTTGAGCCGTTAAGATAGCCGAGTCGATAGTATAAGTATTATTATCAAACTTTATATCTCTTGGTAAAAGGGTTAGGTTGTGTGACTGATTAGCCTGATTTGTCAGAGTAATTAAGACATTTAGTCCATTTTTGCTTACTTTAAAATTATTGATTTTTCCTTCGCTTAATTGCCACTGTTTCCCAAAAGTAACTTGATCCAAGACTCGTGTTGTAGAAGTTGCAAAATAAACATGCTCACAACTCTCCTGCAAGCAAACCTCCTGGTCTCCATCTCGGTATTGGCGGATATCCCGAATCGAGAGTCCTGCTGAATCTTTAAAGATACCTATTCTATAGTAAGGGTTTTGAAACCAAATAGTCTGATCTTCTCCTCCCAATGGGTTATCGGCAATTATCAACTGGCTCGGTGAGACGCCTGGAAACTGCCGACTATACCAATTGACGAACTGGGACATGGTAGTTACTTGCAGCCCACTTGACTGTTTAGTTTTTAAAGCAGCTAGTTGACGCTCATATTCAGCTCCATATTTGCTCCAGGAATAGGAATTTTCCAGCCCGACCGTCAGTTGATTAAATTGATTATTTTTTTGGGAAAGGTAAGTATCGACCAATCTATTAAAATAGTTAATATCTAATTGATGATAGTCAATATAATCATTTGGTTGGACGCTATAGGTACTCTCTTCAACTGCTTTACCATATCCATTCACGGGATCTCTGCTCGCCCACTGCATCAAGACTACCGGAATTTTGCCCGCCTCATCACGAGCCGGAATAAGGGCGTTTGTTTTATATGGATAATAAGGCGTTGCCCAGTACTGTCCCCAAATTTGATAATCATCAGTTGAGTATTGGTCTGCGACAATCAACCCGGCATTCACATGATACTCTTCTGTCATCAATTTCAGGGAAAAACTATCTATCCACCAGGCACCTACAGAGGTAGGATAATATCCAAAGATGTCTTTAAATTTTTCAAAAAGAGTTTGCACCAGGAGTTTTCTTTCAGCAGTTGAATAGCCCGTTAATAGAGCGGAGCCAGCTTGGTGCCATGAGCTACTTTTATGATAAGTCACATTAGCCGCCTCAGCCAAGGAGGGTGTAACTTCTAAAAAAAGCCCTTTTTCCTGATTACTGGGTGCTCTCTTCAAAAGAGCGACTATCTCTTTATTTGCCAAGGCATCGAATCTTAGCAGCCAAGTAGCCGGGAGCTGATAGTTTTTTAGTATTTCGAATTGCCGATTGACGCTATCGGCTGGAGTTTGATCTGACAAATCCCAGAATTCGTCACCTCGTATCGGATTAACGACCGTCACGAAGGCTGGCGAGGAGTATGCTAAAGCCTTAACCGGAAAGAAGACCTCAAATAAAAAGACTGCACAAATAATTAATAGTTTATACATTGCGAAAATTTTGGATCTCGCGTAATATTTTATTTTTACCAAGTATAAAAATTAGTCCACCATAAACAACTCCGCCCAAAGCCACTGCAACTGCCAAGCTTAGTTTATCCTTAACATAAAATCTGGAAAACACACCCACTACTATACTCATTAATAAAGAAACTGCAGTTGGCAGTAGTATAGATTCCAAAACTTTAATCCTTAAAACCCTTTTAACTAAGATTATGGTTATTATGGAAGTAAATGAAATAATAAACGAAGAAATTGCTACCCCAGTAAACCCATAATTAATGGTCAGTAACGGTGTTAGCAGCCAAGTCAGGACCGTCCAAAAAATCATTAGTTTCAAGGTCATTTTAATATGTCCGATGGCATTTAAAACATTTGTAAAGGTTGTCGAAATCACCGCCCAAAATGTAGATGAAGCAAAAAGATAGAAGCTCGGAATTGCTGCTTCAACCTTTGAAGAGAGTATATGTGTCACCACAGATGGCAGAACTGCCCCGAGTCCAAAGAGAAGCGGGTAGACAATTAGCGCTGTTAAAAACAGTGTTTTTTCAATGACTTTTTCTAAAGAAGCTTTGTCACTTTGTAAGCGGGAAAAAAGAGGAAAGCTGATGCGTATAATAATATTCATTCCTTCCAGTGGAAGAAAGGCCATCGACTGCGCCCAGGTCACATAGCCTACCCCAATGGGCCCAATAATATGTGCAATAATTAAAGGAACTAAACGGTCTTTAAGCAAAGCTAGTAGACTGTTTAATTGAAAGGGTACCCCAAAAGATAGCAGCTTTCGGATAACTTGTGTATCTAACTGAAAACCAACTCGAACGGGGGCAATGACATAAATTAAAATAACTCCGACTATTCTCTGTGTTAAAGCAGCCAAAGAAAAACTCCAGATTCCAAAATTTGCATAGGCTAAGATAATTAAAAGGGACACATAGATAACCGTTTCCACAATATCCACAATTACCAAAGATCTAAACTTAAGCTCTCGCTCCAACATTACCGCCGGAATTACTTTTAATGAAGACAAGAAAAAACACACTCCCAAAATACGAATCAGCCAGACCCCGTCATCGTTTAAATGATAAAAATTGGCTAGCATCGGGGCTGAGAGAATAATCAACAAACTCAAAATTGTGACCAAAGTTTGTTGAATGGTAAATGTGCTCTTGATATCAGACGAAGTTACCGCTTCCTTTTTTTGGATCAAGGAGGCTGCCAGTCCAATGTCCGAAAAGAAACTAAAAAAACTGATTATCCCATTGGAAATGTTAAAAATTCCAATAGTCTCAACCGATAAAATTCTAATAAGAATGAAATTATTCGTGAGCAGGCCAAAGAAACTAGTCGCTAAAGAGCCAAAGGTCAAACTCATAAACGAAGACACTACTCTTTTTTTTATGTTCTTAATATCTATACTCAGGGACTGCGCTTCTTCCATTATCTATATAACCCCTTTAAATAATAAATAAGCCTAACTCTGACAACTTTAAGTTGAAATAAAAATAATAGACAAAAAATTCCAAAAGAAACTAGCGTTACTAGATTACCAATTGTTCTGATTGGTGTATCGTATAAACGGGCGTCAACTTTGTGGTTTCCGACACCTACGATAATAGTCATTAGGCCAAGGGGATTAGTATAATCAATTTTTGTCTCCTTGCCATCTATAAAAATTCGCCAATTTGGAAAATAGTACTGAGAAATTCTGAGAATTGAGTGAGTTAGAGTTTGCGTCTTAAAGGAGATCCAGTTACTCCCCTCCTTAAAATCTTCTATTTTAGTATCTCCGGTTATCACTTCAAAGCGGGTTGCAGCAAGTTTAGCCGGCGGAGCAACTGCATAAATTGGCAGATAATCAAAGATGGATCTGTTTATTAGATTGGTCCAGTTTGGCTCGCTAAGCAGAACCTGGTCACTTACAAAGAGAAGTTTTTGCGGACGAAAGTAGGAAAAGTTTATTATTAAACAAATCAGGACTAATCCGGCAATAACAAATTTCTGAAATTTACCCTTTAAGACTACGCTTATACTGCCGCTCACTAAAGATATAAAAAAGATAATTAAACTCAAAAAACGCCAGGGAAATTGTAAGTATTTTAGGACCGGATCAAATAGTTTCCAAACCCAAACAGATTGAGGATTAACCATGAAGACTGCCCCTAATATTAAAAAAGTACAGGTGAAAATAAATGTCGATAAAAACCGATTTTTTCTACGGAGTACAAAAGCTGTATACAAAGATAATGCCCATCCCAGCAGATGTATGTAACCAATTTGAAAAGATAGGCCGTCTTTTTCGCCGCCGGGAACTTCTCTAACAGAAGCCCCCCAACCCCACGAATGGTCAAGAAAGAGTTTGCGTAAGCCCTTAAAATGTTCGGTATAGGAAAAGTAGCCCATGGTTGTGGTGTCAACATGCACTAAATTCTTCTCAACAACCATTGGCAGTAGATAAAAAGCACTTAATCCTAACCCCAAAACACAGGCTAGGACAAAGTATTTTAAAAAACGCAATTTTTCTTTAAACAACCCCACGAGTATTAGTAAACTAGGCAGAAACATGAGCACAGAAATATTATGTGAAACTAGTAGCAGCCCAATAAAAAAAGCCGATGTTAACAGATTTCCTAGAGACTGCTTTTCCTTTAAGCGCAGCAGCGCCCACAAAATGGCGGGAAAACACATCACCCCCCATAGCTCTCCCATCGCTCCCCGTACAAAAAGTAACACACTATGATACGGCGCTAAACTATAAAAAACACCAGACACAAATCCCCCTGCATTACCCCATAACTTTCTGCCCGCCAGATACATAAAAACATAAGACATCACAAAAGCTACTCCAAACATCACTTTAGCGCTAATGGTCAGGGTCTGAGTGATCCAGTAGACCAAGAGACCAAAATAATAGGGAAGAGGTGCATAATAATTAAACATTGGATATCCATATAAACCACCCAAATCTGGTACCCAGCGACAAGGAATTTGGGAATCCTGAATACATTTATTCATTTCAAAGAGGCGAATGACCTGAACATCGTCATGATGGGTAAAATAAGGGGCTGCCAAAAGTGGCCACAGCAGAGCGCAGGTAATGATTAATCCCAGGACAAACAGGGTGCTTTTTTTAAGGTTAGGAAAGCGCATTTTTTCTTCTCCTTAAAAAGATCGCCACAGCGACTAGGGACACAAGTGAGGTGATATTGGCGATAGTTCGAATCGGAGTATCTCTAAATTGCAGTTGAATTTTATGTTGCCCTGAGGGGACATTAAACTTAATCAATCCGACATCGTCTGGCTCCAATAGATCTGATCTTTGGCCATCAATCTTGAGCTGCCAGCCGGGAAAATAAGTAATCGGTACCTGGAGTGTGGCGCTTTGAGTACTCGTCGTTTGAAAAGAAGTCTCGGCGGTTTTTTTGATAAAAGCCGAGATACTACCCTCTCCCATGCTGAATGTCGGTTCAGAGAATCTTTCTAACTTAATTCGCTTAACCCAGATCGGCAAATAATCTCGAGGCAGCTTATCGTCTTGGGAAAGGATTTTTATGGAGATATAGTGCTCGTCAATACTATCGTAGTAGTAGCTATCCGGCCTAAAGAAGCCGATATTAAAGGTATAGGTGGCCACGATGATCGCGATTACAAAAACTACCGTTAGGCGAGGTTTAAAAACTAGTACTAATAGAGAACACGCTGCAGAAACAAAAAAGATCGATAGCCCTAGAAATCGCCAGGGAAATTGGGTAAAGGACAACAGGTCAAACCTCTCCCAGACAAAGGCCGACTTATTATGTTGCATAAATAAAGACAGTCCAAAAGTGGCCACAAAAAATCCATAAGTTAAAAGAGCGGAATCAAATTTAGATGTTTCAAAGATTATTTTAAACAGACCTTTAAGCTTCCTCCGGGCAATTAATAGGAAGCCGGTCAATAAAGATAATCCAAACAGCACCCAGTGAGCCGGACCAATTTGAAAAGACATACCGTCTTCATTCCCCCACACCGAAGCTCCGTATCCCCAGAAGGTAGAGAAAAATTGTGGAACAGTCACAAAATGACCCCGAAAATCAAAGTATCCTTGAGTTAGATATTTTGACTGCACAAAAGCTTTTTCTATAAAAGCGGGTAGCAAAAAGGAGGCAGCTACGGCGATTCCCCAGACAAAGGAGAGGGCCAGGTTTATTCCTAACTTACGGCCGGGATTTTTGAGAAAACAGTACCCCATCCAGGCTAGCAGAAACGGCGAAAAAAGCATGGTCATCACGTTATGGGTATAAAATAGTCCACCTAAAGATAGGGCGACCAAAGCGGTATTTCTAATGGTCGGCTGAAGAGACAACCTGTAAATAGTCCAAAAGATTAAGGGAAAAAAGACTAAGGCCCAAGCTTCTGACAATGCTCCCCGAACATAGATATCCACCGAGTGGTAAGGCGCATACATATATAGTATGGCCGCTATAAATCCGGGGTATCTACCGAAGATAGATTTTACAAACAGATACATCGCCAGCCCCGAGAGGAGAAAGGTCATCCCAAAGATAATCTTGGTAGTCTGGATATAAGACAAAAAGAGCGAGTGTTTGATAGCTACTCCGATATAGTAAGAAAGGGGGGCATAAAAGTTATATAACGGTTCGCCGTAGCGAAAATCCTTGACCCATCTGACCGGAAAATGCCCTTCAGAAACCGCTTTATCCATCTGATATAGTCGGGCAATATAGATAAAATCCTGGGTGGGAAAGAAACCAGGCCTAGTCATTGGTAAGATCAAGGGTATAGAGAGCAGGGCTATGCAGATAGGTAAAAAGAGTCCGCTTTTAAATAATCTGGTAAATCTTTTTATTGCTCCACCTCCACTTTAAAAAGCAACATCGCATCCCTCTTTCCAGCCCACTCAGCCTTTGGAAACTCCAGAAGAAGCTCGGTACCCGCCGGATCTTTCTGGATTCGGGAACGATTGGCAACAAAGAAAGTCGGATGTTCCTTGGCTGTAGCCCGAAGCTCCGCCGAAATAGTCGAACCTCCCGGCTTCATGAATATATTGGGAGTTTTATCTAAATAGATCCATAGACCATCCGGGAGAGTGCCAAAAGTGCCTTCTGTTCCAACAACAATGGGTGTTTTAATCGCCTCGGATTTTAAGTAATCAGCAATCTCCCGCAAGCCATACCCCGCTGTCCAGTCTTCAAGATATCCCTGACGCTCCTCACGAGGCAAAGCAGCTTTTTCGGGATCAGTTAAAATGGCTTGGATAAATATCAGTGCAGAAAACAGGATGACTATGGGAACACCAATCGATATTACTCTTTTGATCCTTCCCGATAATTTTCGAGTTATTTCATCAAAACCCCAGGCAGCCATCATCAGGGCAGGGGGGATGCTAAACAGAATATACCGAGCGGTAAAGGTTTTAAGTAAAAACATCTGCGCTAAAAGCGGCAGCAATCCCCATAAAAAAATAGCAGTGATAATACTATTTCTTCTCCACACCCACACCCACACCCCCAAGCTCAAAGCCAATAATCCTAGGATAGGCCAGGTTAGCAACTTGGGAAACCAATCAACCAAATCATTTAAATGGGGCTTAAACGGATCGAACGGGTACTGAAGTAACCTAGACGGAGAGTGCAGATAGTCTCCATTTCGAGACGATAGGTTTTCAAATCCTGGACCAAGCCGCAGTAAAAAATTATAGATCCCTAAGGCTATAATTATGGCGATTAAAAAAAGACCAGCTGTTTTAACCCATTGTTGTCTTTTTACGCCCAGCCTTTTGAGGGTTAAAAAGGTCACTGGGACGGTGAGAATACTAAATAGTCCGGAAGTTTTAGTCAGCATTCCTCCGCCCAAGACAAATCCTAGAATCATCGCCACATCCAAACGAGCCTTTTCTATCAGCAATAGACCAAGAAACAAAGACCAGACAGAGAAACTAACCAACATCGAATCAACCAAAGCCATCCTGTCAAAGAAAACTATCATCGGGGTAAAAGTTATTAAAAAGGCAGCCATTAAGCTGGTTGTCTTGCTTAAATATCGCCAGCCAATGGCACTGACTCCCAAAAAAGTTGTAAATCCGGCTATCACCGACAAAAACCTGCTCGCAAACAAAGGATCGGAGAAGACTTTGAACAGGGGCATCAGCAGCCACATAAAAAGCGGCGTTTTTCCATCCTGTAATGAAACAAAGCGTAAAGTCGGCTCTGCTCTCATGATCTGGGCCCAGCGAACATAGATCGCTTCATCAGCAAAGATAGGTTGGATGGTCAAAGAGGGGATCCGAATTACAAAAAAGCAGATGGCCAAAACTAAGAAAGCCAAAATATATAACTTATTTTTTTTGAAGAATTTCATAAATATGTAAATTTTTACCGATAAAAGCCGGTTAGGTCACGTAGCCTGATCCTCAGCATATCCAAAACCGCATCAATGGCGTTTTTCCATAGCTGATAGCTTTTACTTTCAACATGATGCCACTCTACCGGTACATCAATAATTTTGAGACCAGCTTTTTTAGCCAGAAACAAAAATTCAGAATCAAAACCGGCATTAACTATATATCCACCCTGAGCGCTTTTTTTGTATTGTTCTAAAAGCTTTGGAAAAATACTCTGACGGGATTTTTGGTTAAAGGCTTTGAACCCACACTGGGTATCCGAAAAAGGTAACCCCAGGATAATATTTCGCAAAATTGCAAAAACTACCGAGGCAAGTTGGCGGATAAAGGGAGATCCTGTTCGACCATCTCGGGAACCGATGACAATATCAAAACCTTCACTAAATTGAGGCAGCAGCTTTTCTACTTCCGTAATTGGTGTCGCCTGATCCATGTCCGTAAACAAGGCGATTTCTCCTTTTGCCGCCAGCAGTCCGGTCATCACTGTCACGGCTTTTCCGGCATGAGGGTTTTCTATCAGCCGGAAGTTTTCTCTCTTTTTGATCTGCTCTTTGATAATAGCCACACTACGATCAGTTGATCCATCATCGACAACTAAAACTTCGTATTTATAATCAACTTGATGTAAATATGCATCAACCTCGGCCAAGACGCCTTTGGAGAGACTTCTCTCCTCATTGTATCCAGGAATAATAACGGAAAGTTTAAGATTACTCATAGCTTTTAGTGTACTGTAGTTTGCCTCAAATTTATATCCCCTTAAGTCTCCTTTTCATTGTGAACCAGCTTGAATATCTTAACACCATCTAAGACGAATTGACTCTCTATTTTTGTCCAACCAAAACCAGCTATCTCGAACTTAGGATGTCCGACCGGGTTACAAACTGCATCCTCACAGACTACAAAAAGTTGTCCGGTTTTATGGAAAGGAAGCTCCTGGGGAGGGTGTTTATAAATCCAGAGGTAATATTGGTAGGCAGCGTCATAGTTACGCTCGGCAATAAGCGCGAAATTATACGGCTTATTAGCCGAGAGAGTAATGATAAACTTGGAGATCTCTTGGGTATGGGCCAGCTGATTACCCGGCGGATAGCGTAACGGGCTTTTTTGAAAGTTAAACCAGATTACAGCCAGCAGTAACACCCAAAAGACTAGGGAGAATAAACGGCCCGCAGCCTTTAAATTTTGAAGATAAAACCAGATCGCTCCAATTAGAATATAGGGGATAAAATTTATAAATCCTAAATAGTGATCATAGATCTCTTGATTAAAAAAAGTCAGCATCATAAGTCCGACAGCCAAGGTTAGATATAAAGCCCCAATATTCCAGGAAAATTTGCGAGTGGTTATCCAGATATAGACCTCCCAGACTCCTGGGATAAAGACCACCAGACTAATCAGCCAAGAGGTCCATCTGATATCCCCGGCCATATAGGGCAATATCAGCTTTTGAGTATAGATAGGTACAATCTTAGAGATAGTTGAAAATACGCTCGGACGAACTGCCGAATCAGCGGAAAAAAAGATCTCTGCAAAGGCTCTTAGATTCATAAAATTATGTCGAAGGTCGAAAACGATAAGCGGAGACATCACCAGCAAAAAGGCCACAATCCCTCCCCAGGTTCCTCTTTGAAATGAGCCCAAAGAACCCTTTTTGCGTTGATCTAATAGTTCGTGCAGCCAGAGCAACCCTATTGATGGTAGTAAAATCAGTCCTAGATAATGCATCTGGACGGTACAAGCAAAGAAAAATCCCGTCATTATCCACCACAGCTCATTTTTAGTTTTTCTAACTAAATAAATAGATATCAGAGTTAAGAGGGCAAAAAAAGGCGCCGGATTAGGATTCCAGGATGATCTGGAATGAATAATCGTAATTGGAGAGATCGCATATAGCAGGCTCGCTACGATTGCCGGAACTCGGCCAAACCATTCTCTGGTCAGCCAGTAGATTACTGCGATAGTAGCTATTCCGATCAAAGCGACCATTCCCGCCGCTGCAACCGGATTCAGCCAAAATATAGTCATGGCCACGGTCATCATGTAGTAATAAAGCGGCCCAAGATATATATTACCCACCGACATTGGTGGTCCGATTAGGGGAAGGTCAAAAGTGGTGAGAATGCGCTTGACCATTAGGGCATCTCGGCCTTCGTCCCCTAAAAAGGTCATATATCCGGGAAGATTATAAAAGCGCAAGAAAGCTGCCAGCAGTAGGATAATTACGAAGACCAGCATCTCCAGTTTGCGTTGCTTCATCTTAACTTCCACCACAAAATAAATAAATCGACAAAGCTTTTGAAAAAAACCTTCGAAAAAATACTTCCTCCAGTTGGACTGCCGAAACGTCTGGGGTAATGATTTACCCCTACCTCCGCAAATTGAAAGCCTCTTTTTTTCGCCTTCACTAAAAACTCAATCTGGGTGACTTTTTCTTCAGTTTCCAAGGGTAAAACGGCGTTGTAGACTGATTTTTTTATCAGTTTAAAACCACAAGAATAATCTTTAACAGATAAACCAAGCAGCAGCAGGGCTATCGTTTTCCAGCCATAGGTCAAGACTTTTCGTCTAAAGGGATCCGCCCGAGCTATCCGGTAGCCAACGATCAAGTCTGCACTATCTGTTTTCTCGATAAATTTGGTAATCTCTTTAAAATCAAATTGTCCATCAGAATCGGTAAAAGCGACCCATTCGTACTTTGATTCTTGAAAACCGGTCTTAAGCGCTCCGCCATAACCCAAATTAGTCGGGTGGGTGACTAGTCGAAGTTTGGGGTATTTAGCTTGCAACGACTCTACTACTTTGGCGGTTTGGTCGGTGGAGGCGTCATTGACAACGATGATCTCGTAATTTTTTAGCTTACACAGGTCAAGGCCCTGTTGGACATTACTAATCGTCGATGCTATGTTTTCCTCTTCGTTAAAAGCAGGTAAAAAGACTGACAAGCTATTAATTTCCACTCCTAATATGCTACCATCAAAGATGGTTGCTGCATATGGGTAAATCTGAATTTAGAGCTTGTTTAATTCTCGGTCTGGTCACCTTATTTATTACCGCATTAATGTGGTTGCCTCACTACCTTGCTCTCCCCAATTTTTATGGCCTGAATTTTTCCGAGGGTTTTAATACTATTTACCGAAACTTTGACGGCATTGAATATATTATTATTGCTAAAAGCTTTTATCGGCCAGAGCTGATCGCCCACTTACCTCAGTCTCTTTCTGCCAGCTATTACGCTGCTCACTTTCCGGGATTTGCATTAGTAATTTTGGCCTTTTCGCCGCTGCTTGGTTTTCTAAAATCAATGCTCTTTTCTTCACTTCTTTTTACCTATCTCTCCACAGTGGCTTTCTTCTTTCTAATCAGACGGTTTAAGTTAAGTAGCCAGCCGCTTTGGTTAGCAGTGCTTTTTCTCGTACTCCCGGCTAGGTGGTTGATAGTCCATTCGGTTGGCTCAGCTGAACCAATGTTTATTTTCTTTGTGCTGCTCTCTGTATATTTTTTTAAGGAATTTCAGGAAACAAAAAAGTCTTCTTTTATTTGGTTCTCAGCCCTGGCTGGACTGGTAGCTCAATTGACCCGTCCTCCCGGAATTTTGCTATTTATAGCCATTGGGATATATGCTCTATATGAGCTGTTTTGGGAACAAAAGGGAGCATTTTTACAGAGATTTATTAAAATTGTTCAGACCTACCTACCCTTTATCCTGATTCCCCTTGGTCTTTTGGGTGTTTTTATTCTTTATAGCTTCACCTATCATGATTTTTGGGCTTATTTTCATAGCGGAGATAATATTCACCTCACCTTGCCTCCGTTCCAGATCTTTAATAAACATCAATTTTGGGTTGGAGAAATTTGGCTGGAAGATGTGATCTATATTTTAATTCTCGGGTTTTTTGGAGGATTATACCTTTGGAAAAAAAACTTACGGGGAATGGGGACTTTTGTCCTCACTTATATTACAGCCACGGCCTTGGTTACTCATCGAGATATCAGTCGCTACGCTCTGCCGATCTTCCCCTTTTTAATCATCGCTTTCGAGAAGGTGCTCATCAGCAAAGAGTTTAAAATCGTGATGGCTATTTTGGCAGTAGCTTTTTATCTTTATGCCCAAAACTTTTTAATTGCAAATGTGGCCCCTATTGCTGAGCTGACTCCTTTTAATTAGTTACTTTCGCCGCCAGGTGACGAAATGGTTAATAGTAAAGTTCCAAGCCATTACCGGGGGGATGGTGGTTAAGAAGATAATGTTATGATAGGCAATCTTTAACCCGAATATAGACAGTATGCCTTCTCCGTAAATGTAATCTAAAACAGCGGTTATAGAGATACTGATAAAAATTGCCCCAGTACTGACCAAACAATACATCAAAAATCTCTGCCAAACCTTGGTCGTAGTCTGCCTACCTTTAAAGGTCCACAGTGAGTTCCAGGTAAAGTTATTCACTATCCCCAAAGAAGCAGAGAAAAGCCTAGCTACAGCCGGAACAAAACCAAACCACCTGATAAATAGATTATAGAAAAACAGGTCCACAATCGTGCCGGTAAATCCCACCACCGAGAACTTAATAATTACCTTGGCTTTATGGCTCCACTTAAAAAAAGGCACTTTAATCCCCCATTTATGCAACCTGGCCTCGATAACATAAGTCAACACATCGTAGCTGTAATTGATGATCTTGTTTTTGGAATATCCTTCGGCTCTGTCTTTAAAAATCAAGGGAATCTCTTTGTATTTTGCTCCGGCGATCATGGCTTCGTGGACAAAGGCCGGTTGAATAATAAATGTTTGCTGTTTCCAAGGCAGCCTATTTAAATTTATCTTCGAAAAAAGCTGAGGCGTAAAAGCTCGAGCAGAATTAGCAAACTCCTGAAAATCCCATGGTCCCATTATGATGCGGACCACCAAAGACATTGTCGCACTAAAAAAACGACGAGATATCGACAGGTTGTTTTTGCCACCCTTTACAAACCTTGAACCCTGAACATATGTATATCCTTCTTCGATAGTTTTAACCATTCTTGGCAAAATATCTATCTCCACTTGTCCATCAGCGTCCATTTGGGCCATGATATCTGGTTGTAAATTTTTGAGAGCATAGAGATGAGCTGTAATCAACCCAACCCCTAATCCCGGTTCAACTTGTAAATAGTGGATTTGAGAATTTTTGGAGGCTAATTTTTTGACGATCAGATCTGTCCCATCGGATGTCCGGACATCGTCGGCAACTATGATCTCTATCTTCCAGCCAGGAAGCTCTTTTTCCTGATCCAAAACTCCATCGATAAATTTCTCGATATTGTCTTTTTCGTTATAGGTCGGTAGAACAACTGAGACTATTTTCATTTTACGATGTAAAGATTGTACGTTACCTTAGGCTTGATTGGCAATCATTGGATATATCACGGTCTTAATCTAGCTTAAGATTATCTAAAAGACGAGGTACTATTTCGAATTATCCTGCATCCATTCCGCTATAGCTTTAATATCCCACTCTTTGGTAGCAATTTTTAAAGCCACCATTACTAATTCTTTTTGTGAAACTTCAAGAGATAAACTATTTTTTTCTAAAAAAACTATCCCGCCGACCATACCAGTTCTTTTATTTCCCTCCAAAAAAGGATGGTTTAAGATTATTGAATGCATTAGAGAGGCTGCTTTATTGAAAAGACTGGGATATAACTCTTCATTTCCAAATGTTGTCTGTGGCCTATAAGCCGCAGACTCAAGTAACGTTAGATCTCGAAGACCATGAGAACCACCATATCTATCTATTTGATCCTGGTGAATAACAAGAATTTCCTCGAGTGTAAGGTAAATAGCTATGGTCATTTTTGAGCAAGCTCTTTAAGAGCAGGGCCATAGTTTTTATTTACTCTGGCAAGCATATCTAAGAATTCCGGAGAGATTGTAGTTTTCTTTTTAGCCTTACCCTTTTCTCGAATTATTAAAGATCCATCTTCAGGATCAGTTTCTATAACAACTTGGCTACCGGGTTTTAGCCCAACACCATCTAAGAGAGGCTTTGGAATAATAACACCTGTAGAATTACCAATTTGAATTACTTTTTGTTCCATAGTTATAACATGTTATAACATATAGGAAAGATTGTCAAGCAAGCTATAAATCAAGAGCAGGGGAAGTCCGTCTTTCGTACTTTGTCTTAAATTTGGGATATTATAAGACTTTAAGCAAAATATTCAAACTAAAGTAAATTAAGAAATAGTGAGAAGTCTTTTTTGGGATCTATAACTAGTCTTCTCGAGGAATTACAATCTGTAGGACCATTAGGAGAATTTGGCCAGGTCGGAGGTAACCATCATCTTGATTAACTCAGGAAAGCTGGTCTTGGGTTCCCAGCCTAATTTGGTCTTAGCTTTAGTGTAATCTCCCATTAAAGGACCTGTCTCAACCGGTGGGACAAACCTATCGTCTGTTTCGATATAATCTTGCCAATTATCTATCCCCACCGTCGCAAAAGCCTCGCGACAAAGATCTTCTCCTGTCCAGGTTTTATTGGTGGATAAAATATAGTCATCCGCTTGGTCGGCTTGCAACATCAACCACATCCCCTCAACATAGTCTTTAGAATATCCCCAGTCTCTCTTGAAACCCAGCCATCCAAGTTTGATCTTACCGTTTTGCACAATTGGTTCACCCGCTTCGTTTAGGGGTATCTTGTCTTTCTTACCGTTTTTAATACAAGCCACCCCAACACTAACTTTTCTGGTAATAAAATTAATTCCTCTCCTAGGGCTTTCATGATTGAAAAGTATTCCGCAACAGATAAACTGAGGCTTTTTCTTATCTCTCCTGGCGATCGAAGCCATTTGGTGAGCATAGAGCTTCGCGGCAGCATACGGATTAGCCGCAATCATCCGGGTCTGCTCAGTTTGGGGAACTTCCTTAGTCTCTCCAAACATCTCTGAGGTAGAAGCTTGGTAAATCTTTGCCTCGGGAACAATATCTTTAGCCCGTTCAAAAACCTGGACTGCCCCAACCCCGGTGATCATCATGGTCCCTATTTTATCCTTAAATGAAGCTAGCGGAGAAGACTGAGCAGCTAGATTATAAATCTCGTTTGGCTTAAAATCGTAGAGGGCTTGAGCAACAGATTCTGGTGATTGCAGGTCTCCATAAAAAAGTTGGATTTCATCTCTTAAGTGTTTGATATTACCCAAGTCACCCGCTACATTACGCCGTATTAAACCGGCAACCTCATAGCCTTTTTCTAGTAAAAATTCTGTTAAATAAGACCCGTCCTGTCCCGTAATCCCTGTAATAAAAGCTTTTTTGCTTGCCATTTGATTTTCTAACTATAACTAACCTGAATCTAACCGTCAATCACTTATGACACCTGTTGTAAAAAGGATTTTATCCCTTCGGTTGTAGAATGAAGCACCCCTTCGCTCAAGGTCTCAAACTTTCGGGTATTTAAGGCACAATTTTTTGGCCGAGGGGCCTTACCTTGGTATAAGTGGTCAAGAGTTGTTTCTTGGATCAGCTCTTGCGAGACATGCATCTGTTTTGCCATCTCACAAGCAAACCCCAGGGGGGTTATCTGGTTTGTAGAGGCAATATGAAATACTCCTCGTTCCTTTCTATCTATTAAAACCTGAAAGGCCCGAATAGCATCGTCCACAAAAACCGGTGAGATAATTTGATTGGTTACCACTTTAATCGGTTTATCCAGACTTAAATTGCCATAAAAAAATCTGGCAAAGTCTTTTTTACCTTCGGTACCATCTTCTTTGATGAAATTCGCTCGATAAGGCATTTGGATCCGAGCAATACCAAATGATGGCTCCTGGTGGACGAATTTCTCTCCTATTAGTTTCGTTTGGCCATACCAGTTAATTGGATTGGGAATGTCGTCTTCGGTGTAGGGGGAGCCCTTTTTACCATCAAAAACAAAATCGGTCGAGACCTGGAGTAAATAGGCGCTATGTTCGCTAGCCGCTTTAACCAAAGCCTCAACTAGGCCTGAATTTAACTGGTAGGACAAACCTTGTTTATCTTCTCTCTCTAACTCCGCGGTATCTACATTGGTATAGGCTACGCAGTTTAGAATAGCATCAGGAGCTTTTTCGGCAATATATGCGTTTAGATCTTCAAAATTAAGCAGATCGAGATCCTGGTGAGAAGGAGTTAAAAGATCAAAGTAGTTTGAAGAAAGCTCTACAAAGCGAGAACCTACTAACCCACTCGCCCCCAGGACCAAAACTTTTTTAGTCATTAATATTTAATCCTAAAACTTCTCGGACCTCTGACCAATTAAATTCATTACCGCTGGGCAACTTTACTTGCGACCCGGCAAAAGGCACCCTTCCTTCGACCAGCTGAGGATTCTCGTAGTTATAGAGTTTATCCGGCCAATTGAGTATCCAGACGCCATCTTTGCCCTCATCATCGACCACTCCTCCGACCGACAAAAACCCGTGATACATCCGAGGAGGAATCATCAGATTATAAAAACCGGCCTCTCCCCAGCCCGTACCTATCTTAAAGAGATTTAAGTTTTTAGTTTGAGGGTCAGCCACTACCGCTATCGCTTTACCGATAAAACTCCATCTGTCAATCTGTTCTATTCCGCCTTCAACGCCTGCGGCAGGGTGAACATGCCACATATCTTCATCCCGGGTAATTCCGGTATAGGTAAACGAGGAGTAGGTCATGGCCGGGGGGTGAGTATCATATCTCTCATCAGTCCAGTCTGCGCGGGACATCTCCACCAAATACCCTCGGGGGTCAGAGTCCCCCCTTCTGGCCCGCTTTAGAGGATGTATGACCACTCCTTCGACGAGGTCGGCAGAGTCCATATTAGAGAGGTCTATAAAATTTATATCAGCCATCTTCAAAATATTAATCGTTATACCCCAATAAAGGCAAGAGTTGGTTTTTGGAATCAGTACAGGTCGCCTCGGAAATTGTATACTCCCCCTTTGGTTTGATTACTCCAAAACGGCCAAAGTGAGTATTCACTTCCTTTTCAGAGACTTGCCACGGAATAACAATATCATAGCTTGGTACATCAGGAGTGGTATTAATTAAATGTAGATTATCTTTCCAGAATAAAAATCTAAATCCGACATTGGTGCCAAAATCAGCAATGTAGTTAATATGTACACAAGGAAAACTCCGCGAGGTAGCATCGGCTTGGATATAGTCGACTAAAGCCTGTTTTTGGGCAAAAGATGTTTCGGAATCGCTATTTCGAGTAAACGACCACAAGTTAAAACCTGTATAAATCACCAAGAAAACTATTGTCAATATTTTCAGATGCTGGTACATCCAGCTCAAAAAAAGTGAAAGTAAACACAGAAAGACTACCGCTGTATTAGTCAAATAATATTCGCTTAAATTACGTTTAGTTAGAAAATGAAAAGCAATAACCAGGATAAGCCACGCCATTAGCACAAACGAATACTTCCTAGAGAGAATTTTCTTCTTATCAATAAATATCCAGAGTATCAAAAATACCCCATAGATTGTCGGGGCCGGAATATTTTTTCCTAAAACCGGATAAATAAAATCGTAAACCAGATTTTTGGAAATAAATCCAGTGATCTTAAAAAATCTGTCAACCCCAGCCACTTCCCCTACCTCAGTTTGCGAACCGGTCAAAACGGATTTTGTTTGTCCAAATTCGTGCTTTAACTCAAACAACCAAAAGGGGCTGCTGATAATAAAGAATATCGCTAAACTCACCACTACCAGAGGCCAGCTCTTTTTGAGATTAAAAAGCGTCCTGTCTCCAGACAGAAGATAAGCAATTAGTGGCAGGAATACTAGCGGCAGCAGGGCGATATGGATATGCCAGACTAATCCAACCAAAAGCCCAAAGAGTGGTAAGGCCTTTAATTTTTTATTAAGCAGAGCAAGAGATAAATATAATAACCAGACTGACCACAGAATAGATGGTACGGTTGGCACAATCCAACGGTCATACATCACAATCCCCAAGGATACAGAGGTTAGGAGTGCTCCAATTATGGCAGTTGACTGGTTAAAAAAAGTTTTAAAGAGGCAGTAGACACTAAAAATTGTCAGTACACCAATTCCGACACTAATCATCACGACAGATAAAGGATTAAGACTCGTAATTAGATATAGCAAAGCAACTAGATAATAAAATAGCGGACCAATAAAAAATCCGTCAATACTTGTCACTTGACCAATTAAACGCAGGTGATGGTTGACTACAATATCTTTGGCAATCCAGGAATAAAGATCCTGGTCGTGTTCAAAGACAAAGCTATTGGCAAAATTATAGGACCTGAAAAATATACCAAGTAAAATAATCGCCAGTAGAATCCAGGTAGATTTACGGAGTAGAAACTTCATAGGCAGTTAGAACTTAGCTTGAGCAACCCGATCAACGATTGGTCGACCTTCTTTAAGAGGTTTCCACCACCATTCGTTAGCTTTAAACCAATCTATGGTAATCTTAAGCCACTCCGAAAAATCGTGTTCAGCTCTCCAGCCTAAACTGGCAATTTTCCCTGAATCCAGCGCGTAGCGAAAATCGTGACCTAATCTTTCGGGAACATATTCAATCATCTCGATGCCAAGACCCATTAATTCTAAGATCTGCTTGGTGGTTTCTAGGTTGGTTTTTTCTTCACCACCGATACAGTAAGTTTCACCAAGCTGACCCTTTTGAATAATTAGATCAATGGCCAAAGAGTGATCTTTGACATATAACCAAGACCGGCTTTGAGCGCCTTGACCCATTAGGGGAACCTTTTTACCTTCTAATAAATTAGTGATAAATCTGGGGATTAATTTTTCCGGATCATGGTAGGGACCAAAATTATTGGCACAGTTACTAATGGTCACGGGTAATCCATATGTTTCAAAAAAAGCTTGAACCAGGTGGTCTGAACCAGCTTTAGAAGCCGCATAGGGAGACCGCGGAGAAAAAGGGCTTTTTTCGGTAAAGGGCGGGTCTTCGGGGCGAAGCTCACCATAAACTTCATCGGTGGAAACATGATGAAACCTAGAGATCTTTTTTTCTTTTGTGACATTAAGTAAATTGGCCGTACCCAAAACATTTGTCTTCACAAACAGCAGCGGGTCAATGACAGAGCGATCAACGTGGGATTCAGCCGCAAAATGAACGATTAGGTCTATGCCCTCGGTTGCCTTATCTACATCCTCGACGCTTCCGATGTCGCCTTGGATAAATGAGTAATGTGGGTTGTTTTTAATATCCCCCAGGCTCTCCAGATGGCCGGCATAAGTCAGCTTATCAAAAACAACGACCTCATCTGTTGGATGGTTGGTTAACCAATAATGCACGAAGTTCGAACCTATAAATCCAGCTCCTCCGGTAATAAGTAGTCTCATTTAGCTTTTTTGGCCCAGTGTTGGCCAGCTTCGAGTAAAGTATCAAAGGTCCCGGCATCTCTCCAATATCCGGATAACTTACTCCAAGTTAAGCTGCCAGTTTCTATATAGCGATTATTCACATCAGTAATCTCTAGCTCGCCCCGGTCTGATGGCTTGTTAGTTTTAATGTAGTCAAATACTTTTCTGTCATACATATAAAGTCCAGTCACTGCAAAGTTACTATCCGGATTTTTCGGTTTTTCAGTGATCTTACTTATCTTTGAAGGATCCTGCGGGTCAAAAGTTGGTACCCCAAAACGGGCGGGGTCTGGTACCTCCTTTAAGAAGATCCGAGCTCCGTCAGTAAATTCGGCAACATCTTTGGAAATATCGGCATCAGTGGTGTTATCTCCCAGAATAACAGTAACATTATCCCCTTCGGCAAAAACCTCGGCCAGAGACAGAGCTTGAGCAATGCCCCCCTCCTTATCCTGAACAGCAAATTCCAAGTGACGGATTCCCAACTCCTTACCAGTGCGTAGCATATTCAAGAAATGCCCGACATGTGGACCGCCTACCACGATCATAATCTCGTCTATTCCGGCATTAACTAAGGTTTGGATGGGATAAAAGATCATCGGCTTGTTATAAACCGGAAGCAAATGTTTATTGGTGACATGGGTCAGGGGATAAAGCCTGGTGCCCAGTCCCCCTGCTGTAATGACGCCTTTCATAATTTAAACTACAAGTCCCGAAAGTATACTAATTGCTAGTAACGCTATTAATATATACTCGATCATTACCTCCAGAGTCAAGGTACGATCTCGATGATGATGAAGTAATGCCCCAATTATATATAGAATTGCCAGTAAAATAAGGGATTCTAGCTGCAGGATTGGGACTTTTCGGAAATACCACATTCCAAAAGCAAAGATTACTCCTAGTGGGAAAAAATAATGACTAAAGCTAATATGCAATCTTTTCATTATAGAATTGATCCCGGATGCATGCTTACCAAAGCGCTAGCTGCCGCTCCCAGCATCGCTAAATGAGGAAGGTGCCGGGAGGTAACTCTAAACACAGCTCGAGTGCGAATAATAATCAGGTCTAAAATCAGAAGAAAAGCCAGTAGCCCAAGTACTACTAGTCCCACAGATTTCATGGTTACAAAGGGATCTATTGTTCCAAAACCAAAGGTCGGGACACCATTCGCTATCCCTTCGGCAGGCCCGTCCGCCTCGCTTTGTGAAGCGTTGCGGGCAGGCAAGACATCGTTATCAATACTAATGGTCTTTTCGGCTGCTGGAGGAGTAGCTGGAGTTTTTGTGGCGTCAGCTAGACTCTCGACCGGAGTCCCAAATTCCTGGACTACCAGAGTAGTTTTTTGACCCTTGAGCACCCCTTCGACTACGGCTATCCCGATCTCCTGGTATTTTGCGTTCAGCAGATTATCTCGATGGGATGGAGAGGCCATCCAGGCATCGACCACTTCATCTGAGGTATAGAAGTTACGGGCCAGGTTTTCTCCGGCATATAAAAACTTATATCCCGCTCTCTGAATAAAGCCCCAAGGATCTTTACCGGAAGGAGAATAATGGGCCCAATAGTCTTCGGCAAACATATTTTTAGCCTTTGCTTCGGCGGCTTTATCCAGCATTTCGTTTTCCCTCACCTCACTTAGCCCATGAGCTACTCTTTGAGCATTAGTTAAGCTAATCACTTCCTTCTGACCAATGTTTGAAGTAACCCCTAGTACCCCAGGCTGCAGTTTGGCGTATTCGCCGATCCCAAAGCGTAAGCTGGTAAAGAGCAGGAGATAAATAAGAATTGCTTTCCAAGATAATAGATGGGCCTTTTGATGGGTTTTGGGATGCGGCAGAAAAAAATTACGAATACGCATAGTTCAAAAGTTAAAAGGTAAACTTCAAAACTGCAATGCAAAAGTTAAAAGTTTAGCCTTTTTAGTTTTAACTTGTACTTTTGACCTTTGAGTGAGTTTTAAATCTTAACTTACTTTAAGTATATATCAACTCTACTGCGCTGTCTTTGCCGTTAACCGGAATCTGCAAGGCAAAACCTAAGGCATTGGCCACCGCTGCCCCGACCCGCAGTCCTGTATACGAGCCAGGACCTATATTTAGCTCAATCGCCTTTAAGTCTTTAAAATCAATGGACTGCTTAGTCAGAGCCTTTAGTATTAAAGCAAGTAGTACCTGAGAGCCCCATTCATTATTACTGGCCAGTTTGATGACTGCTCTGCCGCCCTTAATGGAGACCACCACTTGCTGTTTATCCGAGGTATCGATGGTAAGAATCATCAAACTTTGGTAACTCCTACGACCTCTTTAATAAAATAATCGACCCCATCAGATTCTATTTTTACAAACCCTCCATTGGCAATACCGCTATGGGGAATTTGTGAATAAGTTCCATAACCTAAGTGGATTAAAAGAGACCGGATCATCCCCCCGTGACTGACTACTAAAATCGTTTTTCCTGCAAAGGCTGCCGCTATTTCACGAAGCCAAATATTGAATCTTAAAAATAATTCCTCATCTGACTCGATGTCCGCTGTTTTGAACTTGAACTTTTGTTCATCCGACAGTTTTTCGTAATCTTTAAATGACTCGGCGATCTCTTTATCTAGCTCCGCATAAGGCCGTCCTTCAAATTTGCCAAAGTTCCTCTCTCGTAGTAGCTTGGTTGTCTGCACGGCTAGCTGGCGCTCTAGGACAATTATTTCGGCGGTTTTTTTAGTCCTCAGAAGATCGGATGAAAAGATTCCGTCAAAGTGAATTTCCCTTAGGGTCTCTTGCAGCTCTTTAGCTTGAGTGATCCCCAGCTCGGTTAGAGCAGAATCTTGTTGTCCTTGCAGTAATTTTTGAACATTCCAGTCAGTTTGACCGTGACGCACGATATAGAGGGTACAATACTTTTGTTTCATCCTGAGATTATATCCTAAACATTGACAATTTAAAATTTTTGCAATATACTTAGCATAGCTAACTATTAGCTTTGATCAATGACTACAGCTTTTAATATCGAAAACTTTATCACCAATTTATATAAACTGTCCCGCGAATTTCGCCGTCAACCTCACCTCGAAGAGGACTATCTAAACATCTCTCCTCTGCAGCTACACACCTTGGTTTTCATTAAAGAAAGTTCGCAACCATCAATGTCTCAAGTCTCCAGTTACTTGGGTGTCGCCCTACCCACAGCTACAAAACTCATCGAACGGCTAGTCGATCAAAATATACTAGAGAGGATGGCTGATCCGGGCGATAGGCGGATAACCAAGATCGCTCTGACCGAAAAAGGGCGTGAGGTGCTGCAATTATTTAAACGGAAGAAAATAGCCCAACTAAAAGTAGTCTTGGCTCTCCTCTCCGAGGAAGAACAAAAAACTCTCTACAACCTAACTCTTAAGATGCTGGCCGGTGTTGAGAAACCTAAATGAAACATTTAAAATCTCTGAAAAGATTTATTAACAAATTTACGATCATTGGGTTAATTGTACTTTTGGTCGGAGGATTCTTTCTATTTGGTCGCCCAAAAAAACAAGATCCATTAACCTTTGCCAGCGTCCAAAGACAAACGATTAAAAGTACCATCTCCGCCTCTGGGATACTGACTGGAAAGGCCTCGGCGAACTTGAAATTTAAATCCGGAGGGAAGATGAGCTATCTAGCTGTAAAAGTGGGTGACAATGTTAAAGCCGGGCAGCTAATTGCTAGCCTAGATACCAGGGATTTAAGTATTGCCCTCCAGCAAGCTGAAAACGACTACCGCTCCAAACAAGCTGCAGCTCAAAAAGTCGAAGATGATGTTAAGGACCATTCCAAAGACGAGACCTTTACCCAACAACAAACCCGAACCGCTGCCCAAGCTGCCAGAGACAGTGCATTTGACGAGGTCAAAGCTGCCCGGCTCGCATTCCAAAACGCCACTATTTTTGCACCAGTTGACGGCCTGATTACCCAGGCAGATTTTTTCCCAGGTCAGGTGGTATCGGCGTCCGACATTATCGTCAAAGTAGTTGATTTTTCGGAAACTATCTTTGAAGCGGATGTTGACGAATCGGATATCGGCAATATTAAAGTCGGACAAAAAGCCGACATTACTCTGAATACTTATGGAGAAAAAGTCTTTCAAGGTGAGGTCGGACAGATTATTCCTCAAACAAAAACTATCAGTAGTGGGGCCACAGTGGTGACTGTACGCATTACCATCAAAGACTCAAGTATCGCCTTGATCGCTAACCTTAACGGCCAGGCCAATATTATTACCGCCCAAGAAAGTAGCGTGCTTGTTATTCCTCAAGAAGCCTTAAAAAACGAAGACACAGCCTTGGTCAAAGACGGAGATAGTATCCGCTCAGTCCAGATTAAAGTCGGAATAAGGTCGGATACAGAAGTGGAGGTGGTCTCTGGCCTGACGGAAAATCAGACCGTAGTCACCAACCCCTCTGTCTTTAAGGGTAACCAAAAGACAGGTTTGTAAAATTTAAGACATGCCACTTGTTCATCTTTCACATATTAATAAGGTTTATGAGCTCGATAAAACCAATATTTTCCAAGCGCTAAAAGATGTTAACCTGTCCATTGATAAAGGAGAGTTTGTGGCTATTACTGGACCATCAGGATCGGGAAAGTCCACTTTGATGAATCTCTTAGGGTTACTCGACAAACCAAGCTCCGGCTCTTATGACCTAGACGGACACGACGTGGCCCATCTGAAAGAAGCTACTTTGGCTGAGCTGCGTAATAAAAAGATCGGTTTCGTGTTTCAAAACTTTAACCTCCTCGCCCGTACTTCAGCCCTGGAAAATGTGGCTTTGCCGCTTATTTATGCTGGTGTCTCCCGGACAGAGCGTTTAAGAAGGGCCGAATCTGTCTTAAAAGAGCTGGGGTTGGGAGACAAACTCCAGTCCACGCCTAGCCAGCTTTCCGGAGGACAACAACAGCGGGTAGCAATTGCCCGGGCCTTGGTGACCAATCCAGAGGTCTTACTAGCCGATGAACCAACCGGAAACTTAGACAGCAAAACTGGTGCTGAGATGATTGAGCTATTTCACTCCTTACATAAAAAAGGAAGAACGATCATCCTGATAACCCATGATCCGGCTATCGCCAACAATGCCAAAAGAGTCATTAAAGTTAAAGATGGAGAGATAGTGAAGTAGAGACAAGTTTCAAGTGACAAGAGTCAAGATGCTGGGAGTTTACCCAGATGCGATTCCTTGACTCTGGACTCTAGCGACTTGCAACTAAATATGAATATACTAGAGACCATTGGGCTGGCTATAAAAGCGATTATCAGCAACAGACTACGCTCGTTTCTGACAGTGTTGGGCATTGTCATCGGAGTTACTTCCGTAATTTTACTTGTGTCTTTAGTGACGGGTTTAAAAACATATATCACTGGACAGATCTCGGGGCTCGGATCTAACCTGATCTTTGTAGTTCCCGGTAAATTGGGCGGGGGCAGAGGTCCAGGAGGGGTGCAAGTTAACCGGCTGACTTACCAACACGCCACTGAGGTCAAAAATAAACTTGGCTCGGAGGCAGAAGTCTCGGCTGCCGTCCAGAAGATAACTCAAGCAAAATACCTCAATCTCACCAGCAAAGATACCTCTATCTTCGGCATGCAATCCAATGTGCTTAAGGTGATCTTGGCGATTAAGCTGGATAGCGGTAGGTTCTTTAATTCTTCCGAAGCCGATGCCGCCAAGCGAGTTGCCGTGATTGGTCAAACAGTCAAAAAAAACTTGTTCAAAGATGCCTCCCCTTTAGGAAAATCGATCTCTGTCAATAATCTAAAATATGTGGTGATTGGGGTCATCGCCACTCGGGGATCAACTTTTGGGGTGGATCAGGATAATACGATTTATGCTCCACTCCTGACTGTTTCGCGTCAATTTGGGATCGATAAACTAAACACCATCTATATCAGTGCCGCCTCAAACGAGTCCGTTAAAGCTGTACAGGATAAAACAGTGGCTATTTTGAAAAAAAGCCTTTCGGAGGATGACTTTACTGTCCAGACTCAGGAACAAACACTCTCGACTATCTCTCAAATTACTGGAGTTTTAACAGCTGCTTTGGGAGGTATCGCGGCTATTTCTCTAATTGTCGGAGGAATAGGCGTAATGAATATCATGTTAGTCTCGGTGACAGAGAGGACTAGAGAGATCGGGCTGCGCAAAGCCCTGGGGGCTAAGCCTGCGGATATCCGTAACCAGTTTTTGGTCGAAGCGGTCACTCTTTCTAGTATTGGTGGGGTGATTGGGATCATCTTAGGATTTCTACTGTCACTGGTGATTGGTAAATTCTTTACCACCTCTGTTCCGATGTGGTCCGTGTTTCTTTCTTTTGGGTTCTCGATGTTAGTTGGAGTAGTGTTCGGAGTAGCCCCGGCAATTCGGGCCGCTAGACTCAATCCGATCCAGGCATTACGCTATGAATAATTTTTAGTGATATATAATACCCCCAGATGATTATTTTAGGAATCGATCCAGGGATTAGCCGGATTGGGTGGGGACTGGTCGAAGAATTAAAAGGTAGGCTATCTCCTATTAAATATGGCTGTCTGGAAACCAGTCCTAAACATTCAGAAGAGTCGAGACTCCTGGAGATTCACATTTTTTTTAGCAAACTCATTGCAGAGTTTAATCCGGACATCGTTTCTTTAGAACAGCTTTTTTTCGCTGCCAACACCAAAACTGCTTTTTCCGTTGGACAAGCCAGAGGTGTACTAATACTGACGATGACTCAAAAAAAAATCCCTATCCAAAGCTTTACCCCACTACAGGTTAAATTGGCTATCTGTGGTTACGGTCGAGCAGAAAAAAAACAGATCCAACAGATGGTAAAAGCCTTGTTAAACTTAACTACAATCCCAGAGCCGGACGATGCAGCTGATGCCTTAGCTATTGCATTAACCTTTGCTTTTTCATATAAACTAGACAAGAAATTAATATGATTGGATTTTTAAAAGGTACAATCCATACAAAATATTCAGATTCAATTCTGCTCTTCACAGGCGGCGTAGGCTACCAAGTTTTTCTCGGACCGAGAGCTTTGGCCGGTCTCAATGTCTCCTCTCCCTTGGAGCTATACATTTATTCTCATATCCGCGAGGATGCATTTGATTTATATGGTTTTAAAACAGCAGAAGAACTACAGACCTTTAGACTCCTCACTAGTGTCTCCGGAATTGGATCAAAAACTGCTCTGTTAGTAATTGACCAGGGAGCACCAAGAATACAAAAAGCTATTTTAAATGCTGATGTCGAGTTTTTTACCAGTATCCCACGATTAGGACGTAAAAATGCTCAGAAAATTATAATCGAACTAAAAAACAAGGTCGGTAGTTTAAAAGATCTTGACTTAAACTCGATTGGTCCGGAAACATCCGAATTAAGCGAGGCCCTCCTCTCCATGGGATATACCAAACCGGAGCTAGCTAAAACACTTTCCAAGATACCAACCGAGGCTGTAACACTCGAACAAAAGGTTCGGGCTGCCCTGCGATTATTAGCTAAATAAAATGTCCAAAAAACTGACTATCGATCCGGAAACCGAGACTCCGGAAGAAGAAAAACTGTTTACTTCCCTCCGGGCTAACGCCTGGAATGAGTTTATTGGACAACTCAAAACCAAGGAGTCTTTAAATATCGCAATTTCAGCCGCCAAATCCAGGGGGGACGCAATGGAGCATACCTTACTCTATGGCCCCCCAGGGCTTGGCAAAACTACTCTTGCTCACCTCATCGCCGCCGAGATGGGAAGTGCTATTCGAGTTACATCAGGGCCAGCTATCGAGAGAGCCGGCGATTTGGCTTCGATATTAACTAATCTTGAACCCAAAGATATTTTATTTATCGACGAAATCCATCGATTGTCCAAGGTTGTCGAAGAAACTCTTTATCCGGCGATGGAGGATTTTGCCCTGGATATTGTGATCGGCAAGGGTCCATCGGCCAGGACTGTCCGCTTAGACCTCCCCCAAATCACGATCATCGGAGCGACTACCAAAATAGGGCTGATCTCTGCTCCTCTGCGTGACCGATTTGGAGTAACCCACCGACTGTCTTTCTATGAACCTTTGGATCTTGCTCGGATTATTGAAATAGCCGCCAAAAAGCTTAACTTAAAGATAGACCGAGAAGCTATTTTGGAGATTGGGAAAAGAGCTCGGGGTACTCCCCGTATTGCTCTTAAACTGCTTAAACGGATCCGTGATTATTCACAGGTTCACGGCCAAGGTATTGTGACCAAGCTATTGCTGACTCAAGCGTTAGACCTGATGGAGGTCGATCCTCTTGGACTTGATGACTCGGATAGAAGACTTCTCCTAGCCATTATCCATAAGTTTGGAGGAGGACCAGTGGGTCTGGAGACGATATCGGCAACCCTTTCGGAGGATATAGGCACTATTGAAGAAGTGATTGAACCATACCTTATGCAAATTGGTTTCCTAAAGAGAACCCCCAGGGGCCGAGTCGTCACCCCTCAAGCCTATCTCCACCTTGGGTTAAAGGCTCCTGTAGAAATTAAATAACCCCCTAAGTGTCATCTCGAACGAAGTGAGAGATCTCCAGGTTTCAACCTGCAGATTCCTCGTTACACTCGGAATGACATTAAAGAGGGCGTAACTCTTTCTATATAGTGAGTAAGCTAAATAAGTGGCATAGACTACCAGCCAATACAAAGAGGTGCCATAAACCATGGTTAAATTTAAGACTTCTCCAGGAATAGATCATCGCTCCGAAGGTATAAAACAGCCCTCCGGCGATCAGTAGAGTAAGTCCCACAGGAGAGAGACCAAGAGCGAGCGGGCCAATCACCAGGATTGCACACCAGCCCATTGCTAAATAGAGGGTTAACGATAGTTTGGAAAACTTTCCTAAAAAAAGTGATTTATAGATCACCCCCAAAATAGTTATTACCCAAAGGCTGGCAAAGATTATCCAACCGATCGGTCCGCCTACTACTAAGAGCAAAAATGGGGTATAGGTCGCCGCTATAAATACATAAATTGCACTATGATCGAGAATTTGAAAGACTTTGCGGGCTTTAGTAAAACTTAAGGAGTGAAAGAGGGTAGAAAATAAGAAAAGAAATAGGAAGGAGAATCCAAAAAGAATCAGGGTTAAACTTTTTACCAGAAAGAGCTTATCGGCTTTAAAGAAAAAATAAAGCAGCGCTCCCGCTCCAACGATAGCTCCTAACCCATGGGTAATACTACTAAAGATCTCTTCTTGGACAGAATCGCGGTGGGCAGATTCAGGCATTAGTAGCGATAATGCTCAGGCTTAAACGGGCCATTTTCGGCAATATCCATATATTCAGCCTGATCTTTAGATAGCTTAGTGATTTTACCCCCCAGGTGCCTAACATGCAGCTCAGCGACTTTTTCATCTAAGTGTTTCGGCAAACGAAAAACTCCTAAATCATAATTTTTGGTATATAGCTCGATTTGGGCCAACACCTGATTAGAAAAAGAGTTTGACATTACAAATGACGGATGACCGGTCGCACAACCAAGATTAACCAACCGACCTTCAGCCAGCAGAATAATCCGGTGCCCATCGGGAAAAGTGTAAAGATCAACCTGGGGCTTAATCGATTCTTTCTTAATCCCCTCATATTCGTTTAACTGCTTGATTTGGATCTCTACATCAAAGTGCCCAATGTTACACACGATTGCAGTATCCTTCATTTCCTTCATGTGAGAGGTGGTAATAATATCCCGACAGCCAGTAGCCGTCACAAAAATATCCGCTTCTTTGACCGCTTCCTCCATGGTCACTACCTCAAAACCCTCCATCAGAGCTTGCAGGGCATTAATCGGATCAATCTCGGTAATCAAAACCCTCGCCCCAAACGCCGCTAGTGACCTAGCGCTACCTTTACCCACATCACCAAATCCGGCCACCACTGCCACTTTTCCAGCAATCATAATATCGGTGGCCCGCTTGATGCCATCAACCAGAGACTCCCGGCAACCATAAAGGTTGTCAAACTTCGATTTAGTCACACTGTCATTGACGTTGATAGCCGGGATTTTTAACTGACCAGTCTTTAGCATTTGTACCAGGTGATGTACCCCCGTGGTGGTTTCCTCGGAGACTCCTTTGATCTCGACAAGCAGCTCGGGATGTTTATCATGCACCCAGCTTGTCAAATCGCCTCCGTCATCTAGTAACATATTCGGACCCTTGCTGTCGGCAAAGGTTAAGGTCTGTTCGATACACCACCAATACTCTTTCTCAGTTTCACCTTTCCAGGCAAAGACCGGGGTTTGGGTTTGGGCGATCGCGGCGGCGGCGTGGTCTTGGGTGGAAAAGATATTACAAGATGACCAGCGAACCTCGGCACCCAGCTCTTGGAGAGTTTCAATCAGGACTGCTGTCTGGATAGTCATATGCAAAGATCCGGCAATCCGGGCTCCTTTAAGGGGTTTAAGCTCGCCAAACTCTTTCCGAAGAGCCATTAAGCCCGGCATCTCCTGCTCGGCCAAGGTGATCTCTTTTCTGCCCCAATCAGCAAGGGTTAAATCTGCAACTTTATAATCTTTGTTCATAGTTATCTAAACTAATTTCTTCCCCAAAATTTTCTTTAAATCTAGCTTCAAATTCCTCCCTGGTAAATTTGTGCTCCTGAGTCCCTAACTTCTCGACGGTAAAGCTCGCGGCCACAGACCCTAGTTTACCACAAACTTCAAGATTCCAGTTCCGGATATATCCATATAAAAATCCGGCCCTAAAACCGTCTCCTGCTCCGGTCGGATCAGTAAACTCCCGCGGCTTAGCGATGGGAATCTGGATTAAGTCCTTGACCTTGGCTCCCTCAATAACCGAACCTAGCTTACCAAAAGTCGTGACTAAGACCGGTATTCGTTTTTTAATCTCCTCTTTCCTTAGGCTGACCTTACTACTCAAGACATCTAACTCGTATTCATTAACGATCAATAGCTCAGCTTGTGCTAAGCCTTCTTTGAGATCTTCGACGGGGGTATTCGTGACCTGTTGGCCAATATCATAAAACAAGCGTAGATTTTGCTCTTTACACTCTCTGACCTGTTGTTTCATCATCTTCGGATCATGAGCCGAGACTACTACCAAAACGTCATCTTCAAACCAGGGCTTTAAGCTTAAAGTGCTGCTATCGAACATCGCCCCAGGATAAAAGCCTCCAATTTGATTATCGTCACGATCGGTCATCACTGTAAATGAAGCGGTAGGCAGATCACTTAAATAAAGATGGGTAGTATCTACCCCTAGCTCAGTTAACCGCTCTTTATACGCGAAGTCTCTTTTACCCAGAGACCCGAGTAGCACCGGTTTTTCTCCCAGCAGAGCCAGAGAGTAGGCGATATTTGCCCCAATCCCACCATCAGTGTCTCTTAGACTATCAATAAAAATACTTAAAGAAAGGGTGTGGACCTTTTCCGGTAAGATATGTTCTTTATATAACCCGTCAAAGTGCATAATCCGGTCGATCGCCACCGATCCACTGATAATTAGTTGAGGAAGATCCATACCGATTTACTGTAAAGCTTTCCGGAGCAAGCTTCAAGAGGTATAATGCCAACATGGACGAGATTAAAAGTAAACTGCTAGATCTTCAAAAGCGTTTTGCAAAGATCCTCGAATCAATCGACCAGTCCCAGGTTAAAGCAGAGATTTCGAGTCTGGAAGGGGAGATGGGTCAAGAAGGGTTTTGGAACAATCAGGATAATGCTCGATCAGTTTCTAAAAAATTAGCTGACAATCAAAAACTTCTGACCACGCTTGCAGAGTATCAGGGTCGGATAAAGGATGCCCTGGAGATAGCCGATGAAGAGTCGATGCGCACTGATTTAATTAAAGAGGTTAAAATTATTTCTGAAAAAGTTGATGAGCTAGAACTTAAGCTCTTTTTATCCGGAGATCACGATGAATCCGAAGCGATTGTCTCTATCCACTCTGGAGCGGGAGGCGTCGAAGCGATGGATTGGGCCTCGATGTTGGTCCGGATGTACCAGAGATTTTTTGAGAAAAAGGGCTGGCAATTTGAAGTCACTGATGAAGACCCAGGGGAAGAAGCCGGGATTAAAACAGTCTCGGTGATTGTCCATGAGCCATTTGGTTTTGGGCTACTTAAAGGAGAGGCCGGAACCCATCGTCTAGTTCGACTGTCCCCCTTTAATGCCGACAGTCTCCGGCAAACCTCTTTTGCGCTTGTTGAAGTCCTGCCAGTTTTAGAACAAGGCGAGTTTGAAGTCAGTGACAGTGATATTGAATTTGAAGCTTTCCGCTCAGGAGGAGCTGGCGGACAGAATGTAAATAAAGTTAATACTGCTGTCAGATTAAAACATTTACCGACCGGTCTGGTCGTAACTGCCCAAACCGAGAGGTCCCAGCTGCAAAACCGGGAAAATGCCATGAAACTGTTGGTGGCCAAGCTATGGTCGTTGCGTCAAGCTCAAGACAAAAAGCAAGTTCAAAGTCTTCAGGGTAACACTCAGGGTTCTTGGGGGACTCAAATCCGCTCTTATGTGCTCCACCCCTATCATATGGTCAAAGACCTGCGAACTGAGGTCGAGACTTCGGATACAGACGGGGTACTGGGGGGTGATCTAGATCAATTCATCGAAGCAGAAGTACGACTCTTGGAATAGCTTCAAGATTAAAGATTCATGAATCTTGTATCCTGTATCATGAATCTGACTTTACTGGACTCTTGCCACTTGTCTCTATTGGGAGGTATGTTACAATAAATTCATGGAGTCGGAGAAGGTGGGGTTACTGCATAAAATCGGAGCTCATACCAAGTTTGGCAAAATAGTTTTTGGGGTTTTAGCCTTGGCTATAATCGGAGGAGTCCTGACTGGGCTATCCATGGCTTCTTCCGGAAATCGCAGCAATGCAGCCGGAACAGACACCCAACCTACTGCTAAAGCCGCTAATCAAGATACCCGTACTTTTCGAGATTTCGCTGAAGGTACTCTGACCAAAAAACCTGAACCCAAAAAGGGAGTAATCGACTATAGCGAGGGTACCCATCTGCTGGTCAGACAAAACGCTGTTTCTGTAGCTTTAACTTCATCGGTTGTTGACCTGGCTCAATTCGAAGGCAAAAAGGTAAAAGTTTTTGGGGAGACTCAAAAAGCGATTAAAGAAGGCTGGCTCATGGACGTTGGAAAAGTAGAAGAATTAAAGTAGCTAGAATCCAGAGTCCAGAATCCAGTATAATTCTTCTAGTCTCTTGATTCTTGAGATTTGTCCCTAAAGATGATTATCCGGTTTGACGATGTTAGTAAAAAATTTAGCTCCACAATCACCGCTCTTCGGGATGTTAATTTGGAAGTTAAAGGCGGAGAGTTTGTTTTTGTAGTAGGACCTTCTGGCGCCGGAAAGTCCACTTTACTTCGTTTACTGGCTAGAGAATACCCTGTTTCGTCCGGCAAAATCTCAGTTGATGATCAAGACATCTCCAAACTCAAAGGTACAGATATGCTGGAATATCGTCGAAAGATAGGCTATGTCTTTCAAGATTTTAAGCTCCTCGATGACCGAACTGTTTTTGAAAACGTAGCCTTAAGTTTGGAAGTCCGAGGCTTTATGGAAGACGATGTCAAAAGAGAAGTCGAGAGGGTGCTCAAACTTTTTGAGATCTGGGAGCGGCGTAATCTTTTTCCGGCTCAGCTTTCTGGCGGAGAAGCCCAAAGGACAGCTATTGCCAGAGCTATCATCTCCAAGCCGGATTTGTTAATAGCGGATGAGCCGACCGGAGACCTTGATCCTCAAACTGCCTGGGGGGTAATCCAGCTGTTAAACGAGATTAATTCCTGGGGTACAACAGTCATGATGGCCACTCATAATGTTGAAATCGTCAATTCATTAAAACGTCGGGTAATCTATGTTAAAAACGGCACTATCGCCAAAGATAAAAGTGAAGGAAAATATGAGTTACACTAGAGAGAACGCAGAATTAACGAATGCAGATTGCAGATTGTATTTCAATTCTGAATTCTTAATTCTGAACTCTGAATTCTTATTATGCCTTTACTAAAGTTTGTCAAAAGAAATGTCCGAAGAGCTCCGTACCAGGCCATTACTGCTTCGATGGTAATGTTTTTGACCTTTTTAGTGCTCTCTGTGTTTCTAATCTTGGCTTTAGGTTCCCAGCAAATCTTAAAATATTACGAAAGCAAACCCCAAGCCATCGCTTTTTTCAAAGACGGCACAGCCGATATCGATATAGCTGCTATTCGCCAAGAGCTGGAACTAACTGGCAAAGTAACCAACCTAAAATATATCTCCAAAGAGGAGGCTCTGCAGATATACAAAGAGCGTAACAAAGATAAACCAATCCTCCTGGAGCTGGTAACTGCCAATATCCTGCCAGCTTCTCTGGAGATATCAGCCTTTACCCCTAAAGACCTCAAGCCTATCTCCGAAATTTTAAAAAAAGAGCCAGTGGTCGAAGAGGTAGTTTATCCGGAAGATGTAGTAGCGTCTCTTAGCAAAGCCACCACTATTATCCGTTGGGTCGGGCTGGGGTTAGTCAGCTTTTTAATTGTCTTTTCGACCTTGGTCATCTTAATGGTCATCGGGTTCAAGATCCGTTTACGTCGGACCGAGATCGAGACAATGCGCCTCCTGGGTGCTTCCAATTGGTTTATCCGAGCCCCTTTTATCTTGGAGGGTATCTTTTATGGAATCACCGGGGCTACCTATGCTTGGCTTGTCAGCTACGGGATACTTTGGTACTTTGGACCTTTTATCCAAAAGAATCTGGCTGATTTAAACCTCTATCCTGTTTCACCCTTAGTTATGGGTGGGCTATTGTTGATCGAGTTGTCAGTTGCAGTCATGATTGGGTTTGCTGGTTCCTACGCTGCTGCCAGACGATACTTGCGCCTCTAAAAACTTATGAAAGTTTTCAGAAAAATCACCTTGGTAATTTTTTGTCTGTTCGCGGTGATGACGATCCTGTGGTCGGCTGGTCGTCTATCTCAGTCCACGGACCAAGAGTTGCTTTTCCCACAAGTTGTCCAGGCTCAGTCGGTTGCTGAACTTGACCAGCAGCTAAGAGACAAAGAAGAGCAGATTCGCCAGGTAGAAAACCAACTCAAAGACACCAAAAACCAAGAGCAAACCCTTAAATCTCAGCTTGGGGTGATCGATAATCAGACCAAATTAACCAACCTCAAAATAGAAGAGACTAACTTTAAAATTAACAAGCTAAACAAAGAGATCAGTGAACTGGATGGAAGGCTGGATCGGATATCTTCGACCCTGGATACACTTTCCGAAGTGCTATTAAACATGATTATAAAAACATATAAATATTCCAATACTACCCCCATTGATCTGATGTTTTCGTCAAATGGTTTCGGTGATTTGATCAGAAGAACCAAATATATCGAGACTATCCAAGCTGAAGAAAAAAAATACCTCTATCAACTCCAGGCAACAAAGTCTTTGTATAACGACCAAAAAACTGACAAGCAGACCCGCCAGGCAGAAGCAGAAAAATTAAAAAAGGATTTAGTAAAATATCAAACCGAATTAGATTTGCAGAAAAAAGCCAAAAATGAGCTGCTTAAAGTAACCCAAAATGACGAGTCAAAATTTCAGGCATTGCTTATCAAGTTGCGCGCTGATACTGAATCTATCTCCCGGGCTTTAGGCAATAAGGGTGTCAAACTAGGTCCGGTCAACAAAGGGGATAGGATCGCCTCCGTGGGAAACTCAGGCTGTTCAACCGGTCCGCATTTACATTTTGAAGTCATGACTCCAGCCCATGTCGAGGACGGAAAAATTATCGGTAAAGAAAATAAGGTTGACCCCAAGCCTTATATAGATTCGGGGAAATTTACTAAGCCTACCCAACGTTATAGTGGCAATGATTGTAGCAATAGTAACAGTTGCCATATAGGAGACATTACTACTCATTTTGGTCAGACTTATTATATTTTTAGTTCGGGAGGATCGGTCCATAATGCGTTGGATATTGCCGATTATTACGGAGCGGATATTTATGCGGCGGAAAGTGGAACAGCCTATACCACTCAAGACAGCAGCGCTTGTTCTATCACTGGAACTGTCGGTAAAGGTGTCTACATCGATCATGGTAACGGCATCGTGACCCTCTACTGGCATATCCCCTAAAATCTCAAAATTCAAATGTCAAAAGTCAAAATACCTGATTAGATTTTTTGTAAAAATGTCCACCCTTGGGGTGGAATAGCTTGACACCTGCGGAGTTTTAAAGTTTGCTGAGGCTCTACTGTGACCAATGCAAATCTCGGGGTGGGCATTTGAATTGGTCACAATGGTAGAACATGATATTATTTATTTAAGGTGAAGCTACAGATTGTTTTGCTTTGCACTTTTATAACCCTTTTCCTTACCTTTGGTCCCTCAAAAGTCCTGGCCGCACCCGCTTCCCCTCCCCAAACGAGTCCAGCGGATAGCTCAACTGTGACTACCACCAAAATGGTTTGGCAAGCCCCATCTTACTCTCTATACACAGACGGCAGCCCTTATTTGATTCAAGTTGACGAGGAGAATAGTTTCGGCTCTCCCTATCGCAATACCTATCTCTCTAATACCTCTTACACCCCCACCTTGTCTTATGGCCTTTGGTATTGGAGAGTGAAAGCCAAAGATAGCTCCGGCACTTGGAGTGACTGGAGTAACGTCTGGTCATTTACTTTGGCAGCTACCTTACCAAGCCCGACTCCAACTCCATCCCCTTCTCCTTCCCCTACCCCATCACCAATCGCTGCAAGCACCCCTACTCAGACTTTCAGTGTCTCGAATCTCCCATCATCTATTAATAGTTCCGACCCGTATACCATAACTCTTCAACTCGCCAACTTCACAGCCAATACCCAATATTACCTAAAAGGGGCTTTTCAAAAATCTGGCTCTTCCAACTACTTTGGACAAACTAGGGTAGGAGATAGCTGGATCAAAAATAACCAAACCTATTCTTCCCAACTACCTATTACTACCGACTCTTCCGGCAATTGGAGTGGCAACCTAGAGGTCAAAGTTGATCCAGAAGACTCGGGATTTACCGGCAGCGACAGCTATATTTTTAAGGTCGCCCGATATTCTGGCACAGGATCGATTAGTTGGAGCAGTGAACAAACAGTCTCCCTGACGGACAGCTCGACTTCTACTTCAAGCCTTTCCTCAAGTACCGCTTTAGAAACTTCAGGCTCACCCTCACCAAGTCCAATCCCTTCTGCCTCAGGAGACAGCTCAACTAAGCTACAAGCTGTCGCCCAGTCTGCGGATTTGCATTATTCCTCTTTTACCTTACCTACACTCTCGAGCAACTCTGCCACTGTTGCCGGAATTGCCGTAGAAAATACCCCTGAGGTCAAAGTTAAGTCCAGTAAAATCGCGCTTATACCTACTCTCTTCGGAGTGGTTCTAGTGGCGGGCAGTGGCGTCTTTTTGGCCTTCAAACACTTCTCCCTAGCTTTTTTCAAAAAATTGCCGTAACATTTGGCAGATGAAAGTGACAACTCACTCAGCAGAAGCGACCAAACAGTTCGCCAAAGAATTAGCCCAAAAATATATCGGACAAGGAATCCTAATCACTCTTGAAGGCGAGCTTGGTGTTGGCAAAACCACTTTTGCCCAGGGCTTTGCAGCGGGGTTGGATATTACCCAAAAGATTCTCTCACCCACCTTCGTGATCACCAGGCAATATCTACTTAACGCCACTCAACAAACCTTTTATCATTGCGATTTATATCGCTTTGACACGGGCTTTGATACAATAAATACAGGGATTAGCGAGCTTCTGGCTAACTCCAAAGATATTATTTTAATTGAATGGGCCGATCGATTAGGAGACAGAGTCCCGAGCAGGGCAATCAGTGTTACCCTTCGGAGATTGTCGGAAAATAAGCATGAGATTACTCTGACGACTGACGACTGACGACTGACGACTGACGACTGACGACTGAAATTATATGACTAAATCAAGAATTCTTTCTTTTAAATATGCCTGGCAGGGCATTGTCACCGCCCTCAAAGACGAACCAAATCTTAAAGTTCATTTTTTAATCGCTATCTTAGTTACTCTTCTGGGTAATTACCTGCATATCACTCAAACAGAGTGGTTAATACTCATTCTAGTCATGGGGTTGGTGATCGCCTTAGAGCTTACCAATACCGCCATTGAAGAGGTCGTCAACGTCTTTGCCCCAGACATGCATCCATCTGCCAAAAAAGCCAAGGATGTGGCTGCCGGAGCGGTACTCGTTGCCTCCGTCACTGCTATCTTAATCGGAGCAATCATTTTCTTCCCCTATTTTTACTCCCTTATTCTAATCTGATGTAATTCTATGGAGGCCAGTTGGTCACTTGTAGCATTCTTTTGTCAAGAGTGCTAATTTCAGATTAGGTATGGATTGGATCGTTAGGACAGCAAAAACTTGAACTCAGTCAAGAGGCAGAGGCAGCAATATTTGAGCAGATATCCCCCTTTGGCTTATAGTTTAAAAAATATCTATTCTAGCACTTGGGGAACTAAGCTGATAATAGAGTCCGACACTTGCTGTGTCAAGACTTAGTTTGGTGTTCCAGAAGAGTTTATTTACTGGTCGTGATTGCAACATCCTTGGTCGCTTGAGGGTCAGTGATTGGAGTTACCACCGAGAAAAGCTTTTGCAACCCCTCAACGATGGCTTGTCTATCTGTTTCAGCCACCCGGGTCGAAAAGGCTACCTGGGAGCCAGTCGTAGTTAAGCTGGTGTTACCAGTATCAATATTGGAATACCCCAGGGTGACCAATGCCGCCTTGACCTTACCCGCTTGACCTGAAATTCCTGAACCGTTTAATACTTGGATCGTCAATTCTTCTTTTCCGGCTAAAGGAATGCTGCTCGGAGAAGGGCTTGGAGAAGCCCCGTTTGAGGTGGGGACATGTGAGGGAGACGATCTAGCAAAAAAAGCAACTAGACGAGGCCTGACTGTGGGAATGGTCCACAGAGCTCCTAGAAAAGCTGCTCCACAGAGCAGTACCAGAACCAGGTTAATTATCCAACCGCGCCTCACCATAGTCTGGTTGGGTTCGGGGGTGAAAGACCTTTTCTCGGTATGTAAAAAATCAATATGCGCAGAAGTTGAATATTCCTTTATGGTTTGCTTTACTTCTCCTTCTTCTAATACTTCCTTCGATCCAAACTCTCCATAAAAAAGGGCCGGAGAAACGCTGGCTATTTGCCACCCCTGATTCTCAAATTCTGCAACGACAGGCATAAATAAATGCTTATTCGTGGCAAAAATATATAGCTGGCCTTGGGTTTCTATCCTCACTGTAGCTACTTCTTCGGGCAGGAGTGGCAAGGTTTCTAAAAACTGGACTACTTCCCTATCTAGCTGTTCCGGAGAAGAAAAACTCCTGTTTTCCTGAAAGATTATTTCATCTGACAGGAGTAGCAAAGCTGTCTGACTCCTGAGATCGCTACTGGATAAAGCCTCATATATCAGCTCCTGGTAACGCAGCGGCTCCAGCACTTGGAGATTAGCTACTACACTTACCGGAAACTCTAGCTCCAAAACCTCAAAATCATGTCCGGAATAGACTTGCAGCGCATTCTTTTTAAGCAGTAGTAACGCCTGCGGTCGCTTGTTAAAAACACTCATAAGTTCATCTTACCCTAAATGGGCGTGATCATTCCAAGTCAGCAGAGTCCAACCCTCCTCGGGATCAAAATCACAAACCGTAACCCCGGTATTTTTTGTTTTCAAAAATAGCTTGGCCCGCCGGTAAAACTCAGGCAGAATATTTCCATCCAGCATCATCACGCAAATCAGCATCTTTATTAGGTTACCATGACTAACCACCAAGATATTTTCTTCGTTCCTACTCTCCAGCATCTTCAGTGCTAAAGTTGCCCGGTTTCTAATCTCAAAAAAGTTTTCTTCATCAGAGAAGTGCCAGTCGGGGTCGTCGCCATGAGCATCTAAGAGGTTTCTGATGCGCTTGGACTCTGGGTTGGTATGTTCCATGCTCTCTAATTCGCTTGGCCATTTAATCTCCCCTAAGAGATCTGATAAATTTAATTTCTTACTGATTTTGGCGGCGATAATCTCAGCCGTAGCTTTAGCCCTGGTGTGTGGACTGGAAAAAATTATTTCCACAGGTAGACGAGTAAGGCGATCGGCGACTATTTCAGCCTGCCTGGAACCTGCTTTGCTAAGTTGCACCAAAGGATGCTGATGCATGGCCGATGCATTATGGGTACTCTCCCCATGTCTGACAAAATACACTCTCATCTGCTAATTATATACTAGGTTTTTCTTCTTCCAAATATTCAGCATCTTCATTAATCTGCCAGATGTCGTATTTTTTATATCCCAGCAAAAAATTACGGGCAGCCAGCATCCCGCTATAAAGGGAGTGGTCCATATTGTTGTATTTATACATCCCACCTCTGCCAATCAAAGAAAGATTACTAAGCTGCTCAACGTAATTTTTTAGGATATCAAAATACTGTTTATGTCCCAGATAATAGGTTGGATAAGACTCTGTCTCTCTAATCACAAAGCCCTCTATTTTTAAATCTTTGTTAATTAGGGCTACTTGTTCTAACTCTTTTATCGCCAGTGCCACTAACTCTTCATCGCTCAAGCTCCAAAGCTGATCATCCTGGAAAACAAAATATTCAACGGCTATGGCTGAGGTTTTATCTTGAGAGGGGTTTTTCCGGAAATTATTATAATTGGTTACCCGAGCCATCTGTACCTCTGGAGAATGGATATAGATCCAGTTATCGGGAAAAAGGTTGGTACCTTGAACTAACAGATTGACGGTAATATGGTCGCGGTAGTAAAGCTTTTTAGCAGCGGCAACAACCTTTGCCGGAGCGCTCGGTGACAGCTTTAAAATAAATTCGGTTAAAGGCATGCTGGAAAATAAATAGTCAACTGGCAATATCTGTACAGATATTTCTTTTTTAAAATCCAAAGAGACTACTTTTTTTTGTCGATGATAAATTTTGGAGACAGCAGAATCGAGGAAGAACTTACCCTTGCCTTGTTTAATCTTACTTGCCAATTTTTCGTACATCGACCCTGCTCCTCTTTTGGGATAATAGAATTTATCAATCAAGCTCTTAGCCTTGTTTTTACCCCCCAATGCATTCTTAATGACCTCAGAGAAGCTTAAATTTTTGATTCTCTGAGCCGCCCACTCGGCACCTATCTTACCACAATCGATTCCCCAAACTTTTTCGGTATAGGTTTTAAAAAAAATAGTATAAAGTTTTTTACCAAAGTTTTGGGAAACCCAATCTTCAAATGTTTTGGCTGTTTTTTTAGGCTCAATTTTGGTCTTTACAAACGAAACTAAACACCTCACACTTTCCAAAATCCCCAACTTTTTTATAACATCAGTCAATTTAATCGGATAAAAAAATAGTTTATTTTTATAAAGAATTCTGGTGAGTCTTGGCACTTCGTAGAAATCTTTCTTTAAAGTATTTTTCCAAAGATCAAAGACTTCTTTATTTTTGGTATAAAATCGATGCGGCCCGACATCAAAGAAATGTCCTTTAAATTTAAAAGACCTAGCTAATCCTCCAACTTGGGAATTCTTATCAATAATTAGTAAATCCAGCTCTGCTTGTTTATCTTTTGTTAACTCAAAAGCAGCCCCTAGTCCAGCCGGACCGGCCCCGATTATAACAATTTTCTGTTTTTTACTTGTTATACGCATAAAACCTCTTTAATTTAACATAAAATAATGTTATCGTCATCTTGCAATGATGAAAATTATAATTACCCTGTTTTTAATTCTCTCAATAACTCTGCAAATCCATAATATCTACACCTACCCACCGACTAGGGGATTCGATTCTTTGGGACATATTCAAAACATTACCAAAATGCAAAGTGAAAAAAGACTTCTCCTACCAGAGGAAACTCCGCAGTCATATCATCCTCCATTATATTATTTAGTAGCGAGCAGTTTCCCTAATCTAAAAATAGTTCAGTGGTTTAACTTTTTGGTACTTTTAACTTTGGGAGCTTTAGTTTTTTACTTTTTTAAAAGAGTTATTGACTCTACTATTCCGGCTCTATCTTTTTTACTATTAATGACTAGTTTGCCAGTAGTTGTGTATATGGTTCCTCAAATTAGTAATGAATTTTTTTCTGCAGTATTAATCAGTTCTACCCTAATATTTTATTACTTTAAAAGAGAGCTGCTTGGTAAATTTAGTAATCAAATTATTTTAGGAATGTTAGTGGGATTATCTTTACTATCCAAATCTACGGCATTGGTTTTTTTTCTCACCATTCTTATTGATCAACTAATTTTAAATAAACTTGATTTTAAGAAATATTTTTTTTCTACATATCTACTATTTTTTTCGAGTCTACTAATCTCTGGATGGTTTTATATAAGAAATTTTTTATACTACGGTAACCCACTTGTGACTAATATTGATTTTCCACAGTGGCAATATTTTCAAGAGCCAGGATTCAGAGATTTATTATTTTATATTAACTTAAAACCCTTTTTATATTTTGATTTATTTCATGCACATTGGTATTCATTTTGGGGCGGAACTTTTTATAGTTTTTTCTATGATGGGTCAAACGCCCTTATTCCCGTCCAGCAATTTTCTAAGGCTGGAGTTTTGCTGGTAATACAATCACTTCCTTTCGTTTATTTATTCTTCAAGGGTTGTATTCATACTTTACGGTCACCATCTTCGAGGGGTAAATTTTTTTTACTTTATATAAGTTTACTTTTCATGGCCTATTTTTTTTATACCCTAAAACTACCGTTCTATTCCGCGGTAAAAGCAAGCTACCTGCTTTCCTTAGTTGTTCCTTTTACTTACTTTGTTAACAAAGGTTTAGAAAAATCTCTCGTACTAAAAGCGGCTTTCCCTTTTTATGTTTGTATCTATACACTTGTCGTTATAAAGAATTTTTGGATACAGACTTACTGGATGCGATGAGACCAAAACTTTTAAGCTCCTATCTTTTATTAACTCTTTTGGTACTCGGACTATTTACTGTTTTTTCTTTTAACCTTCAAGCTAGCTATTTACTATCCTCGGATTTTTCCAGGGATGTAGACCAGGCTTTAAAGATTACCCAGGGGCACTTAACAATTGTCGGGCCCTGGCTTAATTTTAAAGGTCTTTTAGCGGGGCCTTATTATTACTATTTTTTAAGTATTCCTCTTTTTCTCACCTCTGCCAATCCAAATAGCACCCTTTTTGTTAATGCTTTGATGTTTGCCCTTTCTTTGGGATTTTTTTTCTTACGAATGCAGAAAGAAACTACTGGTTTAAAAGGTCTTTTAGCAACTCTGAGCTTAGCATTCAGCTTTTCTTTTATACTGGCAGCCAGAACACCTGGAAATGGTTTCTCTTATCTACCTTTACTGCTACTAGTTTTGACAGATTTTTACACTACCAAAGAATATAGTTTCAAACAGGTAGGTTTACTCGGAATCTTTTCTGGTTTACTTGTTAATACTCATCCTATTTCAAGTTTTGTATTAGTTCCGATCTTTATTTATTTTCTCTTCAAGAATCGACTGCAGTTTTTAGTTATATGCTTGGGATTATCCCTGACTTACCTTCCGCTATTGCTCTTTGAACTTTTACATAATTTTCAAATTCTGAAAAGTTTTATAACTCCGGATTTTAATCAAACTAATAGTTTGGGGAACTTTTCGTCTCACCAGTCTATTTTTTTAGTATTAAAATTAAATATCCAAACTATTTTTGTATTTTTAGATAGACAATTTATCCTACCTAGTATTTTAACAATCATTTCAATTATTACTTTCTCAGTAATAACATTTAAAAAATCTCAGTTATTTATAATCTTTCATCTTTTATGTAGCTTAGTATTATTCATTGTCCTGTTACCCAAGACTGCCGAGTTTCACTACTCACTGCCCTTTGGACTACTGATCCTTTTTTTATTTGCCTTTGTCATCGCTCGATCTAGTTTATATCTACTTTTAAGTTTAATTATTATTTTAGAAATATTTTTCTTTCCCTTTGATCTTTTCAAACCATCTGCTCGAAACTTCGTTACTATCGAGAAAAGAGTTAATTTTATTCTAGCTCAAAATATTATCGATAAAGAGCCATCTCTTAATGTCATAAGATTTTCTGACTCTAACAGCTTTTTACCCATTGGACAGGAATACCGATTTTTTCTAAGGAGAGCTGGCTACAAGGTAGACTCCGAATATGAATATCCCAAGTCAAAGCAATTAGTTATTTTCGCCGAGTACCCTCAGTTTGATATCACTAAATTCCGTACCTGGGAAACTAGTCAATTTGGAAATGACTACTTAAGGAATTATAAGCAATACACGCTTGAAGAAACTTCAATCTATGTAGTCAAGAAATTTTAATTTCATTTAACAATTCTTCTAGCGATGTTTCTTAGAATTCGTTTGTCCTGTGCGGATAGTGCTAAGACACTCTCAAAATGATTTGGGTGAGCTAGGTAGTTTCGAACTCTAGCTGCCGCTATAGATTCCTGCAAAGATCTTCTAGGATCTGCTAATTGTGCTGGTGACAGTTTGATTAGCTTAAAACCACTCCTTAGCCCATCTCCCCAAGAAACCCAGTTTAAAAAACTATATGCTCTTTGAATTTCATCAAACTCAAGACTATTCCAAAAACTGTCTGTTTGAATTGGTAAAGCTGGCAGATTTTCTGGAGTGATAGTCTTAGTTTCAAAACCGGCCCCAGTAATATTTTCCTCAGCTAAAGTAACTGCTTTTCTGGATCTATAATTACTTATCCGTCTATAGGCCAACCACCCTAATCCTAATCCAACTACCCCCTCAGACAACTTTAATCCCAGACCAAGCCAGTCAAAAGGTTTTTTTATCTCAGCCTCGGGAGTCCTTGAATCTCTCGGAAGCATTGGATTTTGGCTGCGGTCTTTGCTCAGAGCATCTAGAAATCGCCGCGTTTCGGCATCTATCTGATCTTGATCAACATTAGGGGTTGGGTCATTTTTACCTGACTCCCCTGCCTCATCAACTACAAAGCCATGAGCGTTTAGGTTGTCCAAAGAGCCTCTTTCTCTTTCACCATTTACTCCATACAGATATCCCCGGGCTCTATTTAAGTACTGACCAGGTCTATCAACTAAAGAGCTGGATAAAACCGCTCCCAAACTACAGACATCACAATTACATCCCTCAAGCTTAAAGACCGCATTAAGTTTTTCCTCCGGCGAATTTGCGGCTTCTATCTGTTTTTTGTGTTCACTGCTTATCTGATAGTGGTAATGTTTTTTAAAGTATCCCGCTATTTGCTCGTAGCTAATTTGTGAAGAGGTCCCGCTAGCCAAAAGATTCATCAACTTAGTAAGAGCTTCGGGCGAAAGTTTTGAAGTATCAATAGGCTCCACTTTAGCTACAGCCTTCACTTGAGGTGTCTCCGCTGGAAATAATCCTACAGTTACAGTAGCTCCCTTAGTTACATCCGCCTGACCCAACTCCACCTCAATAGTACCGTCGTTAAATTGATAAGCTCGATAGGGCAAAATATTTCCTGATAGATCCTGCACCCTAAGTAAGCCGACCTGGGTGTGGTTTAATATGGGAATACGCAGAGTTTTATCGCCTACCACTGTCCATAGTTCCACATGGGGAACTTCAGAGGTTTCAGTAGGGTAACTCACTAGTTTTTGCCCTTCTCGATTAGCGATCCACTTAGCTCCGACCATCTCATGACTGGTGCTTTGAGTATAGTACCCAGCCGCGCTCATTTGATGAGGGATTACTGTCCAGCGCCGATCATAATCGTCACCTGTCTCCGCGAGCATTTCACTTGGCAGCGAAACAGTATCCGGCATGATTTCGCCATACTTTATAGAGGATCCCTCTGGGGGTGTCATCTGTACAGCTCCTTGGGCCAATCCCCAAATCAAGGCAAAAGGTAGAGCGCGTAAAGCCCACCAACGCGCGTGTCTGGCAAAAGTTCTTCGTCCATTAACTAAAGATGCCAGATTTTGTCTTTGCTCCCTAACTTTAAGCCCGAGTACGGATAAAGACTCCTCTATCTCTTTTTGGGTTGGGGATTCTTGATTAACTAAACGAGGTTGTCTGGAAGCGAGCAGAGTATCCAAAGCATAAGCCAATCGACCTGCTTGCATTTGCCTTTTGTCTAATGGTCGGATTTCAGGCTGATCATGAGTTAGATAGTAATTATGGGGTTGTCTAAAAGTTCCTGGGGCAATTTCATCAGGTAACTCAGGTGTTCTTTTTAAGATCTCTTCCGCGGATAAGCCTTGGACACCAAACAAACGACCAAGATCAATTCGTTGGGGGGGTTCGGTAAAATTAAGAGCAAACAGTTTATGATCATTACCTCGCTGCGGTTGAATTATTGATCTATTAGTTCTTCGAGCAGTAGGATATGCTGAGTCTGCCCCTATATAAACAGGTTGAGAGGTCACTAGGTAGCTTTCTAAAGCACGCATAATTAGGCGGCGTAGATGTCGCTTGACTTCTGTTTCATATCTATCTACCTCAGCGCGGGGCCGGGGAGAGTCTGCTTCTTCAACTAATGCGTCTAACTTTGGATCTCCTAATTTACGATGCATCCCAAAGTACGCTGTTTTAAAAAATGGGTCACTGTATAGCTCCTGGGGACGAAAACTTAAGCGTCTAAACTCTGCTGGCGTTAGCAGGGCCACCTGTTCCTGAGTATCTTTAAGAGTAGCCTCTTTGTGACTTAATAGTTGGGCTAGCGGAAGATGGGGGAAATCCTGAATATATTTACTTAAACCAGGTGGAGTCCTTGTGGGCAATATTACACCCATATAGTCCACCCAATTTAGGTCAAAGTCTGCAGTAATAGGGGCCAGGGAAGAATCATAAAGCTCCGCCAGCAAATTTTCCCGTTGCATCACAGAGCTCTTTTTGAGACGACCCGAAGACCGTAGCTCGGGCATCCTGACGAGCACAACTTGTCCTGCTGTTTCCAGAACTCTAGCCTCTGACCCTTTTTCAGGATCAGCTGGTTTTAGCTCAATCGGCTGACCCTTATAAACGACAATCTCTCCTTTAAGACCGAACTGCTGGTTTTCTATTTTCCCTCTTCGAAAGCTTCTATCAATAGGCTGTTTGGGGGGTAATTTACCCTGGTTCAAACGGTGTTCTTGATAGGCAAAGGCAGCGGTAGCAGCTACACTTCCCACTACTAAGGCAGCCCAAGGTCGGGGTCCTATTTGAGAAGCTGCAATAAATGAATTTAGCACTCCCCAGCCAATTGTGGCTCTGAGGGGAAACTCTTTCAAGGCCACCACAAAATCATCAATTCTATCCTTTGTATGATAGGTGATCCATTTAGGATAATCCGATCTGCCTGGACCTCGATGGAATCGGTCCGTATAACCACGTTTAGGTAAAGTTTCTGTCATAACTAGCCTCTAATTATATCTTAAAAAGAGGTTTTAGTCAAACTATAGGACTAATTTTAGGAAGGAAAGGATCGGGAGAACCTGATCCTGCTGGCTAAGTAGCTGGGAAAACATACCCAAAGCTCCAAGATTATGATCCCCAAAGCTGCCAGAGAGATATAATTACTCCAAGATCTAATGGGAGTGTTTTGCAATTTCGCTTCAATGATATGACTTCCTGGGCTAATCTGTACTCCTAAGAAGTGATACTTACTGTCCTCTCGGATCACGGTATCTTGGCCGTCGACTTGTACCCTCCAACCAGGAAATTGGTGGGTATTGATCGTAAAAGTTATAGGCGTGAGGGTGTCTATAGCAAAGCGGAAGTTGGTGGCTGTAGAGCTCAATGTCCGGACTATCGCCTGATCGGGCGTAACCGTCCACTTTGGAGAGTCCCATTCGGGAAGCTCATTGACCCCTTTTGGCATATACCCCGGTTCAATAAAAGCCTCCTCGCGGGTTAATTTGTGAAGAGGCCAGCTGGACAGAGGAGCATTTAAAGCCTTTTCCTCAAAAAAAGTCTGCGGCTGCAAAAAAGGTAGAGAAAAAAATAGGGTGGCCATAAAAATCATGGCGGTAAAGATGATCTGATGCTTTTTATTTAATAAAGAGATAATTGCTGCTCCTAGCAAAGCTTGAGCTATTGGTAAAACCATCAGAAATCGCCAGGGAAACTGGATAAACCGCAGGATCTCGAGGTGCTCCCAGAACAAAAGCGATCCCTTAAAAGTAAAGAAGTAACCATAACAGGCTACTCCAAGCCAAAAAATCAGCTTATTTAAAATAGGCAACGACAGTTTTTTACAGATAATCCAAATAGCTACAGCTAAGCTGCTAACGAGTATCCAGGTTGACAAAAGACCTAAACTGATAGATCTGGTAAAAATCTCTCCCCACCAGGATCCGTTATACCCCCAAATATATGAAACGGGGAGTAAGGGGTCGGAAAAGTTTTTATGAAAATCAAAAGCCTGCTTGGTTAAATCATTAATATTAATAAATTTTAGCTCAAAGAGGGCGGGCAGAAGATAAAAGGCGGCTAGGGTTACACCGATAATAAACGATAGCGTAAGTTTACCTAGGTTAGGCAGAGAGGATACTTTTGCCGTATAGAGAGTAAGCAAGCTAAATCCTAAAATAACTGGCAGGCAGATTATAGTAGCCGGCAGATGAGAGATGATCATTAGCCCAAAAACCAAAGAGATCATCGGCCCAAAGACAGCTTTTGACTTTTGCAGCAGTTGCTCAGTCAACCAGAGTAAGACGGGCAGCAGCGAGATTACAGTAAATTCCGGAAAGGACCCTCGGATAAAAATATCCAGGATTAAATAGGGGGCGAATCCATAGAGTAAGGCTGCCGTTGAGGCAGGTAAAACCCCGTATTTTTTGGACAGTAAAAATATAAAAAACGTGCTTACTATCCATAACAGATAGACGGTTATTTTTAGAGCAAACACTGAGGGTAAAAAAACAAAAAAAAGAGCCGTTAAATAGTAAAACCCAACTTGATAAAAGTTAAAAAGAGGCATGCTGTAACCGTTTTGCACCCAGTCAACCCACCTAACAGGAAACTGGCCTTCCTGCAATGCCTGAAAAAATATTTTTGCATAAGTTATATGGGCAAAAGCGTCATGGCTGGAAGGAAGTCCACTTTGAAACCAAAACACCCCTCCAGATATGATCAGGACAGACGTTAAGATAACTAGTAGGTTACTTAAAAAACTTTCCTGCAAATATTTAAGTAAACTTTTCATTTTTAGGTATACAGCTCAACCAGGCCACTGACTTTATGTAGCCCACCACGAGCATAGTTAGCTAAGGCCCGCACTTTTCTTCTTTGACACTCCTCGAACCCCTGGTCAGATTCTTTTAGTGATGGCTTCTTAAGGTACTGGCCTAACCTTTGCCGATAGCTACCTTGCATAAGATCATTTAGCAAAGCCTGCTTATCTCTGGCAGAGTAAACAGCTGGTGAGAATGGCCTATCTTCTCCCCAGGAGATCCAGTCAAGAAAATGTTTCATCGCTTCTAGTTCCTGGCGACTAAACCGATCGCGAACCTTTGCATCCATAAAGGGACCAAGTGTCTTTTGGGTAAAATTGCTTTGCAGCTCGTAAATTAGAGCAGCTGCACAGAGTGACCAAATAGTCAAACTTGTTCCCATAAGTACCTTACCAGTTAGATCTATGGTCTTTTCAAAAAGACTAGCGATATATACCTTTGAGGCAAGTTCATCCCTTTGTCTGGCCCATTCGCTTGCATCAGGAACTTGTTTGCTTCTTTCGATATATTGTCTGGTAAAGGCATCCCTCGCTAAGTCTTTAGGAGTAGCGTCATAGATAGCCCTACCTCTCATTGTATACAAGTGTAGGTCACTAATTCGCAGAGGATAGCCTCCTCTTGGTGCAGGATTATCTAATCCTACACCGTAGCCTATTGCCAGGTTTAAGGAAGGATAGTTGGGAGATAAGAAATGCGCCACAAGAACAGCTTCGATATTACAAAGCTCACAATTACAACCCGGAAGATGGTTAACGATGTTCAAAAAAGCCGCTGGGTTAGTTTGGTGCTTAACCTCACTGGTGTTTTTGGGATTATTATTATAGAGGTGTCCTTCGGCAATCACATCTACTACACTCTGATAATAATCGCCTGTACGAATATATCTCTCGGCAACTGCAGTAAAGAGACTCTCCGCCTCTTGACTAAGTCCATCCGGATTTAACCGATTCAACGACCCATCAGCATGAACTTGGCCCTGATCAGCCGGTTTGAGACTGATAGTGATATCCGCGTATGAATCTTTTAAATTCGGAGTTAGCGGAATATACAAACCAACTGTCCCATCTTTATACATAGTATTCGTAACTTGTATAGTGTTATTTTTGCTATCCGATACTCTGACCGCTTCAACAACGGTATTTGGCTTAATAGGAATTTTTATTTGAGGCAGATCAACCTTACCCACCCGCAGTCTGGTCTGCAGACTGAAGTGAGGACTACTGGGGTCTGGCTCAGTCGGATAAGCAACCAGTTTATCGATAGTATCTTCATCGACCCAACCCCGACCTTTGTCTAAAAAGTGGGCTGTTGATGTTACATAATAACCTCGCGGATCTGGCTCTCCTGTTGTAGTGATCCACCAATCTATCTGATTTGCAGATAAAGAACTTTGCCCACCTTCCAATAATTTAACGGCCGTACTTTGTGAATCACGATAGTTTGGTGGACTAAACCATTCAAAACCTTTGAAGCCAAAATGCATTGCTCCGGCTAAACCCATCATCAATACGGCCTGTCTGGCTACTTTGGGTAGAAGGCTAATTTTTTTACCTGTTGTACCCTGAAGATCTATCTCCCCTTGCAGAGGATTACTTTTAGCTTCTTTAGAATATTGGTGTAAAAGGGCCTGGACTTGAGCTTGGGCAGGTGGCTTTCTCTCGAGCAGTTTTGCTGCATCGCTCTGGTTGATGAATTCGTGAGCTGCAAAGGCTACCTGAGCTCTATTAAAAGCTTCCGGACTCTCCACAACTCTTTCTGGCGGTATATCTCCTAAACCCACAGCTCTGGATAATATTCGCGGGGCAGATATCAATCCCCCTGTGGTCGGTACTGATTGCACCATCAGCTGTCCGTCATAGCGGCGATAGACCCGGGTTGTTACAGCGGTCTTGGTGCGTAAAAAAGGTATATCTAGTCTTCGAACCAAAGAACTACTACTTCCTTCTTCGACATAGCGAACAATTAGTCCTTGGAGATGTTTTCTTAACCTTTCTTGTGCATTTTGAGCCTCTTCTCCAGGGTTCGCAACTTCCAATTGTTGCATTAGCGCATTTACCCTACTATCACCTAGCATTGCGCAGGCTTGCTGCAAGATCGCTTGTTTAACAATGGTAAATTCCTCTAATCCAGTTTTATGCACTAAGGTTACTCGGCGCTGAGGATCAATTAAACTAAAATCTTTACCCAATACCAGAGCCTGTCTGGTTAAAGAGTTCTGCGTTTTCAGGGCTGCCTCAACTAGAGGCGGGGCTTGGGGAGGGACCTCTATCCCTAACCAGTCAATTCTTCGGGAGCTTAATCTTGGCTTGACTTGAGCAATAATACCATCATAAACACTTAACCATAATTTTGAATCAGCCTCTGTACCTTCTTTCTTTAAATTGAGACGGTTCGGCCATAACCCATCGGCTAAATTTTTGAAGAATCGCCTAGCCCCTTTGGGCTCTAAGCCCTGCAAAACCGGAAGTTTAAGGAAATAAATATTATCCCCTCTTCGCAACCTTTTGTCTCCCAAGACAACATCATTACCGGCGTATGCTAAGTGATAGCCTTTAAATCCGAGTTTAGCGTCTCGATCGGTATCTTTGCGAGCTGAGTGCAAAGCCCTTACACCCGCGCTTGCCAACCTAATACCGGTATAACCAGGCACCAGTAGCGTTGTCGCCAATGCCGCAGTCAAACCTGAATCTAGGGAAACTCCTGCTCTATCCAAAAAATAGTAGGCCAAAAAAGGCAGCGAGCTCAGGGTCACGGCTGCCAGACCACGGCTAAATATAGCATCTCGGTAATCAAACTGATCGTGTGTTAGATAACGAGGTTTAGGCAGAGATGACCTCTCCCGATTCTTTCCAGACATATTATGGGGTATTTTAGCTTGTTGGGCTTAAATTGCAAAGAAGGTGAGTCTATGATCGATGCTGAGAGGCGCCAATTAAACCACATTTTTTCCACTTTAATCCTGATCCACAAGGACAAGGGTCGTTACGACCGATTTTTTGATGAGTTAATTGTCCCTTTTCGCCGTAGTTTTGAGTACTAATCGATCCTCCGGCTCGTTCAATAGTTACTTTTGTTCCTACATAAGGGAGGTCTTTAACGACCGGTTTCTCTTTAATCTCCAGTTGATCGATCTCTCGGGTTAGGTGCCCCACTTCTTCTAAAAGATTCTCTTCTTCCAACGCTTCTTGATGAATCTCCAGCGCTTTATCCAGGTTAGCCATGGGTTGATTAGAGGGCAGCTGATTATTAACTGAAATTTTGTAAATACGGTGCACAACATCAGAATCGATAGTGTCCATTAGTTGGGAGAACAGGTCAAAGGCTTCCTTTTTATATTCCACTAGCGGATCTCTTTGCGCATAACCCCGCAAACCGATCCCCACCCTTAGATCATCAATCGTATCCAGATGCTCGAGCCACAAGGTATCGATGGTATTAAGGTAAACAAAACTCTCCATCTGGCGACAGACGTCCGCACCTAACTCTTTTTCTCTCATCTCGTAGACGTCTGCTGCGATTTTGGTTAGCTGCTCAGTGATCGCTTCTGATGAATCTATCTGTCTAAGCTGTCCCACTAAACCCTCTCTGCTGGTGGTATCAAAGGGGATAATGGTCACAAATTCCTCGGCAATTTTTTCGATATCAGCTACCTCAGTTGAGTGGATCGTCACGATACTTGCTATCTCTTTTTGAATCTTTTCCTGGATTTTTTCTTTGGTAATCCCCGAGTTTGTGGCCATTGCCTGTAAAATCTGGTTCCTGACTCCATAGACAATTTGGCGTTGTTGATTCATCACATCGTCATACTCCACAGTATGTTTACGGGCATCAAAGTTGTGGCCCTCAACTTTTCGCTGGGCCCCCTCAATTGCTTTCGAAACAAGCCCATTTTCAATCGGCATATCATCAGGGATCTTCAAAAACTCCATTACCCGGGCAACCTGTTCACCTCCAAAAATACGCATTAGATCATCTTCAAGGGAAACATAAAATTTACTTGCTCCCGAGTCTCCTTGACGTCCTGAACGACCCCGGAGCTGGTTATCAATTCTGCGGGATTCATGGCGCTCAGTCCCCACCACATATAGACCTCCCAGTTCGTTAACACCGACAGAAAGCTTAATATCCACCCCTCTTCCCGCCATATTGGTCGCTACAGTCACCGCTCCTTTCTCACCGGCTTTAGAGATAATCTCCGCCTCTTTTTCGTGATTTTTAGCATTCAACAAAGCATGGGAGATACCTTTCTTCTTGAGCAGCTTAGATAAAAATTCGTTTTTTTCAATCGAAGTGGTGCCAACCAGTACCGGTTGTCCGGATTCATGCAGCTTAGCTACATCCTCGACCACGGCGGTATACTTAGCCAGCTCAGTCTTGTAGATACTGTCCGGAAGATCTTTACGGACCATTGGGCGGTTAGTAGGAACCACTATGACGTCTAATTTGTAGATTTTATGAAATTCTTCGGCTTCTGTGGCGGCCGTACCAGTCATGCCGGAAAGCTTTTCGTACATCCGGAAATAGTTTTGAAAAGAGATAGTGGCCATCGTTTGAGATTCTTGTTGAATAGTCACTCCTTCTTTTGCCTCAATAGCCTGGTGCAGACCTTCTGAATAACGCCTTCCCGGCATTAATCTGCCCGTAAACTCATCGACGATAATTACTTCTCCGTCTTTGACGACATAATCTTTGTCCTTTTGAAAAAGAGTTTTGGCTTTAAGTGCTTCTTCGATATGATGCAGAGTCGAAAAATCTTTCTCATACAAATTATCTATCCCCAGCAGCTTTTCTATCTTCAAAGTGCCTGCATCGGTCAAGTGAACAGTGCGCATCTTTTCATCCAAAATATAATCTTGAGCAGACATTTTTTCGATCAATTTGGCAAACTGAGCATATTTTTCGGTTGGCTCCTGAGCAGGAGCGGAGATAATGAGCGGAGTCCTGGCTTCATCAATCAAAATCGAGTCCACCTCATCAACAATGGCAAAATAGTGGCCCCTCTGGACCTGCGATTCCAAAGAAAGAGCCATGTTATCGCGCAGGTAATCAAAACCAAATTCGTTATTGGTGCCATAAGTAATATCCGCACCATAAGCTTCCTTTCGGGTAATCGGACGCAGATGCTTTAATCTCTCGTCAGTGGTGTCTTTGTCGATATAATCCGGGTCATAGAGAAAGGCTTGTTCGTGTATGATCGTGGCGCAGCTTATTCCTAAGGCATAGTAGACCGGACCCACCCAACCACATTCCCGCCGGGCTAAATAATCATTGACAGTTATAATATGTATGCCACGATCGGTAAGGGCATTTAAGTAGGCCGCGGGGGAAGCTGAAAAGGTCTTTCCTTCTCCGGTTTTTTGTTCAGATATTTTACCTTCATGTAAAGCCGCTGCAGCGATCAGCTGAACATCAAACAGTCTGGCATCATTTACTCTTTTGGAAGCTTCCCTGACAACGGCAAAAGCCTCCGCTAAAAGTTGATCCAAGGTTGCACCTTGCAAATGCTTCTTTTTTAGCTCTTCAGTCCGTTTCTTGAGCTGGGAGTCAGAAAGCTTCGCTATCTCTTCCTCTAGCAGATTTACCTCTTTGACCTTTTGAGCAAAGCGCCGGAGTGCTTGCTGGTTAGAATCGATTAGTTTAGTAAATAAATTAAGCATGAATTTGAAAGTAGGGGAATTATACTAAAAAAGCAGAGATTGACAAAGCTTTTTACGAACCTTTAAACTTATGGTACATACTGCCCATGGATAATAATCAAAATTCACCAAACGACCCTCTCTCGCCGCCCATTCCATCTCCGATTCAACCTGTCCCGGTTCAGTCCGCCTCGGATCAGACACCTTCCCTACCTTGGACGACACCAACAGCCCTAACTGACAACCCTACATCAACTGGTGTGGGGCCAATACCCGATCTGAGCGCTACAGGTGCTTTTTCAGCTACGACTGCCCCTGCTCCAACTATCTCCGATATGACTACATCTTCCTTTGTTAATGCTCCCACTCAGCCCGGTTTAGATAGTGCCTTATCTTCATGGCAACCTGCTCCTCCTACTTCGCCGCGAGGCGAGCCTGACTTCAGTCAAGGCGGTCCTACCTCGTATCCTTCTGCCCCTGCTCCAGTACAAGCACCTAGCCCAATGGACACACCACCATCTTTTGATAGCTTAATGGCCAATCCTCCGGGTTCAAGTCTTGACACCCCGGCTGCAATTCCAACTTTTACGACAGACAACACTGCGCCTCAAATGCCCACCCAACCCGTTTCAACCGACATAAACCAAGGCGCACAAGGTGCAAGCTCACCCATGGACACCACTCCAGCTCCTATACCAACCTGGCCTCCGGTCGATCAGGTTACGCCCCCTTCTCAACCGGCCACCCTGCCTCCTTTTGAGCAATCCCAACTGACCTCTCCCCCCACATTACCCCCAATTGAACCAGGGCCAATTAATCCAACCGGCGGATCTACCTCTCTCCCTGAGCCTGCTCCAACAGACCTATCTCAACTTACTAGCACTTCCGGTAGCCTGCCCCCTGTTCCTACTGAGTCCTATGCTCCAGCTCCGGAACATACCAACCCTATTACTACTGCCTCAAATACTACCGCAAGTACTCCAGAAACTGTCACTGCTCCCAAACCTTTTCCTCTTCAACTCTTGATTGGTGGGGTAGTAACGCTGCTGTTGGTCACAGCCGCCTCTATTTATATTTTTTTCTTCGCTGGTAAAAATGCTCCGGAACCATCGTCGCTACCTGCTGAACAAACTCAGCTACCTCTCAGCAATCCACCAAAACAGGTCATCCCATCTATCGTTCCTCAGGAAGCAACAAGCGGAGCGGGATTTGGCAGTCTGAATAACCAGCTGGCCACAGCTTCAGCCAAACCACTTTCAGCACTAGATGCACTAAGACAGCGTCAAGCCTCACCAACTCCTTAGGAGATTTTATCAAACCCTGTATAAGGACGAAGAGCTTCCGGAATAATCACTGACCCATCTTCTTGCTGAAAATTTTCCAAAATAGCAATCAGAACCCGGGGAGAAGCAATGACAGTATTGTTTAAGGTGTAGCACAAATGTGTTTCCCCTGCTTTGTCTTTAAACTTTAAGTTGAGGCGACGAGCTTGCCAATCAGTCAGGTTTGAGTTGGAGTGAGTCTCACCATAACTCCCTCTACCTGGCATCCAGGCCTCGATATCATTCATCTGGTATTTGCCTGCTCCCATATCTCCAGTAGAAGTGACGATCACATGATAAGGAATCCCCAGTTCCTGTAAAATTCCTTCGGATATTTGCTGTATCTCACCAAAAAGCTTTTCAGACTCGGCTAAGTCGTTTCGACAAATAACTACTTGCTCAACCTTAGCAAATTCATGCACCCGATAAAGCCCCTTTGTATCCCGACCGTAGTCCCCGACCTCAGACCGGTAACAACTGGAAATTCCAGCGACTTTGATGGGTAACTCTGCTTCAGACAAAGTTCTATCGGCAAAGTATCCAAGGAGAGAAGGCTCGGATGTACCCACCAAAAACACCGGGTTTTTGATTTCTTCTCCGGTTTCGATCTTTCCAGGGTTAGCTATCTGGTAAATACCTTCTTTACCAAAGGGAAAGTGTCCGGAGCCAATTAAAACTCTTTCGCTGACCAGGGTGGGTGGGATCATCGGAGTAAATCCGGCTTTAACAATTTTGCCTAACGCATAATTTAAAACTGCCAGATGCAGCAATGCTCCCTGGCCCTTTAGAAAATATCCCCGAAACCCAGAAACCTTAACCCCAGCTTCAAAGTCAACTATCCCTAAAGCTTTACTCAGCTCAACATGGTCTTTGGGGGTAAAGCTAAACTGGGGATTTTCTCCCCATTTTTTGATTTCGACATTAGACAAGCTGTCTGGACCAATCGGAGAATCTAGCGAGGGAATATTCGGAATAAAAAGCATCATCTCTTTGAAGCGGTTTTCTATTTCAGCTAATTCTTTTTCGAGGGTTCCCAATTCCTGTTTTATAGCTTTACCTTTTTCAATATCCCGAAGTTGGGCGGCGGCATTTCTCTTTCGGCGAAGCTCCTCAACCTTTAAGATTAAGTCTCGTCTGGCCTGATCGATCTCCAACAAATTTTCCAGATCCAGGTCAATACCTTTATCTGTGATAGCTTTTTTGATTATTTCTTTATTGTCTCGAATAAAATTGATGTCTAGCATATATTTATAAACCCAACTCTGAGGCTACTCCTTGCATCGCCACGAGGGCTATTTTAACAAATTCCTCCAGTGGAATCTCCAGATCTTTTTCGCAGGTTAAAATATTTTCTCTCTTTGCTCCAGCCGCAAAGCTGGGGCTTTTAAATTTTTTCAAAACAGACTCAACAGTTACAACAGCTAATTTTTTATCCGGCTGAACCAAGGCACAGGCCGTAATCAGACCAGACAGCTCATCCGCTGCATAGACTGCCTTTTCCAAATAGTTTTCGCGATTGGGCTTTATTTCATCGCTATGAGCCTGAATAGCCTTAACAATCCGCTCTGATACACCTTTTTCTCTCAGCAGCCGGGATATTTCTAAGGTATGCATTTTAGGATCTTTATTGGTTACCTCGTAGTCCGCATCATGCAGTAGACCAACGATACCCCACTCTTCTTCGTCAAAATTCTCAACTCCCAACTCTGAACTCTTAACTCTTAACTCGCGTGCTAGGGCCTTCATAATAGCTTCCACTGCCAAGCCATGTCGAACTAGATTCTTGCTCTCCACCATCTCGGTTAACAGCTGATAGGCTTCTTCCCTGGTCATTTTTTCTCCTTTCGCATAGTCGGGAAAAACACCATTTCCCGAACCGGTTTATCGAGTAACATCGCAATAAACCGCTCTGACATCCCAAATCCAGCTGCCGGAGGCATCCCATACTCTAGTGCCTCAACGAAATCCTCATCCATCATTTGAGCTTCAAAGTCCCCCTTTTCTCGCAACTTCATCTGCTCTTCAAACCTCTCCCTTTGATCGATTGGGTCATTTAACTCTGCGTAACCATTACACAACTCAGATCCCATCGCCAGTAGCTGCATTCGATGTACCTTATCCGTGCCCTCAATTCTTTTGGAAAGAGGAGAAACATCAACGGGATGGTTAATCAAAAACTGGGGTTGGAGCAGCTGCGGGCGAATGGTCTTTTTATATAGATAGTCTAGTATCCTACCCTTGCCTAGCCCTGGTTCGATTTTAACATTTAGCTTCTCAGCTAATTTATAGAGCTTCTCTACTGATAACTCTTCTGTACTCACCCCCCAGGATTTATTCAAAAGGTCTAAGAAGTCTACCCGCGGCCATGCTTTACTCCAATCAATCTTGTGACCTTGCCAAGTGGTTACCAAACTACCAGTCGTTTCCTTGATTACTGTCTTGAGCATATCTTCTACAAAATCTATCAGCATCTCGTTATCTGCGTAAGCCCAATAAAATTCCATCTGGGTATAATCTTGCAGGTGTTCGCTATCAATACCTTCATTTCTAAAGATTCGACCAATTTCAAAGATCTTTTCGAACCCTCCCACCAAGAGTCTCTTTTGATAAAGTTCAAGGGAGATACGCAAAAATAACTCCATATCCTGAGCGAAATGGTGAGTAGCAAAGGGTCTAGCATCAGCCCCGCCAGGGATCGGTTCTAAAGCTGGAGTTTCTATCTCCAAGAAACCATTTTTAACTAGGAAGTTGCGAACGCTCTGCCAAAACTTACTTTTTAAAATAAACTGGTGCTTAACTTCTGGATTTAGCAAAAGATCAAGATATCTCTTCCGATATCTCTCCTCAGCATCCTTTAACCCATACCAGGAAGATGGTAGAGGACGAATTGATTTAGTAAGAAGAGTCACCTGACTTGCTTTAACAGAGATCTGTCCGGCCTGAGTTTTAAATACTTCTCCGGAGACTTCGATAAAATCCCCAAGATCCAAATTAGATAAAAAGTCATAATTGTGGGGAATTTCAGCTTGAGACAGGAAGATCTGGATCTTTCCTGAACTGTCCTCTAAGTCTGCAAAGGTGATCTTGCCATGTTGGCGTAAAGATCGGATTCGACCTACCACAGTTACCTTTTTTCCCATCATATTCAATGCCTCAGCAATTAAATGCTTACGGTTAGACGTAGCCGGATAAGGATTGATTCCTAAGTTTTTAATATTATTTAGTTTCTTAATTCGCTCTCTTTGGATGTCTTCTAAAGCCATTGTGCTTAAAGTATACCTCGTTTAGCCTGATTAGAAAAGCGCGATTGCAGGTCAGGTCGCGTCTATTGATCCCGATTTAATCGGGGTTGATAAATTAATCATTGAAATTATTTGCGGACGAGCCCTTAGTCGATCTCTAAAATCCTGCATTGATAAGAAGAAGCTGGAGTTTTGACCTCTATATCGTCTCCAATATGTGCTCCCAGAAGCGCTAGTCCAATGGGTGACTCATTAGAGATCATTTTTTTAGCAGGATTAGCCTCAAACTTTCCCACGATCGTATACTTCTGCTTTACACCAGATAGTTTCAAAGAAACTGTGGAGCCCATCGTCACAGAGGTCTCTTTATGCTCATGTTTGATCAATTTAACATGTTTAAGCATCTGCTCCAAACTAACAATCCGAGCTTCGACTAAACCTTGCTCCTCAACGGCCGCATCAAACTCTACATTTTCCTCTAGCCCTCCCATCTCCCGGGCAAAGGCAATTCTTTGCGCAACTTCTCTGCTTTTTACTTGTTTGAGAAATGCTAGTTCTTCTTTGATTCTGGATACTCCAGCAGGCGTTAAAAAGACAGCTTGTTTTAGCGACAGTTCGCTTGTAGTAGAGGCAGTGGAGGTAATTTTAGAATTAACCGTACTTTTTCTTGCCATGTATTAAAGCAGTTGGAGGGAATTTTATGTAATTCGATAGAGATTGTCAACTACCAGGGTACCAGATCTATAGACGCTTGAAAAAGCGTCCTGCCGACAGGCTTAGCAGCGCGGCTATCGCTGCTGCCAGTAGCGGGATCGGGTGAAAACTGTTGATTGAGCTGTGCAGTAGCAGGTTGGCTAGTAAGCCCCCAAAAAGCGCCCCCACAATACCCAATATCATACCGGAGACAACGCTATCTTCAGAAGATTTCGGATCGAAGATAGAGACAATCACGCCTGTAATCAGACCAAATATTATCCAACTTAGAATACTCATAATGTCTGACAGTATACTTTACTAATATCAAAATTGAGGTATGGATGGGTAAAAAAGGGGTAAGGAAGGATGATGTTTAAGTTAAGACTTAATTGTTGCTGGAGGAAGTACGTTTTGTAACTGGGCAATTTTTCCCCGTAATTTGGCTTCCTGCTCCTGATAGCCTGGGCCTGTATCTGCTGCTGGTTGTTCTAATGTGCTTAAACTTTCCTTGACAGTCTTAAGGGTGCTTTGGATTTGGGCTGTTAATCTGGCTTTTTCTGTATCGGTGGTCGCACCTGGAACAATCCATTTCAGGAAAGGCGGGACAACCGTGGCTCTATTTAAATCGGTCAATCGTGTGTCTAGCTGATCAAGTTGAGCCTGTAACTGGGAACGAGTACTCTCCATTTCTGCCTCTTTGGTCATGGTAACGACAAGATCTGCCAGTTGACCTTTGTATGTGTCGGTAACTTCAGCCAAAACTCCTCTGGCTTTTTGGTTTGTTTGTCTAGCTAGCTGGCTTACCTCCGCGGGTTTAGCAGCAGCTAACTGCTCTGCTACTTTTCGGTCCTCATCATATTGTCCTTCAATTAAACAAGCATCATAGATAGTAATACCCAATTCAGGGCCGGTTGGATCCTTAAAACAGTCTCGTAACGCTTCTTGAACTTTGTCGAGATGACTTTCTCTTAGATGAGTTTCTTCGACCCAATCACCAAAGCCAAATTCTCTTTGCAAAATTTGGCGAGTTTGAGGGTTTTCAGCCAAGGCTTGGATAAAATTAACACCACCAACTAACTTCTGAGCAACGATGCGTCTCCTGCGAGTAACCTCTTGGTCCATCTCTGGCTTATCTCTATCTTGTCGGAGATCTCTGCGTATGGTGTATGCAAGCCAATTTACATAATCACTGGGATTTCTTAGAAGTGAGATAAGGTCTACTAGACCAACTCTACCGGAAGTAAATTGTTGGGCAGCTATTTCTCTACCTGCGATGGCACTATTGGCGGCTGATATATTATTTAATTTTGTACCTTGGTTATCGGCTAATGGGTCCTCTCCAGGTTGATGATAAATCCCAGAAAACTCATTTGGAGCATAAGTACCCCGAAAACCTAATCGCAAAGGTTCGTCAATTTCGACAACAGGGATATTAATACCCAGCTGCCTTAGCTCAATGTCTGATAGACGGGTCAGTACATCTACAGAGTTTTCAGGATGTATACGTCTGGCTAACTCACTTGAAATTATATTCGCCATTTGTCCATCAATAACCCTTTCTACTAATTGCTGAACGCCCTCATCGATACCCGCCCACCCCATACCCTCTGCAGCAGCTTGTTCGATTACAGCCTGAAGCTGGGGAGGATCTAGTAGCTGAGCTCTTTGCTCTGGATCTATAACCTGTTGGTGAATATACCAATTGTTGATAGAATGAGCCATTCGCTTTTCAGCCCTAGTTTGCGCCGCTTCTCTCATCCGTTTTGCTACATCGCTCGTTTCCAGCCCACTTAGTCTACCTCTGCCAATTGAGGCAACTACACGATCAAATTGGGCTTTGGCAGCGGGGGGATAGAGATCATAGGCCACCTCAAACATCGGCCTTGATCTTCCTAAAGCGGAATTAGGTGCCGCATCTCCTTGTTGAGGTAGCAGCTCTTGTGCTGCTTGGGCAATAGATAAAGCAGTCAGAGCATCTCCACAGGCTAAGGCTGTCATAATCGATACATCAACATGCATTTGATTGACAGGTTTTGCAATCTGTGAAAGCTCATGAATAATTAAATCAGCTGCTCCAGGCCAAGGGGTCCTACCTGTCCCACTCCATAGAATATCTGTTTCTCCGCCTGATGGATTTCTCCGTAGACGAGGGAGAATTGCTTCTAGTACTCTGGGAATATGTCTGGGAGATTCATCAAGAGACTGGGCGCCGAACCTAGACTTATAAAGAAGAATCACTAGAGCATTTAGTTCTGGCGGTCTTTGCCCATGCAGATGAATATCGTTACGGCGCTGCGCTATTTCTTGGAGAGGTTGTAAAAGATCATTTGCATCGTTGGCATCCAATAACTTTTGCGCCTTATCCTGCAAAGACTGAGCATTCTCGGATTCACCGGTATTGCTGGATGCAATCTCAAAATTAAGTGGATTAGGCGCCAGTTGGAAACTGGGACGTGTGTCCACTGATCTCCATCTGACTGCGCGAAGGGGGGCAGTTTCTTCAACGAGAGTATCCTTTGTCTCAGGATTACTAGCTGCTAACTTCCATCTGGCTACGCCAGGAGGAACACCTTTCTTCTCGAAGACAGCACCCTTTGCCTCAGGATGACCAGCTAAGCGACTGGCCAAACCAATTACTTCTAAAGGAATCTCTGTCGGACCAGAAGGAGAGGGCTTTAAAGTTGCTGTAGCGGATCTAGCCGCATCAATAAGTGGTCCTATCTCACTTCTGGGTTTAGTTTCCATAAATTTATCATAGCATAACCCATACCAGATAAATGTTCAAAATCTTAATCACTTTTCCTACCATTGGGATGGAGGTTTGGAGGTGGAGAAAATTTCTGGTACAATTCCCACTTAGTTTCACTATACGACCCCATCGTCTAGTGGTCTAGGACGTCGGATTCTCATTCCGAAAATCGCGGGTTCGACTCCCGCTGGGGTCACCCAGCTCAGCTGGGTGTAAATCGAGCTCAGCTCGATCACTTTACTCAGCTCGGTGGATGTCAGCTCAGCTGACTCACCAAACTCAACGTGCTTCACTAAAACTGTGTATTACGTTTACATACTGTTCTCAGAAAAAGACAAAGAATTATATACAGGTTTTTCTCCAGTAGGTACTTTCTAAATCTTTCATAGTCTAACTTCCAGCCCAAGTCTTTAATGGCTAAATGTAGATTATTGCTATCAATAAATGCGAAATTATTCTCTTTATTCATCCATTTATTATACCGCAATGAGTTTTTCATAAGCACGTATCAAACTATCAAATAAGAGGTTTTAAACACCGGCAGGCGGCTCACCTATAGTTTTTAAAGTTGCCATTTTTATCGTAATAGAACCTATCTCCTCCTCTTATTTGCAGTCGATTTTTTAAGGCATTAAGATAGCTTTCATTTTTAAATCTTCTGGCTGATGCCCAAGTCTTAGCATCTGGCGAGGTAATAAGCATGGGTCTACCAACCTTTGTCAGCGCTAGGCCTAAAAAAGTATCTTCTCTAAATGTCTTCATATTATATCCACCCACCTCTAATGCATCCGACTTTCTAAAGGCCATGTTTTGACCTACACCAATTGCATTAGAATACCTGGATTTTACTCCATATTTACCCATAGCTCTTATAGATCTTCTGGTAAATCTGGTAAAAGTATCGTGAACCTTCATAACAAGTCCTCCTCCGTAATGTTGCACATCACCTGTCGTCATACTAACCCCAGCATCCAAAAGCAGTGGTTTTGTCAAGGTCTCTAACCATTTAGGTGATGCTATAACATCTGCGTCAGTACTAACAATAATTTTTCCCTGAGCCCTTTCTAAACCTCGCTGTCTTGCCCAAGAAATTTGAGGAGTTTTTAAGTTTGGAGAGCTATATTCAATCACAACTACACCACTCGCTCTGGCAATAGCAGCAGTTTTATCATCAGGGGAGCAATTATTGGCAACCACAATTACTTCTACTGGTAAATCGGTTTTTTGTCTTGCTAAAGACTCCAGCAATTGGAGAATATATTTTTCTTCGTCCATAGCTGGTACAACCACCGAAACGATTGGTTTTGTATTAGCTTCCCCCCTGAGATTTAATAATCTACCTTTGATAGATTCAGTCCACACATTTAGCTTCGTTTGAAACTCAGGTAATGAAGGTTCCAGATTGAATAAATTTGTATTGCGCTGGAGAATGCTTGCTACACTCCTGTCGGCATCCGGTGTTTTTAACATTCTTTGATTATATACAATCCTTTAGTCATTATCAGTTTCTAGAACATTTCTCTAGCTCATCCTCAACTACTAAGATTCTCACGAATCGATAGAAGCTAAAAAATCCTGAGAAACAACTGAGAAATTGACACTCACCTTGGTTCACTGATACCATCTATTCAAACCTTTAATAGGTTGGTTTTTATGCCCGAAAACGATAGTCCATCCATCCAAGACCAGAAAGTACTCGCAACCTCAGAATTACCCCCTGATCTTTTCAACCAAGGATCGGCTCTGAAGGTGACTTTGCGGATAAAAACACTCAGTCTTATTCTACTACCCCTGCTTATCTTGAGCGGAACCGTTTTTTATCTTTTTTACCTAAGTAACGCCAAGGGTCTAGACTTTTTAGGGACCACTCTTTTTATAACCACACTTTTAGCTTCAGTTGCCGGACTAATTGCCTGGTTCTCGCTCAGCCCTCTTAGTAAGATCTATGCCAGCATCCAGGCTTTTCGGGATGGCAACCTGCAAAAAGCTATTGACGTTCACTCCCAAGATGAACTCGGCCAAATTTCCGCAGTCTTAAATGAGATGGCTCTAGGTTTAAATACTAAATTGGCAAATTTTTCAGCGGATCAGGAACTTTCTCTGACCGAAAAGAATAAATTAAATACAATTTTATCAGCTCTTAAAGATGGCATTATTGTCATCAGCCCCGACAAAAAAGTCTTGCTTTCCAATCAGGAAGCTGAACACTTGACCGGATGGACAAACCCAGACATGAAAGATCAATCAATCGATAATATTCTTATTCTCTCGGACCGAGCCGGACAGGCTGTTGACTCAACTGAATATATCCCTCTCGCCGGAAAAAAGGAACAAACATACGAATCCAACCAACCACTCACGCTGTTAAACCGAGCGGGAGCCCAAGTTACGGTTGCGCTAAGCACGACACCGGTTCCTTCCAATAGCCAGATAGGCTTTATCATCTCCCTCAAAGACAGCACCCGGCAAAAACAGCTCGATTCGATGCAGCTTGATTTTGTCTCAATGGCCTCCCATGAACTCCGAACACCTATCACCAGCATCAGAGGATACCTTTCGGTTTTTATGCATGAAAATGAAGCAAAATTAAATAAGGAACAAAAAGACTTTCTTGACCGAATGATGATCAGCACCCAACAGCTGGATACATTGGTCAATAACTTACTGGCCGTCTCCAAGGTGGAAAGGGGCGCAATCGCGGTTAGTACCCAGGCTTTGGATTGGGGACAAACTCTAACTCAGACAGTCCAAGAAAACCAGCTACATGCTAGCGAGAAAAATATTAAGCTAAACACCGAAAAGATCTCCGATCTACCCAAAGTAATGGCTGATTCAGTCCGAATTGGTGAGGTATTAAATAACCTAATTGGCAATGCCATTAGCTACACTCAAGAAGGAGGTCGCATCACGGTCTCCAGTAAAGTTGAGGGCAGGGAGATGGTCACAACCATCAAAGATACTGGCCGAGGTATTGATCCGGAAACATTACCTCATCTATTTTCTAAATTCTTCCGAGTGCAAGGAGCCCTAGATAAAGAGAGCAATAGTAAGGGTACCGGGCTTGGACTTTATCTATCCAAGTCGATTATCGATATGCATAAAGGTAAGATTTGGGCCGAGTCTCCTGGTCTTGGCCAGGGATCAAGCTTTTCATTTACACTTCCTTTAGCGGAAAAGGTCTCTGTTTCCGAGTCTCTGGCTTCATTAGACTTACCAAAAGCAAAAATTGAGTGATCAATATTGTAAAGACAAGAGTTGACATTTAAGTTGATTTCATCTAATTTGATTTAAGAAATGAAAAAGATTTTAGTAGTTGAGGACGAAGCTTTTATTGCCGATCTATACTCCAGACAGTTGACTCTGGCAGGGTTTTCAGTCAAGGTGGCCAGCGATGGTCTCACCGGCTTAAAAACGCTGGAAGCCGACCAATATGATTTACTGCTTCTGGATATTATGTTGCCTGGATTAAATGGCTTAGAGCTGCTTAAACAATGGCGGGCCAAATCTCCCCAATCAAGTATGCCTGTTTTACTACTCACTAATCTCGGTCAAGATGCCGTTATCAAAGAAGGCTTTGAGCTTGGTGCACAAGGATATCTGATCAAAGCGTCCTACACCCCGGATCAGGTTGTCAATGAGGTGAGAAATGCTTTGAGCGGCAAACAAGCAGGTTCCCCTAATCCGCACCCGTCTCACTAAATTCGCCAAACGATCGAAAAAATTGCTCCAAAGATAGTTAAGACCCAAAGGTAGTATCCGGACCATCTTAAAGTTAGCTCATAAAAGATCTTGCTCGTGATCGTCCCCTGTCTTCTTTCCTCCCAAAAATCATCTTTTTTCACAGCTAAAAGACGTTCGGTGAAGACAGAAACATTAAACAGGACAGGAAATCCCATGAGTAAAATAGACATTAGTAAAAGATTTAAAATAATATTCATTCCTAAAAAAAATGTAGCAACTCGAATAAATGAAACGATAGCTATAGAAAGTAGGGATAAAATAATCATAGAAGAAAAGTTTTTTTGTTCAAAATAATTTACCAAACTTAAAAGATTTAGTTTATTTTTCCGAGAAAACAAGCGCACTCGTTTTAAAAAACCGAAGATATATATACTCACCTTTTCCGACAATCGATTGGTAAATATTTTTAGAGCATAAAAAAATAACAGTCCAAATAAACCCAAACTTGCAAAGTTTATGACATTAAAAAAATTTTTCTCCAAAGTTTGATTCAGACCTAAAAATGGTGTCATAAAAAAACTTAAGTACAAACTAGATCCTCCAATTGTCAAGATTGTAAAAAATAAATTTACCAAGCTAGCTAACCTTGCTTCGTTTTTCAGCAGATTAACTTTTTTTGATGAGTATTCACTCACAGATGACAGCAGCAGCAAACTAGTTCTATTATTTTTTGAAACAGCTAGGGCGCCTCTGAAACCGAGAATAATAAATACTCCCAGTAAACCAAGGGCGAACGGCCAACCTATTTTTAAAAATAACGAAAAGCTTACCATCAAGACCAAGGCGATGATTAGAGTTTCTAAAAGCTTGAGTAGACTGCCCTTCTGCAGCATTAGTACTTGCTGATACACTAAACTAGAACTTAAGATTTTTTTTATTTTTTCTTCTGACAGGCTAACAATATAATTTATATGTATAAAGGGCCACAACTTAATCAGAGCATTTTGCAAAACTATTAGATAGATTAACAATGCGCCCAAAATTAAAAACAGCTTAGAGGACAGACTGAAGAGTAATAGAGACATCAAGTAAAGAGTTCCCATTACCATCGTAAATACTAAGATGCTAAGCATAGTTATCCTAAAAGTAATAAATATTCCTAGCCTCTCTTTATTCATCATTTTCTGATGCAGACTTAAGATAGATACCGAGAGTACAGAGCTCCAAATAAAAAAACTCATTCCCAGAATAATTGCTCCAGCTAAAAAACCCAGGCAGTTAATTAATCCAAAAAATTGAAAAACCAATGAGGCAGAAATAAGGATTACAAAAAAAATGGTGACAATATTTTTTAGTAGATTATCTCTGGTAATTTGCGCAAAATCTTCCATACAAGCTTATGGGCAATTCTACGTTTTTACTTAAAAAAAGAAAAGAGGAAGATTATGAATTCAGAATTTGGAATGCAGAATCAAGAATTAGAGAACCGTCTACTCGATAGAAGCATTCATTACTTCAATAGCCTTTTCTCGATTTCCCCAACCGGTTATTTCGACTTTCTTGCCTTGCAAATCCTTATAGTGTTCAAAATAATGCTGGATTTCTTTAGTGAAATGCGGGGATAGTTGGTCCAGGTCTGTAATATGTTTATACCGGGGGTCGTCGACTGGTACAGCTATAATCTTTTCGTCTTTCTCTCCAGAATCTATCATATATAGTACGCCAATCGGGCGAGCCGGTACTAAACATCCAGAAAAAGATGCCGAATCCAACAGCACCAATCCATCCAAGTGATCGCCATCTTCGGAACGAGTCTGGGGGATAAATCCATAATCACAAGGTAGAGCCATTGCCGTGTGGGCAACACGATCGATTTTGATAATATCTAAATCCTCTTCGTATTCGTATTTATTATGTGAACCCTTGGGCATCTCAATGACCAAATTAAATTCCTCAGGATATTTTTCTCCTCGTGGTAGATTCTTAATACTCATGTGGATAAATGTACTAAAAATGAATTAGAGAGTCAATAACTGTTTGTCGAAAGCTTCGCTGGGTCAATCTTCATTATTTTGTCATCAGTAGAGCCCGGGGTCCCTCGACCATCTTGGTTACTAGTCGTGATATACAACAGATTGTCTGGACCCACAACCACATCCCGAATCCTGCCAAATTCTCCTGTAAAGTATTCTCTTAGGGCAGTCACTTGGTCCTTTTGGATAACTGCTTCATAAAGCGTTTGGCCCTTTAGTCCTCCAAAAAACAAAGAGCCGTTAAGATAAGCTGTGCCGGCAGGTGCCCAGGTAGTCGTTGGTCCTGAGTTATACTTTGGGGTAATCATACCTTGCTTGGTTTCGTCTCCCTGGATAGTGGGCCAGCCATAATTTTTTCCTTTTTCAATAAGATTAAGTTCATCAAACCCTGTAGGGCTTGACCTTCCATGCTCGGTTTCCCATAAATTACCGTCTTTATCCCAAGCTAGTCCCTGAGGGTTCCTGTGACCGTATGAATAGACCAGATTATTAAAAGGACTCCCCGGAGCCATCTTGCCGTCAGCTGTCACCTTCAGGATTTTTCCACCCATGGCCTTGGTATTTTGGGACAAAGAGGGGTTCTCGGCGTCTCCGGTAGTGATATAAAGATATCCGTCAGGGCCAAATTTTATCCTGCCTCCGTTATGGTTAGCTGCCCCCGGAATTTTATCAATAATTATTTGCTCATCGGATAATTTTTTATCGATATAAGTCATCCGTACTACTCTATTTAAGGTATCGCTACCTTGGCTGCTATATGTGTAGTAAAGATACAGATAATGATTGGTAGAAAAATCCGGATGAAGAGTTAGCCCCAATAAGCCACCTTCTCCAATTTCTTTCACGCCTGCAACTGTGGTTATCGGCGTAAGGTCAAGCTTGCCACTGTTGTCAATGAATCTAATTCGACCCGGACGCTCGGTAAAAAGAATGCTATTATCTGGTAAAAAGGCTAGCGCCCAGGGTGTATCCAGCTGTTGGGCGATGACGCTGACTGCAGATACAGAATTATCTGAGGAAGCAGTAACACTTTGGCTCGGGGTCATTGGGGTTGGTTTGGAGATCTTATTTTGAGAAAAGAAAAAACCCAGTATTCCTATCGCTATAATAGCTAATACTCCCCTTATCAAAAGAAGGGCCTTCATCTTTTTATTTTATGCTAATGCTGGGGGTGGATTATGGGGAATCCTTTTAATCGTGCCTCCAAATGGCGGACGAATCAGCGCCAGTCCGAGTACCTCGTCAACATGTTTAACAAAATGAAACTCTAAATCCTTCATTACAAAGCTGGGAATATCTTCAAGGTCTTTTTGATTAGAGATTGGGGCAATTACCAGCTTAACCCCCGCCCGATGGGCTGCCAATACTTTTTCTTTAAATCCACCAATCTCCAAGGCCCTTCCCCGCAAGGTAACCTCCCCTGTCATCGCGATATCTTTGCGGACAGGGATCTTGGTAAAGGCAGAGACAATGGCGGTCGTTAAAGCCAGTCCGGCAGATGGACCATCTTTGGGTATCGCCCCCTCTGGAACATGAACATGCACATCGGTTTTATGGAAAAATCTCTCGGGCAGTCCCAGCTTGTTCCAGTTAGAGCGGACGTAAGACATCGCTGCTTGAGCTGATTCCTTCATCACATCTCCCAGTTGTCCGGTCAATTGAACCTGGCCTTTTCCCGGCATCAGGGTGACTTCAATAAACAGGATATCTCCTCCGGCCTCAGTGACGGATAGGCCCGTGACAGCTCCTACCATATCTTCTATCTCTGCTAGTTGCGGCAGGAACTTGATCGGACCCAAGAGTTTGGTTACTTCTTCAGCATCGATGGTATAAGTCTTGGTTTTGTCACCCTCCGCAATTTTTCGGGCGATTTTACGGATCACTCCAGAGATCTCTCGTTCTAGTCCTCTGACCCCTGCCTCGCGGGTATAGCTTTCAATAATCCGATAGAGGGCGCCGTCCTGAAATTGAATAAGATTGTTTTTGATGCCATGAGACTCAAAAAGCTTGGGCAATAAAAAGTTTCGCGCAATATGGAATTTTTCTTCATGGGTATACCCCGGATAGCGAATGACTTCCAGTCGATCTCTGAGGGCTGGGGGGATAGTATCCAGGATATTGGCCGTAGTTATAAACATCACATTTGACAAATCAAAGGGAACCTCTAAATAGTGATCAGAGAAAGATCCATTTTGTTCAGGGTCAAGAGCTTCCAGCAGGGCTGCAGAAGGGTCTCCTCTGTAGTCTGCTCCAATTTTGTCAATCTCGTCGAGCATAAAAACCGGATTAGTAGTACCCGATTGTTTGATCGACTGAATAATCCGACCGGGCATAGAGCCAACATAAGTCCGGCGATGGCCGCGAATCTCCGCCTCGTCACGAATACCACCCAAAGAGACTTTCACAAATTTGCGGCCCAAAGCCTTGGCAATAGATTTACCAATCGAGGTCTTACCAGTTCCCGGGGGACCGGCAAAACAGAGAATTGGGCCACGGATCTTTCCGGCCAGCTTATGAACTGCTAAGTATTCCAGCACTCGTTCTTTGACCTTCTTGAGGCCGTAATGATCACTGTCCAAGACTACCTCAGCCTTTTTCATATCAACTTTAAGCTTTCCCGTGACTTTCCATGGCAGATCGGTTAACCACTCTAAATAGTTACGGATATATCCAGCCTCAGGGTTGTAGCTGGACATTTTGGCTAAACGAGACAGCTCTTTGTTGGCTTTTGCCCGAACCTCCAGGGGCATGCCGACTTTGCGGATTTTTAGTTCGAATTCACGAATCTCTTGATTCTCGGTCGATTCTCCCAGCTCCTCCTCGATACTACGCATCTGCTCGCGCAAGATGGCCTCTTTAGTCATCCGTGAAACCCGTTCCTGAGTATTAGAAGAGATCTTACGCGAGATTTCTAAGATTCTTACTTCTTTAGCCAATATTTCCGATAGGCGACGCAGACGGTCGACCGCTGAAATCATCTCCAAGATCTGCTGTTTGTCAATAGTTTTAAAATCAATAGCCTGACACACCAGATTGACCAACTGGTTTGGGTCATCATTGGCCGAAAGTAGCGAAATATTTGATAGCCCAACTGGATCAAATAAGGGGTTGCCGCCTAATTCCAGGTAACGGCGAAGTTGTTCGCGGACTGTCCGTAGCATGGCTTCGGTCTCTTCATTTTTTTCATAGAGTTCGGGGATCTCTTCTATATCAGCCACAAAAAAAGGCTCTGTCTGGACATATCTTTTAATATACACCCGCACCAGTCCTTCGGCAGAAACTTGGTATTCTCCATCTACTTTGATAATCCGCCGAATCAAACAAACTGTCCCTACTTGAAAAAGATCGTGTTCGGTAGGGTCGTCAATCCGGTCATTTTTTTGGGTCACAAAAACAATTAATCGGTCGGTGGCATAAGCACTGTCGAGCGCAGTTTTAGACTTGAGACGCCCGGAGACGATCGGGACATTATTGCTAGGGAAAATAACCGTTCCGCGTAACGGAGCAACTGGTAAGCTAGAGCGTAATTTAAGTGGCTGGGCGGTAGGGTCTAATGCCATAAGATAAATGGTGAGCGAAGTCGAACCATTAGCAGAATAATAGCATGAGTGCTAATCTCTGTCAATAGGTTTTGAGTTCTAATAAATTATCAATATTGTATTTTCCTTGTGAGCGTACTCCTCCAGCTGAATCTACATAAATTTTTGGCGCTTTTGAAGCGAATGAAGTAAGCTGGAAACCTTCCGGAACTTCTCTTGCTTCAAAACCTGAGGGTATATCTGCTGTCACTTTCTGACCTTGTTCGTTCTGAGCTTGCTGACTGATAAAAAGTCGCATTCCCATCGCTGTAGCTTTTTTATGAGCATGAGTAAACACACTTTTTAAAACACCTTCCGCAGCAACTGCAGAGTAATTTCTTTCAATATGTAGGCTTGGATTACCGTCAGGGTCGGCCAGAATGCGAAAGACCGCTCTGGAAATTAAATTTCCATTTGCGTTTCGCAAAATAATCATCTTGCTATTAGCATCAAAATACCCCAGCAAACAATCATTGTGACTACCATGACTATAATGTTGACAAGAAGCAACAGGTTTATCTCCTATCTCCAGGGTTACCTGAGGATCGCTTGAGTCAGTACAAACTAACCTTTGCCTAGTACCGGTTTGACTTTGAAATCCTAATAGATATTGGTTTATCCTCTCGAAAACAAAATTCGCTCGAGGGAGCTGACTTGATAATCTATCTGATAATGCACCTAGCGGCTCACTCCTTTTTGCTAACTCATCACCTTCTAATAGATAGCCCTCAACTACCTCCTGCGGCTTAAGCGTCAACAACCTTAAGATATCTCTGCTTAAAGCAAGTTTATCTCTTAGGGCTTGAAGCGCTGTTCTTTGCACCCTTAAATCCGCGAGCTCTCGATCAATCGCCTCTCTGTCAGATGGATCATCATGTTTTGCCCTAGCTAAACGACCCAGCTCACCTTGCCTAGTTCCAATAGCTCCAAGCTGAACCCCTACCTTCGTTAGTTCTTCTCTTGCTTGATTAAGCAACTGAGAAAAAGGTGTTTCAGGTAAATCAAAGAGTTCTAAATCCAAGTGATCTTGATTGTCGATAATGACCTGTCTAATCGCATGCGAAACGGCAGAAGCGTCCGAATCTAAGACCTCACTTAAAGGAGTTTCGTCATCTGTCCGCCAAGTATCATATTGTTTATTTGATAAGAGTTTCGGAAGTAACTGGGCTTCTTTCAATTCCTCTAGGGCTTCATCATTTCGCTGCCCAAATTTCCATTCGTTAAATCGACCGTCTAACAAAGCTTCGAACAGCCCTTTTAAAACACCAACATGTCTGTCTGATTTTTCGTATTGTAAATAATATAAAGTAAAGGGGCCAGGGGTGCCCATAGTGGAAAAAAATCTTTGAGCTTGTGTAGCAGTTATCTCTCTTGATAAACCCATTCTTTTGGTGATTTCTTGTAAAAGAATCACCCTTGACTCTTCCAACGATTCCCCGAGTGTACTAATCTGAGCAAATCTTTCAGGATCGCTTTGCTTAAACAGAGCGAAACAGTAAAAGATGGCTAGAGCTTCTTCCTCTTTTGCCTTGATAAAACCGTCTTTAGGCCGAATCGTATTAAAGTCAGCTGATAGGTTGGCTAAACGAATTGCATTGATTGAGGTATATACCTCTTTTGCATCAATAATCATTGAACGCCTTGAGGCTCTATCGGTAGTTCTTAAAATATCATTATAGAATTCTCTTAAAGTTATCGGCGCATAAGCTACCAATACATCATTTGCACTCCCCATAGAGACTATCTCTTCCTGGGATTGAATGACATCAAAACGACTCACCTCATTAAAGTGTTCTAGGGCCGCGGGAGGATTTATTGCTATACAGTCACCCAGCAAGGCCCTTCTTTTTCCGGGTGGAACATGTTCCCACCAGTGAAGATTAGATAACAGGCGTTCTGTATATCGAGCCTTATACTGATCGAGAAATTGAAAAACATCCTCCTTGGTTAGCACGCTTCCCCACCCTCTAATCCCATCGATACAAGCCCCAAACCCCCGTTCATTATCTGCAATATCTTCTATAAAGCCCTTTGTTTCTTCTGGGGTATAAAGATAACTAAATTGATCGAAACTGGCGACTAATCCATAGGGGTCAATGATTGCAGCGTGGTCGAGAAAGCCCCTTAGCTGATCATCTCCTCCCAAAAATTCTCTGATAGCAGTGGCCTCCCTAAAGGCTCTCGTAACCCCTCTTTCCTGCTGATCTTCTAGGTGTCTTTCTATTTCCTCTTTAGAAAAAAGGCCTCCTAGTGCACCATTTAAATAACAGCGGATAAAAGCATAGTCATTTTCTCTGCTAATAATGTCATCCAGCATCGTTTTATGAACATCTGGTCCTCCAGAAATATAACCTATCCAACTCGGGGCTTTTTCCAGTAAAAATAATGACATTGCTTCGGGAATAATACTCCTGACTGCTGCCTCTTGCTCGGTAGGACTACGTCCTTCCACTGCTAGATCGATGATAAATACTGCTGAGGTTGGGAAGTCGAAGATCAAAGTATCTTGAATTTGTCTTTTTTCGGCAGGGGTTAGGATATCTCCATGCAATAGATCCCTCAAGACAGCTTCAGAGTAGTGATCTCCATGAAAGAATTCCTTATTTTTTGTTCGAATCGCTTCTCTAGCTAGTGCCCCTACCTCGTCTGGATCTAAAACATCACGCATTGCCTCCCATCCTCTGGCAATTTGATCAGGTTTCTTCGCGATAATTTCATATATCAGCGATGCCTGTTCCTCCTTAGTAAAAACAGCTTTCGCTGGATCAAACGTCCAAAGTTGAATCGCTCGGTCGTCATCTCGGGTATATGCAGCTCTGATTGCTTCCTTTAAATCACCCCTTTGCTCATCTGAAAAAAATTTTAAATGCTCTGAAACATCTCCAAGACTACCTTGCGCTCTTGGTATTGAAGCAATAATTAATACGGGAACTTCAGAAGACTGAAGTATCCTTCTTCTTATAAGACCCTGTACTATAGCTGCCTGAAAGTCATTTGGTAGGGCTTTAAGGCAGGCTTCATGCACATAATTTCTCACTTCCTCATCCGTAAATAAACCTGCGTTATCATAATAAAAAAGACTGAGAGCGGCTGTACCCCTAGGATCGGCCTCCAAACCCTGTTCAATTAAAAGACGTCGCTCTGCTTCGGTATAGAATGTATTCGGACGAAAAAGATAAGTTAACGCTATCATAGGATCCTTAGCTAGAGCCACATCTAAGATTCCTCTTGTCGCCTCCTCAGGTAATAGTCCCGAAAACTCTTCTATTCGACGAATCACATCAGAGGGTTTTCGAGCTGCTCCTTCCCTTAATAAAGCGACGAAACTCGCTTCAGATTTAGCTCCTTCTTTTACCTGCTGTTCGGAAAATAGTCTATTTAAATAAGTCAGTCCTGGTGTGCTAGGGTACTCCATATTGTCTAAAACTTTAGTAGCTAGTGGAGAACTAAATTCAACTGAACTAAGCACAGCCTCTCTTATCGAGACCCCTTGAGGCTCTTCAGTACGTGCTCTGGCTTGATCAGCCGTGGTTTTAATTTGGGGAGCTTGTTCCCTTCTGACTTGTCTAAGTGCTTTTACGAAAGCCTCATAGTCCTCTGACGATCTCGAATAACCCCTGGTCGCAATCCTGTCTTGATGCAACGCATCTCTTAGCTCTCTAGGCGAGAGGTCCAAAAGAGGATTTTCAGTAGCTGGATAACCATGTCCTAGCTTAATCTCTGTATTGGCTAGTCTTTGCTGGGCTAATCTCTGTTCACGAGTTTTATGGACTATCACTGGCCTTTTTTCCATATATTAATCTTAGCAGAACTAGACCCCGATTTAATCGGGGTAGATCATGAAAAAATTAATAGTCAATTCCTTCTTTAGCCAAGATTCCCTGTTGGTAAGGGTGTTTAATTTGGACCATCTCGGTTACCAAATCAGCCAGTTCAAAAAGCTCTTTTTGGCCATGATGGCCAGTCAGCACTAGATCCATTTGGGTTGGTTTATCTTGGATTAATCTTTTAACTTGCTCAAATTCCACTACCTTACCGGCAATCGCCCCAACTATCTCATCAGCGACTATAATATCCCATTTTCCAGACACCGCTTCCTTATATAGATATGTATAAGTCGCGTGGGCGGCTTTAAGATGTTCCTCAAATGGAGCATGGTCATCAAAGATGCCAATAAACCCCAGTCCTCCTTGAACTAACTTGACGTACGGAGAGAGTTTTTTAACCCCTTCTATCTCCCCGGTAAACCATTGTTTACCAAACTGGACAATTAGAACTTTTTTCTTATACCCCGCTGCCCGAAGCACCAAACCCAAGGCGGCAGTAGTTTTACCTTTACCCTCTCCGGTATAGACAATGACTAATCCTTTTTTAGCTTCCTGAAATTTGGATTTCATGATCTGTATTATCTACTCTTTGCCATTCTTATGCAAAGTAGAGTTAAAGCTGAAAGCTGATGGCTGACGATTCGATTAACACTTAGAATAACCACAGGAGTAGCATTTTTGACAGCCTTCTTCCATCACAAAAGTCGAATTACCACATTCGGGGCAGAGATCCCCGGATTGAGTTTCTCTTGGCGAGAGCGTTAACATCGGCATCTGTTCAGCTATTTCAGGAACAATCACTGGGTCTACTTCGGTTTTATGAGTCCCCAAACCATTGGTATGCAAGATAGGTTCGCTGTGTGACTCCTGCAAACTAAGCGGGACTTGTTCTGGCTTTTCGGCTTCGGTAATCGCCATATCTTCGGCTAAAACTTTGGCAATTGCATCAGCCAAACTCATCACCCGGTCTTTACCAAAACCAATATGTGAAGATCCACCAATCCCCCGCAGCTGCTGAACGATCTTTGTAGCTATCTCTCGGCGATTGTCTCCCGAGTAACGCAAGGTCATCGAGATTAACCTGCCCAAAGCTTCGGCATCAGCCATGGTATGAGATCCACCTTTTGCCACAGTGATAAAGACTTCAAAGGGTTGGTCTTTGTCATCCCTGTTGATAGTGATAAACCCTTCTCCCAGAGGGGTGGTTACTTTGTAAGTTCGACCCCGTAGCACCATCGGCCGATGAACCGGAGCCGGAACAACTGGTTCAACCTTTTTTTCCTTGTCCTCCGCAGCTTTAATGGAGGGGGATTCAACTCTTTCTAGTACCCCTTGGCGGGAACCGTCGCGCATATAAGTAATACCCTTTAAGCCCACGTCATAGGCGGCCATATACAAACTCTGCACATCATCTACAGTATGGTTGTTGGGAGCGTTAACAGTCTTGGAGATCGACGAGTCGATATACTCCTGAGCAATAGCCTGAACCTTAACATGCTCCCAGGGAGTTAAGTCATTGGCCGACACAAAATAGTCAGGCTTTTGGCTTCCCGGATTGTCTTTACGCCATTGGTCAAAAAGAGGATGATAAATGATCTCCTCTCCTCCTCTCCAGCGGCGAAGAAATGAAAATTCATAAACTGGCTCGACTCCAGAGCTGACTCCGGAAACCAAGGAAGTAGTACCGGTAGGCGCAATGGTCAAAAGTACGGCATTGCGGATACCTTGGGTGGCAATTTTTGCCCGGATTGGTTCAGGCAGCTGCTTAATATGATACCCCTGCAAATATTTTTCCTTGTCAAATAATGGGAAGGACCCTTTTTCCTTGGCATTATCCGCGGATGCTTCGTAGGCACTGTCTCGAAGAGTCTGGAAGATCTGACGGATTACCGGCTCTGATTCCGGGGATCCATAGCGTAACTTCATTTTAATCAAAGCATCGGCCAAACCCATGATCCCTAGGCCGGTCCGGCGAATGTTTTTGGCACAGTCTTCGTTTTCAGGAAAGAAATAATAAGTTTGATCAATCACATTATCCATTAACCGCATGGCCACTTTAACGTCTTGGCCAAAACTTTCAAAATCAAATCTTGCTTCGCCATCAGGCGAGTGATTTTCCGTAACATAAGCTGATAGATTCATCGCCCCCAAGTTACAAACCGCCCACGGCCCCAACGGCTGCTCTCCACAATTGCCCGTAATACAACCATTTATATAAAAGCAGTGTGTCTGATCATAGACCGAAATGTCCCAGACATCTTCTTGAAGAACAGTCTTTTCAACTGCAGTAATCCTTACTAATCCTGCATCGGCCTCTTTGCGAGATGGATTATATTCAGAAACTATTTTTAGTAAATTCTGTTGTTTCCTATTGTGAGAAAGAGTAAACATTCTCCCAAAATTAACTGCATTATATCCATCCATTGAAACATCATACCGTTCATACGTCTTGTAATAGTTCTTCCCATTTGGAAACCTTACATTAGATGCTTCTTCACGACGTATACGAGCTTTAATCCCAAAAAAGCTCAATAAATCTTGTACATCCTCGGCCATCTTTTTATGCTTGGTCGTAAAAACAACGCGTCTGGCATCTTTACTTACAAATCCATCTGAGCTAAACAGTCCATCTATGAATCCTTCTATAAATTCGGTCCCTGATTGCCAAACGGAACTTGGTATGCCATTTTCCTTTTTATTTATATCAAACAAGTTAAATAGGTTTTCAGCAAAGAGAGAGGAGGTTGACTGTATAGTATAGGTGTTATCGCCTGCTCTGGTTAGGGTACTTTTTTCTTTCTTGAGTTTATTAACTTCTTGAAGAACTGCGTCTGCCAAGGGCTTATCTTCTTCGGAAAAAAGAAAGCCAAACGACAAATCATTTAGTGGCAGTTGTTTTTCCAATTGATTACTACTTATGGCCTGATGGGACATTGGTTGATTATCAAGACCATTAATTAATAAGCCTTCACCAGCTGTCATATATACAGGGGAAGATGAAGCAGCTCTTCTATCCACATGTGTGATCGAACTCAACATGGATTTGCCTCTTTGTGTAATCCATCCGTCACCATATAACCAACCCAACATAAACCCCTGTGCACGGGATCGTTTTGTGACTGACTCAAATTGGATATGCTCTACCTTCGGAAAAGGTAAGATATTTCCAATTTGCAAGTTATCAGTAGTAACTTTTCCAAAACCTCCACCAACTGAAAGAGTTGGCCATTTATGTTCAGCTGTGGCATATATTTCCCTGCCATTGTTCAAACTGACTTTGTATAAAGTTTTATTTTTCCCTGAAAGAAAACACTCAGCCAAGGACCATTCTCCATTTAAGTTTTTTACATAAAACCTTTTTTTATCGAGACTCTCTATTGGAAAGATGCCTTCTTTAGTTAGAACTTTAGTGCCAGCTCTCAGTGACGGATTTGTGGCTACCAGTCTCTCAAAATACCAGGTGTTGGAACGGGCATTAGAGCGCTCCAAAAAATGTAGTCCCGGCTCGGCCGATCTCCAGGCTGCTTCACAGATTAAATCCCAAAGGTATTTAGCCTTGACGGTCTTATAGACCTTAACTGTTCCACCTTGAGCTTTCCAGGAATCGAGCTCTCCATCCCATTTTTCATCATAGTGCGGGTCGTCGAGATCCGGATAAACCAAATCCCAGTCAGCATCTTTTTTGACTGCCTCCATAAAGCCGTCAGATACACAGACCGACAAGTTAGCCCCGTTGATCTTGGATAAATCTTGTTTGACAGTAATAAACTCTTCGACATCCGGATGCCAGTCATGGAGCATTAACATCGTAGCACCGCGCCTGGATCCACCTTGTTGAACTACATCATGGGTGGCATAAGAAAAAAGCCCTGCCCAAGTTACCGGACCAGACGAAAAACCATTGACCTTTTTAACCCTGGCCCCTTTGGGCCGCAGGGACGAGAGATTAAGTCCTACTCCACCGGAACGGGATTGGATTTCGACCAGCTGCTTGAGAGCATCTATGATTCCATCCCGGGAATCTTGGGGGGAGGGGATTACAAAACAATTAAAATAAGTCACCTGATACCCTGTTCCTGCTCCCGATAAAATCCGCCCTCCTGGCACAAATTTAAAACCCTTCATTACATCATAGAACTTCTGTTCCCACTCTTGTCGAATAGCCGGTTTTTCGGCCTGAGAGATACCCCAAGCAACCCTCTTCCACATCTCTTCTGGAGTTGTTTCGATATGAGTACCATCTTTGGCGCGCAGTGCATAACGATCCATAAAAACTTTGCCACGGATCCCCTCCATCAGGATCGGAGTACTGTTATCGGAAACAATCGACATCTCCGAGCGAAAACCTTGATACTGCGAATCCGAAGTAGCATGCTTGCCTAGACCATTTTTTCTGGCATTAGAAGAGATTTGTTGGGTATGTAGCTCTTTAGGTTTATTCGATTTATTTGGTTTTTTCATATTTTTATTATCTGCCCCAGGCTTTGTAGTTCCCTGGCAAAATCATCTGTATCTTCAAAATGCCGATAGACACTGGCAAAGCGCAAATAGGCCACTTTATCTATTTTTTTAAGCTCCAGCAGCACTAGTTGTCCAATCAGTTTAGTTGATACTTCGTTTTTACCTTTAGCCCGCAGCTTACGTTCAATACGAGCAGTTAGACCGTCAACTTGATCAACCAGGGGCCGCTTTTCTAAAGATTTGGCTATCCCTGACCTGAGCTTTACCAAATCAAAGACTTGTCTTTTGCCATCTCTCTTGATGACATAAAACTCGATTTCTCCGACTCTTTCATAGGTGGTGAAACGACGGTGACATTTTAAACACTCCCTGCGGCGCCTAATCTCTCCCGAGCCTTTCACAGCCCTCTTGTCGATTACCTTGCTTTGATCACTGCCGCAAAATATACATTTCATAACAGACTTATTAAAGCGGCTCAAACTTTAAGACTTCATCTACCATACCATATGTATAGAAAGGGGTGTCAATACACAATATATTGTGCCGATCAATAAGGTTATTAGAAATATGTCCTCATCTATCCGTCAGACGAGAGAATTTGTCGCCCTTGCCTAGCCTTTCTTGATGCTTCTTTCTGTCTTAGATCTGCATAAACCTCGCGTAAGCTTTCTACCGCCGATAAAAGAGTAAAGGGATATCTCTTAACTGCCAGAGGTCTTATATGTCTAAGGAAATCTTCTTCCGTTCGTAATGACGGAAAGCCAATCCGAGACTCTTGTTTTAATGCGGCTGTTAGGAATGCCCTGTCGTATACGCTCTCGTCACCCGGTAGAGCTATCAGACCTCTTCTCGCTATAACTGTTGGATCTCCGAGTTGAGCTACCCCTCTGAGGTCACCCTTCAAAGCTGTTTGCAGAAGGGCTGTTCTTTGATAGGTTGGAAATCTTCTAAAAAGATTCCGAACATGTACCCCTGTAGAAGGTAAGTCAGTCAGGATTGTACTGCTGTCATCGGTTAATCTTCGCAGCCTAATAGGCAACCCCTCCGCCCGAAGGCAGCGATAAATGGCGTAGTCTATACTCCCAGGATTCGGAGATACTCTAATATGTGTTCGATATCTTAAAATAGGCTCCCCGTCTTTTGGCATAAGATTCGAAATTAAGGTCCGGCTTTAGAAATCTCTTGAATTGTTACCTTCGACATGACGTCTCCGACTGCCAGCTTATCAACCACTTCCATACCCTGTAAAACTTTACCAAAGATAGTGTACTTAGGAGGAAGCTCGGGATGGTTATCTAACATGATAAAAAACTGCGAGCCATTGGTATTTGGTCCGGAATTGGCCATCGCTACAATCCCCCGGTTATAGGGCTTTGTCACCGGCTCATCTTCAAATTTATATCCCGGTCCACCTGACCCTGTACCCAAAGGGTCTCCCCCTTGCACTACAAACCCGGGCTCTACTCGATGAAAAGTTACTCCATCGTAAAATCCGTCCCGAGTTAGCTGGATAAAGTTTGAGGCGGCTTTAGTCGCCTCGGGATATATTTCAATAGCGATCGTGCCCTTTTTAGTTTCGATCACTGCTACTTTATTTTGTAGATTAGCCGTAGTCAGTACTCCGGGAAAATTGCGGTATTGTTTAATCTGGCGGGTTGAAGGAGTTTGGGCTGGTGTCGCGGTAGCTTGACCGGTATTAAAGATTAGTTCAGAGGGACTAGGGGAGGGAATATCACTTGGGGAAGAAGCTATCCTGGAGTAGGAATAACTACCCAAGGCAATCACTATCAAACAGATTATTAAAATTGCTATCCCTTTTTGATTAATATTCATCTTTGGTTAATATTCAGGCTTCGAATTTATACCATCTCTAACCCCCAAGATCAAGAGCCATAGGTATTTTTGTTTGTTGATTGTTACCTGGGAAAAAGGAAATAATTAGTTAAAGAGTCTTTGAAATGTCTCATCTAGCTGCCCTCGCTTTGAGCCTGCTTTTTCTGCTTGCCTATCCTTTGCAAGCATCAGCTTCATGGGAAAGCTTTAAATATAACTCCACTCGGAGTAGCACAACCCCTTTTGGAGTAGCAGATCTAGCTCCTCTGCAATGGACGAGTATAGACATCGGAGGCATCAGTGCTCCTCCGATCACAAGCAGTAGCGGAGCTATCTATATACCCGGTACAGGATCTTTAACTAAATTGGATAAAACTGGAGCTAAGCAGTGGACCATTAGCACTCCAGCTTCCGGAACAGTCTACACCCCGGTGATTGATAAAAATGATATTGTTTATATTGCTTCCAGCGGATGCAACCCGATTGTGTACGCCCTCAATCCTGACGGATCAAAAAAGTGGCAATATGACCTTCGCGAGGGAAGCGCTCTTTGCGGAGCAAATCAAACCAGGGCAGCGGTGGCTTTGTCCAATGATCAATCCACCCTGTATGTCGGGACCAATTACCCTAATCAAAAAATCTATGCCTTCAATTTAGATGGCACTGTCAAATGGAAATCCGCTTTAATGCTTAACTTCGAACCGGACTATTCGGCTATAACAATCGACAGTAGTGATAATTTATATGTCGGGTCAAGTGGAGGGCGGATTTTTTCTTTTAAAAGTGATGGCACTGCCAGGTGGAATCAATTCATTGGTGGAGAAGTAAAAACACCCATTGTCGGACCAGACGGAAATATCTATGTTGTTGGAAATTACGGTCAGAAAATAGTCTCTTATACATCCAGCGGTTCAATTCGCTGGACCTATACTCCGGCCAGTCCACCCATTGATGTAAGTCCCGCGGTTACTTCAACCATTATTTATTCGGCTGAGAAGAAAACTATCCGGGCCATTAATACTAGCAACGGAACAGTCGCTTGGACATGGACCAGTGATAATAATGCTAATACAACCTCTCCTCTTGTAGATAAAAATGGATTTATTTATACCAGTGCTTTTGACAAGGTTTACTCAATTAATATTGACGGCACTACCAAATCAACGCTTTCTTTAAGTGAAACATTGGGACCCTTAATTTTATCCGAGGATGGAAAATTTATTGCCACCCGTAACCCTTCTTCTACAACTAAAGGTTATACTTATGCTTTTGGCACAGCTCCAAAAGTAATTTATCCTGTGGTCTTTATTCCTGGGATGGGCGGATCAGAATTTAAAGTAAGCCAGGACATTTATTTTTCTGGAGATGATGGACATGGAGGAATATATTCTCATGGATATACCGCTAACGAAAAAATCTGGGTTAATCAAAACGAAGCAGCAAAACTTGGGGATGATGATTATTTTGATATTCTCAAATTAAAAGAAGATGCTGTCACGCCGGTAAGTAGTGGGGTAACTTTGACAGGGGAGCTAACTCCATATGGTTACGGTGATATTGATAGCTTTTTCCAAGGGTTAGGGTATGTCAAAAACACCAGCTTTTTTGTCTTTCCATACGACTGGAGAAAAGACGTTCGCTTAACCCAGGCTGATTTGGATAATCTGATAGAAACAGCCAAACAAAAAACCGGCTTACCAAAGGTAAATATTGTCGCTCATTCTATGGGAGGGTTGGTCGCCAGGAATTATATTTCGGCAACTCCCAGCGCTAGTAAAGTAAATAAATTAATCGAGATGGGCGTCCCTCATTTAGGCACAGTCTTAGGTCTCAAAGCAATACTATACGGGGAGGCAATAAGCTATAACTTTTACTCTTTGAAGATTCCCATCATCGCCTCTTCTGAAGTTAAAGACATTTCTTTTAACTCAGCTGGGATGCATACATTGATTCCATCGAACTTTTATTTTAATTTGTATAATGATTCAAAGCAGCAAAAACCTCAACCATTTTTTGATGATAGAGATATAGATAAAAACAACATTATCGGAAATTTAAACTATCTCCAACAAAAAGATTTAATCAAAAATCTTAAAAGCAATATGACAGCGTATGACATTGCTGAACAATATCATACAAATTTAGATTCATTACTTGTTCAAACTAATGGGGTTAAACTTTATGAAATAGTGGGATCTGGGCCTAAGACGCTAGGACAGATTCGTGAGACGTGGTGGATAGAATGGCCTTTCAAGCTCATCCCCCGCAGGGACGAAATCTTTATCACCGGAGATGGGACTGTCCCACTTTATAGTGCTTCTTTAAAAAGCGACACCTTGGACTACTCCGGAGGAGCACCGATTTATTATGTTAATCAAAAACACGAAGACCTCCCTAGCTCCAACGGAACAGCCATGCAAACAGTAAAGGCCTTGCTCGCAGACGACACTCTACCGACAGAAGTAAAAAGTGAAAAAATAGTTTCCGATGGAAAACAAATCTCTATCGAAGATGCCGAGATAGATTTATATGATAGTAGTAATAACCACACCGGTTTGGATGCAAACGGAAATATTGAAATAAACATCCCTGACACTATTTATGACAGTATCGAGTCGTCTAAACATGTCTATATTGGCAAATCGGCTGGTAAAGTTAAGGTAAAAATAAAACCAACACACAAGGCATCTTCTACCAAGAAAAGAACAATCACCCTCCGTCACTATACTCAAGATAAAATTAGCAAAACAAATCTATATGTCGATCTGCCTTTACCAGACACTACAACCACAGATTTTGATTTAGATCCAGCAATAGACACTCCACCAACCATTATCGCTCAAGGGACCAGCTACTCCCCAACTTCTGAGGTAGTAGGGGATAATAGTACCGATCAAATTCCTCCCATAACAACTTACACTTTAAATGGTAGTACTAATACCATAAACTATTCAGATTCAGTCATCGTTAACCTAACATCCACTGATGATTCCGGGTCAGGAGTGCTAAAGACAGAATATACTTTAGACAACGGCCAAACAGTCCAAACTTACAACGCTCCTCTGACTATTACTACCCCAGGAACTTATACATTGCAGTTTAGCTCTACTGACAAGGTCAATAATCAAGAGACCCCAATATCTATAACTTTCATTATCAAATCTTCAACTGCTTCAACCTCGACTGCCACAACATCCTCTAACAATTCCTCTAGCTCTGGAACATCGACCATTTCAACTGATATCGCTACCTCGGTAATTAATTCTTTCTTAGATGGCAGCGAGACACAGTCGCGCCAAGAGGATGTGTTGGGAGCCAGCACAATTAATTGGTCTCCCACACCAATCGTCTCTAAAACACCCAGCAGCACCCCTCAAACAGCCAGCTCAATATTCCTTGGATCTTTTGTAGTGTTAGGGAATATACTCACTAGTATCTTTGGACTGATCGCTTCGGTAGGTCTAAATACAACCATAGAGACAGTAGAAGAAATCGAAGAGGAAACCTAGCTAGTTTTCTTTTTACTAAAAAATCCCCAAAAGAAATGAATCACCCAAAACCAAATGACTACATTCAAAATATGGATGGACCAAAATGGTGCACCAATATCTGAAGTATAGATACATAGAGCTACAGGAAATCCTGTAAGCTGACATCCTGAGCCCAAAAGTGTGAGTGGTGCATTATAGGCAGTAAAAGCTTGAACAAAAATACTTACAAACCAAACAAGGAAGCTTAAAACCAAAGTAACAAAAAATCTTTTTTTTGTCATTCCCCACATAAGTTTACCCCAGTGGATTTAGCATACTGCTAATCAGAATAATTTTATAGATACGAACTTCTAAATATGTATATATGTCCACCCTTGGGGTGGACATATATTATCTACGACAAGGAAGTCCTCTAAATCTCACTTACGAAAATTGAGAACTTTTTGGGTAACTTATCTATCAATCCTCCAATGAAACGGGAATATTTCTGATCTTCATAGACTAATTTAGTAACCAAGGGTCCTGCAATTTTCTCGAGTAAAGGTACTCTTCGTTGACCAATACCCATATCATTCAAACCTGCTGTATATAACAGCTTGAGTCCAGAATTCAGTTCAGCCTGCTTTCTCTCTCCTCTTCTAGGATGCCAGACCTCTTCTCTAAGTGTTTCGAGATACTCTGCATAATCAAGATGAATTGGGACAATGATCCTTCCTTTCAGTAGTGGGTTTTTGGTATCCAGAAATAAACCTCTGGGTGCCAGATGCAGTCCATGAGCATCTTTATATACTAAAATACCATCTCTTACCCAGATAGTGACTTCCTTGCCACTTAAACTTCTTACAAGATCATCGCTTGAATCCTTGAGAAATCTCCTTCTTGAAGAACCCATTTCCCGCGGGATCGCATAGCACGATCCACCCAGAAATTCAGTTATCTCTACGTAACGCATGCGTGATAGCATATCATCTTAGGAATAATTTATCAACTATAGGGTAGCTATTTATTATTGAAACTTAAACGTACATTCTAAGTGGAATCCCACCACTAGAGTTAAAAAGCACTAAATTTAGTAACTCTACCATCTCTTCTCTTGGAGTTAAATATCCTAAACATTTCCTGGGAGTATTGTTTAAAACCCACTCTAGCTGTCTAATCTTCTTTTTTGAGACCTGTATATATGTCCACCCTTGGGGTGGACATATGGTTAATATTATTTATCATATCCTTTGGATAATTGATTTCACTTGGGATGATTCTTCAAGTAATTTCTTGACAGTTTTTTTAAAGACAGGGTGTTCAAATTGTGGTTCTAGATCGAGGAGGGGTTGGAGAACAAAGTCCCTCTCGTGCAATCTAGGATGGGGTATTTGAAGTTTATCTTCTTTATAAATCAGATTTTCATAGAAAAGTATATCTATATCTATTTCTCTTGGCCCCCACTTAAATCTTTTTATCCTGCCCACTTTTTTCTCAACTTTTTTAATAAAATCTAGAAGTTCTAAGGGAGAAAGAGCTGTAAATCCCAGCAATGCTGTATTTAAAAAATTAGCCTGGTCTTTATACCCCACTGCTTTTGATTCATAAATTGGGGCAAGTCTAACATTCTTAATTTTTTCTTTGAGTAACTTAATACTTAAATTAATATTCCTTTCTCTATTCCCTACATTGGCACCCAGCGCCAAAAAAACTTTATGCATAGTAAATCCCATTAATTGGAATTAAATTTAAGAACTTGTCAATATATGGTTTATCCGAGAGGTCGTTAAAATATTGGTCAGTATATTTCTGGGCAATTTTATTATAAGTGTCTACGATAAATTTGTTCTTATCCACATGTAGAGTATACCAGCTAAAAAGATTATCTTCTCTTGCTCGAACCAGGAAGTCCTGCATGAAAGGCTCTCATAAGTCCAGCTGATGAAACTTGTTGGTGAGTTTGAGCTGAGTCGTCAAGAAACGCCTGTATGCTACGGTCTGTTTCTCTACTTGCAACCTGACTTCTAGCATAAAAAGTATAGTCAGATGATCCTCTTTGGACGGGAAGCTCTATGCGATGCCTAACAGTTGCAACTATCCCTTTTCCACTAGCTCGAGCTGCTGTTTCTAGCATCAAATTAATATCCAGGGGACTCGCTTCGTTTATAGGTAAGATAATCGCCTGGACAGGTTCAAGCTGACCCAGCAACCTCTTTGTCCTTGCTGTCCCTGTAATCACATCACTGACAGACTGCATTTGGTGACTAGGGAAACGAACTTCTGTATACTCCTTACCAGCTATAATACGAGCTAATCTAACCAGAAGTCTATCAAATACTCCTAAATTACTATCTGTTCCCCTGCTAAATCCCTCGATAACCACTCCTGGGAAAACCTGTTCTCTTGTCTCAGGAACCTTTGGCCAAATATATACTTCTTGTGCAGACATTAATGAGATTATATATGCTGGATTCAAGTTGCTAGTGCAACAGACTATCAAAGACTTCAAATGGAGTGTACC
>MFDD01000003.1 GCA_001776775.1 Candidatus Daviesbacteria bacterium RIFCSPHIGHO2_02_FULL_43_12
AATATCTAAATGCTTGTATCTTTTCATCTGCAACGTACGAGTATATCAAACTCTTAATCGTTGCACTTACACTTTGAACTCAGGTCGAAAAAAGAGCAGTTTTACAAACTATAGGTTCTACAACCTAGAGGCTGACCTTATCCGACCTCAAGTTCGATAAATAAGAACATTGGTAGCGGAGGGTAAGAGCTTGGTTAAATCTCTTACCAAGTCTTTATGTTTATCTTACCTTTTTTAAGACATCCTGAGCTTACAATTACCAGATGAAAGCTAACGGTGAAATATTCTTTCAAAAAACCAAGAAAGCTAAAAGAGACTTTATTCCCGAGGACCAGCTAGTTATTAATCAACAGGCTTCTCCCCAGGAAGTCACAAAAGAAAAACAAAAATTGAAAAAACTAATTAATCAAGTAGAGGTTCCCTTGCTTTGTATCCGTTCTATTTGGCCCTTTACTCTTTTTCGGCATGATGTCATTATCGATTTGGCAAAAGTGTCTTTTGTGCTTAGGCAGTTTTTCTGGTCGGCAGATGTTATTGCTATTCCCTATGATATGATCGATCATGTATCGGTGGAGTCAAGTTTATTTTTTGCTACCCTTAAAATTCAACCAAAAAAGTTGGCGGAGGGCGAGATAGTTGAAGTCCCCTACTTAAATAAACGTGACGCTAACTTGGCCAGGCAAATTATTCACGGAATCTTAATTGCCCAATACAGTAAAATCGATTTAAATAAATTTGAAGGCCCTGAAATTGTAAATCAGTTGATCCAGCTTGGAGAAGCCCATGGTGTTAACCATGTATATTAGTTTCTAAAGAGATCCGGAGAATTCCACTGACTCGATTCCAGCTCCATACTCTCCGGATAACAGACCTCCAATTTCAAAAGGGGTGGATTCCTGGCTGGTTTTGTCAGCGAAAACAGTTTCGATGATATATTTCTCATGTCGAATTTTGTAGTCGGTCTTTAAAGCAAAAAAAGTGCTGCCTTCTTGATTGGTTATAGGACTTACAACAATAGGACTAGTTACTCCTTGCTTAAAAACTTTAAAACTAGTGGCTGGCTGGCTATTTTTGAATTTAACTTTTAACCAGACAATTGGGACAGGCTGTTTGTTATTTAATTTTCCCTGCCTTCCTCCGGAAACTTCCTGGGTCATAAAAATAGCCGAGGCGACTATAATTAGTAAAGCGATGGCCAGGGCGATCGGGTGGAGTAAAAAACTAAATTTCGACTTAGAAAATCGAGTTGCTTTAGCAGATTTTAGAGAATGCTTGGTTCGAGTGGGCATTAATTACAAGGTACTTGGAAATCGTCAGTGTGTCAACCCCGATCCAACCTGTCCCGACTATGTTGGGATCGGGGTCAATAGACTAAATAGACGTACGATTAAACTCTGCAATTGCTCTTTTTTGTTCTAGAACAAAAAACTCTAACATCTGACTTAACTCGTCTAAATCTTTATCCGTTAAAGGAAGTTTTAATAAAACATCAAGAATTTTTTTGTGCGCAAAGCCAAGTTCTCCAGCAGACTTCAAAAGTGATATGGTTTTTTCTTTACGCGACATGGTTTATGTATTTTTTCTAGGAACATTGATTACTCTATTCAACAAAACGGATGCTCCGGAAACCGGTAATGCTGGAGCTGCAGCTATCCCGATTTTTGCTATTCCTCTGACCCCCAACCCTATACGGGCTATCTTGGTGTGTCTATTCTCGAAGGCACCTTCAATCATATCCATAATTCCATCGAGTCCTACAATAGCATCGGCCATAGAGTACCCTACAAAAGGTCCGAGCGGCATTAATTCTAAAGTTTGAAGTCCCCCAGCTGCTAACCAAGGGTGATCACTTAACCATCCACCCATTCTTCTAATCCAAACTTGTTATTTCTGGTTGTAGCTTCAGCTAAAGCAGTTTCGGGACTGACGGTTCCCTCAGCTCTGTTCAGCTGATCTTGGCGTTCACCACCACCTCCATTCCATTTCATGATGCAATACTAAGAAAAATCCATCAGATTGTCAAGCTATAGGGTGTTTTTAAGTCCTAAACTACTGATAGCTGAGCCTCAGGATGCTCTTTAGAATAATCTCTACATCCCATTGGACATTTCATACTTACTTCGCAACAGTTTTCGCATTGAATAAAATGCCGATGGCAAAAGGGGTCTTCGCAGTTAATAAAATGTTCCGAACTCTGACCACATTTTTTGCATCTACCGATGATCCGCCTGTTTGGATCTTCTAAATTAAAACCCATCACTAACCTTCCGTCAAAAACATAGAGTGCTCCGGCAAAGTCTTGATTAGGATATTTTTCCATATAACTGACAATTCCACCATAAAGTTGATAAACATCCTCAAATTTGTGACTTACTAAAAATCCAGAGGCTTTTTCGCAGCGTACTCCGCCAGTGCAAACAGTCAATATAGTTTTGCTTTTTAAGTGTTTTATTTTGGGTAATACTTTGGGAAGATCGGCAAAGGTTGCCATTCCGGAAAATATTGAATTATCAAAATGTCCTACTTCATATTCAAAATCATTACGCATGTCGATGATATAGAATTCTTTTTTGGAGTTTATCCATTGATGCAGCTCTTCTGGTTGTAAATATTTTCCGGTCATTTGCCAGGGCTTAATATTTTCATCCCCTAACCTTCCGGCGACAATTTCGCTACGGACTTTAACCGATAGTTTAGGAAAAGCCGTCCCCGTCCCATCCGAGATTTTAAATTGAATATCCCTAAATCCTGAATCCTGAATCATGAATCTTTGGTATTCTTTAGTGTCTTTTTCTAAACCCTCTAAAGTAGCATTAATTCCTTCGGTTGCGACAATCACTCGTCCCTTTAGTCCTAGTTTCTCACAGATCCTTCGCTGCTCATCTCGTAAAACAACTGGGTTATCAATTGCTATATATTTGTAAAACAGAATTATTTTGTAATTTACCATGAGGGTATTATATCAGCTTACTGAGGCACAAAAACAAATGAACCAAAATTATCTTGATCAGCAAGATCAACTGTCTCACCTCTGTCACTTAAACGCACTACTTCAGTACCTCTAACTCCCAAGTGTGCTGCGTGACAAAGGTTTTGGTCTCGGAGTCTCATAGCCGTAATTACAATCACCCCATCTTGAATAACATCTCTGACTAGAGAAAATGGTAAAGAGACTCTGGACACGACATGTCTTCTGAGTGCTTCCCCCATTAGACTATCTTGGTGACTAAGCCTTTCTATAAAAGCAGTCGTCAATCTTTGGTCCGCTTGCCGAACTATCGATTCCAAATGTTTTTGATCGACCTTTCCATACAACCTTCCATATTTTGCATATAACTGCACTAAGTCCACCAACCTCATTCTCCACTCCGAGTTAGTGGCACGAGTGTTCATTGCAGATTCGAGAGATCTAACCAGGCACCCCGTACGAACTCTTGCACCTAAACCTTCTCTTTGAGCTATCACACTCGGTGACCTAGCACTTGCGGTTACTAAGTAGCTTAAGATTCTCTCATGGCGATGTATATCTACGCTCATAAGAGGGTATTATACATTTATTAGGTTGGGCTGGGAATTGTTTAATCAGCAGAATCAAGAGAATCGCTATTTATTCCGACTTCTACCGGATGTTCTTCATCAGCATCTTTATACAGCCCCATCTCCTGGGCTGCCTCTAATCTATCTTTTGCTGTGACTATTTCTGGATTAGGAGCTTGGCCATCCTCTCCTTGCTCATCTAAGATTTCTGGCTCGGATTTGGCAACTTCGTCTTGAGTATTCTCATCAGGATCGGCAAATTCCAAGCTATTTTTTGAATGCGGATCGGACATAACGTTAGATTAAAACTTTCATAAAAACTTCAGGTCAGTACATAGTAAGAACTGGGCAAGACTAATGGGCGGCGAAAAATGACACTAAACCCAAAGCTCCTATAACATACGCCCAGTAATCCATCCTTAAAAAGAAAAAGGTATGATAAGCTCGACTGGTGAGTTTTTGAGTCATAAACCAAATTACAAATCCGGCCAGTACAAACCCAGCGCTGACCATCCAGTTTTCCGTTCCTCCAGTGAATTTTCCCAGCAGCGTGGGAACGAGGATTACTGAAAAAAGACTAACCAGGGGAACTAAAAACCCATAACCTCTCCAAATAAACATTACTGAACGACTAACATGCCTTTCATCCCCATTTGGCGATGTTGGCCAATGGAACAGTAGTACTCAAAAGTTCCGACTTTGTCAGGAGTGAAGGTAACAATATCCGAGGCTCCAGTAGCAATTTGCTTGGTACCAATGTTTAATCCCTCAATCCGCAAGTCATGGAAACCTTGAATACTTTTGAAAGTGATTTTGACCGGTAACCCTTTTTTAACAGTTAAAGTACTGGGGGTAAACTTAAAGTTTGAACCATCTACTGCAAATTCCTGCACAGTCTCTGTCATGGCTGAATCAGTTGAATTAGTTTGGGCTGATGGCGAAGCTGTTAATACCGGCGAGCTGGAGGGTTGGATCACCTGACCCTCGTTTTCCACCTCTGTTTTTTCGGAACGGGATTTATTGACATACCACAGACCAGCAAATAATAGTATGATAACTGCAATAATCACGGCTATAGTGGTCTTAGTCATTGCTTCGATATTACAAGGACTTTTAAAGTTTGTAAAGGGGATTATTCTATATCAATTAGTTCAACTTCAAAAAACAGCGTAGAATTAGCAGGAATTGTTCCGATCTCTTGATCTCCATAAGCCAGTTGCGAGGGAATGGTCAATTTACGTTTCCCACCAATCTTCATCCCCACTACCCCCATATCCCAACCCTCGATCACCTGGCCTACCCCGATCCTGGTTTTGAATGGCTGGCCTCTTTTATATGAGCTGTCAAATTCACTACCATCTTCCAGAGTCCCTTTATAGTGAATTACGATATGATCTCCACCAAAGACCTCTTTGCCTTGGCCTTTTTTGATATCTTCGGCTTTAAATTTATCTTGGGTCTTGGACATTATCGAAAGATTCTATACGAAAAATCACATCGATACAAGTCTGGACATTTAGGGCTGCCAAGTAAAGGTGCTCGCCGTTCCGATTGGTCGAAACCCAAACCGACGATAAAGGGATTCAGCCCGCTGTGTGGCCAAAAGATGATCTAAGTTACATCCTTGACGGCTATAATTTAAAGCCCTGGCCAAAACAGCACTACCAAAACCCTTACCTTGATACCCCGGATCGGTCGCCATATTCCACACCCCTCTTGTTCTGCCATCTGCAATAGTCATTACTGTACTGACCGGACGGCCGCAGTCTCTTCCCACAAACAGCTGTACTGCCGGGTTGTCCAAAACTTTCCCTCCCAGTGTCATATTAAGCTCTGACAGGTCATACCCAAAAGCATTCGATTGTAGCTGGGCAGCCTGACGAAGAGAAGTTTCATCTTTATAGTTAGAGACATCCACAGTGGCTACCTCGGGAGTGTTTAAGTCTGATCGACGAGCCAGATGTGGCATAACGCCTTGATTTTCTAACCCTAAGTCTGATGCGGCTTGGGACATAAAAGAGGATACGCTATCGGTCAAAAACACTACCCCGGGGATTTTTCGAGTTTTAAAGGAGTTTACAGAGTCTTCTAGCCACGCTTGAGGACTAATGCCATGGACCAAAGCCATATTCAGATCTGCTACCTGAGCACCTGTTAAAACAATCCAACCATCCGATACAAACGCCGCTAGATAGCCGGTAGCATCCTGAGAAATCTGGTCAACCTCGTGACCCAGACTTTGCCAAAGGTTTTTTATGCATAAACTATCCAGTGGTATTTCCATAACTCCAATTTACTATGAGATTATACTCTGGAGTAATTTGGAAGTCAAAAAAGCCTTACTAAGGCTATCCCTTGGGAACTTTAAAGCCAATATAGGCATAGACGATAGTCGAGAGAAAAGACAGCCCCATTACTTGGGCGACATTGACTGTTTCCGAGGCATAAATTAATACAAATGAAGTCGCGATCCAGTGCATCAAAATGACAATCGCCACCCAGGGGTATTTATTAAAGATAGTTAAAAGTTTATCCATAAACGAACTTAATTATAACGAGACAGGTAATCATTTACAACTTTATACGCTCCCGGGTCACGCTCGTAAAGCATGGTTACCCAAGCGCTTAACTTCTCTAAAGCTTTTTCCCTAGATAATCTCTTAAAAAGGTTTGTCGATAGGGGGTCTCTAATCAAAGAATCTATTGGGTGAGACTCGAAAAACTGTTTTATCTCCTGGGTTAATAAAAAGTTAATATTCAGCTGTTTACCCAAAATTCCGGCGACTCCCAGTACCCGAATAAAGAGTGTCGCCTCTTTGGGTATCTTAATCTTAAAATGATCTCCGGCCTTGAGTATCTCAAAGAGTAGAGTTGTATAATCTGTTTTCATTTGATGCAAATCTTCTACCCTGCCTCCGACAATTTTCATTACTGTTTTAGCAAAGTGTTTAGAAAGTTCAGAGGTCAATTCCTGCATCTCAATATCAGTTATGGTTACCGGAAAAGCACTAAAAAGCATTTGCTTTAAATCTCCGGCACTAAAATCGGCAAAGTAAAAAACTCCATTTTCAAAATCTTTTCTACCAACACACTCCATATAATGAATAAACGAGCTCTCATTATGAAAATTAGACTCCCCCATAATCCCAAAATCAATAAATCCTACTTTATTGCCGGGCAAGATGATGATATTTCCCGGGTGAGGATCAGCATGGAAGAATTTATCGACAAAACACTGGCGGATTAATTCTGTAACCATAATATGGGGAATTTTTTCAATATCTACTCCCATTTTTTGGAGCCCTTCTTTGCTAAGTCTGCCATCTTTTAACCCTTTCATGATTCTACTTAAAGGGAAACCTTCAATATATTCCTGAACCAAGATTCGCCTGGTGGTTAAGTTGTGGTTAGTTTCCGGAACAACAATTGTTGGAGAACCTCGAGTATTTTGATACATCCGTTCAGCTTTTTCCGCTTCCAGTAGATAATCTACCTCTTCCCTGGTCCAACGGATAAATTCATCGGCAAACTCGCGCCACTTAAAAGCTTTAATTTTATAGAAGATATCCCCCAACAAAGCCAGAAGTTGAATAAAGACAAAATCTATTTCAATATCGCTTTCAATTCCAGGTCTCATTACCTTGACTACGACTACCGAACCATTTTTAAGCTTTGCCCCATGTACCTGGCCAAAAGAGGCTGCGGCAAAAGGTTCTTTTTCAAAGTGTTTAAAGACTTCCTCAGGCGGAACACCTATTTCCTTTAAAAAGACCTCCCGAACTTCCTGGTATGAGAAAGGCGCCACATTGTCTAAAAGATCTAGCATCTCCTCGGAATACTCATCCGGCAATACATCGACCCTTAGTGCCAGCAGTTGTCCAAATTTGATAAACGAACCACCGGCATCTTCAAAAAAATCCCGTAGAAACCTAGGGTCTGAACTTTTGTATAAACCGATATTTCGAGCTAGCAGGAGCATGGCAAACTTGAGAAGGCTGCCCAATAGATAAATAAATCTAATCATGTGTGGTTAACCCCGGGCAAATCCGAGCAGAAAAAGGATAAGAACTGTGGCGGTCGTATAGGTAAATAGGGTTGCTGGATCGGCAATATGAAAAGAGATAACCGCTAAACAAGCGACCCATACTCCACAAATAGATAGGCAAACCCAAGGATACCTCATATCAGGTTGAGTATACCTGTGGGTTTTACAAAAAGCAATTACATAGCTTGACCCTCGGTCAAAGTTCAGGATAGCGCCACAGAATATCACACCTCGTATCATACCTCCGAGGTGTGATATTGTTGTTCCAACAATCTAGTTGAACCTCGACTAGTCGGACCTCGGAGGTTCGATATTTAATTTGAGTCAGCGTTTTGTCCGGCAATTTTTTGAAGCTAGGTGTAAACTACACCCATGATCAGAAATATCGAAGGTGTCAGTTTCTTAAATATGTCGGATACCACTCGCCTGGATGCTCCTGTGTTACAAAGAAATTTAGACCAGGTCAGGCCGGAACTTCGACAAGATCTGATTAATGACTATCGGAATGGTGAGGTAAGTGCAGACGATTTGGCAAACAAAGCCTTTATTAGACAAGAAGAGGATGACGATGAAGTTGCCTATCATGAGGCAGCCCATTATGTGGTCGGGGGCGGGATTAGTGCCACTATAATTCCCAGTAGCGAAGCTCGCGGTTTAACAATCCTCCGACCTGATCCAATACGCACTTTAGGTGATATAGAGAAAGTTATGGTCACCTGTTACGCCGGAGGCATGGGATCGGAAATGAGAGGTCGAGGTGCAAGAGGGTGTGGTTCGGATATAGGCCAGGCCCGTTTCCTAGCTCGTCTTCACTCGCGATTTAGCGGAAGAGACCCCCGAGCACTGGAACAAGCCGCAGAAATGAGTGCCCGATGCGAGGTACACTCCAGAAGATATCAGATAGAAAATATTGCCCATAAATTACGCAGGCGAAAAACTATCCGTGGTTAAAGTTATGAATAACTGATTCTACCTCTTCCAAGTTTTTGGTCTCCATTAGATTAACTCGTAGCTCACTAGCCCCCTCGAAGTCCGAGGCGTAGATCTTAAAGAACTTTTTTAGAATGTTAAAATTTTTAGTGTTACCCCATCGGGCGACAAACATCTGAGTGTGCCGAGTAAGCAGATCCATCCTCTCTTGAACAGATAAATCAGCATTAGTTTTAGCTGGATCAAAGACAAAAATATTTTGAAAAACCCCTCGGCCGATCATAATTCCGTCTACGCCAGACGTCTTAGCTTTGACTAATCCATCCTGGTAACTTATAACATCCCCATTTCCTATAATTACGGTTTCCTTGACCCCGATTAAACCTGTCCCGACTTTGTCGGGATCGGGGTTGACGCTGGACTCTTGCGACTTGTCTCTCAAGGCAACCGCCTTAGCAATTTCATCCCAATGTGCCGGAACCTTAGATTGCTCTTTGACAGTTCGCCCATGAACGGTCAGGGCATCAAGCTTTAAGCTAAGTAAAAAACCAATCCATTCTTCTGTGGCGATCTCTTTGTCTCCAATCCGAGTTTTAACACTAACAGGAATTTTTTCAGCTGCTCCTTCTCTTGTTGCCAATATAATCTCCTTAGCTCGCTCTGGCTCGCGGATTAACCCTCCGCAACTGCCAGACCTAACTACTTTACTAACCGGACAACCCATATTAATATCGATTCCATCAAATCCCATCTCTACTAACATCTGCGCGGTTTTAAAATAATTCTCCGGATTCTGGCCCCAAATTTGGGCTACGATCGGATGTTCATTTGGCTCAAAGAGCAGCCTAGGCATCAACTTGTCTTGACCCTTGGAGTTTAATCCGTCAACATTGGTAAACTCGGTAAATAACACATCGGGCTTGGCGGTAGTGCAGATCAGCTGGCGAAAAACCACGTCAGTGACATCGTCCATCGGAGCGAGGACAAAAAATGGTTTGTTGTTTTTTTTAAGTTTCTGCCAAAAATTGGACATGTAGAATTGCCATTATACTCTTTTAAAAGACTTAAATTGAAATTTAAATGAGGTTTAAGCTTGGAATAACCTGTGCAGAAGGGTTTTAATGTAATCCGAATGAGCAAGAATAGCCAGCAAAAGGTTCGACATTTCTTAAATTTTCTGCTCTGGATATATATTGTAAGCACCTGTGAAAACTTTTGTCAACCCCAATTGAGATCAATTAAGAAACTAAGCGTAAGCTAGTTGTCTTTGGGGTATCGGTGAGAGGTGCTGAGTTTCTGGAAGAAATGTTCCGGTAAAAGCAAAGTTAGAGACTGTATCGGGAGTACGGCCAAGAGCTCTACAAAGCCCATCGACTGTTAAGAAGCTAAGTGAGTCTAGCCCTAATATTCTTGCGACCTCCTCCGTAGATCGACCAAAATGGACTAGATCATGGGTAGGCATATATGCTCCATGCTCGTGAGAAGAGATTGCCGGGGGTGAAAAAATTATCCCGTGAACCTGTCTGGCTCCAGCTTGACGGACTTTTTCAACTACTCCTAGATGTAATGTCTGTCCTCGGATTAATGAATCATCTCCCACATACACTGATTGACCATTAACAAAATTTGAGTTTACTGGCTGGTACTTTCTACGAATAAACTCTTCTCTCCCCTCCTCTGAAGTCATGAATCCTCTTTGGGTAACCCTCCCAGCTTTTCGAATTCCATCCTCTACATATATTATTCCCAATTGCGCAGCAAAAGCCCTGGCAGCGATAATAGCTGAATCCGGAACTCCTAGCACTAGCCCGGCCCTTGGGCCACCCTGCTCCCTAACCTGTTCAGCCATTTCTCTGCCAAAATTAGCTCTGTATTCTGCAACTAGCTTCCCTTCCCACTCGCTATCTGGGCGCATAAAATAGATCGGCTCGAAAGAATCTGGCCTAGAACAAGCTGGGGCTAATTGTTCACTTTGAACCCTAGAGTCTTCTACAACTAGCATTTCACCGGGACCAACCTCTCTCCACTTGGTACCCAGCTCAAAAGCTCTTGTCTCTGAGGAAAAGACAAAAGCACGGTCTGGATCTATGCCAAAAGCTAAGGGCTTAACAGCATAGCGATCTTTGAATCCAACAGTCGTGTCGCCCGACATACCAACAACTGAAAAAGCTCCTCGGAATAGCTCATAGACATCTCTTACTGCATCGGGTAGCTTGGCTCCTCTTTGCATCCCGATATCGACTGCCTCATGCATCAGCATTGAGTCATTTTTGCCTCGAAGTGAACGGCCGTGCTGTTCAACAAATCTAGCCAGTGGTTCAATATCAGGTAGGTTGCCATTATGGGCTAGCATCAATCTGGCCCCCATAACAGGCTGGACCTGATCCATAGAAGCTTGTCCAAATGTTACATACCGATTATGACCAATCCCTCTATCTCCGGCCCAAATTTGATGCTCGCCAGGAAACCACTCACTCGCCGTACCTTGGTTTCGAGGAATGCTTTGAAATCCAAAACCTTCAATATGTAACCCAATACCAACACTATCTTGACCTCGATGTTCTAATAGAGACAAACCATTAATTATTTTGACCGAAGCTCTCGGATCTCCATGCACTGCAAAAATTCCGCATTTATCTTGAATACTACGACGCCTAGTGGGTGAAGTTACTAAAGACCTTTCCATAGAATAGCAAAACTAACGTAACACTTAATTAAAGTCGTTGTAAAGTATGAAACTATTTTAAAGATTTGAATTTGCCAATCAGAGTATTAGTCGAAGAATCATGGTCGAGTTTGGATTTTGCATCTTTCAGCTCAGACAGTATTTTTAGAGCCAAAACTTTACCCAGCTCTACGCCCCATTGATCAAAAGAGTCGATATCCCAAATCGCTCCTTGGACAAAAATCTTATGTTCATACAAAGCGATTAGTTCACCTAATGTTTTTGGAGTAAGTTTAGGAAGCAAGATAGTATTGGTCGGTCGATTACCGAGAAAAGTCTTATAGGGCTTTTCATCATCTTTGCCAAAAGCCAAAGCTTCAGTTTGGGCAAAAAGGTTGGCCATTAATTTAAGATGATGGTCACTCACCTTATTAATCGGTTCAATAAAACCGATAAAATCCGCTGGGACAATCTTGGTCCCTTGATGAAGCAGCTGATAAAAAGCATGCTGACCATTGGTTCCCGGTTCTCCCCAGATAATTGGTCCTGTCTGGTAATCTACCCTCACTCCTGCACCGGTTACAGACTTACCATTACTCTCCATCTCGGCTTGCTGCAGATAGGCCGGGAACCGATGTAAGTACTGTTCGTAAGGCAAGATTGCCTGAGTCTGAAACTCAAAAAAATTGTTATACCAAATTTCTATAACAGCCATGAGCACGGGGAGATTTTTCTCCAGGGACGCAGTTCGGAAATGTTCGTCAATAGCACAAAACCCCTCCAGCATCTGGTCAAAATGGTCAGGACCGATGGCGATCATCAAGGATAAACCGATAGCCGAACAAAGAGAATACCTACCCCCCACAAAATCCCAGAATTCAAACATATTCTCCGGGTCAATCCCGAACTCCTTAACCTTTTCGATGTTTGTCGAAAGTGCAACGAAATGCTTAGCAACAGGATCTGATTCATGATTCATGATTTTGGATTCATGAATCTTGGATCGCGTATCTTGAATCTGATAATGATTTACTATCCACTTTTTCGCCGTCTGGGCATTGGTCATTGTCTCCTGGGTAGTAAAGGTCTTGGAAGCGACAATAAACAAGGTCTCCTCAGGGTTTAAGTCACGAGTTGATTCTACAAAATGAGTTGAGTCGATATTCGAAATAAATCGCACTGTGAGGTCTCGATTGGAATAAGCTTTGAGCGCCTCGTAAGCCATGACTGGACCCAGGTCAGATCCACCAATCCCGATATTCACGACATTGCGAATCGTCTTCCCACTGTAACCTGTAACCTGTCCTCTATGCACTTTACCAGCAAACTGGCGCATTTTGCTGCGTACTTTTTTAATCTCGTTCATTATATTTTTACCGTCAACCAAAATAGGACGATCGGACAGGTTACGCAAAGCTACATGCAAGACCGGCCGATTTTCTGAAATATTAATCTTTTCCCCTTCAAACATCGCCTGGATCTTGGCTGGAAGACTGACAGCTTTAGCCAGTTCGAATAATAAATCCAAGGTTTGCTGAGTAATCCGATTTTTAGAATAATCTAAATATAAATCTTCGACCTGAAGATTAAATTTATCTCCTCTTTGGGGGTCGTCTTTAAAAAGAGATCGCAAATGGCGGTCTCTTATTTCATTAAAGTGCAAATTTAAATCCTGCCACTCGGGTAAATGGGTCAGTTTTGACATAGTGCCAGTATGCAGAAAATAAGTTAAAACTGCAAGTCTTTTACAGCAGGCCTCTGCGGCGGAGAGAGATTGTTAGTAAATAAAGATCGCGGCAAAAAGCTTTGATGCGCTGGGAGTCTAACTGAGATTGAAGTGGAGCTCTTAATCTAATATGAGCTCTTCCTTCAGGAACTTCTACTAGCAAACCCCTTGAGTTTGTCACTCTTTGACCTCCTAGCGAAGCTTCCAAACCAATTCCATGCTTTGCCGCTGCAACTTGATACATCGGAACTTGGCCAAGGGGTCTAAAAACTGCATGTACCCATTCCCCCCGACCCGCATCCAAACGAGGTTCATTGGGTTGTCGGTTATGCGCAGAAGAATCCCCTTCATTATAAGCCATTCCCCGTACTATACTAATCAAGCAATTATTTTGTAAAGAGGCTAATCTTAATATCATTGGTTTACCTATTTAACTATGGAACTTATTGGACAAAGCACTCGTCATATCCAAATAGCCGGGGCGGTAGAGGTAAGACTCAGTCCTTACCAAGTATTACCGCTACATATGGAGGCTGTATTACCTCGGAATAGACAAGGTGTAGCTGCCATTCATTTAACTCACCCAAACGAGCAACTAGATATCAGAAGTTTACTTGGACAGATACCGTATAGTCAGGATGCACTTAAAAATTATATGCAGAGATTTGCTTACCTCTCTAGCGAGGTTTGCTTAGCGTTTGCTTTTGCTCATGATTCTCAGGAAATGTTTCGTGGTTCCGATCTACATCTAGCCAAAATACGAAGTAACCACCTGGTGGGTCGAGCTTTATATGGAAGAGACATTAAAGGTCTGGGCCGTTTTTTAATGAGAAATTTACTAAGTGTAGTCGATCTTCAGGGAGCAAGCATTGGGCTTGTAGCAAGCGCTGATCGAGATTATCTCCGAGATCACAGCGAAGACCGGGTTCAAGGACTACAGCTTTCTCAGGACGCTTTGCTAGCTTGGTATCAGAGACTTGGATTTAAGCTTAAAAATGAGCTTCCATCATATGGTTGGTATTGTGTCAGAGAGGCCAAGGAGCCTGATCTTGGCACTGATCTAGCAAAAGCATTGAGTTTAATTGAAGCCAGTTCTAACTGAGTATCTGACCTCTATCGAACCTCGAAGGTTCGATGTTTTTGTTAGGATGGTCTAAACTAGGTACTTAAAAAAGCTAAGGACACTACTCCAATTAGAGTAACTATAATTCCTAGAATTTGCTGCTTTCTGATTGGATCTTTAAAGATTAAAAAAGCCAGTATTACAAAAAGGGTTGGATAGGATCCGGCGATTGGCGCCACCACCGAGGTAAACCCCTGAGACAATCCATAGTTAAAACTAACATCAGCAACTCTTAAAACCAAACATCCAAATATTAAGGGGATAAAAGCTCCATGAGCAGAGGGCGAAAGCAATTTTTCCCCTTTGAGCCTTGCAACCAGTAAAATAAGCGGCGAGAAAGCTAGAGAAAAATAATAAGGCCAGAGCCAGCCTACTTGAGTAACTAGTTGTTTGCTCAGGGCATAGTAAATTCCAAAGATAATTGCCCCAATCAGGCAAAAGAGCGCCCCTTTATCTACTTGTCTTGCTCCTTTAATTAATGCGGCCAGATCTAGGGTAGATAGGATAATTCCGATAAAGATAACCATGCTCAATACTATTTGCAGCGGACTAATCGACTCATGCAAAAAGAGGACCGAGGTCAGCAGCGTAAACATTGGAAAGGAAGCTCCGACTGTCCCGACTAATGCCGGATTACCGATGCGGAATCCTTCTACAAAAAGTAGGTAGGCAATAATAAAAATAAACCCTAAGATCATATTCATTAACAGCAAAGAAGGAGTATAGCCGCTTAAACTAGCTAAGTTGCCTAGGGCTAATGGCAAAAAAAGTAGCAGACCCAGGAAAGTAATCCAAAAGGCAGAAGAGAGGGTGCCTAGTTTGCGTACTGCGAAAGTACCGAGAATATCTCCAACCGCCCAACCAACATAAGAAATTAGCGCAAAAATTATGCCGATCATCTCTCCATAATAATACTACTTATGAGTTATACTTAGGCTATGTACCTTATTTTAGGAATAGGCGGGACGCATACCCGAATCGGACTTTCGATTGATGGCCAATCTATCATCCATTCCAGCAAAGTCTATACTAATAAAAATTTTGATCAAGCGATGGCAGAAATCAAACAGACGGTCGATGGCTTGGGGGTCCCTCGCGAGATCCAGCAAATAGTCGTGGGGGTGGCTGGAATTTTAAATCAGGATAAAAGATCACTTTTCCACTCCCCGTATCTGCCGGACTGGGATAATAAACCATTATCCGAGAGGATGTCTCAAATCTTCTCTGCTCCATGCGCCTTACATAATGATGCCGAGTTAGAAGGTCTCGCCGAAGCAACCAGAGGTGCCGGACAGACACATAAGATCGTGGGGTATCTTGTCGTTGGAACCGGCCTGGGAGGAGCTCGAATTGTGGAAGGTAAAGTGGACCAATCGGCTTTCGGAATGGAACCAGGTCACCAGTTGCTGACATTAGACGAAGATAATTCTATCGAGGAGTGGGAACAGCTAGTTTCCGGAACCGCCATTGAAAAAATAACCGGACATAAAGCCAAAGAGCTTGATGATCCCAAGACCTGGGAGCTGTTGTCAAAACGGTTTGCGATTGGATTACATAACACCATTGTGCACTGGTCACCTAATATTGTGGTGATCTCTGGAAGTGTCGGTAAACGACTTGACCTGGAGGCGGTCAAAAGGACTCTGGCTAAGACTCTCACTATCTACCCTCACCTTCCGGAAATCGTCTTTGGGACTTTAGGAGACGAGGCCGCCCTACTCGGGGGCCTACAAGTGGCTACCTGACTTCGTAGGTCAGCGTAACATTTATCACTATTTCATTGGACCCCGGCTGAACTTGAGTTGAGTCAGGTGATGCGGCCTTATCTATTAGCATTGATCTATATCCCGGCATTCCCGTATTGTTTTCCGTATAGTTAATAACCTTACCTAGCTTAAATCCAACTGCTTTGGCAGCTTGTTCGGCTTTAGCTTTGGCAGCAGTGACTGCTTTTTGACGAGCTTCGGTCTCTGCCTCTGTCGTATCTTTATTGTCGAACCGTACCCCACCAATTTGGTTGGCCCCAGCCTTAGTCGCTGCATCAATAATTGAATTAACTTTAGCGATATCTAAAACAGTCACTGCAAGATTAGTACTCGAGCTGTAACCGGTAATTTTTGGGCTACTACCGGCTGAATAGTCGTAAGTTGGATTGATAGAATAATTATCGGTTTTGACATCTTTATCGGATATTCCCAAAGCAAAAACTGCCTCCGTGACCTTATTAATCATTACATTCATCTGGTCTTTAACCGACTGAGCAGTCGCTCCTACTACTTGTACTCCGAGAGTCAGGTGACCTTTATCCGGAGTAATCAAAGCCTTACCTTCTCCGGCCACCTGAAATCCATCAGCTTTATTGGTGGAGTTGACTACAAAAGGAATCGGACCGGCTAGTTTAGTATAAACAAAGAGGCACAGAAAGAAAAAAATTACCGCGGCTGATTTATGAATTACTGGTTTCATATCCATAGAACCTATTTAGTATAAAGTATAAAGTATTCGGGGTAAATAGCTTATTTTAAGGATTACGCTGCGGAGTCTTTCAGACAGTCTTCATCTGTACAATTCGGGTCGTCACAAGCTGCATCTTTCCAGCGACCAGATAAGATTTTTTCTAAAAATAGGCCTTGTTCTTTGATGGTGTTTTCCGGAACAACTTTAAAAAACTGGCGTTTGGGAGTCCGGCTAATTTTTTCTTGAATAGAACAGACAACGGCCAAGCTAAGTGAGTGAAAAGCTTGATTCCCCCGCTCTTCGTTTAAAAATTCTATAAATCCCACTAAACCCTCAACTCTCACTGCTACCCCTACTTCTTCTTGGGCTATTCTTTTAATAGCCTGCTCTACTTCTTCTCTAAACAGAACCGTTCCTCCGGGTAAATGCCACATGCCGACTGACGGTTCTTCCTCCCGCCTTAAAAGCAACACCTGGCCCTTGGGGTCCTGGATGATTAGATCCACACAGAGCCTGGGGACTTTTGAATAAACTTGTTTAAATTCCTCATAGCTAAACGGACGTTTTCTCGACATGTCTTGTACTTTAACATTTTTAATTCTTTAGCACTAGTATCCATCAAAAGATTCGGTGCGGATATTAGTGCTGGGAACGCCTGCTGCATTTAGCATCATCCTCAGATCAAAGATCATGTCCGGGGTCCCGCAAAGATAAAAAACCACTTGAGAAGTATTATCAATATATTTTTCTATCATCTCCATCGAGATATATCCGGTTTCAAAGTTTGTTGGTTTAGCTTTCCCCCCTTGGGGTGGAAAGCTAAAGTTGGATGAGGTAAAGGTAGGGATTGATTTAAAGTTTGAATTTTCTTTTTCCAGGTTTTGGAGCTCCTTTAAATAGGCTGCTTCTTCCAGAGAAAAATTAGAATAAAAGAGGTAGATTTTTTTATTAGATCGCTTATAAATTTCGTCTTTAATAATACTTACAAAAGGAACTACCCCCACTCCTCCTGCCAAAAAGACAGCTACTCTTTTGTCTTCTTCGGGAAGAATAAATCTACCAAATGGACCCTCGATAATCATTTCACTGCCTAACGGGAGCTCGGATACCCTATTTTTGAATTCACTGTCCCTGTTTCGGTAAACAAGTATTAATTGATCTTCCTGTGGAGCACTAGCTAAAGTCAGGGTCCGGAAACTATCATAATCAGCCAAATCTTTTTGACCAACTAACCCAAGGTCAATATATTGTCCGGCTAAAAACGAAAAGTTCTTTGGTTTTTCCAAGATTAGGGCAGTAGTACCTTGAGCAATAGTTTTCTTCTCTTGGAGATGGGTTTTGAAAGTCATGTGTTTATCTTAAGCGTTAGTATGTTAAAAGAAAATGGAGTGGTTTACTCTGGGGTCCACATTAATTCAAGCTTAATTCCGTCAGGATCCAGAAAGAAAACTGCATAGTAACCTTTGGTATACTGAGGGTATTCGGCTGGACCATTATAGAGTATTGGTATTTTTTTTGGCAAAAGATAACTATGGTAAAGCTCGTCCACTTCGCTTTTTTGTTTAGCCCGAAAAGCGATATGCTGCATCCCTAGATGTTTTTCGTCATAAGGATCTGCAAGGTGGGGTTTGCCGACTTGGTGTAGCCATAAAGAAAAGTCTTTAAAAAACCAGCCGGCGTAGTTTTTACCAATATGAGAATTTTCCGCCCCTAAAAAATTAAATAACGAATCATAAAACTTTTTGGAAGTTTCTAAATCCCGAACATTGATACCAATATGTCCAAATGAAATATTCATTTCAAAGCTCTTGAACTAATTTTAGCATAGACCCAAATCATTACTATTAACCAAGAGAGTCCTAAAATATAAGCTCCTAATACATCTGAAAACCAATGCACGCCCAAATATATCCGGGAAACTCCTATTAATCCAATTAAGGCAGCCAGCAGTGAGATTAATGCTGCCCTTAGCCAACGATTTTTTCTAAACTGAGTATAGACAATGAAAAATAAAAATCCGTATAACCCGACATAAAACATCACATGCCCCGATGGAAAGCTATCCGATTTTTTAAAAATTCCCACGACATGTACTAAAGCCGGATCCGGGCGGGGTCGATTAATCAACAGCTTTAGAATTTGGTTTAAAAAAACCATCGAAGAAGCAGTAGCTGCAATCATCAGCGCGGTTTGCCATTTGTTTGCGGCCGCTGCTACAGATACAAAAAACAAGACTAAAATAGATCCCCAGAACGGATCTCCGAGCTTACTAATAAACAGCATTACCAAATCAAATCCCGGAATTTGGATACTTTGAATCCAATGAGTAATTACCAAATCAAATCCAAAGTAAGAGGAGTTGCGGACAAATAATGCCAGCACTGTAAACGTGGCTATTAAAAAGAGGTAAGTTTTTTTGAGCATGACCTAAATTTATCTAACAAACAGCCAGAAAAGCAAAGCTATAATAATCCGGTAAACTCCAAAAGCAACCAGGCTGTTTTTTTGAATAAAGTTCAAGAAGTACTTCACCGCCAAAAGGGCAAAGATAAAAGAACCAACCAGGCCAACAGCTAAAACTAGCCACTCCTCCAAGTTAAACCCAAAGCTGTTTTTGACCATATCTAAAGCTGTGGCAGCAATCATTGTCGGAATGGCTAACATAAATGAAAACTCGACAGCCGCTTGACGTTTAACCCCCAGCCACATCGCTCCTAAAATAGAGGCGGCGGAACGAGAAATTCCCGGTATGACTGACAAAGACTGGCAGCATCCAATCAAAAAAGACTGTTTTATTGATAAATCCGAAACCTCACCAGTAGAGGCCTTAGATTCTTGATGCGTTTTTTCAAACCAAATCATAATTAAGCCCCCGATAAATAACGCCACAACTACTACCATCGTGTTTCCCAAAAGAAGGTTTTTGATAATTTTGTATAATACCAAACCTACAACAGCTGTTGGTATAAAAGATGTTAAAAGATTTTTCCAGAGGCCCTTAGAACCCAAGATTTTGCGCCAGTATAGTAAAACCACAGCCATAATTGCTCCCAGTTGAATAATCACTACAAAGCTTTTGAGAAATTCGCTATCCTCGATAGCAAGTATTTTTGAGACAAGTATCAGGTGTCCAGTTGAAGAAACGGGCAAGAACTCACTCAGACCTTCGACCAAGGATAATATTAATGCATCGAAGATACTCATTTTTTGTTTGAACTGGCGACAGCCGCAGAGATTGCCGGTACTACTCCTGGATCAAAGGGTCCGGGGATGATTTTATCAAAGGTAGGCTCTGGAACCAAGTCTGCCAAGGCCCAAGCGGCTGCCAGTTTCATCTCCCGAGTAATTTTCTTGGCCCCACAGCTTAACGCCCCCTTAAAAATACCCGGAAAGGCCAAGGAGTTATTTATCTGATTGGGAAAATCCGAACGTCCGGTTGCCACAACCCTTACTCCACCCTTTTTTGCTTCATCAGGCATAATCTCCGGAACAGGATTAGCCATAGCGAAAACTATAGAGTTAGCAGCCATCAGTTGGCAGTCGGCAGCTGTTAGCAGATTCGGCGCGGAGACACCAACGAAAACATCTGCATCCCGAAGAGCATCTTGCAATCTTCCTCTGACCTTATTTGGGTTAGTAATTTTAGCTAATGCTTCTTTGGAGGAATCCATATTCTCGATTCGTCCATCATAGATTACCCCTTTGGTATCGCAGACAATTACTTCTTTAACCTGATCTATAATTAGCTTGGTCACGGCTACTCCCGCTGCTCCTGCTCCCGAGATAATCACTCTTAAATTTTTCATTTCCTTACCAACTACTTTGACAGCATTCAATAGTCCGGCCAAAACAACCACCGCTGTGCCGTGCTGGTCGTCATGCATTACTGGAATCCCTAGGTCCTGCAAGCTGGATTCGATTTCAAAACAGCGGGGAGCAGAGATGTCTTCCAGATTAATGCCTCCAAAAACTGGAGCTAGCAAACGGACGGTTCGAATAATCTCCTGTGTATCTTGAGTGGCCAAACAAAGAGGAAAGGCATCAATATCAGCAAAGGTTTTAAAAAGGGCTGCCTTCCCCTCCATCACTGGCAACGCTGCTTCTGGCCCGATATTACCTAACCCCAATACAGCTGAACCATCAGTAATCACAGCCACGGTATGACCCTTGAGCGTATACTGATAAGCTAAGGATTTATCTACCGCTACTGCCCTGGAAACTTCGGCTACCCCGGGAGTATAGGCAAGTGACAGATCTTCTTTATTTGTAATAGGTGACTGGACTAGTGTGGTAATTTTACCTTTAAATTTAGCATGATAAGCTAAAGCTCTGGCCTTTAAATCTTCCATCTACTTCAATAATTCCTTAAACTTTTCGGGATCGCCTATTGGACCGATCATTTCTAAATTGTATTTTTGCGGCTTAAATAAATCGATTGCAACTTGCTGGATGTCATCTGTCGTTACCTTATCTATTTTTTTAAGATAGTCCTCAAAAGTCTCCAGCTCTCTATCCAGCACAAACTTAGTCCCAAAATGTTCGGCTAAAAAATTGGTGGACTCAGACCTAAGAGCCAATCTACCTCTTTCCATCTCCTTGGCTTTTTCCAGCTCTGCTTTGGAAACAGCCTTTTTGGTAGTTTTTTCTAACTCTTCCCGGATCACACCGATGCCTTCGATCAGTTTTTCGACCTTTATCCCGGCAAAAGCAGTAAGAACTCCGGCATCATGGTATGACGAATGAGAGGCTGATACATGATAAGCTAAACCTCTTTTTTCCCGAACCTCCATAAAAAGCCGCGAAGACATTCCTTCTCCTAGTATCGTTCCAAGAAGTCTGGCCGCGAAACGGCGATCATCGATCCGATCGTACCCTTCTACTCCCAGCACCAAATTAACCTGATCTGTGGCTTTATTGAAAATATGCACCCGGGGTTCATCTTGGCTTAGGCGGTGATAGGGCAAGAAACTGGCCTGTGCACCCTTGGGCAAACCCCCAAAGTATTTTTCGCCGAGACTTTCGATATCATCCGGTAAATTACCAACATAAACTAGAGCCATATTATCCGCCCGGTAAAACTGCTTCATGTAGTCCAAAAAGTCCTGGCGTTTGAAGGTCTTGACTGTTTTCTCGTCTCCGGCGATCTGCCAACCTAAAGGCTGGTCTCCAAACTGCAGCTCTTCATATAAATCCCAGACATAACGGCTCGGCATATCCAGATACATCCGGATCTCTTCGACGATCACTCCTTTTTCTTTTTCGATCTCTCTCTGGTCAAAAAGGGATTCTTTGAGTTGAGAGGATAAAATATCACTGGCTAGCTCTACATGTTTGGCTGCTGATTTAATCCAGTAATAGGTTATTTCCTTGTCGGTAGCGGCGTTATTAACTGCCCCTATGCCATCGACGATACTGGCGATCTGTTCGGCTGAGGGGTATTTTTTGGAACCCTTAAAAAACATATGTTCCAAGAAGTGGGATATACCATTAGTAGCTCGAGTTTCGTAGCGGGAACCGGCTCCTACAGCGATCAGAGTTGTGACTGACTCCAGATGAGGGAGGTTGATGGTGATCAAGGTTAGTCCGTTTTGTAGGGTATGGATTTTATACATAAAGTTTCTTAAGAATAGCAAAGTCGACCTTCCAGATCAATAGAACAGAATCTATCCTTGTCAGCTTTTATATCTGGATGTATAATACTGAACATGGTAGACCAAGCACCACGAACAATAGATTTCCTAACAAATCACACAGTAGTAGTTCCTCCTCGAAAATATGGTGGACTACGCCCCCCTTTTCACCCTGGATCTTGGACTCTCGATGGACTAGGACCAGACGAAAGGAAGTTGTTAGAGCCTCTCATTCGTCCTTATACCGACGCTATGAGAGCTATCGCCGGAAGAACTAAAGATTACGATCTTATAGCACTGGAAGAGAGAGTAAGGACAATTCTGGACGCTGCAGATAGAACTCGTCAACTCTTACCTAGATTTCTGACTAAATGTAAATTGGGTCGCCTTGAACATGAAACTTGTAGTCCAGGTATAGGCGTGGTGATGACTCTTAAACATTGTGCCATGGCCGCTGCTGAGCTTAGAGGGATCTCTCTTAGAGAATATCTACATCCCCGAAATCCCCGAACCAGAAGGGCTATTAAAATTTAAGGAAGAGGTGTCTCCTCCTCAAATTCCTAAGTTCTTAACTTTACCGATATCCGCCATAATCTTTAGTAAAGTTATTTTCCCGTCTTATCGGCTCACTTCCGTCTTTTTACTTATACGCCCTGTTCCTCGGCCCGAACGAGCACTGGACGCTTTTTTGCTAATTCTGACCTGATGGGCAACTGCTTGATAGCCTGCTTTAGCTTGTTCTGTTACTCCGGCCGCCGCCTGTTCAAGAGCAGACATCATCTCCTGGGCCCCCTTACTCAAAGATTGACGGGTTTTTTTGTCAGCCAAGGCAGCACCTGCTGCAAGTACTCCAGCTGTCAAAGCTACTCCTGTTGCTCCTCTGGATATCATATGGGCAAATGAAGTGTTTTTTTTATTGGACATTTTTTCACCTCCCTTTTAGTGATGAGTAGTGAGTTTTGGGATTCGGGTAATTTTATACAATTTGCTTAAAACTCAAAACCAATAACTCATGGCTAACTGCGCAATGCAGTTGTAGGGTAGGACCGAGAAGTAGCGGATAGTTTTTGGTATATTTATTAGGCAATTACCTAAATAAAAATTCTTGGTATCCTTGTCTTACTTCTGGGAATTTTTTAAGAAAGTAATTTCTTAAAATTTTCCTACCCCCAACCTGCAAACTTATAATAGAGTTCTGGGATTAGAAACAAGCAAAAGAAGCGTAAGAATCAAGCAAGTAAACCTATCACCTTTTATAATATTTTTTGCCTTTAAGTTGACTGGGCAGCAGGTCTTGGTCGGTATACATCTGATAATCTTGACCGTAGCCGATCTCTTTCATCAATTTAGTTGGAGCATTACGCAGATCAAAAGGGATTGGTAAGTTGCCATATTTTTGCACATCCCCTAATGCTTCGAAGTAGCCGTTATAGCTGGAGCGGTCTTTTTTGGCACTGGCTAAGTAAGTTACTCCGTGGGCTAAATTAATTTGACATTCCGGGTAACCGATTATTTCACAAGCCCTAAAAACTTCATTCGCGACTACCAAAGCAGTCGGTTGAGCCTGTCCAATATCTTCCGAAGCAAAGATCACCATCCGTCTGGCGATAAACAATGGATCCTCTCCCGCTTCGACCATTCTAGCCAAATAGTACAAAGCAGCATCCACATTCGAAGCTCTCATCGATTTAATAAAAGCGGAGATGGTGTTGTAATGTTCTTCTCCTCCCTTGTCGTAAGCCAGAGCTCGTTTTTGCAAAGCCTCTTCAATGATAATCTTGGACAAGAAGACCTTTTTACCGATTGCTTGATCAAAGCTACCAATGGTAACCGCCACTTCCAAGGCGTTAAGTAAAATCCGAGAATCCCCATTGGATCCTTCGATCAATAGGTCCTGGGCGCCTTTTTCAAACTTTACTTTGTACTGGCCCAAACCTTTGGTTTTATCTTTAAGCGCCCTCTTGATTACTTCTGCTAGCTCTTCCTTGGAGAGCTGGTTGAGAACAAAAACTCTGGTCCGAGAAAGTAGTGCTCCGATGACTTCGAAGGAAGGATTTTCCGTAGTAGCTCCGATTAAAATGATCGTACCGTTTTCTACAAAGGGTAAAAAAGCATCTTGTTGGGATTTACTAAACCGATGAATTTCGTCTATGAAGATAATGGTTTTTTTATTACTGCTCTCTTCGTTCGCAGAAAAAAGATTATTGTTCGAGGGAGTCCGAGAACTACTGCGACTGGCAAAGAGATCCTGAAAGATTTTTTTGAGTTCGGCGATGCCAGTATTAACAGCTGAAAATTCCAAAAAATCTGCATTGACTTCATTGGCAATAACTCGAGCCAAAGTAGTCTTGCCCACTCCTGGAGGACCCCAGAGGATCATGGAAAACACCTGACCCGACTTGATCGATTTAAAAAGCAGCTTGTCTGAGGACAGGATATGTTGCTGCCCAACTATCTCTGCTAGTGTTTCTGGACGCATTCGATCAGCTAGTGGTTGCATAGGATTAATTCACAGTTCTCAGTTCACAGTTGACAGTAAAGAATGTAAAAATTTGAGTCGGCTGTGAAATGTTAACAGTGAACTGAGAACTATGTTAGCCTAACTTAACCCGAAGGTCAAGAACGATAAGGGTTAAAGTTTTTTTAGGCGAGGACCAGTGGATGTATCTTGGACATCAAATCCTAATTTTTTAATTTCATGACGTAGCCTATCGGACTCAGCAAAATCTTTTGATCCCCTAGCTCGCTCCCTTTTTTCGACTAGCTCTTGAACCTCGGTGGGGACTTCCGTCTTCTGGCCAATATACTCATTAAGTCCTAGACCTAAAATTTTATCCATAGCCAAAAGATCAGCTGCTTTTTGGATAGGAGGTTCATTGCTTTTGACCATTTCCCACATAGTAGCGATTGCCTGAGGAGTGTTCAGATCATTACTAGCAGCTTCCAGAAATTTTTGATAATAGATAGAGGTATTACTATTTGGCTTGTCCCACTCTCTGGATGCCTCTCTTAAACTACTTAAAGCATTTTGGGCTCCTTCCAAACTATTCCAGGTAAAATTAATCGGGTCCCGGTAATGGGCCGTCATAAATAAATACCTCAGTGCCAGCGGATCAAAACCTTTGGCGACTAAATCGTCAATGGTATAAACGTTTTTCTTGGACTTACTCATCTTCTCTCCTTCAACTAAAATAAAGCGGTGATGGACCCAAAACCGCACAAACTCTTCTCCCGTCGCTGCCTCTGATTGGGCGATTTCGTTGGTGTGATGGACCGGAATATGATCGATCCCCCCGGTATGGATATCTAAAGTATTGCCCAAATAGAGCATGGACATCGCTGAACATTCGATGTGCCAACCAGGAAAACCTTCTCCCCAAGGAGAATTCCACCTCATAGTATGGTTAGCAAAGTGTCCCACAGTAAAAAACCATAATACAAAATCAGCCGGGTTTTTTTTCTGCTGATCGACCACCACTTCAACTCTCGCTCCTGTTTCTTTTTCGGCTAATTTTTGGCGGGAGAGCTTGGTGTAACTTGGAAATTTACTAGTATCAAAATAGATAGCGGAGTCGCTTCGATAAGTGAAACCCTTTTCTTCTAACCTTTGGATCAGTTTGACCATCTCTTGAACATGTTCCGTGGCCCTGGCGACGATACTTGGGCGCCAAATATTTAAAGCATCTGAGGATTTAAAATGATATTCTTCAAAAAACTTAGCTACTTCCCAAACTGTTCGACCCTGGGCTTTGGCCCCCTTTTCCAGCTTATCCTCACCCTCATCAGCATCAGATTCTAAGTGTCCGACATCGGTGATATTCATCACATGTTCAACGGTATACCCATTCGCCTCTAGGACTCTGCGCAGTAGGTCGTCTCCGATATATTTGCTCAAATTTCCAATTGATGAGTAATCATAAACAGTGGGACCACAGGCGTACATCGTGACGCGGTTAGGGTCAATTGGTGTAAAATCATGCACCTGGCGAGACATCGTATTAAAGAGCTTCAACATGAACCTAGTATAGCGTATATGGTAAATAGTATATAGGGTATCAGGAGTTAGCCGCCAATGGTGAGCTTTTTCTCATGACTTTGAGATTGAGCCAGAGCAGCACTTTTACCTGACTGATTTTGGCGGATTTCGATCTCTCTAACTTGTTGTCTTTGCATATCTTCCTGCTGCTCTACGGCTTTCTTTTGACCTGCCTGTTGTTTTTGAGCTATAAATCTTTGTTCATCGGTTTGCATCTGCTGAATAAACCCACGGATATTGGCTTTTTTTTGTTCTTCCTGCTGCTTGCGGATGGCCTCTTCTTGCTGCTTACGAGCGGCTTCTTGGGGATCTGCAGGACTTGCTCCTTTGTCGGTGATACTGGCTTTGACAATACTGGCAGCTTCTTGAACTTCGTTTTTAAGAGGCTGGACTACTGCTTCGGAGATTGACCCCTTTATTTTTGCTACAGCTCCCCCTACTCCACCACTTCCATCAGACATACTTAGAGTATAGCACGAATTATATAGAACCTATTTCTCCCAAACGATAATCTATATGACGATCCCCGTTTTTCAGTATCAGTAGAAAACGAGGAGCTAATCGGAAAACAAAGAGCCCAACAAGCTATCGAGGCAGTTTACGAATGGAGAGAGCTTCACGGCTGTGAACGCTCAATTAAAATAGATTACCTGCCTGATGAGGGAAGAGAAACCCGCCGACCTGATGGAAAGATAGATTCTATCTTAGAGATTGCTGATCAACCAGGAATAATCAAATTAAGCCGTGACGGTATCCCTCGAAGCCTAACGCTACATGCAATGTCTCATGCTTGTCGCCCAGACAGACCGACTTATCTTCGCGAACCCATTTTTATAAAAATTGGTTACCTGACTTGGCTATGATGGATTACTAGCTTTAATTAAACAGCCAAATGGTCAGGTTGGCACATATACTTTCTTTGATGAGGGTATGGCTGAGAGGAATGCCAGCCAAGCTCCAAACTATGACTTAGTCATTCCTGGATTTCAAATTAACGCCAATCACTATCTTAATGTTAGGAAGCTTTCGAGTGATGCCTTTCCTTATAACCTATACCCCGATGCATCCTCTTGGGCTAAGAGAAATGATGTACCTGGTTTTATTCGCTCTTATCTAAAAATATCCACCGACCAATCAGTAAGTCTTAACGATCTGTATCGAGCAACAGGTATTTACACTGATGCCTGGGACAAAGGCGAGCAAGGAAAGAGGATCTAGTAGGAGTTAAAAACTTAATACACATTCCGACCTTCAAGGGCCCGAGTTAAAGTTGATTGATCGGCATACTCCAAGTCCCCACCCACCGGCAACCCTCTGGCGATTCTAGTGACTTTGAGCCCAAGCGGACGGATCAGCCTTTCAATATACATCGCAGTTGCTTCACCTTCCATTGTTGGGTTGGTGGCTAAAATGACTTCTTTAACAGCCACTAGTCCTGAGCCTGCCGAAGGATTTTTTAATCTAGGGAGCAGCTCGTTGATGTGTAATTCCTCTGGCCCGATGTTTTCCAGTGGCGAGATCGAACCATGCAAAATATGATAGAGGCCTGTAAAATTTGCCCTTTCCAAAGCCAGTACATCAAGAGGGTCTTCGACGACGGCAATGATCTCTTGATTTCTGCTTAGATCGGTATCTATCTCGCAAGGATCATGTTCTGAGATATTAAAACAGACCGAGCAGAGAACGGTCTTTTCTTTAAGGTCAACAGCCGCCCTAGCCAATTTTTCTGCTTCTTCTTTGGGAGCGTGAAGTAAATAATAAGTCAGCCTCTGGGCAGTTTTTGGGCCAATACCGGGCAGTCTTTCAAAACTTTCTATTAAATCTCTAACTACTTTGGGGATCGTGGCCATAACTTAAGATATTAAAACTTAAAGGGTAGATTACATCCCAGGGAGCCCCAAACCGCCCATCATACCTTTCATTTCTTCGGCAGCGACTTTTTGGGATTGTTTGAGAGCTTCGTTAACTGCTTCGGTGATCTTCCCAAAATCCTGCTCACCTTCGATGGAGACAACTTTTTGGTCAGCAGTCATGACTACTGTTACTCCTTTGTGTTCAACAGTGATCTTGATGCCCCCCAGCTTTTTTTGAATCTCCATCGCCTGATCCCGCATCTTTTTGAGATCTCCCAGCTGTTTTAGATTGTCCATTAAACCCATGGATGAATTATATGGTAACCACCTGCAAGTGACAAGTAACAAATGACATCTATCTTATAGTGTGATATAATCTCAGCTATGTCTGGTACAAGACTCACTAGAAGAAACACAGAACGAGGTTTGGTAGCATTGGGATACGAGAGTGCTGCAATTGCAGCCGATCATTTTGAACCATCCAGAATACTAACTGCTTCGTACCTCAAACGAAAAATTGATGGTTTGGCAGGACTAGGTTAGCCCACCATCCTTTGAATCATCGGGCGCCAAAGTATACGCTCAGGCTGTTTATAATCAGGCAGCCCTATTTCGATGGTTGGAAGTCTTGGGTCAATTGAATCTACCTTATGAAGCAGTCGCCACTAAGCGTATTCCTCCCTCAAGTGTAGAAGTAACGCCACAAATGTCTGAACAGCTACTTACATCATATCTAAACACGATGAGAACTTTTAGAGAGAGTATCTCCGGGAGTGGTTTAACCCGAAGGCTGAGAGCCGTTCGATTTGCCCAAATGGATTCACTCCCACCTAGAGCTATGCAAGACTTAATTTTGGGTGGTTGGAGGTTTAGCACTGCACCGTTCTCTCGAAGAAACTTATCAATTCTTGCTCATGAACTCCCCTTAGTCCGGATTGCCGGAGAGTGCCAACCTTATCACGAATTGTTTTCTGTTTTAGGAATTCCGCAAAAAGCACGTAGCAGACAAGAGGCAATTGCGAGCATATTTACGCCAACTTTTCAGCCGCCTCAGCCACATTCTCCATCAAGGAGATAACTGTCATCGGACCAACCCCTCCAGGGACTGGAGTTATTTTAGAAGCTTTGAGGACGACACTGGCAAAGTCTATATCCCCCACGACCTTGCCATCAGCCAGTTTTTCTGAACCGATATCGACAACGACCGCGCCTTCTTTAACCATCTCCCCTTTGATAATTCCTGGTTGGCCGGTTGAGGAGATTAAGACATCGGCTTGAAGCGTAAGTTCAACTAAGTTTTGAGTATTGCGATCAATTCCTATCAGTTTTTGCACTTTTGACTCCAGAACTTTCATTAACCTGCTGCCAATCTCTCCCTTTGCTCCCACAACCACTACAGTTTTATCAGATAAGTTGACTTGCGCCTCATCTAAAAGAGACATCACTCCTCTAACGGTCGCAGCCATAAAGGGACTGCTCAGTCGTAGCCCATCGACATCTTTACTGGGTTCTATGAGATTTACCAACTGTTCGGACTGCTCTTTAGTGAAATTTCTGGGTAAGGGTAGTTGAATCATTATCCCCGTAACTTGATTATCTTTATTTAACTTGCAGATTTTATCGGATATATCCTGGACTAAGGAGTCTTCATTAAGTCGCGCTACTCGAAAGTCTATCCCTAGTTCTTGGGCTTTTTTTTGTTTAATATCTGTGTATAAAACTGAACCAGCGTCATCCCCCACCAAGATACTAACCAATACAGGTTTATAGTTAATAGTTAATAGTTTATGGGTAAGAGCTAATTCATGCTCTTTTGCCAATGCTCGACCATCAATAATTTGCGACATACCTGGAGATTATACCTGAAAATGACTTAATCTTCGAGAAATATGGAAAATTACTTGGTTTTTATCCGAGGGTTTCGAAGAAATGCATCTATTCTTCTACTTACTCGAGCAGACTCGTCGTGATTTAAATAATGTCCGGCTACTAAATTAATGCCTCGAGGCCCTATCACCGGTTCTGGAGCAACTGTAAAGTCCTCAACATTTTTAAAACGAGCTCTTAAAGACTTGATTGCATCACCGTGGTGAATAATCCAATCGCTATGTATAAACGGATGTTTCAAATCTGACACTCGTGTGGTCACGGCTAAAACTGGAGTTCCTGTGATCTGTTTTCTCCTCTCTGCTTCTAACATTTGTAAGATTGCCTCAGCATTAGTTAAAATCTCAAGCTTCGGAAAAACTCTTTTCAGAAAAGCCTCTCCTTGCTGCGGAGCCAATCTTCTGACTGCTTGACCAACTCCCCGCATCAATTTAACTCTTCTGGATAGATCATCCAGACCAAAAGGAGAAACAATCGTATTCAACCCCTCAACTGTATGAACTTTGCCCTCTTCTCTAAGCCGGTAGATGAAATAAAGAGCTGCTGCTCCTCCAAGTGAGGTCCCGACAAGCACTAAGCTTCTGACCTTATGGTCCTTTAGATACTGGAGTAGTCTGGGGGTAAGATCTTTTAACTCTTGCGGAGAACGAGGATCTTTTTCCGGAATAATAACTTGTCGTCCAGCGTCAGCAGCTCCTTTCGCCAAACGATCCCGAAACCCTCCAGCGGGAAGAAGACCCTCTAGTAGTAATGCCGCTCTCCCTCTTTGATCATTAGCTATACTCCTAAAACCCTCATCCTTAGCCATAAAGTTTATTTTAACCTATTCCTGGGACGGGGAATTTACCGGCGAAAGCTGCAACCTCTTTTTTAATCTGTTTGAGATTTTGATTTTGATGTAATTTTATTTTTACTTCTTTCAGAAAGTCTTTTCTTTTTTCTTGTTCCTTCGGTAGATCTAATCCTCTAATCTCTTCTAACACTCTTTTAATCCATCCAGCGATCTTGACCATGTCTTTTTCTTTCATCCCCCGAGTGGTTAAAGCAGGGGTTCCTAAACGGACTCCTGAGGGATAAAAAGGTGAAGCTGGTTCTCCGGGGATAGTATTTTTATTGACCGTAATCCCCGCTTCTTCCAAGGCGTATTGTGCTTGATACCCCAGACCGTATCCGTATTTAGTTAAGCTGAGTAAAATTAAGTGCGTTTCGGAAACGGTCCCTAATTCTTTAGCTAAAACCGCTGCGTTTTTAGCGATCTGAACTCCATACTTTTTAAACGATGGTAAAGAGGCTTCCTCTAAAGCAATAGCGATGGCGGCTGTTTGATGGTTATGTGGCCCACCCTGAATACCGGGAATAATCGCCCGTTCAATTTTACCTTTAATCTCGGGATCTTTTTTTAGTCCTCGGTCGGTGACTAAAATCATTGCCCCTCGAGGTCCACGGAGAGTCTTGTGCGTGGTGGTCGTAATAATATCGACATACGGCACCGGAGATTCATGGGCCCCGGAGATGATCAGTCCCGTAATATGCGAGCAATCAGCGACTAAAGCGGCACCGACCATATCGGCAATTTTACGGAATTTCTTATAATCTAGTTTAAAAGGATAAGCGGTAGTCCCCACCCAAATTAATTTAGGTTTATGTTTTTTAGCCAAAGCCCCAAGCTCCGTAAAATCTATCTTCCAATCATCTCCCACTTTATAGTTAACGGCTTTATAAAAGATACTGGAAAAGTTTAAGTTTGCCCCATGAGTCAAATGCCCACCTGACGAAAGAGCGAGTCCCATGACCACGTCTCCGGGTTCACAAACGGCCATAGTTACCGCCATATTCGCCGGAGATCCAGAGTAAGACTGGACAAAAGCGGCTGGGACCCCAAAGAGTTTTTTGGCAAGATTTACGGTATAAACTTCAATTTTATCAATGACTTCATTGCCACCGTAATAGCGACGTCCAGGAAATCCTTCGGAGTATTTATTAGTTAAAATTGAACCATTAGCTTTGAGGATTTTTTCGGAGACGTAATTTTCCGAAGGGATCATCTCTAAACCATATTTCTGGCGATCCGCTTCTTCCTGAATTAAATCAAAGATTTTAGACGACATTGGAAAGATTCTAAAGGAAGTTTTGTTAGGCCGCAACTAGGAGTTTAGACTAGACCCCGTCAGAGCTGAAGATTTCGGAGGCGATGCGGATAATTTCATCGTCAGCAGCAATCTCCACATTTTGCAGCTCTTCTAGTCTAGCTGGACGTTTGCCAATCACTGTTTTTACCCGCGTAACCTTGCCCAAAACATCGGATAAAACAGACTCTAGTAGAGCCTGGGACTTAGGAGTTTCCAGAATTCGTTGATGAAAAGCGTAAGGCACTTCAATTAAGACTCGTCCGTTATCACATTCGAGCACCTTGACCGAACGGAGCATTGCTTCCAGAGAATAATTGTTTGGTCTGATGGTTTCTAAAATATAGTTCCATTTGTCAATAATTAGTGCAAGGTCTGAGGAGATAGCGATGCTATCAGACGAAACAGAGGTCTGGGGCCCAATCACGACCATCTTGATTTCTGCACTGGGTAAGGTATCATCCCGACCAGAATGTTCGAGAGCTGACAGAGGTTCGGAAAGAGATCGCTTCGTCTCTTCGCTTCTCGTGATGACGACACTAGACTCTTCTCGCTTTTGACTCTCTCGACTGTGAACTGTGAACTGTGAACCGTGAACTCCCGCCGTGCTTTCTATAATCGCCAGCTCCAGTGGAAGAGAAGGGATTGAGGTAAATCTCATCTGCTCAAAAGCCTCTTGGAACGTACTCAAACAAAAAACTAACTGCTCTACTGAGGAGATCTGAGCTAATGCTTGAAGAGTGATTAGTTTCTCTTGGCCAACACTTTCGACCACATCGGTTAAGCCGTGTTTTAAAAACAGGACCAGCCTTAGTGTATCCATTAAACTCAAGATCCACTCTTTCAAGTTTGGTCCACTCTCAGACAGTTTTAAGAAAAGTTCTAGGCTTAAGTGAGCATCCTTTTTCAAAATAAGTTCGAGTAGTTTAGACACATCCTCAAAATTTCCTCCCTGAATAGTATCTCCGACCAAAGACGCGGTAATAGTTTCTCCTTGAGACGCTAGTTGGTCTAAGATCTTTAAACAGTCCCGAAAACTGCCATCGGACTTTTTGGCAATTACCGAGATTGCTTCATCTTCTATTTTTAATCCTTCTTTTTGAACAACATGTTGGATCACCTTCATCAAATCCTCCTGAGAAGCCAGCTGAAAATCTAAACGAGATACCCGAGATAAAATAGTGGCGGGGATTTTATGAGCTTCGGTGGTCGCCAATATAAATAAAACGTGTGCAGGAGGCTCTTCTAGGGTCTTTAGAAGCGCGTTGAAGGCTTCGGTCGTTAACATATGCACCTCGTCTATGATATAGACCTTTTTGGAAGCGCTAGCAGGTGAGAGTTTGATATTTTCCCGTAGTGCGCGGATATCATCTATGCCTCTATTGGAAGCAGCATCAATCTCAATTAGATCCAAGTTTGACCCGTCGGTAATGGACAGACATTGGGAACAGAGGTTGCAGGGAACAGAGTCTTCAGCTTTCAGATCCGTTTCGCTGTCAGCTGTCAGACTGTCTGATGTCTGATGACTGATGACTGATGACTTCTCACAATTGACCATCTTAGCTAAAATTCGAGCTGTTGAAGTTTTACCAGTGCCTCTGGGACCACATAAAAGGTAGGCCTGAGCCAGTTTTTTTTCTTGAAAAGCTTTTTGCAGCAGTGAGCTGATGGCTCCTTGACCAAACAATTCTGACAGAGTTTGTGGACGATATTTACGGTAGAAAACCATAGGCGGATGTAGAGTTTAGCGTATAGCGTGTGACCAAAAAAAGCAACTACTTGACAGGGCCGTTATTCGTGATGATAACCCAGAAGATGTTTTACACCATGTTCAACTAAAACTCGAAATTCTTCGTCGACTGATACTCCGTCAAATCTGGCGTCTTCGATAACCTGAGGATAGGAAAGGACAATATCTCCCAGTCTTAAAACATTGTCTGGGGCAGCAATGAAACCTGTTTTAGGAAAATGCTGCAGGGCTTGTGGCATGGGATCTTCCAGGGCAAAGGTAATGATATTGGTAGTGTCGTCAATACCCCGATACTGTTTGTTAATAGCATGCATTTTACGGTCACCAACAACACTCACCCCAATCTCTAAAGCAGAGTTGACATGAT
>MFDD01000004.1:0-110 GCA_001776775.1 Candidatus Daviesbacteria bacterium RIFCSPHIGHO2_02_FULL_43_12
ATCCGTAGATGTATGGGCCGTGTCTCAGTCCCATTGTGGCTGACCATCCTCTCAGACCAGCTACCCGTCGTTGCCTTGGTAGGCCATTACCCCACCAACAAGCTGATAGG
>MFDD01000004.1:116-9342 GCA_001776775.1 Candidatus Daviesbacteria bacterium RIFCSPHIGHO2_02_FULL_43_12
GCTCATCTTAAAGCGCCTTGCGGCTTTAATCTTGCGATCACATGGGAAATTACCTCGTCTTTCGACAAGCTATGCCCCTCTTTAAGGTAGATTCTCACTCGTTACTCACCCGTCCACCGGTTGATCCCGATAAATCGGGACCCCCCTTGATTTGCATGCCTAAGGCACGCCGCCAGCGTTCATCCTGAGCCAGGATCAAACTCTCAATAAAAATTAAACGACGTTATTTGTTTAACTTTTTTATAGTTTTCCTATATCTCCGATATCGCTGATTTAAATTAGCGAATTCATTGTTTTTGGAATTGACAAGAATTAACTTGTCATTATTTTCCCACCACTCTTCTGAATACAAAAATTTGTATAAAAAAACCGAAGAGTGGTTTTTAATCTTCGGTTGTTAAAGTACCTATATGCCCGACAAATATCGGACCGGGATAAATCCCGACATGTGAGTAGTATTCTTTTGAACCCTTCGGTTGTACTCAGGGTAAACTTGCTCCAGTCTCTACCTGTGACTCTTCCGAGATCAAGGTAAGGAGTATTCTAACTTAAGGCCAGAGTGGATGTCAACCCCGATTGAATCGGGGTCAACCATGGTTAAAGAAAGGTTATTTACGTCTTTTAGCTTGGATTGCTCTGCTCAAGTTGCACGGGAACTGCATCCTTAACGGTTACAACAAAAGGCCTTCCTTCGACTTTCGGAATTAGTACAACTACGCATGGTCTGGTTAACCATTGCAGCGTAGCTTGTCCTGGTCTCGGAGATATTTTATAGGCGTCAACAAAAACATTATCTGGAGACACTATAATTCTTCCAATATCTACACCATATCCACTTGTTCCTTGTTCTTTATCCAGGTAAGCAAGTGCCATTTGATCAGCAGGTAACTCAGGACTTACTCCAGTAAGTAACGGTCCTGGTAACGCCAGAGCTGGTATCGCTACCTTAAGTCTGGCCCAGCTTTCTGGCGTTGAAGCAACTAAAAATCTCTCTCTACCTTGGTGTCCACATTGTGAGTCTTGAAGTATTCTGGTAGGGTAGATTATTTTATCTGTGTCTGTAGTATCACCCGGGACGAACTGAGCCGAGATTCTTGGAGCTTCGCCTCCAAGTAAGGTAACGCCTGCTAATAAGGTTGCCCCAGCTAAGACACCCACTCTTTTGGACAATCGAGTTAAGCGTCCTGTTTTGCAAATACCTAGTTTTTGTCCAAATTCTGACATGATGCGCATTTTACCAGATTAGGTAGCTGAAGTCAAAGCCGCTTCAGCTCTTTTTGCCTGTCTTTGATCATATATTTCTAGAGCTGTGGTTTGCAGTCCATCCTTAAGAGCCTTCCACAAGTCCGCTCGACCTTGATCAACTTCGCCTCGACGAGTAATTTTGGCAATCTCCCCTTCTGACAAAAGATTTTTGTCTTTACCGGACCATCTCCCAGGTCGATGAAATAAATTAGCCTGAGTCAGTCTCCTCCACATTTTTATAATTGGCAGTACTCCAAGTTTACCGGCACTATTAATAAATTCTGCTAAGGATCCATCTTTAACTTTACCAAAGCGATTTGGCGTATTAGATTCTCGTACGATTTGGCTATGCATCAACTCGTACTGTTGGGAAGCTAAATAGAGCCACCACTTCATCACTCCGCCATCAACATAAAGATCTTCATCAGTTGAATTATCTGGATTTCGGAAACTGAGTGCGATTAAGCCTTTTTCCAGATGTAGTGCACGCTGCCCTAAAGCTTGATCATCCTCGACAATAAATTTTGGTCCCACCTCAGCTGAGTTAGCTCTGCGCCTTGGTAAATCGATCCCTCCGTTTGAAGAAGACTGCTTGGATCTTTTCAGATCGATTTTTTCCGCTGGAGTGGCAACAGCAGCCTGAGCCTTCTTGACAGTTTGAGCCATCAATAAAGCAATCTCTTGAGGAGATAGTGATGGGTTGGCTTGGGCAACAGTTCTATTTAACTGTTCAGTGGTCACGGGCGCGAAAGTCGCTACTTGCTGTTTAATCTCCGGTGTAGAAGCAGGTTGAACCTTGACTATTGCCTCTTTTACTAATTGTCCTCCGATTATTTGGAGCAGTCCTGGCACGGCTGCAGCTTTGGCTTGATTTTCCTGGTCTTGCTTTTTCTTTTTTTCTACATCTGCATCAGGCAGACCTAAGGCATCCCAGAGAATCTGAGGTCTGGCAGGGTTAGTTTTTTGCAGTTCGACAATTACCTGTCTAGCCTGAATTTCTTCTTGTCTAGCTTCTGCGACTTTAACCGGAGCTTTCGCTAATTTCTGAGGGGTCGTTTCAATAACTCTAAATTTGGCCTCAAGGATAACCGGGTTTTGCCTAACCTCCACTTTTTGGACTGCTGGCCGGACAATAACCTCTGGCTGAGAAACCTGGGGTTCAGTCGTCTCTCTTCTTAAATCCCCCAAAGCTGTGACTAACCCTCGTCTGGACGACGCTTTAACTTGTTCTATGATCTTTGCTGACTGGGCAACTTGTGGCTTAATAACCCCTTTTTGGGCAGTATCGATAACCCAATTTTTGGACTCTCTGGCTAACAGTTGGTTCCGGCGAGATATATGTTCAAAATGACCGGTTTTTCGGATATGAGGAGCTTGAACTTCGGCAGCAATCGCTGCTAACGGCTTAGTTGTCGTCTCGGCTGGTCTTTGCCAAGTTGCAGGCTGAGACATGATCTCCCCGTAAGACAAAGTAGCGGTTCGATCTCCGGAGTTTATGACACTGGATCTGTTGAGGCCAAGGGTATATTTAGGTAAGGATAAAACATTGCTCCCGCCCCCTCTATTTATAGAGGCTACTGCTATCCCTATTCGAGACTCAGTGGCGGTTGCCATAGACCTATAATATCAAATCTGATCCTAAAAAGCAAATTAAGGAAGTCTCTAGCAATATCTGATATACTCGATCCAAATATGCCGAGAGGAAAATCAGGTTATATCTTACTCACTGGTAGTGCTCACCCAACACTGGCCAGCGCGATTGCCAAAATATTAAAAACCAAAGTTTACAACCCTGTCAGCAAATTTGCCAATGGAGAAACCCGAGTCCGGATCCCTATTAATTTACGCAAACGAGAGGTATTTATCATTCAACCCACCTCGTCTCCTTCAACCGACGAGTATATTATTGAACTCTTGCTGATGCTGGATGCCGCTCATCGAGCTTCAGCTTCACGGGTGACGGCTATCATCCCCTATTTTGGTTACTCCCGCCAAGACCGTAAAGAAGGCCCCCGGGTGCCGATTAGTGCGGCCTTGGTTTCGGGTTTAATAGAATACTCCGGAGCTGATACTATTTTATCGATCGACCTGCACTCCGAACCACAGCAGGGTTTTATCAAATGTCCGGTGGATAATTTATTCGCCAGCTTTTCTTTTATCTCCAAGATCAAGGCCATGCATTTAAAAAACTTGGTCATCGCCTCTCCCGACAAAGGCGGGGTGCCTCGAGCTACTGCTTATGCCAATTTCTTGAAGGCCGAAGGTCTGGCTATTGTTTATAAAGAACGAGATGTCAAATTAAATGACAATGCCAATAATACCCAGGCTTTAGATATGATTGGAGACGTTAGAGGAAAAACAGTTTTAATTGTCGATGACATGATCGATACTGGCGGTAGTTTAGTGGCCGCGGCTAATTTGATCAAACAACGCGGCGCAAAAAAGATTCTGGCCTGCGCCACTCATGGACTATTCTCCGGACCAGCTTTAGAGAGAATTCAAGCTTCAGAGATTGAACAAGTACTAGTTACCGATACTATCGCCCCCACTGAGGCAGTGACGGCGCATAAAAAGATTAAGGTAGTCTCTGTTGCCCCCCTGCTGGCGGAAGCGATCCGTAGACTTTATCTCGGCGAATCTTTATCTGAGCTATTTTTGTAGAGGTAAGACTTGTCTATAATTGGCAAATGTTAGTTTTTTAATCTGCAGAAAATCCTGAGGCTTAAGGCCTAAAAGCTGTTCATAAACTATGGTAACGCTTCCAAAGACAGCTTTATTAAAATCAAACTTCAGCAAACCCGAGATTTTCTTAACATCCTCCACAGTCTCACCCTCTATCTCTACTAATGGCTTTATTCCTGGCCACCTATCGATGGTTATTTTGCAGCCTTCCAGCCTCCAAACTTCACGGTAATTTTCTTGATAAGAAGATTCTTCCATCCCTAAGATAGTGAAAATTTCACAGGCCTTATCAAAATCGTTCACCTCAATTTCGATCTCCTCTGTTCCTTCAATTGAAGTGGGATCCTTGACTTGCTTTATGGTCATCGTAGTTCTGGTTCCTTCACGTCTAACCCTACCCCATTTTCCTAGAATTTTATCGGCGTCTGGGAAATTAAAGATCTTTCTAAGCATTAAAGATTCTTTCTCTTCAAGCTTGGCTCCGGCTTGTTTTAGTTTCAAAACAAACTCTTGAGGATTAATATTTAGAAAAGTTGCTTCGTATTCTTTTTTCATCTAACAAAGTTCCGTCCTATTCCTGGATAGTGTACAACAAAAGTTTGTTTTTTATCCTCACTTATGATATAAAACGCATAATACATTGGCATAGAGAGCTTATAAGATGGCGGAACGAAGAAGCCCAAAAAAAGTCATATACTTCTTGAAAGAAGATCTTGCTGATCTTGATGCAGGAATCACAAGCATTAAAGAGAGGGTCAGCAGTGCAGGTCAACAAGTTGGTGAAGCAGCAGGTGAAAGTTATGATTGGCACGACAATTTTGCTTATGAACAAGCACAAAGAGATCGTGCTATGTGGACAAAAAAACTAATTGAAATGACGGAGCTAAAACAACGTGCGCGCCTAGTAGAACCCGACTATCTTGCAGGTTATGTTGGATTGGGGAGAATTGCAACTTTCGAGGATTTGATTACTGGACAGGTCAGCTCTTTACGTATTGGTAGCTATCAAGTTTTTAAAGACGATTCAATTTCTTATACGACACCAGTAGCTAGACTCCTTCTAGGGGCTAGTATCGGGACAGTTAGACGGGGGCGAATTGGTGGAGAAGAAAAACACTTCAGAATTATAAATGTAAAATGAAACTCATGATCTTTTTCACTCTTATTTCATCTCTTAACCGAAGATCTAAAAGTGCCTACTGAACTTGCGAATCTATTTGCGATTGAAGGACTAGATGGGGTAGGTAAATCTACTATAGTTGCAGGATTGGCAGAAAGACACTTTACAGTCCTCGCTACCCCACCAACATCTTTTAAAAAATTCCGTCCGTTTTTTGAGCATACCGACCTACGATTAAGATTTCTTTATTACCTATTGGGTGTTTACAGCGCTGGAAAACAGGCAAGGAGAGTCCCTTCGTGGGAAAAAGTTATTTCTGACAGATACTTGTTAACAACACTCTCTGCCCATGAGGCAATGGGTCTGCCAGTTCATTGGATAGATCTATGTAAACCGATCATACATAACATAGCAGTTCCTACAAATACTTTTTTAGTTACTTGTGACGAAACAGAAAGAATGCGCCGAATGACAAGGCGTGGAGCAAATTCTATTGATCTTAGTAATTTAAGAATTAATAATAAAATTCATAAGGGCTATATAAAATGGGCAGAGAGGCTCAACCATAGATTAACCTTGGTCGATACCACAAACGAATCCCCTACGGATACTATTTCCAAACTAGTGAGGTTAGCGAGATGAACAAAAATATCTTTGATATACTAGCTCCGAATCAAGAATGGCTTAAAACTATAGAGCATTATCTTGCATCCTATAAACTACTCTACAACTTAAAATATATCCACAATCGAGAAAAAATATCTCCTGCCTTTTTCCAATACTGTCTAAAAGGTAAGTACTTTGTAATCGTCGCTATCTACAACAATAAGCGAGAGTTTTTTATTCAAAGGGACTTCTTAAAAAGAGGTGAGAGATGGGAACTTGTAGGGGGGTGGGTTGAACGAAATGAGTTACCTGACCAAGCATTAGATCGAATTGTTCGCAGGGAGACAGGCAGTTGCTTAGTTGAGGCAACACCATTATCGCTGGTGACAAATTCGTATTTTACAGCTGAGGGTAACCAGACACAGCATTACGGCTTAGCATATATGGGGAGAGTAAAAGATGACTACCATAACTCTCAAAACGGAACTTTTAGTCAAATCCCTAAACAAGGCCTTAATAAAAAGGATTTGAAAATTCTAAATCTCAGCAACCAACTATTAAAAGACAGAATTATAGAGCCTCCAGTAAATGAACTTACTTCACAAGAAACACTCGGCAAAATATATTATTTCCATAAATATTTAGTTAAACCAATAGCGTATTTTGGTAGTTCTCGGATCTTAAAAGGTATTCTTTTTAAAACAATTCAGGACAGATGCACACATAAAGGCTTGGTCCTAGATGTCGCCTGTGGTGACGATAAACTGCTTTTTTCAATTGCTAAAATAGCAAAGCTGGTAGTAGCAAATGACATTTCTCGTCAATCCATGTCAAAATTAATCCATCGACCAGAGAATAATATTATCTTCTCAAATCGAAATCTTCTCGATTTAGTATTCAAAAATACATTCGATGTTGTCATCTGTAAAAACGTAATGCATCATATGAGAAGCATTGAAGAAATAGAGCTCTTGCTAAAGACACTAAAACAACTGGGTAAAAGAATAATAATTCTGGATATCGAAGATCCTAAGAGGAGTTTTATTGCGAGTTTATGGAACAACTACTATGTTCATATTCTTAAAGATCAGGGTGGTCTTTTTATGAGCTTTGAACAGTTTAAAGATTTGATTAACCTATCATATTCAAAATCTACAAGGACACTAAAAAAGATTCAAACGATCAAAGGACCTTATATGTTAGCTGTCATTGACCAATACTAATAGACAATTATGTCCAAAAAAATCGAAATAGAGTTGAGAATTCTACTTAAGAATCGCAAAGCTATAGAAAAGACTGTCATACAGAAAGGTGCGGTATTAATTAAGCATCTTAAAGTAAAAGATTTTTGGTATTGCAGTAAAAATGTTCACACTTATAGAAAAGCCTCAATTGACAGGAGTGGGTTTGCTTTACGCTTACGTATAGAGAAAGACTTATCTCTAAAAAAAACCAAGTCTTCGATTGAATGTAAAACATTACAAAGTGGCAAAAATCATGCTGAATGCAATGAGTACGAATTACCTGTTGAAGATCTGTTCCAAGCTCGAAAACTTTTAGAAAGTATCAATTTTAAGGAATTCCTAGTAATAGAGAAGGAACGTAAAGTCTATAAATATCAAAAATTTAGCCTCTTTTTCGACAAAATAGAAGGAGTTGGTCATGGGTTGGAAATAGAAATCATGAGCACTAAGGGCACAGAAAAAGTTAGATATAACCAATTATTGAATTTGGCTATAGAGCTGGGTATTAGTCAAAGTGAAATATTAAAAAAGAGTTTAACTTATATAGCTATGCAGAAATTAGCTAACTTTTAGTCTTTTCGAGTACCTGATAGAGTACTATCCCTAAACTGACCATAACGTTAAGACTAATATTCACCCCAAACATCGGGAGCTCGACAATGGCGTCACACATCTCTAATACTTCCTTAGATACCCCGTCTGTCTCATGCCCGACTACTAAAGCGACTGGTAGCTGAAAATTATATTGGTCATAAGGAATGGATCTTTGGTCTTGTTCTACTGCGACTATCTTGACTCTTGGCTCTTGACCCTTGACCCTAGAAACTGCCTCCATGGCAGTTTCGCAGTAGCTCCACGTTACCCACTCGGTGGTATTGATCGACGATTTAAAAATCCGATTATTCGGAGGGGTCGCTGTTCCTCCACAAAGATAAACATGTTTAGCCGCAACGGCATCGGCCAGGCGAAAAATTGATCCGATATTATAAGTATCTAAGACATTATCTAAAATAATATAGATCTCTTGCTTAGCAAGTTTTGAGATTTGAGTTTTGAGATTTGAGTTACCAGCTTTTCTAAGCTGGGCTGCATTGAGTTTCATGATGGCAATTGTAACAAAGACCAAGGAATTGACAAAATTCTTCGACCATTCCACAATGGATGTATCAAGCTATGTCCAAATCTTCAGTCGGTCTTAGTTTATTTTTTCTAGTCTCAGTAACTATTGCGGCCGGAATTGGTTACTACCTGGGGCAACCAAAGACTATCCAGTCAGTTAAAGTCGTCGATCAACCCGCCCCAAGTAAACCTTTTCGGGTCAGTCCACTAGTCAGAAGTCAAAATGCCACTATCCAAGGAACTATTATCGACTCAGATAGCTCTTCGATCTCGGTTCGAGACAATAAAGGCCAAACCGACAAACTTCCTCTTTCTTCCTCCTGGACAGTCAGTTCGTTAAATGAGGTGCCCAAGGCCGCCAGTAAGTCAGCCGCCGCCAAAAAAATCACGACCAACCAGGAAGCGATTATAGTCATGGATTTAATTGACGGAGAATACAAAGTCACTGCAATCTCCTACATCCCCAAGGCTCTGGGAGAATCTTTATCAGTCCGTTAAGGGTTGACATTCAAAGTTAATTATCGCCATAATCGTATTATGCCTCCACTGAAACTGCGGACAGTTTTGTCTGTCCTATTTTTAGGCTCTGCCTTGGCAGTTGGGTTTTTTGCGGGCAGACTGACATCCAGACCTTTGAAAACAACTTCTAGCCCTTTGGAGATGGCCACCATTAACGGAGCCGAGCTTTTTGATAGTCAGACAGCCACCATTACTGGAAGAGTGATCAAAGTCACTGGAGAAAAGTTAACTATCCAAGATGAGCAAAACCAGGCTGCGGATTTCCCGGTTATCAGTACAGTCCTGATATCTAAACCGGTCAACGGTCGTCCGGTAGCCTCGCAATCCGGAGGTCTAAAAAATCTGGAGTTAAACGAAGATGCCCTGATAAATTTGGTTTTCAAAAATGGTGAATATACTATCACGGCAATTACCTACCTGCCTCCTGCTCCGGTATTTCAGGCTCCACCTACCGGTGTCACACTCAGCCCTCCTGGACAAATCAAAAAGTAGCTATAGAGTTTATTGACCAATCTAGCAAAACCTTCCCTCTTCCTCCTCCAGATTAATTTCCAAAAAACAATCTGGAAAACTCCCTTTGACAAACTCCTAAAAAAGTGCTATGATAACCCTATAGTTAGCTCATAATCTGAGTTCAAAAATGGACAGACCAAGACTTCCAGAATCAGTTGTGACACCTCTTACTTCTCCA
>MFDD01000005.1:0-820 GCA_001776775.1 Candidatus Daviesbacteria bacterium RIFCSPHIGHO2_02_FULL_43_12
TGCTTGGCGCCGATGCCCGGCTCCTTACCGAGGGCGAGCCGGTTGAGTCATTCGAGCTCTTCAGTCGTTTGGCATCTAAAAAGACCATCACCGGCGAAGACGAGACAGAAGAAAGCGATCTTAAATATCTGCAAGCTATTAAGGCAATCCGAGACGAGGAGCCGGATATGTTTGAAAAGATAAAACGGTTGCCTAAAAAATCACGAACTGCTCGGGCACGCAAAGACGGTATCACTCTCCTTACTTATTTCAGAAAAGGCCGGCTTCAGAAATTCTTCCAAATCGGCACCAGCGGAGAGTCGGAAGAACTGGATTTCTTGGCCGCGGCAAAACTCCTTGAGGCAAAGGCGGACGACAAGAAAGAGGGCTTGGGGAAAGATTTCTACGCACTTCTGGAGAAAAATAAAAAAGCATTTGAATTTGCCACGATGGAAGAATTGCCGGAAGCCAAACAACGAGGCGGTCGCGATAGCGCCTCCCAGATTTTGGGTATATTAAAGGCGGTCAGAGATTTCCGCCAATACACCGAAGATCAAGAACTCTATCTAAAAAAAGTCATCAAACAGCTTGAGGAAGGCGGCTTGCCCAAGCAGACAAGCAAAAAAGCGCTTCAGGAGCTTCAAAAGGAAATCAAAAAGAGCGGCGCGAATCCGATGAAGATTTTGGCCGTATTGCAGGGCAACATTCCATCCACGCTTCTTGAGGGTCATATCGCGGAAAGCGCCGCACGGACTTTTGGCCCTCGGGAAGTAATTTTGTCGGAATACTTCACGAAGAAATAATGACTACGAAAGAAGCGCAACAACTGGTTCAAAAAACA
>MFDD01000005.1:986-8073 GCA_001776775.1 Candidatus Daviesbacteria bacterium RIFCSPHIGHO2_02_FULL_43_12
ATAAGATAGACATCCTCATTGTTTATCTGCAAAAAGAAAGCTCTATTGATCGGGCGCGAACTACGCTTCGCAACTTCGTGGGCGACTATCTCAAAGAGCGCGGCGAAAAGGAAGCCGGGCTCGTTGCTTTTGTATCACCCAATCAAAAAGATTGGCGTTTTTCTTTGGTGAAGATGGAATACAAAATCATCGAAACGCCAAGCGGCCGGGTAAAAGCCAAAGAGGAATTCACGCCGGCAAAGAGATATTCATTTCTGGTAGGCGTTGAGGAAACCAGCCATACGGCGCAAAGCCGGTTAGTGCCTATTCTTGAGGATGACGCAAGTAACCCAACCCTCAAACAAATTGAGGAGGCATTCAATATTGAAAAGGTTACCAAAGAATTCTTTGAAAAATATCGCGACCTATATCTTCGGGTTAAAGACACGCTAGATGAGGTTTTGAAAAACGACAAGGAAATTAAGGCGGACTTCGCCGGTAAGAATATTGATACCGTTGATTTCGGCAAGAAACTGCTCGGCCAGATTGTGTTTCTTTACTTCCTGCAAAAGAAGGGGTGGTTTGGCGTAAAGCGGGGCGAGGAATGGGGTTCGGGGTCAAAGAATTTTTTAAGAGAACTCTTTGATAAAAAGCACGGCGATTACAAAAACTTTTTCAACGATACCCTTGAACCTCTTTTTTATGAGGCATTGCGCAATGACCGCTCGCATGACGATCATTATTTCAGCATGTTCAAATGCAAAATCCCGTTTTTGAACGGAGGCCTTTTTGATCCGATAAATAACTACGATTGGAAAGAAACCGACATCATCTTACCAAATGAGCTTTTCTCCAATTCCTACAAAACCAAAGAGGGTGATATTGGAACGGGTGTTTTGGACATTTTTGACCGCTACAACTTTACCGTCAAAGAGGATGAGCCGTTGGAAAAAGAAGTAGCCGTGGACCCGGAAATGTTGGGCAAGGTTTTTGAGAATCTTTTGGAGGTTAAAGACCGCAAATCCAAAGGAACATACTACACCCCGCGTGAGATTGTTCACTATATGTGTCAAGAAAGTTTGGTGAATTACCTCGCTACGGGACTTGATAAAAAAGTCAGCAAAAAAGATATTGAAACGCTCATAAAATACGGCGAGGTTGCGGTTGAACATGATGCAACTTCGGTTAAGAAAAAAACGAAAGACCCGAAATATAAAAGCTCCTATTACAAAGCAAGGCTTCCGAAAAGCATAGAAAAACACGCGAAGCTGATTGACGAAAAGCTGGAAACCATTCGCATCTGCGACCCAGCCGTTGGCTCGGGTGCTTTCCCGGTCGGAATGATGAATGAAATCATCCGCACCAGAAATGCGCTCACGAGCTATCTCAAAACTAAGAAGGGCCGTACGATCTATGACTTCAAACGCCATGCTATTCAGAACTCTCTTTACGGCGTGGACATTGACCTCGGCGCGGTAGAGATCGCCAAACTGCGGCTCTGGCTCTCACTTATTGTTGACGAAGAAGACATCAAGCAAATAAAACCTTTGCCGAACTTGGACTATAAGATTATTCAGGGCAATTCATTGTTGGGCATACAAAAAGAAAAAGGCGGAATGAAAGATATGTTCTATGACCACTCAATGTCAGAATTAGAAAAAATCATACGACTTCATCTTAACGAGGCAAACGCGAATAAGAAACGAGAGTATAAAGAGAAAATTGATGAGCTTATCGATAAAATTACCCACGGTCATAAAGAATTTGATTTTGAAGTTTACTTTTCAGAGGTTTTTCGAGAAAAGAGCGGTTTCGATGTAGTCATTGCCAATCCGCCATATATAAGAATTCACAAACAAGAACAAGGAAAAGGGATCAAGGAACGGATTAAACAGATGTATGTTTCTGCTTACAAGGATTTCGATTATTATGTTCTCTTTATCGAAAAGGGATTAAATATCTTAAAAAAAGATGGGGTTTTAACATACATAACGCCGGATAAATATTTAGTGCGAGAATATGGATCAAAAATAAGAGGGCTAATATTACAATACTCCATTGTTGAATTATTTGATTTATCAAGGGCAACAGATATTTTTGAAGCAGCTACCTACCCTTTAATAAGTATCATTCAAAAAAACAATAAATTGGATAAGGTCACGATCAAAATTGCCAGAACCATTCGGAACTTAACAGAACAGTATAAAGAAATTGTCATTCCAAAACAGAGATGTATTGATAATGACAGGATAGAAATTATAGACCCAGAATTTGATAAACTCATTACAAAGATTTTTTCGCGAAGCTCCAAGTTATCTGATATCTTAGAGCCCGGCCAGTTATTTTGTGGAACGCCGAGAGCCAAAGATTACCACGCATGGTCAAAACATATTACAAATAACAAAAAAGTGGGCGAATGTCTGCGTGTGCTAGTTTGTTCTAATATTAAACCGTATGTAATCAGCCACAAAAAGAAAGTCAGAACAGTTGGTCTGTCGATTTTTGCTCCTTATTTCTGTAATGACAAAAAGGCAATTTCAGAAACACGGTGGCAAGATTTTGTTTTTACGCCCAAAATTTTGATCCGCGGTAATGACACCAGAATAACGGCAGTGTTAGATGAAGAGGGTTCTGTTTTTATTGGGATATATGGAATTAAGGTTTGTGCAAAAATTGCCAACAACTATAAGTATCTATTAGCTCTTTTGAATTCAAAATTGTATCAATGGATTTTCTCTGTTCAAAATCCTTCAATAAAAATAGGGGGCGAGTTTTTCTCTATCAATGCCCCCCATATATTAAGGCTACCGTTTAGACAGGTATTAGACGGGGAGCAAAACGATTTTAATAAAATTGTTGATAAAATTCTCGCCATCACCAAAGATGACGACTATTTAGAAAACCCCGCTAGGCAAGCAAAAGTCCGCGACTACGAAAAACAAATTGACCAGCTCGTCTATAAACTCTACGGCCTCACCCCGGAGGAGATTAAAATTGTTGAATCCACAAAATGATTACTTTCGATAATTTCAAAAAACACATAGGCCAACGCTTTTGGAAACATATCCATAAGGAAACCCTTATTCCTTATATGGGCAACATTCCTGCTCGAGATTCATTTCTAAAACAGCTTTGCAAAGATATAGAAAAAATGAAATATGTTCCTGCTCCGCCGAGAAGTTATGTTGTATCTCATAAACAAAATTTGGTAGTTAGATTTATTCCGACGCTGGCGAAGGAAGACTATTGCGTTTATTTTTTCTGTATCAAATGCCTAGAGGATGAAATAGCCGAGAATAGGGTGCGTGGCACATACGGAGGCTGGAAGCTTGGAGGAAGAATTAGACGCCTGGAGAACTTTGATGATGCACCATCGATACCGGATAATAGCTACAACAGATTTGCATGGAAGCAGGCCTGGACAGAATATCAAAGAAAAGCTTTTCTGCTTCACAGAAATAGTAGCTATGATTTTTTTATTGTATTCGATATAGCTAATTTTTATGACTCAATTCGGCTGAGGAGGCTCGAAATTCTAACCAGAGCTGCCGTAGGAAAGGAAAAAACCCAAGTAGTAAACCTCTTGTTTTATTTTCTTTCGAATTGGGGTAAGAGAGATCTAAACTATGAAAGGCAAAATATCGGATTGCCACAGGATGAAGTTGGTGATTGTTCAAGAATTTTAGCTAACTTCTATTTGCAAGATTATGATAGGGCCCTTTCCACAATTTGCTCGGATCGAAATTCTGGTTATTTGAGATATGCTGACGACCAGATCGTAGCATCCCCGGACGAAAAAACCGCAAAAGAAATAATGTTTTTTGCCTCAAAAGAGCTAACGAAGCTCGGACTTAATTTAAATGCAAGTAAAGCGAAATTCTTTAGCAAGAACGAGTTTAATACATACTGGTCGTTTGATATTTTCAAATTACTTGAAGAACAAAATAATGGCAAGAAAATCCAAGAGGCATGGAAAACTTATAAAGAGCGGATAAGCAACGGCGTCAAGCTTAAACCAGATACCGTTTTAAGGCGATTGTTAAGTTGTAATTTAAATCGTGTGCCTAAGGAAACTCGAGAAGAAATTTTAACTGTATCCAAAGAAAGGGAATTCATCACAACCGCAAATGATTATTACTTAAAACGAATCTATGGGTTCACAGAAAGGGGCAAGAAAAACGAGTTTCTGCAGTATCTTAACGGATTATCCGATGATGTTTTGTTTAACCAATATCATCTAAGGGTTATGAAGTTTGCCCGTGAAAATAGAGTTGATAAAAAATACCTCAATAAGGTTAAAACTAATTTAGTTAAATTAAATGATATAAACCAATAACTTGTTATGTCGATGCTCATAGACCCAAAAACAAAAAAGAGCCTCCTGAACCTTCTTTCTGGTTTAGAAAAACCAATTAAATCACGGGGATTCCCTGCAGGCTTTTATGACAGTGCCGTTAAAATAAGCTTAAATCAATCCCTCCAGAGAGGGTTTCTTCTTAAATATGTTCTTGTCGATATAATGGGATTTCCATGCGCTTATCAACCAATAGAAAAAGTGGCGTGGGAAATCGACTTTGTTTTCAATGGAACACACTGTACTGTTTCGAGTGAGAAATTTGGCTACCGTCTCTATATACGCTCAAAAGATCGCAAAATAATTTCGCGCCTGTCGAATCAACTTCCACTCATTTTTAATAAAGCCGTTCTGTTGTTACAAAAACACCTCGAAACTTTTTCGGCGAGCGAGATAGAAAAAGGAGACATAATCATAGTTAATCAGTATAAGGAGTTGTTCGATATGTATACATTTTTCAAGCGACAGGCACAACGAAAGAGAAATTTGCGAAATATTAAGACAAAAGAGAAAGATTTTGCTAAATCATGGAATACGGGTATAAAGGCCGGGAGAGAATCATTTTATTTTGAGCAAGCAGCATACTTCGCTTTTTTTGGATTATTGGAACATTTGTTGGTTTTGCTGCTAGCTTTCAGAAATTTTAACCCGAAGGCAGAATCAATAAAAAAGTTTATATTTTTGAAATGGTCTGAAAAGTACAAAAGGATTTTCAATCTAATCGATGGACAATTCAATGAGTATTATATGTTTCTTGTAAAGCTATCGCGACAAAACAGAAATTTGTATGCGCACGGAAAATTCAGTAAAGATAATAGCAGTATGCTTGTTTATTTAGCTGGCACTGGATTAATAAGCGCTAAACCATTTAATTTTAACGACAATGCAGATGCCCCGCTATTTAGATGGCTTGGCGGTTCGGGAGAGTCGTTCCAAAAACTTGATAAATTTTTGCAGTTATTAACGGAACACATAGATTTTAAAGTATCCATGCAGATTATTCGCGGTGGTTTAAATATTGATTTTTCACCAAAAGAAAGAAGAGAATACAAGAAATTAATGCATAGCGGTGACGCATCTGAATTTGTAGAGCATACAAACGATTTAATTGATAGATATCAAAACATGGATTGGTAAAAATATGAGCAAAATCAGTGATAAAACTTCCAAAAATAACGACCTAGAAAAATTCCAAAACTTTCTTCGCGCTTTTGGTGCTGCTCGGCTGCTCTTACAAAGAGCCCATGAGCACGGTTCTCTTATCGAGGGTTTAGTTTTGTACGCCGCGTTGGCCGATGGATTTTGCCGAATTTGTCTCGTTTTGAAAGAGCAACTTGAGAAGAAAAATGAAGATATTAATCAGAAGTACATTTATCAACATGAGGACGAGTCGAATTTCAATGAAAGAAAAATCTACGGATTAGCACTTGATAAGAAAATTATAGACAAAAATTTGTTTAAAGAACTTAATACTTTATACGACATCCGAAATAAGGTTATTCACCGATTTTTTATCAGTGAGGTTGAATACACGCATCTGGAAATTGTTTGTACCAGATATGAGAAAGTTTATGATCAGCTTTACAAAATTACTTACAATCTCGAATCGGAGCAAATAAAACAGGGTATCGGGATGACGATATCGGGTAAATATACGGAAAAAGATAAAATCGAAACCAGAAGTGATGTCTTCAAAAAGATTAAATCTGGGAGCGAAAGAAATCTTGCAAAGACTCTTGGCTGCGCCTCTGTAGAGGAAATTATAGAATTTGGATCAAAAAGAGGCTTTTTCAAAAAGTGTAAAGAATGTAAACATCTAAAAATCGAACATTTTGACCACAAGGCCCTACAGAGAACAAAAACCAAAGTACATAACTTAGACACCTACTTAAGTACATGCAAATCCAGAGATTGTTCTTGTAAAAAATATCGATAATTTTATGAACGAAGAAAAAGAGCGACAAAAAGAGATAAAAGAAAAATTGGAAAGCGAGGGGCTTGATCCTGACGAGTTTGACGAGGACGAGCGCGAAGAACTCGCCGACCTTCTCTAATTCGTCAAATTCTGGTTAATTCGACACAAGGGGTACAAAGCTGTGCCCCGATGGCAAACTCTCACCACGGGGGCACACAGCTGGCAATAACGGGTAATTCTCACCAGTAATTCACAATCTTAAACGGAGAAATGTTGCCGGGAATCTGCCAAATTGCGGTTCTAAATGCGTGAAGCGCGCGGAGCCAGTTGGGATTAGCGTCGCCAAAAGCGGCGCTTTTCCCTTTCATGGGGCCGTGTTTCGGAGGTTCGAACGTGTCCAAATTATCGCTTCCCGAATTTGAGACAAGAATCATTGGTAAAAGCGCAGAATCGGTGTCAATGCTTACTATTTTGTCTTTCAGGAGGAGGTTCGAACCGAGGGCGGACAAAATGACTTTTCGGGCATGCTGGCCCCTTTCGGTGAAGGCTTCTTTGGCGTCGCTGGCGAAGGTGAGTACGTTGTCGGCCGTCTTATACGAAAACCTTCGGCTAGCATGCCGTATTGTCATCTTCTCTGCAAGAACGCGTCAGAAATGTGGTCAGTCACCTTTTTCTTGAAATACTGTGTTTATATTTAAGAAAATAGGGTCAATCACTTTTTTGTGATACTGAACCCACAGAGAAAATAGCCGACCATAAATTCATAAAAAGATAGGGGGGACAGCTCACACCGCAAGCTGTCCCCTTTACTAAATCGTGTTTGGGGTGTTCTCACCCGT
>MFDD01000005.1:8082-8798 GCA_001776775.1 Candidatus Daviesbacteria bacterium RIFCSPHIGHO2_02_FULL_43_12
TCGTCGCCTCATGGACCTCAGCGTAATGCTGGTTGGCCTCGTCGGCGCGGTCACCGTCGAACCCGAGGACCCGCTCGAAGGTGCCAACGGGCTTGTGGTACTCGCCGTCGGTCGCATCGATCTGAGCTCTGGTGCTGTAGTAGCCCTGGTCGTATGCGCGCTTCTCGTCCTCTGGGGCCGAGTAGCCCGGATCTTGAGGGTGTATACCCGCAGATGCGTCTTTCTGCCCACGAGTGTGGGCGTCTTCTTTCGACATGCTCGAACTCCTTGAATTGAGAGCCGGTGTTTCAAGTCCCCCGGACCGACCCTCGGTTTACCCCCTACATATAAGAGAACCAAACTTATATTTTGTTGTCAATGCTAAATCGAAAGGGTGCCCCTTTTGGGTCAGCATAACAGCAAATAGATACTGACTTTAGTTAAGATTGATATCGTGTGAATCAAGATATTCGGATGCCCGGCGCTGTTTTGAGTGTGATCCTAGTGCATCCAACTGCCCTGCCTTATCGGCAATCTCTCCAGCTTCATCACGCTCAACAAAACGGCCCGCGCTTGTCATAAAACCATCACGAGGACTTTTGACATCCATATCTGCCCAGTCAGGATAAACTTCTTCAAGTGCATTGAGCGCATCGGCATGCGTTCTGCCGGTATATATCTCCCCTTGGAAATCTAAGGCGGCCGCAACGATGTGCTCGGGCTTTTTCTCGAACGAC
>MFDD01000006.1:0-2169 GCA_001776775.1 Candidatus Daviesbacteria bacterium RIFCSPHIGHO2_02_FULL_43_12
AGCCGGATCCATCGGGATAATATCCGCTGCTCCACCGATAAACACAGCTGCTGGCCCGAAGACAACTGCCCCAGCTATGAACCCAACAACAGCCGCCGCCTCCGGAGCCGAAACCGTAAACCCCGTACCCGGAACCCCAACCTTAGTGGCATTATGTAGATCCTGAACCCCTTTACCGGCTAACAGCAGTGGATTATAGCTAGTTAAGTAAGCAACCTTGTTGGCAAATTTAACTTTGGTTTCCTCTGGCCAAGTACTCGGGTCCTGAAACGGCGATAACCCCAACTCACCCAAAGCCCTGTCGATGATCTCGCGATCTGCCGTGGTGGAACTACTGCCACTTAATTTATCTCCGATTATTTTTACTGGGGTGAAATCCGAAGAGACAAAATTGTTGGCATAGGTTTGGATATTGTTATTTAATCCATTAGTAAAGTTTGTTTGAAAATCCGATGCCCCAACTTTATTCCAAAGTCCGTCCTCCCCGCAAATATATTTAAAATCTAGAGTTTCTTTGATTTGACCTGGAGCAAAGGTTGGAATAACTACCGAAGTTCCTGTTTCGGCACTTTCACCCAACCCAAAATCTTGACAGGTGGGGCTTAGATTTATTTGGGCTGGGGGTAGGGCTGCAACCTGAGCTGGGGCATTAACCTGGAAGTTTCCAGAAGTCCCTCCTTGTGGTGCGGGCCTGCTTAAGGACGACTCGAGGAAGAAGTCGTCATCACCTTCTACTTTTATCAGCGAACCATCGACCACTTTAATCACAGTTAAACGACCCTCAGCTATGACTTGGTCTCCGACCCTGAAGCCTCCAGTCGATACCTGAGCGACTTCTCCGCCATCAAAAGCCACTGCTCCACCATTGGGACAGCTAAAACTGAGCAGACAATTTCGTTTATCCTCACTAAATTGACAAGTGGGACTAGACGCACAAACCTGAGAGGCCTGTTGGTCGCTTTCCATCTTTTCAGAGTGCTGATCACCAAAGATAACAATACATCTGGCCTTGACTGAGCTGGCACATGCCGAGCTAGCCTCTTGCCTGCTCCGTTGATTTGCCAGTGCCTGGAGGCGTTGCTGTTCGGCAATGTTATAGTTATTACAAGCCTCAACGTCAAAACAAGCCGTCCCATTTTGACAATACTGTGCCCCAGAACATTGAATCGGCTGGCAGGATCTTTCGGTTTGACAACTGAGTCCGGCTTCATGCGAAGGATAACACTGATTAAATTTAAGTCCCTGGGCTCCGCAGTCACCGAAGGTTAGGCAACAGCCATTGGTTCGATTCTCTGCTCTTTGTGGTCCGGAGGAGTTGCCCGACCGACAAGCTCCGTTATCCACATAACATTCCTGACCCCCCTGACAATCACTATGGACCGAGCAGCAACTTTGGTCGCCGGATTTGATCTTACCCTGATCCTCTGGTGGAACCTCGGCACAGATATGACCACCATCGCAGGCTCCGTTTAGTCCTAGACATTCCTGGCCTACTAGCCCCTGATTCGGACAATCCTGATCTACCTTGCAGCAACTCCCCTCTCCGGCCGGAATTTTGCCCTCCTCTGGTAAATACCCACACTGACGACTGTTCTCGCTAAGTCTATCCACCACCTGTGTCTCTTCACACTGACCACTCTGGGAGTTATAGCTACTAACCTTCCGACCTTGTAGCAGGGTAGTGGTATTGGGCAGACAACCCAGGATGGGTGTTTCCTGATTGCAGACCGGCTGGTTTGCTGGGGTAAAAACAGGAACAATTGGAGGTTCTACTATCGCAAAAGAGGCCGATTCCGGTGAGGCTCCTCCAGTGGCGCTGGAATCAGAGACAGGAGAGATAGTCTCCTGAGTCAAGGTGCTGGAACCTGGACAGGTACTATCGGCAACAGTCCCGGATTGAACTTTGATGCAGTCTGCGGGCAAACGGAAAGAGTTCGCCTGACCTGCAGACTCGTTACACTCTGTCCAGGTCTCTCCGACATGACGGTTTAGATCGGCACAAAAGGCGTCAGTTGGCGCGCCTTGCTCGCGTTGAAAAGCCTCAACAGCCGCTTGATCTTCGCTGCCCGGGCACTGGGGGTTATTAACTAAGGCCGACACCACACTATAGTCACAATTCACAATCTTGATATGCCGGCTAGTACCCGGACCAAAACATTCCTGATACTC
>MFDD01000006.1:2190-53000 GCA_001776775.1 Candidatus Daviesbacteria bacterium RIFCSPHIGHO2_02_FULL_43_12
CGGTCTGACAACTGCCGTCAACCAGGTTTTGGTTGTCTGGACAGCCACATACCCTACCTGGATCGGACTTTTCTTCATGCCCATCGGCAAATCTTTTCAGCCAATATATATGGGAGGTTCCAGCGTCATCGTTTAAGCAGGCTTCGTCATCATAGGTCACATCTCCATGACCTTGGTCGACTGGAGGCTGATTATCTGAATTTGGATTAGTACCCGTATCGGGGTTGGGACAGCTAATTGGTTCAGCGCAAGAGTTTTTATCACAAAAAGCCTGACCATTTTCGTCAGTGGAAAAGTAGTGCCAATAAACAGTGCCCTGACAGTTATTACCGGCATCACAGGAATCTCCGGTTGGAGCTCCGATCTGATACTGATCAGGAGCACCACAAGCCACTGGATCCTCAGCCCGAACAGGCGTGACCACGGTCAAAAATGGCGTGACCAGCATGAGTAGTGACAAAAACAGGCAGATAGCTTTACGCAGAAAAATGTTCATTGCTTAGCTTTCGATAAAACTATATCCGGAACAGGCGTCAGCTGATTAAGTTTTAACTGCGCCTGAATCTGACCCCGAAGGCCAGCTTCGACAACCAATTTGATAGTTGTAGCCGGAGTCAAAGGAAAAAGCTCTTTGCCACCATTTACTTTAACATTGGCCAGATCCAGCTGCCAGGCCCCGTTAGCGGTGGTCAGAACAGCCAAAGTGGCAGAATTAGTCGCATTTTTTAAAGTCAGATAGACGATCACTCCTGCAGCAGGAGTCTTTCTATCTGGTTCGAGAATTTTTCCATAAACCGGATTTGGCACTGTCGCCGCATTAAAAGTAGGTAGGGTTTTGAAAGAATAAAGCTTGGAACTCCAGATTCCTTGATAAACCCGAGCAAAATAAGTAGTCTCGGGAGTCAGCCCATCTAGGGTTATCAAATGTGTATCTAGTCGGATATTACGATCAAAAACCTGCAGCTGGTCGTCCAATAAACCTCGTTTTAGATTGGGAAACACTCCGAATTTGCCAGATTTATTGACATACAATCGACCCTTAGTGGGCAGGTTGCTGGCCCAGGACAGTGTGACAGACCGATCCGAGACATTAGAAACTACTATCGACTTTATTTCCGGATGAGGCTCCAGAGTTAAAGAGATCAGCCAAAGAACTAAAACCAGAGCCATAGTTCCTATAGCAAATATCAGTAGCTTAAGAGGCGATTTAAATAGACTAGAAATTTTGACCAGGAGGATGCGCAGAATGGAATTTGGGGCAGGCATACATTTATATTAATAAATAAAAGTCTAATTAGAAAGAGGTAACACTACCCAACCGCGGCGGTTCGACTTAGGGACCTTCAGAGGAGAGGTTATAAATCGTTCAACCCTATCAATGAAAATAACTGTCCCAAACTGCGCACTTTCTTTATTCTTAAAGTAACTGACATCCTGTTCCATAGACCCGAAACTCAAATCTTTTCCATAAGCTTTTTTGATTATTTCAAAGTCTGTTTGGTCCAATCCTTCAAAAAAAAGTACCTTTTTAACTATAAACTGCCCGGAGATCTCCTGACCAGACGGCTTGATAAAAACTACATCTCCTTTGCTGACCTGGCCAAAAGGAACGAGTCTTTTATTGCTGAAACGCGTTTCGATGGTTTTACGGCCAGCGAAAATCTCTTTAACGGCTTGAGGAGTAAAAATAGCTAAGTGCCGGCGCATATATAGCTATCTTAGATCGCAAATCTCAAATGTCAAATCTTGAATGTCAAATCTAGCAAACTGTGCTATCATTAACACCTAATATGGCTGCAAAAATCCGAATTCCCGGCATTGACTTTTTGAGAGAGGTTAAGGTAGAATTGTCAAAAGTTATCTGGCCTAGCCGGCTAGAGACGGTTAAGCTTACGACAATTGTTATTGTAGTCACAATTATCGTAGGCTTTTTTGTTTTAGGAATAGACTACGTACTAGCTTTTCTTTTGAAGCTAATAACTAGAACATAAGGAATGCAGACTAAACTAATTTATGACAGACGATAATACCAATTTAATACAAGATGACGTAGCTACCGACCAGGCAGATGTCACTACCATATCCGAACCTACCCAGGATCAGGTAGAAGCGCTGAACGAAGAGACCTCAGACGATATGGCAGCCCACGAAGGTCAGGAGTCGAATGTGACTAATGAGTCGAACGAATCGGAAGCTAAGCAACAAGAAGAACTTGAACCTTCGACTCCTCCGACTCAGGCCGAAGGCCTAGACCCCTCCGACTCAAGTGAAGAACCAGCTAATAGCTCAGACGACCAACTTGCCACCGAAACGGCTACCCCGTCTGACAACCCTAACGCCCGCTGGTATATCGTACATACCGCTTCCGGGCATGAAAACCGAGTGGCCGCCGCCCTAAAACAGCGTATCGAATCTGAACACCTGGAAGACAAGATCCTTGATGTCCTGGTCCCCACCCAGGATAAAATCGAGATCAAAAGCGGTAAAAAAGCCACTGTTAAAGAAAAGATCTTTCCTGGATATATCCTCGTTAAAATGATTTTAGACGACATCTCTTGGCTCTCTGTCCGCACAACTCCAGGGGTAACAGCTTTTGTGGGTATCGGTAATAAACCCACCCCTATTCCCGAGCATGAGGTGCGCACAATTATCAAGTTTATGACCCAAGGTGCCGCTCCTACCTTTAAAGATGTCTTTATGCCGAATGATACTGTCAAGATCGTTGACGGACCATTTACTGACTTTATCGGCAAGGTTGACTCTGTAGACAAAGAACATGGCAAGGTCCGGATATTAGTTTCTATCTTCGGACGAGAAACCCCAGTCGAGCTCGATTTTCTACAAGTCACCAAGCTTTAAACTAATAGGTCTTCAAAATTATTCATTGCGCGGAGTGGTGTATAATATTTATATGAATAATTTAGACACTATTCCTGGGTCCCCACAACCATCTGCTGAAGTTCCAAAACTGACTCAGGAAAATATTAAACATCCTGCACGGGGCATACTTGGCAGAGCTCTTTACTTTGCCGGTGCTCTTAGAGATAGAATCGTTCATTTTGCTACAAAGCCCGTTAACCCAATTGATGGCAGTTCTAGTTACCAGAGGTCCTCAGTACTGATACCGCCGTACTTGTCGGAACCGCAAAATCCTCCGGAAGCTACTCCCGAGCAGCCCTTAAGAGCCACTATCAAAGAGGTTACTCGTAATCTTCCGCTTTTTCCCCAGGGCTAAACTTAAAAATTTAGATTATTTTTAAGTTTAACTACGACAAACATGCTATCATTATATCTATGCCTGAAACGCCTGAACAAATTGCCGCTGCCAATGCTTCGGCCAAAGAAGAATTTCGGCAGAGTGTTTTAGCTGGTGTAGCACACGCTGCGGAAGAGGAAAAAAAGACTACTCTTGTTGAACCTGAAGAATCTATTCAACAACCATCCGTTCCTTTAAAAGAAAGGCTCCATCAATGGAGTATCAAAGCTCGAGCTGGACTACGGCTTATACCTGAGGTCTTGACCATGAGAGATCGGGCTTGGGAAAATTATGCAGTTCGAGTTATTCGAAATGAACCGGGTCTCTCACCTAGGTTAATTACAACTCTAGTTACTGAGGATCCAAAAAAATTCTTCGATGATCCTCGTTTTCGAGAAGTCTTAGCAGACAAGGCTGGATCAAACTTTAATCCAGTCGACGACTCTGCAATCCTGAGGCGTTCTATCATGCAGGCTCCTAATACATCTGCAGCACGAGCTCAATTAGAATCCAAACTACGAGTGACAGCTCCTTAACCCCAACCTCTTGCAAATCGAATCTAAAAAAGAGATAATACTCAGGTCAAATTAGTTCACAGCTATGCCTGTACGCAAGATTAAAACTCTAATTAAACTCAATATCCCTGCTGGGGCTGCTACCGCTGCTCCTCCGGTCGGTCCAGCTCTGGGACAACATGGTCTGCCGATCATGGACTTTGTGAAACAATACAATGAACGCACCAAAGAACGGATGGGCAATATCTTACCGGTGGTGATCACCGCTTATGATGATAGGACCTTTACTTTTATTACCAAAGAACCACCTGTGGCTGAAATGATTAAGAAAGCTTTGCAGGTTGAAAAAGGTTCTGGCAAAGCCGGACGCGAATTTGCTGGCACTCTGTCCAAGAGTCAGGTTGAGGAGATTGCTAAAGCCAAGATGCCAGATTTAAATGCCAATTCTGTTGAAGCGGCCATGAAGGTCGTTGAAGGTACAGCCAGATCAATGGGAGTGAAAGTGGCAGCGTAGCTGCCATCCTGAGCTAGTGAGACGAGTCGAAGGATCCAAAAAATGAAGAAATTAACGGAAGAAACAAAAGAACCAACAGAGAAAAAAATAGCAACTGCTAATAAGGCAGAAACTCCTGCTAAGAAAAAAGCCAAACTCTCTAAGGTAGCTAAAAAAACCACTAAAAAGGCCCGAAAACAAACTCGGGGAACAAAATATCAAGCAAAGGCCGAGCTGGTCGAAAGAGTCCGCAAATACCCCCTTACTGAGGCCATCGATTTGGCCAAACAAACTTCGTATACCAAGTTTCCAACTACCTTAGCCGTCCACATTAATACTTCCCAAGCAGGCGTCCGTGGACTAGTCACCCTTCCCTTTGCTGCTGGAAAAAAGCTCAGAGTTTTGGCTTTTGGTAAAGGGGCCAGCGAATCCGGAGCAGACCTGGTTGGAACCGATGAGACAGTCGCTGCGATTGAAAAATCCAAGATCGACTTTGATGTGGTGGTAGCTACTCCTGACTGGATGCCCAGACTAGCTAAAGTCGCTCGGGTTCTGGGTCCTCGGGGTCTGATGCCTAATCCGAAATCCGGAACTATTACCGATAATCTGGCTAAAGCTGTGGCTGAGCTGCAATCCGGAAAGACAGAATACAAGACTGAACCAAACGGTAAGGTGATTCATTTAGGCGTTGGCAAAGCTGAACAGTCAACCGCCGAGATCGCCGCCAATATCAAAACCCTCTTTACCACTATCGGTAAATCCCGAGTCCAGCAGCTGGTCATCGCCCCAACCATGGGTCTAGGGGTCAAAATCGACCCAGCTTCAATATAAATTAAAGTCATTAAGGTAATTAGAGCGATTAAAGCTTCATTAACGAAGCTAAAATCTGGGAAAAATAGCTCAGAGTGATGAGTTAAGAGTTCAGAGTAAAAATAACTCTGCACTCTACATTCTACACTCTTAATTCTCGTCGCTCTTTCCTTGACTCTTGACCCTTGCCACTTGTCACTCCTGTCTATTACTATTAAGGTATGCTCAAGCTGCCATTTGCAATTCCCCGTTTGGGAATAACCCAAATAATTATTCTGGTCTTTACAATCCTGACGGCTATTATTCCAATCACGGTTTTCTTGCTGTCTCAAAGTTATCGCTCCAGCAGTCATGCCTCTGAGCAAATAGATCAAAGTACCGGCCCCAAGACCACATCCCATGAAGTTCCCAAGGATTCACCTATTAAAGACCTCTTAGATAACTCCGCTTCAAATCCCCAGGCTTCTCCCGGTACCGAATCCGGGTCTGCTGATGAAGGTTTAACTGGACTAACTGCTCAGATAGTCGGACCGACCCTGGATTTTATTATCCAGCTCGAAGGACGACCTGCCAGCAGCCAAGCCGCAAAAATCTTTTTAGGAATAGCTACCGGCTCAGCTCAGCTTAAACCCAATTATTTATTGTCCTTTGCCATAGACGTACCGGCCAGCGGCAGCTACCAAGGGCTTTCTATCCAAGGACTAACTGTTGGCAGTGAGTATACCGCCTACCTCAAAGGTCCTCAGCAGATTGCTACCTCTTCGGCCTTTACTGTTAGTCCGAATAAAGCCAATCTAAACCCAACTGGAAACCCTCTCTTGATGCTGACTGGGGACTTAAACGACGATAATCGTATCGACTCCTCAGACCAGACTATCGCCGATAAAGCCACTGGTTCGAATAAAACATCGGGCAACTGGAATCCGATCGTGGACTTTAATCTTGATGGAGTGGTCAATAACTTTGACCTCAATTATGTACGTAAAAACCAGGGTCTAACCGGAGCCTCGGGAGCCTGGTATTCTAGTCCTCCCATTGCCTCAAAGTCAGCATCCCTCGATACCTCACAAGCTATTGGTTCGCCTCTGTTGGAGTCTCCGTATAAACCCCAGGGGGTCTCTGATGGGTATTGGATGTGGATGCCGAGCTTCTAAACGCACCAACTTTTCGGATAAATCTCTTGATCTGTACTCGGTCGAGGTCACTCGGACCTCGAAAACAGGATACCTTCCTTTTGATCGCACCAATATTTCGGATAACTTGACACTAATCTAGGCTATAGGATACAATTCAAAATAGAAATATGCGATCAGAACTTTCAAGACGTGTTGAGACAGTTCGTAAAGCAGCTGCAAGAGCAGGGATACTTGCTCTGGCTGTCCTTCCTTTGGCCTTACTTCCAACTGGTGCTGCTGCTCAGGAAGCTGTTACGCCAGCTAAGAGCTGCGTTAAGGATGCACTAGTACGTATCGAATCTTTGGGTGATGGATGGCACAATGTGCATTCCCGGGGAGATTGTTCTGAATACTATGGCGGAGTCTGGAGAACTAACCGTGCTGGCGGTGAGGTAGTTGCGATCAGAACCGGAAGATTACCAGATGGTACAGTCTGCCGATATAATGTACATCAGGCAGGCGAAATGTATGCTGGCGGACTCTGGGGAGATCCTAAATGTAATGGTAAGGGTGTTAATGCCCTTCAGCGATAATCCTCACCACCCACAAAGCCCTCTAGGTTGACAAGTCACATACCGATCGGTTAAGATACTCCAGCTTGAGAAAGTATGCATCCTGAGCGAAGTCGAAGGAATAAGTCATACCGAGGCGTTAAGTAGATCGTTAATCGTTGGTCGTTAATCGAAAAGTCGATACACGATACATGATAATCGATACACCAAAACTCCTCGAAGAGGAGTTTTTTTATGCCTAAAACACGCGCGCAAAAAGAAGATACAGTCAAAACCCTAACCGATCAGCTCTCCAGAGCTAAATCGGTGGTTTTTGCTAACTACCAAGGTCTGACCATGTCTCAGCTCTCTGTTTTGCGCTCTGAACTCCGCACTCAAAACGCTACCTTTAATATCACTAAGAACAATCTGCTTAAAATTGCTTTGAAAGGTGCTCATCTCCCAGAAACAGACGCAGGATCGATCACTGGTCCTATCGCTACCCTCCTGACCTTTGAAGACGAAATTACTCCTATCAAAGCCCTGACCAAAGCTATTAAAGATAACGGTATCGGTGAGATTAAGGGAGGTTTGCTTGACGGTGAATTTATGACTGCTTCAAAAGTAGTTCAACTCTCTACTCTTCCTAGCAAAGATCAGCTACGCGCTCAGGTAGTAGGTGCACTCGGATCTCCCTTGTATGGTATTGTCGGTGTGCTGCAGGCTAATTTACGCAATCTGGTTTATGCTCTGGATCAAATCCGAATATCGAGAGGAGGTGAGTAAATAGTTAATAGTACGTTCGCTACGCTCACTTTTGGTTCGTAGTTCATAGTAGAACTACCACGAACCACGAACTACAAGCGTAAGCGTACTATGAACCAACACTATGACTGACGAAAATACAAATACTGAAGAAGTAAAAGAAGAAGCTAAAGTTGAAGAAGCTCCTGCCTCGTCTGACGCGAGTCAAGACGGGCCTAAAGAGGAGAAAAAAGCTTCCAAAGAAGTTTCCAAAGGGCTGTCTGACATCATCGAGAAAATCGAAAAACTATCTGTTTTAGAGCTCGCTGATTTAGTACATGCATTAGAAGACAAATTTGGTGTTACCGCTGCCGCCCCTATGGCTGTAGCTGGTGCGACAAGTGGTGCACCGACTGGTGACGCCACCCCAGCTGAAGAACAGACATCATTTGATGTTATTTTAACTAGTGCCGGAGCCAATAAGATCGGGGCTATTAAAGCAGTTCGAGAAATCGTTCCAACTTTAGGCTTAAAAGAAGCTAAAGATTTGGTTGAAGCTGCTCCAAAACCTGTCTTAGAAGGCGTCAAGAAGGAAGCTGCCGAAGAGGCTAAGGCCAAACTGACAGCTGCAGGCGCTACTGTGGAACTGAAGTAATTTTCAGTGCAATCTCTATAAAGAGGGCTAACCAAGTCAATTCCGGTTAGCTCTCTTTTTTTGTGGTTGAATTAAAAAAACTTAAGCCTGTAGTTAAAATACTTCTTGTCCTATAATTAATTATTTGTTTGTAGCTGAGTCATTAAGCAGTGGCTAGCCGTAGCATAGGCATAGCTACAGTACTTTGGGATTCTAACTGAGCGCTTTGAGGGTAATAATAAGCTAATTCTAAGATCCGGTGTAGGTTTGTATCCAAAGCTGATTCATCATCCATATCCATAGCCAGCACTTCTCTTTTTCGGGCCCTGGCTAGCTCAATGGTCGTCGTAAAACCTGGTCGAAGCTCTTTCTCTAGCTCCGACCTTAGCTTATCGGTTAAATAATTAAGCCCATCTGGGGCAATCTCTTCTATTGTCTCACCCTGATCATTAGTACGGGAGATACGCATTTCCGCTGGCACTGCATCAAGAGTCGCCATATCTTGAGTGACAACTAACTTTTGAAGATCAGGCACTACCGGGACTATTTCTCCAGCAGCATTTTTGGTTTTAGTTGCCCCTTCATGAATACAATCTCCGCCAAGAACTGCTACCTCCCGTCCAATATGCCACCCCACCTGATCGCCTATATCTGACCACTCAGATTCTGGCTTACCTTTATCCTTAAGATTACCAATCCACCCACCGAGAGTCTTGACAATAAATTGCTTATCTTTGGTGCTTAAGTTTTTAAATCCTTCAGGATTTGTGACCTGACCTGTTCGCCGATCAACCCCAAGTGCCCTCTTAATTTTTCTATTCATCTGCCACTTAAGCTCCCTGACCTCGTACATCCCGGTTCGAAGCGCTTCTGGTGGTGCGGTAGCCGGAACGAGCATGTCGGACATCGCTCCGTAAATCACCTCTAGGGGTTCTCCCGATTGGGTGTTTTGAGCTAGGGTAAAGCCATTAAAAGCTCCTGGTTCGGTCGCAGCAATAGTTCGATGGATGATTTGGTCGTCATCTGGGCCTACCACAGAACTACTTCCTCCGTTGACAACCTGCAGGTCATATTGATGCACTTTAGCAATTGTGCTGGTCGCGCTATCTCCTTCATTTTTGCCTTCCCCCATTCCTCTCAGTCTTTGTCTCTCGATTTCAATCGCTTCATTTGCCTGTTCATCGGCTGTGGGAGTGCGCGGAACCCAATTTTCCATAATCACCTTGTTATCTTTGACTACTGCATCATGTCCCGACATCGCGATTTTTGACCTACTTACTGCTCGGCGAAGACGAGGTTTAATTCCTTTCGGGCTGATTACCCGTATTGTGATCCCCCACAATTTCTCTAAGTCTTTCAAGACTTGATCGGTATGGCGACGTTGATGCATATCTTTGGGGTCAGGACTTTCGGGTCCATGCTCACGGCCAATCTCAGCTAGATTATCGGCAACTACATGACCAGCAATTTCCGTTTCGAAAGTTAGGGCTTTAGTTTCTGAACTGTTCATTTTTGATCTGATTGCTTCCGATATAGCTGCAGAAGGCGGATTAGTCAACGTAGATTCCATATACTTTATATAATCCAATGTTTACCATTTAGTTGTCAACTAATTTTTGTCTTTTGATCTATTGACACTATTTTGACCCTTATGATATACATAGTTACATACAAACTGTATAAAGATACGTTTTCTATCACTTTGTATGTAAATCTATATGACAACTACCAAAGTTTCACTCGATAATCTCCCTGACCTACTGACCGTTAAAGAAGTCGCTGAGGTCCTCAGAGTGTCTCCTCTGACTATCAAAAGATGGGGTAAAAGGGGCAAACTTCCCGCTATTCGGATCAACTCGAGGGGAGACAGACGCTACAAAAAGGAAGCCGTTTTATGGCTCCTGGGAATTACTCAAAAGACTTCAGTTTAAAGATAGTTCTCACTTCATTGAAACGATAATCAGAATTCTTTAGAGATATCCGCAACAAGACCGCAGTGGTCACTCACCCCGGATACTACCCTAACATCTGAGACCTTAACTCCAGGTGTGGTGAAAATCCCATCAACTACTAGCTGCAGATCACCTTTTAGGTGCAGCTCACCATCGATGGTGGTAGTAACTTCGGCCGGTATATTATCCTGATAAAGATCGACTATCTCTGTCCAAACTGGACGGCCGCGGGGAGCATTAAAATCGCCACATAGTATAAATTCTGGGAATTTGGTCAGAATACCAAATAACTCGTGCAGGTCGCTTAGCTGACGGTCATTAGGCCAACCATTAGGAGTCCAGGTAAAGTGGGTGTTTAGTATGGTAAACTGCCTACCTTCTTTGGTTACCTTAATCCAGCCGACTACTTTGGATACCTCACCAGGAGTATTTTGATCATAGGGAGGAACCTTGACCAAAGGATCAGTCAGTCCATAATAATTCTCCCCCATATCTTCGAAAGGCAGACGAGACAACAGAGCGATGCCCCAATTGTCTTGACCCTTCTTGGCATAAGATTTTTGGCACATTGGATAAAACTTAAAATTACCTGCTGTAGCCTCTTGCAGTTTGGCGAGGTCAGACTCGAATACTTCTTGCAGTAAGACAACATCGGCAGATTCCTGCTTTAAAAAGGATACAACTTTATCCAGATGCCTACTTCCTTCAATATTGACACAAACCAGTTTAAGAGCCATTTTAAAAGTATATCACAAGAGTATCACGCAGGCATTAGCCACGAATCGCGCAATGTCAAGCTCTGAAATAATTCAATTCTTTACTTAACTTTTGAAAGTGCTATATTAAAACAATGTTAGATAAAAATGATTTAAACCAGATTAAAGGACTTCTGGAGCAACAAACCGAGAACTTTGACCAAAAGTTAGAGAAACAATCTGCCTCAATAGACAAGCAATTTAAGTCAATGAAGCAGGAGATTCTAAGAGCCATAAGAAAGAGCGAGAATGCGATTATCGCCTATTTCGATGATGCTTATTTTGAGTTGAGAAAAAGGGTAGAAAGAATCGAAGAGTATTTAAAATTGCCTCCTCTAACTGGTTAGTACCGACAAAACAAACTTCAGCAAACTTAGCTGCCGTTTGATCCTCCAGGGCTGAACCATTAATCTAAACAACCACTCTAAACCTATCTTCCTCATCCACAGAGGAGCCCGGGGCACGATTCCAGCAATATAATCAAATGCTCCACCCACCCCCATAAAAACTTTAGCCTGAACGCTCTGCAGATGCCGAACAATCCACTTTTCCTGCTTAATATGCCCCAAAGCCACAAACAGGATATCTGTCTGGGGAAGCTTACTTAAATCTTGAGTCGTTACCCCGGAATATAATACCTCTCCTCCATTCTCGGAAAAACTTATCTTTAAACCTGGGAAGCGGGCTTGTAACACTTCAGCGCACTTCTTAGCGACCCTGTCTTGCCCTCCCAAAAACCCAACCAACCAGCCGCTTTGGGCTGCCTGGCGACAGAGCTGTTCCATAAAGTCCACTCCTGGAACAATATTCTGTACACCTCCCAACCTTAAACCAACCCCATCGGGAATACTCAAGTCAGCTTTATTTAAAATCTCCCTAAATTCCGGGTCTTTTTGAGCAGACATCACGAACTCGGGGTTGGGAGTGACAACGTATCGCTTGTCGCTTGTCGCTTGTCGCTTGTCGGCTAGCCAGGAGGAGACAAGCTCTAAAGCCTCCGGCATAGACAGATCGTCAATTTTTACTCCCAGAACTGTTTTTATCATGTAGTTACTTAATACTTAATACTTAATACTTTCTAATACATTAAGTGTTTCCCTGGCTGCTTTTTCCCAACTAAACTTTTTTAGCTGCTCATGACCCTCTTTTATTAACTTCACTCTGAATTCTACATTCTGCATTCTCATCATACCCTCCAGAATACTCTCTAAGCTATATGGATCAACTAAAATAGCCGCGTTTCCGGCAACTTCTGGCATTGAAGAGATATTCGAAGTTAACACCGGGCAGTTACTCCCAAAGGCCTCCAGAATTGGCAGTCCAAACCCTTCAAAAAGAGACGGAAATGCCAAGGCTAAGGCATTTTCTAAAAGGATTTTTTTCTCTTCGTCAGTAATAAATCCTGTAAATAAAACTCTATCAGAAATCCCCATGGCTTGAGGCTGATGGTAGATCTTAGCTGACTGCCAACCTTTGTTACCAGCAAGAACAAGTTTTAAAGAGTCGTCAGTCTCCAGACTCCAGTTTTCAGACTTTTTTGCTTTTTCTCTGATAGCTGATAGCTGATGACTGAAAGCTTCGATTAATCTCTCCAAATTCTTACGGGGTTGGATGGTACCTATAAATAAGAAATATTTTTGTCTTTCAAGTCCAAATTTTTGCATAACTCCCTCCTCCTTGTCACTTGTCTCTTGGTACTTGTCTCTAGTCGGTCCACCTTCATAGATTACCGTCACTTTTTTTGGGTCGATCCCAACTCTATCTACGAGATCCTGCTTTGTGGCCTGGGACACAGCGATCAAATGAGTTGCCGATTTAAGCTGCAGCTTAGTAATCGCTTTGAGGTAGAGGGCTTGTTTAAGTTGATGCAAACTTGGCAAGTACTCCGCTCCCAGATCGTGGATTGTCATCACAGTCTTTAACCCTGGTTTACGAAATAGAGGCAGGGTGTGGGAAGGGACAAACAGTAGATCCAGATTGTCAGTAAAGGTGTGTATCGCCAAGCCAACCTGAGTCCATAACCGAGGAAAATTAATTAATTTAAACTTAAAATTCTTTGGCCAATCTGATCTGTGAACTGTGAGCTGTGAACTGCGAACCGGCCTTAGATAGACGATATAAGTATTCTTTTTGTCAATCTCTGCTAAATGTTTTAGTAACTGATATGAATATTCCTCTGTCCCTGTCCGCCTTTCGATAAAAGCTCTTGACCCATCAATACCAATAACCATAGCTATATGTTACTAGTTCCCAGTGACTAGTGACAAGTTTGGCTATTTTCGTAAAAAATTCCTTTTCCATTTTTAGCTTGTATTTTTAAGGGTTAAATGATCATTTTCCAGATCACTTTTTTGAGTAAAAAAGATAACCTAAATTGACAAATTATCACCAAATTTTGACCCTTCAAAAACTTCCTAGATTTTGAGCTTGTAAACTGAGAAATTGCCTCTTGACGGATCTGCAGACTTTTGTCATGATAAATTTAAGGAAGAAATTCCTAGGAATTAGGTTCACAAGTTGGGGGTTTTATCTATTTAAATCGAATTTATCCCACCCTAAACTTCTAACTAAATCCTAGGCTTTCAACTGCCCGCTATCTGGAAAAGATAGTAAAAATACATGAATAAATTGCTTGGCAAGAGCATCTCGCCCAAGCAGACGGACCATTCGGCCGCATCAAACGCGGCACGATCAAACGTGCCTGCCGAGTTTGACTCGGTGGCTTCATCTGTGGTGGCCAAACCAACCCGGGGTTTAATTTCTATTGGTAAAGCAGCAAAGTATCTGGGGGTATCGATTGACACTCTGCGTAACTGGGAGGAGCAGAAAAAGTTAGTCTCCATTAGGACGGCCGGGGGCAGTAGGAGATATAGGTTAACAGAATTAAAAAAGTTTGCGATTGCTACTCCTAAACTTGCCAGAAAAATAGAGCAGCACAGTCACCCTAACTTTGAAGATCTCAAGCCAATCTCAAAAGCTAAAATCCCTGCATCTATATATACTAATGAGCAGCAGGGCGAACATCACTTGGGTTACGCCCCCTCTCCGATCGCTCGGGCGATTAAACAGTTTAACCCCAGCTCCATCTTGCCATTGCCACCACCCTTTGTTATCAAGGATAAACCCCGACACCAAGTTGCGAATCATCTTAAGAAAGCTTTACAAATGGGACTAGGGGGAATTGTTGCAGCCGGATTTATTGTCACCGCCATTATAGTTGGCAGTTACTTCATTAATCCCAGACAAACAAACCAACATTTTGCCCACTCCTCTGCCCTGTCTCCTTTTAATTCCCTTGCTAAGGGATACCTGTCTATGATACTGCCCCAGAAAGCTAGGGAGTTAGGTTTAAAGAAGTCGTCAGTCGTCAGCCCTCAGTCGTCAGATAATCTGATAGCTGACAGCGAAGCGAGTCTGAAAGCTGAAAACTCTTCCAACGTCCTGGCAATCATTAACCAGAGACCCGGAACCTTAAACATTAACGCCAATACTGCCATCAACGGAACCTTATTGATCGAAGGTGGTGTTCGGGTTACCGGAACAGACGTCAGTGGCTTGCTCCAAAGCATTACCGGCGGAGATAATGTTACGATTGTCGGTGCCGACTCCCCCAACCCTACTATCTCTGTAACCCTTCCCTCTAATTTAGTTAATTCTTTTGCTACATCTAGTACCGGAACAAAAGTATCCGGGGATATTATCTTGGGTTCCGGATTATCCCTGGCTACTGCAACTAAAACTATCTCTGTCTCCACCCCAACCCTCTCTTCGGTCAGAAGTGCCGGTGGATGTTCTGGCTGTATTACTGATGATGATGTCGATAGCGCTCTGACTATCTCATCTTCCGGATCAGTTGCGGTCGGAGCATTATCCTCGGCTGTAACTATTGCAAAGGGAGGAACGGCACTGACCTCATATACAACTGGCGATATTCTTTATGCTAACTCCTCAGGGACACTCTCTAAATTGGCCATTGGAACATCTGGCCAATCTTTGGTCGTCACCTCTGGTCTACCTGCCTGGTCATCATCCGGTGCCGGAGTAACCTCCCTAAACAGCTTAACCGGAGAATTAACGATAGCGGGGACTTCTAATCAAATCTCGGTGGCAGCATCCTCCACCACGGTGACACTATCTCTACCTTCGACTGTTACTACCACCAACTTAAATGCCTCGTCTGCCTTGCAGTTAAACGGCACCAATATTAATACCGGTGGAACTCTTTCTAATGTTGCCTACCTGGACACAGCCCAGACCTTTAGCGCAGCGCAGACCAACTCTACTGCCGGGGCTGCCTCTACCCCAGCCCAGAAACTAACAGGAGCCTGGTATACCGGAGGATCCGGCACAACCACCAAACCTCAACTACTGATTGAACCAAGCGGAACCACCACCAATGCCTGGTCAACCTCCGGCACTGGTATTGGAGTCAATGCCGCAGCTACCTTTGCCGGAAATTTAATTGATCTGCAGCAAGCCGCTAACTCCATTTTTTCAATTACCTCAGTCAGTAGTGCTGTTAATGGCTTTAACTTCCTGGCTGGGGCAACCGGATCAGGTGTAGCTATTAGTGCCGACGGTGGGGGGTCTGATACCAACATCCCTTTAAGTATTGATGCTAAGGGCTCTGGCTTAGTCAAGATTGCGGCTACCTCTACCGGCAATGTTGAGCTAGCCGGAGGGTCTGCAGCAACCGGATGTACGATCGCCAACTCCACCGGAGCCCTGACTTGTGCCGGGGATATTACCGGTGGCTCAACCGGAACAAGCGGCTACTGGACAAGATCAGGAACAACCCTTTCTCCGGCTACAGCCGGGGATGCGATCACTACCTCAGGTAATCTTTCAACCTCAGGATCCGGCACATTATCGATTGCCGGAACAGCCACTTTTTCATCGACCATTAACACTAATACCTTTAGCTCAACTGCCTTAACCTTTGCCTCAGGCGCAACTACTGCGGTTATCTCGCCGGCTACAGCCGGAACACATATTGAAGTAGACTCCGGCGGTGGGACAGGGAATATTTTGCTGGGTGGAGGTTCTGGTTCGACCGGGTGTACTGTCTCTGATTCAACTGGAAACCTAACTTGTGCCGGATCTATTACCGGAGGATCAGAATCTAATCAAGGGTACTGGTCAAGATCGGGAACTACCCTTTCGCCTGTCACCACCGGGGATGCGATCACTACCTCAGGGAATATTTCTACATCAGGCTCTGGTGCAGTTACCTCAGCCGGGCTCTTAACCGGACAACTTGGTTTAACTATAACCGGTGCAACCACCAGTATTAATGCCTCCTCTAACTTTGCCACTAATATTAACACCGGCACCTCAACCGGAACTATCTCACTTGGTAACTCAAGCGCCGGAGCGATTGCCATATCCGGTTCTTCAACTTTCGGAGTAACGACTACTACATCAGCCCAAACTTTCACCAGTGCGGTTGTTTCCGGAACTACTACCTCTTCAGCTTTTGTCTTTACTGATTCAAGCTTAACTACTGGAACTGGATTGTATCTTGTCTCCTCATCTCTGACTTCTGGAAAACTGGCTCATATTGCTCCGACCTTTGCCGGAGCTGGAGTAACAGGCTACGGAGCCTATCTTGAAGGAGCTGATTCAACAACTTCCGCCAACACCGACTACCAACTTTACTCTACTCTAGCTTTATCAGGCAATGCTGCCAAAACTGGAGTGGGTATATATTCAACAGTAACCAGCTCTTCTACCACCGGAGATACATTAATAGGATTAGACTTGGCTACAAGTGCAACAGGTGCCCTAGCTGCCACTCAAACTAGGACAATCTATGGTTTAAGGTCTCAGCCTGCATCAACCGGAGCTTCAAATAACTCTGATGATACATTAAATCTGTATGGCTCATACTTGGCTCCAACCTCTACCCTAGCCTTGGCTGGTACGACTAATGTTTATGGACAATACATCTCTAATATTGCGACCCATAACGCTGATGCCGGAACTGTTAACTCCTATGGACTATATATTGCCAACGGCACCTCCTCTACCAACGGAACTAATACCAAATACGGACTTTATATTGCCACCCCGACCGGAGCCGATACTAATTATGCGCTCTATATCGCGGGAGGAAATGCCACTTTAGCTGACGGAGCCCTGCTTGACCTCTCGGCGATTAACCTCTCCTCAACTACTGAAGGGTTATTGCTGCCTCAAAACGCCACCGCCTGTTCCAGCGCTACCGCTGAGGGACAAATCTGCTGGGACACCTCAACTGATACGCTATATATCGGTAAGAGTGGTTCAACCGCGGCTGTTGGCCAGGGTGATATCACTGCAGTTGGATCAATGACCTCGGGCGCCGCTTTTGCCGACTCCGGAGCTGATGATGACTGGCTGGGACTTGGCTCCGGAGCAGGAAGAATCGAATTTGACGACCAAACTACCGATGAAGTGAATATCCTTTCAGCCAATGTCGGAATTGGTACTCAAACTCCTGGAGGTTCCCTGGATGTCTCAGCTGCTAAGTCGCTAACTCCCTCTTTAACTGGAGCCTATCTTTCTTTTTCGGCCTCAACCCTAACTGACTCCGGTACCGCTGCCTCCGGGACACTGGCTAATGCAGCTTTTAACTCGATTGCCGCCCCGACCCTGGCTGCTACCAACACCTCAGTAGTGACAGACCATGCCTATACTCTATACCTGGCCGGACCCCCAACTGCCGGTACCAATGAAACAATTAATAATAGCTACGCCTTAGGAGTTAATGGTAAAACCCAGCTGGCTAATGCAGTTGAACTGTCCGGTTCAACCGATGCCACAACTACTGTTGGCACCCGGGTCGAGGGGGCCTGGTCAGTTACTAATCTAGCCGCCGGCACTAATACCTATAATTACCGCCGGGCCATTACTGTCACTAATAACGACTCCTCCACTGCCCTGCCAACCAATTATGAGCTCACTATTACCTTAACCACTGGAGCCAGCTCACAATCATCTGATGTTTGTGCAACCACCAAAAACGACTCCTCTGACCTGATTGTGGCGAAATTAACTGGCCCGACTGAGATTGCCAGAAATATTACCCGTACCTCGTGCGCTGCCGGGTCTCAACAGATTGTGGTTAAATTCTTAAATCAAGCTTCAATTGCCGCCTCTGGCACAGCTACCTATTATCTATATTATGGCAACTCCGGCAGCTCAAACACTGCTCCCACAACCTACTCAACCTCAGCAGTTGTCCTGGATAGTGCAGATAACGTTGGTTCGTGGACCAGTAATGATTCAACTAACTTTGCTATTTCCCAGGAGACGACCATCAAACAAGAAGGGACAGGGTCAATCAAGGCAGTTGCTGTTCAAAACTGCTCAACTTGCGGAGATATCGGGGTATTCGCAACCACCAACCAGGGACAATTACCGACAACGCGGGCGTATTTTAATACTACGGAAAGTGTTGTAATTGGTGGAACAGGTTATCTCTACTTTATAGGAGGTGACTGGGCACCAGTTCTTTCAACTGTGTATAAATCTACCATCACTACAGCTGGAGATCTCGGCTCATTTGTAACAACCTCCCAGGCACAGTTACCCCTTGGCCTATCCTACATGGCCTCAAATATCGTTGATGTTGGTGGTACAAATTATATCTATATTATCGGTGGCTACAACCCAACAACCTATTCAAGCGTATATAAGGCTCAAATTGGCTCAACAGGAAATATTGGAGCCTTTGCTACTACCTCACAAGGACAAATGCTTGAACTTATTTGGCAAAACGCATCTACCGTTGCAAGCATTAGCGGGACATCATATATCTATGTACTAGGAGATGCTGACGGAAATACTTCAGCCGTCTATAAAGGAATGATTAATCCAGCCAATGGTGATGTCGGGTCTTTTGCTACCACCTCACAAGGACAACTAAAGGTTGCCACTGTATTTGGAGACGCTACAACCGTCACTATTGGAGGAACTAATTATGTGTATATAGTAGGAGGAAATACTATTTCCACTGTTTATAAAGCTCAAATCGATACTTCAGCAAACATAGGTTCATTTAATTCTACCTCCCAGGGACAGCTGCCGGCAGTGATATACAATCCTGCAGTTAATCCTTTTACCATTGGCGGCACGAATTATCTATATGTCTCTGGTGGAGAAGTCTCAACTGTTTATAGAGCAACTCTTGATGGTTCGGGTAATGTCGGTTCTTTTGTGACAACTGGGCAAGCACAATTTCCCGCAGCCATTAGAAGCCTGTCTAACATAGTCACTCTGGGTACTTCAAGTTACTTCTACGGACTGGGGAATGGCAGTGCATCTGTTGTATATAAAGGAAAAATTACCACTACCTATGATCCATCCGGAGATGTCGGGGCATTTTCTACCACATCTCAAGGACAACTACTCGCTACTCGGCTTCAACTAGGCGGAGCATTGGTGGCTGTCGGCGGGACGAATTATATCTATGCAATCGGAGGGGATTCTGCTTCAACTGTTTATAAAGCCCAGATTGGATCATCAGGCAATGTCGGCTCATTTGATACTACCTCCCAGGGACAGCTACCGGCCAATATCGAACAAATTGAGAATTCTATTACCACTGCAACTGTCGGAGGAACGAATTATGTCTATCTGGCAGGAGGAAGCGGCGGAGGCTCGGCTTTATATCGAACACAGGTTGATGCCTCGGGTAATTTGGGCTCTTTTGTAACCACCTCTCAAGGTCAATTAAAAGCAGCTCGGTACGGAACCGGCGCTATCACAGTCAATCAGGCCGGAACCTATTATCTCTATAATATCGCCGGTTGGGATGGCGGCGCAGCTACTTCAACGGTATATAAATCTCAAATCGACACCTCCGGCAATGTCGGCTCATTTGATACTACCTCCCAGGGACAGCTACTGGCTACCCGATACGGAGTAATGGTTGGTCAGGCAACGATTGGTGGAACAAGCTATCTATATGCACTTGGCGGATGTTCTAACGGGTCTTGTGGAGCAGATGCTACCAGCACAGTTTATAAAGCCCAGATTGGATCATCAGGCAATGTCGGCTCATTTGATACTACCTCCCAGGGACAGCTACCGGCCAAACGTTGGGAGGGAGCGGTTGTCACACTCTCAATCATGGGCAACTTCCTCTATGTCATCGGAGGAGATGCCGGTACTGGCGCCACCCCCACTTCAACAGTTTATAAAGCAGCTATTAACTCAACAGGAGACATTGGCTCTTTTGTGACTACAGGCCAGGCACAGTTACCGGCAAATAATGGGGCAAATCCGGCGGTGGTAACTAATACGGTTGGCTTTTCCTACCTCTATACCTTGGGTGGGACAACCACTTCAACAGTTTATAAAGCATCTCTGGGGGGTTACGGTGCCCAGCTTACTACCTCTGCCAAAAACCTGACTGATTTAGGCGGTCTGCAAATGCAAGTGTATTCCTCCAGGACCGGAACTTATTTAACTTATGATGTTTCCGAAGACGGGGTGACCTGGACACCCACCTCCAACTCAATTACTATCTCAAGCGCCAACACCTGGGAAACAAAACAGCTGGATATCTCAGGGACTGCTAATGGAGCTAAAGACGGAATTACCAGAGTAAGAGTTCGGGCATCTGATACGACCTCTGGATTTACGATGTACTTTGACGATATGTCCGGCATTAGCACTGCTTTTAGCGGCTCATCCCCTTCGGTGGCCCAAGCTGCCAGAATAATCGGTGCAGCTAATTTAATGATTAATGCTCAGGGCACGGGGCTTGTCAGGGTAAATTATGACGCTAACTCCAACACCATTGCCGGCTCCGGGGGGCTGACGGTCTATAACGGCGCGACTACTGCCTATTTACAAGTTGATGCTAATGGTAATGTCGTTGTTGGCCAAGGGGCGGCTCTGGCAACCACCGCCACCAACGGATTCTTATACCTACCCAGCTCTGCCGGCTTACCGACAGGAGTACCAACTTCATACACCGGCTCTTTGGCGATGGAATATGACTCAACTAATAATAAACTCTGTGTCTATAACGCAGCTTGGAAATGTTCGGCAGCCCTATCTGACTTTGCCGAGTGGGCACCGGCTCGCGGGGCTGAAATTGGAGATATCGTGGTAACCACCGACGAGGTTAATCCAATTGAGGATTCCGCTTCTCCTTTTATGCTGGGTAAATCCAGCATTGCTTATGACCAAAAAATTGTCGGAGTTATCTCTAAATATGCTGAGGATAGTAACGACGCCCATGGCTATAAAAGATCTGATGATTACCACGCGGTGGCCCTGGCCGGACGTGTGCCAGTTAAAATTGCTTCAAATTCAGCTGCTATTAAAAGAGGCGACTACTTAACTTCTTCCTCTACTCCAGGACAGGCGATGAAGGCGACTAAACCTGGCCAAATAGTTGGTAAAGCACTCGAAGATTACGATCCCTTAATTAGCAATAAAACTGCAAATCCCGGTATGGTACTCGCTTTTATTCAGCCTGGCTTTGCTGATCCCCAAAATGCTTTAGCTAATCTATCAATTGAACCTGATGGAACCTTACTGGTGCCAAAATTAAAGGTTGGAGAATTAGGCCTCGATACTAAACTGTTTGCCCTGGAAGATAGAATTAATCAGCTCAGCCTGACGTCAACAAACACAGAAGATAACTTATTACTAAATAAGCTAGCAGCCTCAAGCGAGACTATAGATCCAATTAACGTAGCTTCAAAGCTTCTAACCCTCGATCAAATTCAAGCCACGCAAACTGCGACTTTAGCAAAGCTTGAATCAAGAATCCTCAGTAATGAATCAAACATCAGTGATAAAGTAGCCTCATTGTCCGCTCAAATCGCTTCCCTCTCAGCAAAACTGGCGAATAAAGAATCCGACAGCGAATCTCTCTCAAAAGTTTTAGCTGCACAAATTGTCCAACTATCCGAGAAAATAAATTCCTTGCAGCTAAACAGCTCATCTTCAGCCATTGCCGAGGCAAGTAGCTCCAGCGTCTTCAAGAAATTCTTAGCTGATGATTTCCAACTCACCTCTCCTGATACTTTACTGGCAACAGGAAGTTCACAACTTGCCAGCTTAGCTGTGGCCTCGGAAGCTACCTTTTCTGGCCGACTAATCGCCTATGACACGATTATCTCCAACTCTTTTAAGTCTTTGGGCGAGACGTTCTTGGGTCAGACAACTATCGCGGAAGAAGTCAATGTTGACGGCACCCTTTCGGTAACAGGAAACGCCATTAATAGCATTGGGACACTTTATTTGCAAAGCGCTCCCCTTTCTACCAAGCTGGATATCTTTGGAGGGAAGCTAGTCATTGATATAGACGGTAACTTGACTACATCAGGAGATATCAAAGCCACCAACCTTGAGATCACCGGAGCGTTGATCACCCGGGCCGATGCCGGAGAAGATATTACCATTGGAGATGTAGTATATATTACTGAAGCAGGCACTATTAAAAGGGCCAATGCATCAGATGACTCGTCCTCCTTGGTGGTCGGTATCGCCGCAGAATCGGCAGAGCAGAATAAACCAGTTAGAGTGGCTATTAGTGGTCGGGTTGGTGGCTTTAAGAATCTGCAAGTCGGTAAACCGTATTTCTTGGGTAATAACGGAAAGCTGCTGACAGTGCCAACCAAAGCAGATACCAAAGTCATTCAGGTAGCAATTGCTTTCAATGAAAATAGCCTGCTTGTCCAGATCCATCCTGATGCCAGCATTAATTCCAAAGTCTTAGGTATTTCAGCCAGCGCTGAGGTCGATCCAAGCTTTAACCTTAAATCCGAGTCCCCATCTGGTAGTCTAAAAGAGCTGATTAATAATATCGACCAGCAAGAAGCCAGTGGGAGCGCCTCTTCTAGCAAAACTTTGACTGTTAACAACAACACCTTAGGGTTTTTGAGGGTTAGAAGTAACCCAACAGTTACTGCCGAAGAACTAACCAAGCTAAATATTGGTGATAAATTCCCCGTCCTAGAGCAGCAAAACGGTTGGTTCAAGATTGAATATACTCCTGCTAATTTCGGCTGGGTGCTAGGATCCTATGTCAGTGTCAAATGAATCTTTCAATCATAAACTACTGTTTTAGTACCTCTTTTTCAGTAGTCGGCTACCAGAATTCTCGGCTTAATCTGTGGGTTACAGGAATTCCAGACTTGAAACAACCTTATCAAACTCGCTCATTAAGGGAGAGGTCGAGGGTTTAACCTTTAGATGAATGATTCGCTGATCCTTAGTTAAAATAAATTCCATGGCTGAAGCCAAGTCTGCTTCCTTCCAAACTGTCACTTCAGCATCAAATCCAGGGATCTGAGCCAAGCCTTTATTCTGAATTACCCCGCCAAACTTTAAACTGCTTGATTTTACCCATTCATCTTTTGATAAACCAACAGGCAGGAATCCGGCAAAAAAACTAATCTTAAAACTTTGATCAGTCGAGGAGAGCGAGATGAAACTACCTTCTCTTTTGATAGTCCAATCCTGAGGATATTTAAACTTAAATCCCTGGTTTGTCACAGTATAACTTTTCCAGTCTGTTACCGCTTGTTTAAGCTGAGACTGAATTATTCTACCCAGGCCATTTCGACCCTCGATTTTATAATCCTCGGTAGTAGCATTATCAAAAATAAATTGAAATTGTTGTTTAGCTTCATCCAGCTTGCCCAGTGAATAAAGGGTATTAGCTAAATTTAGCCTAATTGATAATTCCTTAGGTAAATAGGAAACCGCCTCATCAAAGTACTTTAGTGAACCAGCTAAATCTCCTCTTAGGGCAGTAAAAACAGCAATCCGATTTAATATTTCCGGGGAGAAAGGCGCAAACTCATAAGCTTTTTGCAGATAATCAAGAGATTTTTGTTTTACTTGCTGTTGTTTGCCAGTATCTACATCTTTAGCAAATGGATCTTTCTGATCACTGATACTCCAAAAATAGTCAGATAAGTCAACAAAACTGGTGGCATATTCAGTTAAAATAGTATTGTAGGCACCGTTATAGTTCCGCTCTATATAAAAGGGTTTTTTATCTAAAAAATCCGGATCTCTAAATTTATACTGAAAATTCTTCTCGTCTGGCTGGAGTATATCTTTCGCTCCCAAGATTCGGTAGGCCAGTCCTGACTCGACTGCTTTTAGTCTCTCTTTGTCCAGAACTAATTTGCCAGAATCAGTTCCAGCCAAAACCGACTCTCTAAAAACCATTGGAGTCACATAGACCGGATAACCTTTATTAATCAGTTTCTCAATATACCAGTTCATTACTTCACGGTACTCCTCAAAACGATCTTTTTTTATCATTGTTTCCAGCTCAATAGGCATTAAATCCGGATTTTGCACTCTTAAATTATCCCGATACCAAGGCAAGATATACCACATATTAGACACAATCGGAAAAACATCCGATCGCCTTTTCACTGATTCATGTTCATATAAAGATAGTGAGTTAAAAAAATCTCCAGTCCCTATCAAAACGCTATTTTCTGGTAAATTCTGATACAAATTATCCGCGTAATCCAGGGAAACAAAGGTTCCAGAGCGATCCAGTTTTGGAAACCAATAGATCAAAGGGATCAGGGCCACTACTAAAGCTCCAATCAAAAAGGTAGATTTTAGTTTTGGTGTGATTCCTAAAAGAACTTTTAAGGCTAACCCCATTCCCGCCCCGATAAAAATAGTAAAGATTATATAGCTGGCGATAAACCAGGCCTCCTGGTTACCAGATAAGTAGATAATTCCAAAGGCAAGATTAGTTAAAGGGATAATAGCTAAACTTAAAAATAGTTTTTTATTTTTTTGGTAAATATAAATTGCCCCTAGAACAAGCACAGGTAGCAGTAGCGGAGTAAACTGAACAAACATTAGATAGATATACCTACCAAAAGACTCAGAAAAAACTGCCGAAGATCCGGTAAAGCCATTGATCGAATTTGTCCGAGGATCATGAATATCCAGACCCTCTCCTCTTAGGTGGCCTACGAAACGGGCGACTGTTTGCGGATCTCCCCAGTTTAAAAAAGGATGTGCACTGGCTCGGATTGGTAAATAACTGTAGATGGCGAAGGTTAAAATTACCGTTAGAAAAGCGGCTAATACAAGTTTTTTCAAACCAATAAACTTCCAAAAAAATACCGTTGACAAAACCAAAGCCGGGACCACTTGAATAATTGTTGGGTTCGCCCCAGTAGCTATCCCTAAAACCACGGCAACTAACAAGATTCTGTTGAATAACCCCCTCTTGGCCGCTTTCGCGGTTATAACTAAAGTTATGATTACCATCATTAAAAAGTTAGTGAAGATATAGGACTCGCTATTTAGAGTTTGGGACCAAAATTCGTAGGAGAAGGCTAGGGTAAGCGAGGCAGCAGCAGCAATCAGATTAATCACCCCAGGGCTTAAAGTGGAGGTTTTAAGTTTTTTAAAAAGGCTAAAAGCTTTTGAGTCGGTTTTGGCTGAATCGATAAACTGAAAATCGCTAATAAAGAGCTTTCTAATCAAAAAATAAACTAGGGTTAGGGTACCAAGTGAGGAAACGATTGAAAAAAGTTGGATTCTAAAGAGATCATTACCAAACGGTAGCCAGGTAAACAGATGACCGATTAGCATATACAAGGGAAAGCCGGGCGGATTGGGAATACCCAAACTGGCTGCCCCGGCGACCATTGTTCCGGCATCAATGTAGAGGATGGATGTGGAGAGGGTTTTAAAATAGACGGTAAGCGTAACAACCCAAAGTGTAAAAAGAGGAAGATGTGGCAGTAAAAACCGCAAACGTTTCATCAGCTAAAAGATTATACCGAGTTTAAGTTTTTCTAGCTAGTATCCCAATATTGCCGGCAGCTAAATTTAAAGTAAGGTTCTCCAAACCAGTAATTTTAAGTAACTTACTCCCCCACGCTCTTAAAAACTTAGGGATGCCAGCCATCCTGATCCAGTAATAAAGCGGATAAGAGTTCACCACCTCAAAAACCTCCTCTACTTGAAAACCGTTTTGAGTAAATACGGCTCTTAAAGTTTTTTTATCAAATAAATAGATATGTTCTATATCAAAAATCGCTGATTTTTCTCCAAACAGCTGCACAGATAAACCTTTGGTGTTATGAACCACAAACAAAGCCTTGCCTCCTTGTTTAAGCAACTCTTGAGTGTCTTGAATAAAAGTGTTCGGATCGACCACATGATCCAGAGTATGAAAACAGCAGATTAGATCAAAGCTTCCTTGGGGAAATAAATCCTTTATGAAAAGTGCTGTTTTGATATTTTGCTTGATACTTTGACTGGTTTGTTTAGTCATTTCTTTGCTTGGTTCAACTCCAAATAGTCTGGTCAGCCCAGCTTTTTTGAGTTCCTCCAGAAAAAAACCATTACCACAGCCGATTTCCAAAACTTTTGGGTTTTTTGGCAACCCGGATTTAATATCGACAAACAGTTTAAAGTAGGTTTTAATCAAATAAGGAATTTGCTCTGCATAGGAACAAACACTTTCCCTGTAAAATTTAGCGATCTTTTGAATGTCTATAATCGGCGAAGAATAAATCAGACCACACCTACGACACTTCATAATCTGGTAATGAATCCTATCCGGAATCCTTCGAGCAGAATAGATTCCTCCAGATAGATCTTCTTTTTTAAAAGTAGCTGGAAATAAAACTTGGCTGAATTTGTTTGTCTTACAAAGACAGCAGTTGATATTTTTCATTTCTTCGCTATTATAACTTGATAAGAGATGATTAATAAATCAAAGTTAACATCGGATCAAAAACAGTTAAGAGTTAGAATTTTAGAGCTTAGCTTTAAGCTCAAACTCTCTCACCTTGGATCGTGCCTAAGCGCAGTCGATTTAATTAACGGAGTCTACGCAGTTAAAAAGCGCAACGAAAAATTTGTCCTTTCCAATGGACATGCCGGCATGGCCCTATACGCAGTTTTAGAAAAATATGGCTATATTAAAGATGCCAAACTGATCAACGAGCTGATGATTCACCCTGATAGAAACCCAAAAATCGGTATTCATGTCTCCACCGGCAGCCTCGGCCATGGCCTACCAATTGCCTTAGGGATGGCTCTGGCGGATAGAAAAAAGGCTGTCTATTGCATGATCTCTGACGGAGAATGCACTGAGGGGAGCATCTGGGAGGCGTTTAGAATTGCTCATGAGCAAAAATTAGCTAATTTAAAGGTTGTTTTAAATGCTAACGGCTGGGGTGCTTATAGCACGATCAACCTAACTACTCTCAAAAAAAGGATCAAGGCCTTTGGCTTTGCAGTAAGTGACATCAACGGCCATCGTCAGATCGAGATAGTCCAAGCCTTAAAGCAGAAAAGCCGCTTTCCCAGTTTAATTTTTGCCAGAACAACTGTTGAACAGCTCCCTTTTTTAAAAGGTCAAGACGCCCATTATTTTGTAATGAACCCGAATGATTATCAATTAGCTAGGCAATTACTATCATGAACAAACTATCTATTCACCCCAGTCAGCGCGGCCACTTTGCCTTCTTTGTATTTCAGGCAATGAAGAAAAATAAAAGAATATGGGTGGTTACCAATGATTTAGGTTATAAAATGTGGGATCAGGTCAGGGAGAAATTCCCGGAGCGGTTTATCAACGCAGGAGCAGCCGAGCAGGCGATGCTCGATTTGGCGGTCGGGCTGGCTTTAGAGGGTAAAATTCCGATTGTCTATTCTATCACCAGCTTCCTGCTTTTTCGACCCTTTGAAACAATCAAAAACTACATTGATCACGAAAAGATTCCCGTTAAGCTAATCGGTGGTGGTCGAGACAGAGACTATCTGATTGACGGACCCTCTCACTGGGCTAGCGAGGACAAACAGATCATGAAGATATTTAAAAATATTCATGTTGCCTGGCCGGAAAGTGTCGGAGAGATCGAGAAGCTGGTTAAAAAGATGCTGGTGGATCATAAACCCTGGTACCTCAACCTAAGAAGATGAGCGTTTGGCACCTTTTTTATGATCGTTAATAATCTCCTGGATGATCGAGGCCGGACGAGACTTGACCTCTTCGAAAATCCGGCGGATATACTCACAAATAATTGATAACACAACCAGCTGAACACTACCCAAAAATAAGACAGATATTAAAATAGTCAAAAACCCCTGGGGAGCACCTGGGATATAAAAGTACATCAATATATAAAATAATATCGCAAAAACTGACACCATCACGCTAAAGGCTGCCATATAAAAGACCCATTCAATCGGAGAATAAGAAAAAGAAAAGATAGCTTTGCGAGTCCAATCCAAGCCTTTAAAAATGCCGTTGGTCGAAACACCCGCACCAGAAAACCGCTCCGGCCGGGTATATTCGATTCCCGTTTGCCTAAAACCGACCCAGGCCCTTAAGCCTCTTAAGAAACGGTCTTTCTCCGGCAGAGAGTTGATTTGGTCAACAACCCGGCGGTCCATCAAAGAAAAGTCCCCGGCATCTAGTGGCACTTTGACATAGCTTAGTTTATTAAAAATGACATAAAACATATGATAGGCCCACTCCCAAACCTTACCCATACTTGGTTCTCTTTTTTTGCGAACTCCATAAACCACATCAAAGCCTTTGAGCCACTCTTTAACAAATTTTTCAATTAACTCCGGCGGATCCTGAAGATCGCCGTCCATTAAAATAACTGCCTGTCCGATGGCCTGCTTCATCCCCGAGGTAAAGGCACTTTGAGCCCCGAAGTTGCGGGAATGTAGCAAGACTGTCAATTTTTTATCTTTTTTGGCTAAATTTTTAAGGATCTCCTGAGAACCATCTGGGCTGGAATCATTAACATAGATAATTTCATAGTTGGGGGTGATCTTTTTAAGACTTAGGGTCAACCTGTTATAGAGCTCCTGAATATTCCCTTGGTCCTTGTAGGCGATCGGAATGACTGAGATTTTTTTCTGGGTTAACATATCCAGAATATAGCACAAGCTAGTTCGTAGTTCATAGTAGATAGTTCGTGGGTAGTATTAGTTTACCGTTTTTGCTGGCGGTGCCAAAGCTCGATTAGAGAAAATAGTTTAAGATCTAAATTAAACGGCAGCAGCCGGATAGCGTGTAGCATAAAAAAAGCCCAATATGGATAATAGTAGGCTGGAGCTTTTTCGGTGATTGCTTCTTCCACACCAATGACTACTTGATCCAGGCTCAGCTGGAACGGCGCTGAGCTCTTAAACGGACTCATCCCCCCCTTGACCGGACCAAGTGAGACTGTTGTAAACTCAAAAGATGAGTTTTTATATCGCTGATAAAAGGCTTCAAAAGCTATCGACAGAGCTGCCTTACTAGAGCTATACCCCACTCCTTCGATACTACTACCCCGCAGTCTAGCGATTGTGGAGATAGCGATAAAGTGGGCGGAGTCTAACTTTTTAAGTAATATCTCCACTCCTTTCATAACCGAGTAAAAATTAATTTGAAAATGTTGCTCAAGCAAGGCGAAGTTAAAATTAGGATGTAAATCATCTTCGAAGATCGCGGCATTAAAAATAATCACCTCCGGCACAAAGTTTTGTCTATCCATTTTCGATATTACTTTCGACCAGGCTAATGGCGAACCGATGTCGACACTGATGTAATCAAAATACTCTTTACCAACTTGCTTTTGAAGTTTCTCTAACAGTTTCTCTCTTCTGGCCAAACCAAAAACCCGATGTCCCTTGCCTACCAAGCTAACAACTAACTCCCAACCTATGCCTGATGAAACTCCGGTGATTAAGATATTCATTGATTTAAGTTTTTAAGTGTTTGCTCGATATTTAGCTTTGAATGCTGCTCCAAGAGTATCTCCATATTTTGCTTAGCATTTAGATGACTTGGGTCAAGCCTTAAGGCCTTGAGAAAATTCTCCAGTGCCTCTTGAAAATGTCCCTGCTGGGTTAAAACAACCCCTAGATTATTGTAGTTGGTTGGTGAATTAGGGTCTATAGCCAGGGCATTTGTATAGGCATTTTTGGCCAACTCTAGGCGCCCTAGGCTCATATATGTATTTCCCAGATTTATGTAGGAGCCCATTGACTTGGGCTTGTTCTTGATCGCCTGTAAGTATGAGTTTACGGCAAGCTCTTTTTGGTTTTTCCTTAAATAGGCATTACCCAGGTTATAATAAGCGATTTCACTTTGAGGAGTTTTTTTAGCAGTATCCAACCACAGACTCAGAGCATCGTACCACACAGTGTTACGCAAAAAAGTAAGTACTAAGTAGCTTGTAGCGAGTAGTAGTACGGCTATAATCTTCAACCTTTCATTGAAAGTCTTTGATGGCTGTTTAGAGACTACGAAATTAAGATTTAGAATCAAATACGCTAAAAGTAAACAAAAACCAACCGAGGGTATATATAAATATCTCTCAGCCATAAATTCCTGAACTGGCATAAGGTTTGAAGCTGGAAGCAAGCTCAAAAGCAACCAGCCAATGGAGAAGGTGATTATCGGATATTTTCTTCTTAGTCTAAAGGCTAGGATGAATAATAAGCCCAAAATTACGACTGCCGAAACAGTATAAATACTTAAAAAGTGCTGAGCAGCGATTGCCTCTGTTTTAAGATCAAGGTAATATCCAGACACTATCCCGCCCGGTAAAACATGATTAATTGACTGGTTAACTGGGAGAACGAGCAGTTGAAGATATTTTAGTAATACCTTGGCCATGGTCAGCATCGTTAGATAAAAACTATCTAAGGGATAGTCTCCCCTGCCAATGGTCTGAATCGATACAACCCTAGCCAACAAGTAAATAAGCACCAAAGCTATTAAACCACCATAGATCAAGAGTTTTTTTCGAAGCAGAGAAATGATTTTTGAGGGTGAAATCTTCAAAACCAGTAGATCGGTAAAGATTACAAGTACCGGCAGAGTCAGGGTGAGTTCGTAGGTAAAAAAGGCCAATCCGGCAAAGACTAATGATAAAAGGCTTTTTTTTCTCAGGTAGAGATAGAAGGCAGCTAAGAAAAAAGCTATTCCAATGGTATTGATACTAGAAGCGATATAGGTCACGGCCTCGGTATGGATTGGATGAACACCAAAGAAAAGCGCGGTTAGAAACGGCAGCAACTTCAGGTTTAACTTAAACTTCAACACCAGCTGTTCAACTATCAAAAACACTAAAACTGTACAGATCAGATGCACAACCAGGGCCTGGAGATGCCAATCCCAGGAATTTTGGCCAAAGAGCTGATACAAGAGTAAATAAGACACGCTTAAGCCCGGTCGAAAAGCTCCCAAAAATCTAGGTGGCAGCTGACCCTGTAACATTTCTGGCAAGCTCTCCCAACTTCTGATAGCGGACCAATCTTGAATAAAAAACTGGTCATCCCATACAAACTGGTTTTGAAAAATATTTGCATAGGCAGTTATTGTCAGTAAAACAACGACCAGTAGCTGGAGTCTTTGCTTAAATAAGTGGGTCATTGGTAACAGTCTTTTATCATAAAAAAGATTAATTAGCAGCCTCAATTTCTGGGAATTTTCTCATATTTTACCTCCCAGAAACCTGACATTTGGATTAGTATGAACTGCAACATTTGTTGTTTCATATGATCTGAACTATTTAGCTGCTTTAACATCTCTATCATCTCCGTTTCCCATACAACTACTTTTACTCCCTGATCAATATTTTCCTTTAGGAAATCGCTCGTTTTATCTACATATAGATTAATCGAAAAAGGAACTATTTTTCCAATCTGTTTTAATCCCCAATGGTAATTCAAAAAAGTGTCGAATTGAGACAGAATCAATATCTCTGTCTGTTTGGGGTAGATAGAAAACATCTGGGTATTTTTCAAAACAGAGACTTCATAATCGGAGATTGGAAAAACCTGACCTGCTAATACGTGGATTTTAGCTCTTTCTAACTTGCTAAAAATATGTCCACTAAAAATCACTATGGAGATAAGGATTAAAACTAGCCCTACAGCTTGGGGTAAGATCTTTTTGGAATGGCTTTTGGCAAAAGAGTCTAGGGATGTAAAAAAAAGTAAGACTAAAATTCCTGAGATATTTAGCAAATTATGATCATGAGACCTGCCATAGAAGTAGACTAACTCAACTAAAGTTAGCCCTAGCAACAAAAGCTTTAAAGGTTGTTTGCCTAGCCAAAAACAGCAGATCGGCAGTCCGGCAAAGATTAACCAAAATGGCGAATTCCAGGCTATTGGCATTAAACCAAGTTGCACTTTTTCGTAAAGCTTAGCTGCCGGAGAGGTTAAAGATTGAAAAAAATAAAGGTTAAAGATAGCCGCTATAGCTATAGGAAAGATTAACTGCCAAGCTTTTTTTAAAAGCTCTTTTCTCTCTTTTTTTGAGACTATATATTTGAGGACTAAACTTAATCCATAAACTCCCAGGTATAAAAATCCAAAAGAGTTATCAAAAATGTATAGCAAAGCAAATACTGAGGCGCTAACCCAAGAGATGAATCCAAATCTCGCTGTTACTAAAAAAGCTATTAACCAAAGATCTAGCCTAAAAGGTTGAACTTGAGGCAACCTAATTGGATCATGGTTAATAGATAAGTATCGAATGATTACTAAAGCAACGACAAAAATAAATCTGAGGAACTTTTCTTCAATCAAATACTTGGAGGCTTGATAATACAAAAACAACCACATTACAAATAACACCCCCAGGATAACTTGCATCTGGTATATCTTTAGTTTAAGCATCATCATTAACTCAAATATCCACGTCCCGACTACTCCATATTGGATGTAAAATGAACCAAGTTTTTCTCCTTGCAAAAGCTTTAGGGCAGGTCCGAGGTAATAACCAAAATCATAGATACTTGCTACATCCAGGCCAAAAATTACTAAGATTACCAAGCACAACCACCCAAATGACTTGACAAATCTAGGGTGTTTTTTAAAAAGAAGACTTTTGGAAACTAGATACCCAGAAGAAACAAGCACTAACGTCCCTAAAACCAAAGCTGCTATTTGAGGAAGACTAGCTAATCTAATGATCGGAGTCTGAATCTTCAAAGTCAGATACCCGGTTATAAGCAGCAAAACTACCAGCAAAAACTTTGATCTGAGCCAGGAGAAAGATTTAAGTCTGTAACTCAAGAATAAATAGCTCCCAATATATAAAAATCCTCCAATCAACATCACTTGGGGTTCTAGTCCGTCTCTAAATAAAAACTGTTGTTGCCACCAAAGCAAAGTCTTTGGATCGATCTCGGGATAAAACTGGTGGATAGGCTTAAAAAACAGGTAGAATAAACTAAAGTAGCCCCAAAATAAACATAGGCTTAAGTTAAAAACCCCCAAAAGCTCTTTTTCTTTTAAAGATGAGCTTATTTCTTTTTTCAGTAGAGTTAAAGTTTGCACCATTACATTCTAAGCAAACCCACTAATCTTTGCATACTCTTAATTTCTCGATTTTTGATACTGAATCAGCTCGATCTCTTGTTTCGCCTGGGAAAAGTTTGGATTTAAGATCAGTGTTTTTTGATATTCCACTAAGGCTTGATCGAGATTATTCTGCGCTTTATAGACCAGAGCTAAACCATAGTGCATCGGGTAAAAATCTTTAATAAAAATAGCTTTTTCAAAGGTAGCCTTGGCCCTTGGTAAATCATTTAAGTTAAGATAGACAAACCCTAAATTGTTTAGCGCCGGGTGATACTCAGAGTCAACCTCCAGAGCACTAAGATATTCCTCTTTTGCCTTAATTAATTGTCCCTCAGATTGGTAAATAGCTGCCAGATTATAGTGAGCTGAAGCGCTCTGATTAGCTTTTAAACTAGCATTTAACCAGATAAACTCAGGTGTTTTCCAGACCTGATTATAAGTAACGGTCAAAGCCATATATCCCAGTACAACAAGCAAATAGATAGTTGTTAAAACTTTTAGGTTGACCTTTTTACTAAGGAAGACGAATAAATAACCAATAACTAAAGCAAATCCAACCGAGGGAAGATAAAGATATTTTTCCCCCATTACTACCTGTAGAGGGATGATTTGGGAAGCCGGGATTAAAGTAATTAAAAACCAAAACAGCCCAAAACTAATTAGGGGGTAAAATTCCTTAAGTTTAAAAGCAAGAAAGACCAATCCTAAAGCCAGTATTAGTCCTAGTAAGACACTGGGGTCAAGCAAGGACTCTTGGTCAATCAGCTGCTTTTTTATATCTACTCCCCCAAGCGTCGGTATTCCCCCTGGCAAAATATGAACTAAACTTAAATTAATTGGCAAACTTAAAAGCTCTAAATATTTGACAAAGGCTTTAAGCATGACCAAAGCTGTTAAATAGAAACTGTCAGCTAAATACTCTCCTCTGTTTAAATTATGGGTAAAACTAAGTTTTAGTAAAAAGAAGACTAGTATCCCTAAAAAATAAACTAATTTTCCCTTCAGATAATCAAACTTTCTTTGAAAAGAAAGTTTTCTGATAGAAAAATCATAGGCCCAAAGAACAAACGGCAAAGTCAAAGTCATCTCATAGGTAAAAAAAGCGAGCAGGGCAAAGAGGATTGAAAGAAGTTTTTTATCTCTTTGATACATTAAAAAAGAGCTCAGGAAAAAGACTACTCCGGTCATCTCCATTGAAGCAGCGATATAGGTAATCGCTTCAGTATGGATTGGGTGAAGGCCAAAAAGCAGGGAGGTTAAAAAAGGAAGATAGTGAGAGAGCAAAGATTGAAGTCTAAGGGTCTTAACTAAGCTTTGGATAATTAAATAAACTAAGATTGTGGAGATTAGGTGGACTAGGAGTGAATGAAGATGATACCCGAGAGGGTTAGTTCCAAAGATTTGATAGTAAACGCCATAAAGCAGGCTCCTGAGTGGTCGATAGACTCCTTCGTGTCCGCCGGGTTGGTCTCCTGTGATTAAATTAATCAGGTTAAGCTGATGTGAGCTTTCCCAATTAACAATAAAATCAAAGTCATCAATCACCAATTGATTGGCGAAGATAGTTGAATAAGAGAGAAGAGTTAAGGCTATGATGATAAATATTTGATTTTTTTGGGACTGAAAAAGATTAATCATATCTTAAGTGAGCTGATAGTCCGATCAAAGACTTTCATCAACACTGAGTCTGCCGGCGAAACGATCACCTCAATAGTGGTTTTTCCTTTGGTCAAAAAAAACTGGAGTAAGTTGGAACTCCAAACTACAACTTTAGCTGAGTCAACATTTGGTATTTGGGCCAATCCCTGCTTAATAACTCGGCCTTCAGGTTGTAAATTTTTGTCCGAGAGGTTAAATATTATTTTAAATGATCCAGTTTGATTTGATAAACTAATATTTTGATCTTGTTTATCAATAATCCAATCTTGTGGATACTTAAAAGAAATTTTAGGGCTTGTGAAGGATACCTGATCCTGATTTAGCTTATCAATGACCATCTGAAGATTACCTAAGGCTGGTTGAAAACTGGGATTTATTTTAGTTGATTTGAAATAGACATCTCCTGCTTGATCTAATTTATTTTCTGAAAAATAAATATTGCCTAAGTTAAACCAACCCTCCCAAAAGAAAGGGTCCGCTTGGACAGATTTTTGGTAGCTTTTTAGTGCTTCCTCGGTCTGGTTTTGCTGCTGATAGAGTTTAGCCGCTGAGGCTATGGCAACTGCAAAATGCAGATTAATTAAAAAAGCCTGCTGATAATCTTTCATCCCTAATTCAGGCTGATTGAAACCTAGATAAGCATTACCGCGCTGAAAGTAAGCATAAGCGTTATCGTCTGGATAAATAGCTATATCATGACTCCAAAATATTAGCTCATTTCTCCAATCCATATTTCGAGTAAAAGTTAGGTAGCTAAAACTGACCACAATGATGGTGCAAACTGCCAAGCCTAAAGATCGATACTTACTTTTAAATATAAGATTTATCAGAAGTCCAGCTAAGAAGATACTTCCCAAAGAAGCTAGGTATAAAGATCTTTCATTTAACATTGAGCCCTGAGGTACGATTTCCAAAACTGGCAACAAGGAAAGAAGAAACCAACCAATACCAAAAGTTACCAAGGGCCATTTTTTAAAAAATTTAACCATCAAAAAAACAATAGCAATCAATATCAAAAGAGCTACTAGAATATCTAAATTCAATAACGACTGCGCCTTGATGGCTTCAGTTCGATAGCCTCGGTACACAAAAGCTTCTATTCCACTGGAAATAACATGATTGTTGGCCTGAGGAAAAGGATAGATAGTTAAAGTTAGATATTTAACTATGACCTTGGACATGGTCAGCATGGTTAGATAAACACTATCAGCTAAATACGGGCCCCTGGTTGTAGCATGAACAAGAAAAAATCTAATCACGATATAAAATACTGTTCCGGCTAAAAACGGCCAAATTAGTATCAATTTCTTTTTCCAGTTTTTTACTGTTATTTCTTTGAAGCAAACCTCTGACCAAAGGATTAGAATAGGGAGCATAAGGGTCATTTCATAAGTGAAAAAAGCGAGTAGCCCCAGCAGATAAGAAACGTTATATTTCCAAGAGACACCAGCGTTTTTGCTGCCTTTATGAAGGTAGAGCAGATAAGCGCCTAACATCAGTGCGATTCCAGTCATATCCATCGAAGCGGCGATATAGGTGATTGATTCGGTATGGATGGGGTGGAGCCCAAAGAATAGCGCAGTTAAAAAAGGTATCCATGAGCTATCCTTGAGGCTAAATCTTTTAACTAACTCTTTGATGATAAAAAAAACTAAGGTTGTGCACACTAAATGAAGCAATATCGAATGAAGATGGTAAAAAAAGGTATTTGTCCCCCAGACTTGGTAGTAGACTAGGTAAAGCAAACTTCGGACTGGTCGGTATACTCCTTCATGGCCAGTAGGGACAGCCCCCTGCAGCGCTTTGGTGATATTTAAACTCCCTAAATAGTCTTTATTGATAAAGACTTTGTCGTCAATTATCGGTTGATTAAAAAAGATATTGGAAAAACTCAAAAAAGTCAGCGTCAGAATTATTAAAAGCTGAAGCCTGGTCTGATTTAGTTTCATCTTAGTAATTATCACTTTGCCCGGTTTCTAACTAAATTTAAAGCCTTCAGCCTCTCTTGAGCCGGGGTATATCCCGGGTTTAGAATGAGCACTGACTGATAGAGCTGAGTAGCTGTAGCCAAATCCCCCATCTGGGTTAAAATATTAGCCAGGTTAAACCGTGCTTCCCAGAAGCGGGGTTCATTGTCAATAGCTTTTTGATAATTTTTGATCGACTGATCAAAATTCTGGTTATGATAATAAAAAATTCCTAAGTTATAAGGAGCCAGACTACTTTGGGGATGTTGCCTGGCTACTTTTTCCCAAAAAGTAATCGGATCCTTCCAATCAAGGTTTCGCGACACTGTCAAGTAACTGTAAAAAATCATCAGCAGGGTTGTAATAGTCACCCCCAGAAACTGATACCTTTTGCCATCTATCCTCGAAATCAAATATGCTAGTAGCAAACAAAAGCCTATTGACCCAATATAGGTATATTTTTCCGAGATCGCTATTCCCTGGGGAAAGAGATAAGACACCGGTAAGAGAGAGGTAAAAAACCAAAACACACAAAAAGCAAATAGTCTAAATCGCTGTCGGAATTTGATGGCTAAGAATAGTAATCCAAAGACTATCAAAATACTAACTAGTATATCAATCTGAAAAGGATTCAGATTTCTAATCGCTTGCAGATTGGAATAATGAGTCGTAAATGATTCAAATCCCGGAGCCAGATCCTGAATATATGACAGGTTAACTGGAAATAGTAATTTTGTAATATACATTACATACACTTTCATCATCACTAGTTGGGTTGCATAAAAGCTATAGCCCAGATATTCTCCTCTAGCCAGCGGGATATTTAGTATCCAAATCCGGATGACAAAAAAGCTCGCTACTAAGCCAAAGATCCCCAAGATCCGCTTGCCCCTTCTCAGTAGCTTCTTGACTGGAGTTTGGAGAATAAAAAATTCATAAAGGGCTATTAAAAGCGGTAGGGTGACCGTCATCTCGTAGGTAAAAAAGGCCAGAACGGCAAAGATAGCGCAAGCTATAAAATTTCGAGCCTTTTGATAAAAATAAAAGCTGGCCAGCATAAACACCACCCCTGTCATTTCCATCGAAGCGGCGATATAAGTAATAGATTCTGTATGGATTGGATGCAGGCCAAAGAGAAGCGCGGTGAGAAAAGGTATGAGAGAAGAATTTGTAATCTTCCCAGCTTCAACCAGTTTTTTCACTATTAAATACACCAGTAAAGTGGAGACTAGGTGAACAGCTAAGCTGTGCAGATGATATCCAAAAGGGTTCGTTCCCCAAAGAGAGTAATAGATTAGGTAAAGCACTGATCTAATCGGTCTATAAATACCTTGATGGATTTGCGGAACATTTCCAGTTAGCAAATCTGGTAGATTTTTAAAACTTCTAATCTGTTCCCAGTCCGTAATAAAAGAGGTGTCGTCTAACACTAGTTGGTTAGGCAGAATATTTATGTATCCGAGAACTGTTAAAATAGCTACCAAAAGCAGCTGATATTTTTTTTGCTGGAATAACTTTGGCATTTTTAGGATGTATTTAGTAGAGTATACTAAAAAGCATGGGTAAAAAGTCACGCTTAAAAAAACTGCAAAAGATAAAACAAACTGCTCAGACTATTAAATCTCCTAAACCAAATGACTATACTAAAATAATTACTTACTGTGTCTATGGATTAACTTTCATAGCTATTTTTTATCTCAGCTTCCTTATCCTAAAACCAGGCATCCCTGCCGGACACGATATCGCCGCTCACTATAGCCGAGCCAAAATGGTTTATGAAGCCATCACCCAAGGTCAATTTCCCGTTCGTTGGGTGGAGTGGACTTACAATGGCGCTAGCATACCATTATTCAACTTCTACCAATCTGGCTTTTATTATCTGGTCTTTGCTCTACACTTGTTGATCCCCTCTTTCGTCCTATCCATAAAGATCCTGGTGATCCTGCTCTGGTGGCTCGGAGCTGGCTTTATGTTTTTATTCATGAAGCGTTTTGGTTCTTTCTCAGCGATGGTATCCGCTCTTGTTTTTAGCTTTACACCGTATATTATTAGCGACGTCTTTGTCCGGGCAGCTTATCCGGAGTTTATGGCAATTACTTTCGCCATTGGACTGCTCTGGGCATTGGACAGGCTGGTTGTCACTCAAAATAAGATCTTTATCTTACTTGGCGCGGTGAATTTAGGGTTAGTAATTATTAGCCACTTACCTACTCTATTAATCCTCTCTCCCGTGATCGGTTTATACTTACTTACCGGATGTTTTCGATACTTAAATTTTAAGACCATTAAACTAATTTTAATCACTCTTTTTCTTGGGATTGGTTTAGCCAGTTTCTATCTGTTGCCAGCTATGGCAGAGATGAACTTAATCCAGTCTGAACTCTTAACTACTGATTATTACGATTTTCATCGCCACTTCGCTTATTTTAGTCAACTTATTTATTCCCCCTGGGGATATGGTATCTCTGATGCAGGCTCAAATGACGGGATGAGCTTTCAGTTCGGAGCCTTGCAGTGGCTAATCATCGGTCTAACTGTGCTTACTTTAATTATCTTTAAAGCTCTCCGCAAAAATTTGCCTCACCGAGGGCTGCTGACTTTTTGGTTACTGATGATACCTCCGGCGGTTTTTTTGATGACGAGTTCTTCGATCTATTTTTGGGAAAATTTTAAGTTTATCAGCTTTATTCAGTATCCCTGGCGTTATTTAATGATCGTTGCACTATCCTGTAGCTGTCTGGCTGGTTTACTGATTAGCTTGACTGGTGATTTAAGAATCAAGGCCGCTTTGGTAGTAGCCATGATCGCCGCTGTCTTTGTGTTCTATGGCCCGTATCTACATCCTTCTATAGAGTTGCCTGAGGAATTTTTTAAGATCGATTCGCCTGACTGGAAACAGAGCGAAGGTATGGTCAAGTATTCCTACTTAGAAAAAGGCTACCTCCCTAAAGGGGTCAGTGAACTAGCTCAGTCAAAAGACATCCCAAGATATCAAATTATCTCGGGTTCAGGCACAATTCAAGAAAAAGTTGCTAATTATCACCAGTTTAAATTGGCAACTGAGTCCGATGGTCCATTTGGTTTGCTTATTAACACCCATAATTTTCCAGGATGGAAGGCTTTTATCGACCACCAAGAAGCTAGAATTGACTCAAATAACTCTTTTGGGTTTATGAACATCATTATCCCGCCAGGTATACATGAGGTTGAAATTATATTTACCAATACTCCTATTAGGTCGTTGGCTAATAGTATCTCGCTAGTTACTTTTAGCGGTTTATTGGCGGCCACTTTTTGGTTTAGTTATAAAAAACTGCTTGCTTTCTGAATACCTCTGATCTATTTAGGGTATCTTGTGAGGGGGTAGCAGATTGAGTATAGTGGAGACCTGTATATGTTTAAATTCTCCAAACGAATCGGTATAGATCTTGGTACTGCTAACTCCCTGGTTTATCTGGCTGGAACTGGTATTGTGATGAACGAACCGACAGTTGTGGCCGTTTCTACCGATGATAATCGGGTGTTAGCTGTCGGCAATGAAGCTAAGGAGATGCTGGGCCGCACCCCCGGCAATATTCAAGCAACCCGACCAATGAGGGATGGGGTGATCGCCGATTATGTCATTACTGAGGCCATGCTGCGCTACTTTATTGATAAGGTCTGTGGCTCTACCCGCTTCTTTAAGCCGGAAGTCATGGTCTGCGTTCCGGCGGGCGTCACCTCGGTTGAAAGAAGAGCTGTTCTAGACGCCACACTTAGTGCTGGGGCTAAAACCGCCTTTCTGATCGATGAACCACTGGCAGCCGCAATTGGGGCCAATATACCAATTGCCAACCCTTCTGGGAATATGATTGTCGACATCGGTGGCGGCACCGCCGAGGCAGCGGTGATCTGCTTGGGTGGGGTGGTTGTGCATAGCTCCGCTCGGGTTGGCGGGAATAAGATTGATGAGGCCATTATAAACCTTGTCCGTAAGAGATTTGGCTTGATGATCGGTGACCATCAAGCAGAAGAGGTAAAAATCCAGATTGGCATCGCTACCCTTCCTAAAAAAAATGAGGTCAAAGAGATGGAGGTCCGGGGCCGGGACGCCAGTACGGGCTTACCCAAAACCATTAGCATTAATTCTTTTGATGTTAATGAAGCTATCTCCGATGTCTTAAAAAAGATTATTGGTGCAGTTAAGGGAGTTTTGGAACAAACCCCTCCTGAGCTAGCCTCGGACATTATCGATAAAGGGATTGTCATGTCCGGAGGAACCTCTCAGTTACATAATTTGGATAAGCTTATGACCGAACAAACCGGTGTTCCCTGTCACCTGGCGGAAAACCCGTTGTATTGTGTTGCCTTAGGGACCGGACTGGCCCTAGAAAATCTTGACTTATACAAAAGATCCGTGAGCAAGAGATAGAATTAAGTAATAATAGTAAAGCTTTATTCTATTTGAGGTTCAGGCCGTAAAGATTCGGCTGGGAAGCAGTTGGAGTGGGAATGGAAGAAACAATAATCAACCTGGACCCATCCGGCCAGGAAAAGACAGAATCAGCTTCGACTTTACCGGCATAAAGTATTGATGTATTCGTGCCATCATATTCTAAGACAGAAATTGTGCCGTTTAAAAGCTCTGCTTCGGCCACATTTTTACCAGTGTTAGGAGAACCAGCGGGAGTGGGTGAAACAACCGGACCGGAAGTAACCTCGGTCAGTATCAGGTGCCTGGAATCCGCTAACCACATATAGGGTGTGGCTCTGCCCTCTTTAACATTAATCTCCGACAGGTCAAAAGACTTCCGCTCGGTCAGGTCAATGACTTTAAATGAGGTCTCCCCGTCTCGAGAATACAAAAGCTTTGTTTCGTCTGGTGACCATTTTAGATAAGCGGCTTCGGAAGCCTCTCGGCGCATAGTTAAATCTTTAAGAGCTAGGACTCGGGAAGCAGTGGTGGTGGCCATATCCTGATCCCAAGTGGAAAGAGTGGCTTTAAGTATAGCGGTAATATCTTTGGGGGGGTCATTAAGACGATTAGCGTCCAATAATAAATTCTTATCCGGCAGACTGACCAGTAGCTGATTTGAATCCGGAGCCCAACGGAAAGAGGCTTTAGTCAGGTCAAGACCAGTCACCGCTGCCAAAATTTGATGCGGCTCCCTGCCTCTGGCAAAGGCAATTGGTTGCTCTTTCATATCCCAGACCCAGATACCACCCTTCTTGATAGATAAAGGATTTGTCTCTCCTTCACCCGGAACCAAAAAAGCCACTCTCTGGTTATCTGGCGAGATGGTCAGATTAAGAGCCCCATTAAAGCTTAGGGGGTAGATAGATGGAATGGCGGGAAAAAGAGTTGCTTTAACCTCGGTGACTAAACCCTGTTTAATCTCGATTTTTTTCTGCCAAGGAATAAAACCATCTTTGACAATCTTAATCTCATAGAAGCGAGGCTCAAGAGAATTGACATTAGCATTGGTCGCAGTTGTTAGGTGTCCGTCAATATAGACCGAAGCCTGGTCAGGAGTAGAGGTCAGAGAAAGTATCCCTGTACCAAAGATAGTTTTGTTTTCTGGAGACAACCGATACCCCTTAGCCAAAAACACGGCTGCTGCTGCCAATCCACCTAAAATAAGGAGGGTAACCAGGGTGAGTAAAAAGCGCTTACGCATGTCTATGTATTGTACCGCATATTAGTAACGGGTAACAAGCTAGAATCCTTCTAATTTAGCTCTGACTATTAACCGATTGAGGAGTGTACCTGGCGGATCACAGGTCTGGAGTGTCAGGACTGGTTGGTCGTAGCGGTTTCTCAAAAAATCCAAGTCACTCGGACTGGCAATTTGCTTATCATAGACGATGTAGTCAAACCTGCGTCCTTTATAAAACATCACGACTCTATCCCCTAGCTCAAGCTCACGCAATAGATAAAAGATGGCATTGAAACGGATGATATTCCAAGGAGCATCAGTGGAGTGGGAAAAGATATATAAATTGCCAGGCTCTCCGGGAACTGTCGAACCGGCAACTGCGGCAACTCCCTGGGCCAGAGCGCTAGTATAGGACTTCTCGTCTGAAGGGTTAACATTAGGAACTACTTTGGCATTAGCATTGATCTTTTCAATCACGATGCCATAATCGGCTGAAACCGGGGTGATTGTTTGGGGAGCCAGATTCAGGAAACTTCCAAACTTGGCTTGAGGGCTAGACTGAGGCAGCACCACAGACCCGGTTGAGGAAGTAGCGGGTTGATCAATCGAGGTATCAAGATCAACAGTTCGAGAAATCCCTAAAATCTGATCTTTCCGAAAAGTGGCCTCGGCTAAAATAACCGGTCCAAATTCAAAAGCCAGCGAAACCAAGGCGACAATCACTACAAAATTAGAAAGAGTCCGGATAGCCAGTACTATTTTAAAACGTTTTGAAGCCATATCACTAGTTTATAGTTTACGGTTCATAGTTCATAGTAGCTAAAAAGTGAGTTTACAGGATATCCTTTGTCTGACTATTAACCATCGACTATTAACCATGAACTATTTTGTGTGACCCTGGAGGGACTTGCACCCCCGACCAACCCCTTAGGACGGGGCTGCTCTATCTACTGAGCTACAGGGCCTGGGAGTATTCTAGCATTTATCACTTCTTAAGGATATAATTTGACAGCTCAGGGTGTAGCTCAGTTGGTAGAGCGCTCGTTTCGGGTGCGAGAGGTTTCGGCAGTTCAAATCTGCCCACCCTGACTTATAGAACAGATAATCATTAAGGCGAATTAGATAGAGAAAATCACAAAAATTAATCTTTGTATAAATAGATATCTAAAAAATTAAGAGATAAAAAGATTAGGCTTACACATCAACCTAATCTCCAGAGTAATAAATGTATACTAACTACTTAATTTTGGCGAAAAGTTTGATCACAAAATAGACTTTAGTTTTGGATATTTAAAACTTTTTTTTGGGGAGGTGATATATTTAGAAATAGTGGGGAAATTTAGCACTGAGTTTCTTCGTTTGCTAGAATATTGTTCGAGTGCAACCGAGAACTACTTGAGCTATTTTACTTCTCGCTAATCGCTCGAAGAATATTTCGGGGATTAATCTCCAAACCAAAGTTCGATCTCCCGAGCAGCCTCCTCAATGGAGCCTGAAGCATGCACCAGATTTTGGATAGACCTTTTTTCAGCGTTAGCCGCGATGGCTGAATCAATCGCAAAATCTCCCCGAATCGTGCCTGGCAGAGCCACAGATGCGACTGTTGAACCGACCAGTTTACGTACAATCTCAATGGCGTGATTCCCCTCCCAGACCATGGCTAGAACAGGCCCAGACATCAGGTACTTAATATTAAACTGATGGATCATACGACCTATCTCCTTAGGGTCAGCTGTGCCTAAAGTAGCCATCGGATCCAGACCGTATTTTTGATAATCTCCCAAACTCTTACCCCCGACTGCCTCTAACCACTCATCAGTTACCGGATAATGATCCCTCGCTAACTGTTCGTTTGCCTGAGTGTATTTGGCATCTACCAGATCAAGACCTACCTGCTCCAGGCGCTTGATGATCTCTCCGATTAAATGTCGGCGCATGCCATCTGGTTTAACAATCACTAAGGTTTTTTGGTTAAATTGATTCATAGTCTTCAGCTTTCAGTCTTCAGCTTTCAGATTAAGTAGTCTGATGACTGCTGTCTGACGACTGACAACTATTTAATTTCTGTATCCTGGATATTGTAACTGCCACCTTCAAAAACGTCAACGAGCACAAGTCTTGGCTGCTGCAGATTGCGGGTCGAAGTAATTGCCCCGACTACTGTCATTTTTAGATTCGTGGAGGGCTCGGTGAAGTGCGAATAAAAGTGGGCATCTCCAGCAAAAACCTCTGCCACCTGAGCATTTTTGAATAGACCGATCAACTCTTCTGCCTGGGTTTTGAGCTTGGGATTAGTTTTACCCATCACATGATCAGAAGTGGGATGAAAGATAGGAATGCCCGCCATGATAAAAGTCAATTTCGACTTTTCTTCCTGAGCCAATTTTAGCTGTTCTTTGATCCACTCCATCTGGATACCATCGATTCCTAAATAGTTATCACTATTATAGAGCAGAATAAATCTTACTCCTGCTTTACTAAAACTCGCATAGGGTGAGCCGAAAACTTGGGTAAAATTGGTAGAAGGTGAACTATTTTTATCCCGCGAATCCCATAAATCATGGTCACCCGCTGTCAAATAATAAGGTATATCTACTGTATCAAACTGCGCTTTAGTATTAACTAATTCATCAATTGTCCCCACATCCGAGTAGTCTCCTAAGCCAATCACAAAGGCCACCCCGCTATCCTTGGCCATCTTCAAAGCCTTAGTTAGATTAGCGTTGTCGTTATGCGAATCAGACACCACTGCAAAGGTAAATAATTTTGGCCCTTGGGGTGACGGTGTCGGACTAGCCTCAGAATTCAAGTTGCCAGTCTTAGATTGAGATAGTAGGTCAGTAAAAAGACGCAGTGATGTCCGCGGGTCTACGGTCAAAACCCCTTTAGCAACTTTTAGAAAGTCTTCTGAGGTAACCAGACTTCTTATATTTGGTAGTTCCGGTAATTTTATTGACTCTCCAGCAAAACGACCTAAAACAAAAAAGACGCCTAGACCAAATGTCGAGATCATTATCAGGCTCAAAAAAACCCTGACGATTCCTAGTGGTCCGCCCTGTCTTCGTTTTTTAGTTTCTTCTGAGTGACGTCCAAACATAATTTTCTCCCTACATCCTTTCTGGGGCTTCAATCCCCAACAGATATAGGCCAGATTTGATTGTATCAGTAACCCTTTCTGTTAGTTCTAGCCTAAAAGCTTCCTTGTCAGATTTGAGAATAGGACAGCGCTGATAAAAAAGATTAAAGGATTTTGCCAGGTCTAACAGATAAAAACAGAGGGTAGTTGAGCTAAGTTCTTGTGATGCTTTTTGAACTATAAGTGGGTAGTAAGTTAGTAGTCTGAGTACCTCCCGTTCTTCTTCTTGAAGATCTATGCCTTCCAGCTTTTCTTGACCCTTGACCTTTGACCCTTGACTCTGATTCCTTAACACCGACTGAGCCCTGGCATAGGTATACTGCACATAGGGACCAGAATCTCCCTCCAAGGATACCGACTTATCTATATCAAAAGATATATCAGTGGATGAAGCAAACTTTAACATATAAAACTTAACCGCCCCAACTGTCACCTGTTCGACAATCTTCTCACCGTCTTCGCCTTTAATACTAGTTAGATCTGCGACTTTAGCTTTGACCATCTCCAGCAACTGCTCGGCAGTGACCACATTACCTTTACGCGAAGACATCTTGCCAGTTGTTAAGCTGACCAAGCCGTAAGATAGGTGCTTTTTCCTGCCTTTAAACCGCTCGTCAACCAACTCGATAGCCTTTAAAACCACTTCAAAATACCCCGATTGTTCAGATCCGACGATATGTAAGGCGATATCAAAGGGAAAAGCCTGTTCTTCAGCGAAAGCCAACCCTACCTCTTTGGCTTCATAGGTCGGATTACCAGCAGAAGTGATGAATACCCGACTATGTAGGCCATACTTCTCACCTGGAAAGATCACCGCTCCTTGACTCTCTTCAAAAACTCGACCGACATTTTGCAAAACAATCTCTTTACCTCGCTTTTCGACCTCAGACTCCAGAAAAGAGTTATCAAAACTAGTCCCCATGCGGGTATAGAGTGTTTTTAAATACTCCAAGCTCCAGTTGGTGACTAGCTTCCAGAGTTCTACATACTCTAGGGAGCGCTGATAGATCTTTTTATTTAGGGTGTCTATCTCGGTTTTTTTAGCTGGGTCTTCCTCATAAGCTGAGTTGGCATGGACATAGGCCAGACCAAGAAATTTGAGTCTTTCGACTAAGCTTTTTTGCTTAGCCTCTTCAAACTGGTCTTGAAGGTTTATCACTCCCCAGAGAGTCTTTGCTAGAGGCAACCCTATATCTGAGCTGTAGGTAGCCCGGTAAACTTCATGACCGGCATTTTCCAGGAATCTCGCTAAAGCTTCTCCGAAGATCAGGTTCCTTAAATGGCCAATATGAAATTCCTTACTTAAGTTGGGTCCAGCGTATTCAACAAAATATTTTAGCTTATGTCCTCTACTATCCTTTATTTGCCGTTTGTCATCTACCATTCCTGAACGCAGTATCTGGTCTTTGATAAAAAAATTAATAAATCCAGGCCCCGCTACTTCGACCCTGTCTACATACCGTGAACCGTGAACCGTGAACTCCTGACTAATAGCATTAGCAATCTCTTTAGGTGATTGATAGCGTTTACCGGCATCTTGATTAGATAGCTGTAACGCTATATTGGTGGAGAAATCCCCAAACTTAGAGTTCTCGGGAAAGCTTAATTCTATCTTTTTAGCCGAAAATCCCAATTTTTCAACTGCTTTCTGTAAATCTTGCTCAAGTTGGAGGTAGATCATAGTAGTTTTAAGTTTATCATAAATTGAGTCAACCACCTTCTCTGCAAAAGGGTCTGTTGGTAGAAAATTCTGCTGCATCTATATCCAGCGATGAATCAATTTAATTAATTATGTTAACCAAAACACTATCCAGACTATTCAAAACATATCGTAACATATCACGAATTAATTGATAACTAATTTGGTTATACGATTATGTGCATAGCTGTCTCAACTAACTTTTTTAGGAACCCTGCTGTTTGCTTTAAATGTCTAAGTTGTAACTTTTCCGAGTTTGAATGAGCATTGCTGCCTCCCCTTGAGACAGAGATCGTCGGGTAGCCTTTTCCGCTCAGATTATTGGCATCACTAGTGGAGAATGATTCTTTGAAGATTGGCTTCAGTCCTACCGATAGACTAGTTTGATAGCATAGTTTTGCTATTGCACTATTTTTATCCCCGTTGAAGGGTGGTATATAGCTAGACTTCTTAATCTTAAATTTTATCTGGGTGTTAAATCGCTTGCCGATCTTTTGACTAATCTGACTAATTTTTTCTTCGACTGACTTTATAGTTTGATCCTTGAATGCCCTAATCTCGCCAGTAAGTGTTACTAAATCACACACTACATTCGTTGCTTCGCCTCCATGAACCTGTCCTATATTCAAGGTCCAACCTTGTTGACTATTTTTACCTATTGGGAGGCTGTTTATCAGTGATGCAGATATCTTGACTGCATCTTTTCCTTTGTCATATGACTTTGCGGCGTGAGAGGCTAGCCCATGAACTTCGATTATGAAATTTTCATAGCCCAATGATTTATACACAAATACCCCTGGTAAATCAGAGCTGTCCAGATTAAAAACATATTTTATACTTGCTTTATCAAACTTAAAAAATGAGGAACCCATTACCCCTGCTTCTTCGTGGGTAGTAAAGAAGAACAGCAAATTACAACTTAATTTACCTATGTCTAAGGATTCTGCTAACGCCAAGAGGCTGACGATCCCAGCTTTATTATCTGCTCCTAGAATTGTCTTACCCGTACTTGTAAACACTTTACCGTCAAACTTAACTTTTACTTGTTCCCCTAGCTTTTGGACTGTATCCATATGAGCACTAAAAACCAGAGTTTTATATTCAGGACTTACCTCTAAATAAGCATAGATATTTCCAGAGTTACTTTGATTCTTTTTTCCAGAGTCGTCTGTCCAAACTTTCCATCCAAGATCATTCATCTTGTTTGTAATCCAACCAGCGATATCTTTTTCATACCCGCTAGGCGAGCTTATCTCAGCTGCTTCTGTAAATAGTTTCACTAAATCTTTATTGATCATTTTTAAAGACTCCCTGGGCTTTCTTGATCAAGTGAGCTGCCTCGTAAGGATCGTCTTTGCCTGAGATGGCTACAGCGTAAAAACTATCTTCATATCCAGAATCCAAAACTGAACCGTTGAAAACAAATATGCCTTCAGCATTAGGGCCAGTTTTAGTAATCAGTAGTTTGTTATCCTGAAGAACCTCGATAACATGCTCGATCTTTGTACCTGGAGCAACCTTTAGTTTGGAAACCACCCAACCAATACCATATTGACCCTCCCTTAATGCTAGTATCCAGGCTTTAGAGATTGTTGAAGCTCCTGGTCTGGTGTTTTCGTCATTACAAAGTGGAGCTCCAACTGGAAAACCTAGTTTTTCGCTGATATGAGGAGGCACGATCAACATCCCCATGGTGTGAGGTCCCCAGGCTTGGTGTTTGCTATAACCCTTGGCTAGCTTGTGACCTACTGCTAGAATCGGGTCTAAGTATTTTTTGTCAATCGGTTCTGCTCCAATTGCCCCTAGGGCACTTTGACCCTCCAACAAGTGAGCTTGTGCGCTGGTAAATTTATAGGATCCATCAAAATCGATAAAAGTGGCGATACTTACGCTCGTAGTATCCGGTACCCAACCTTGAACAACGCCACCTTCTTCGGGCGTAAATTCGTTGGGGAGATATTGACTGGGATGACCCCTAACGATATCTGCTATTGAGCTAATGAGGTGTCCCATACCTCCCGTAGAGTGGCTTACCTTAACCACTACCTTCTCATATCCAGCCTGGGCCAGATTCAAGACAGCATCTTTGAGTTGACCCGGATGATAAATAGGTACTGTCATCGGAGTATAAATCCCACATTCACCGGCAAACTCTGATAACCCCACTTTTGTACCTGCCCAATTAGCAAACTTAGAGTTTCCATAATAAGGGACTCCAAGTTTCTGAGCTATGGCTTCCATCTCTTCTGTTTGATTAAAACCATATAGACTCATTGAAGACTCACCAGCAGATTTTTTGGCTACTTCCTCTGCCAAACTAGACAAAAACCCAGGGTTTGCTAGTACTATCTGGTCGAGCGAGCCTCCTTTTATTTTATTGCCAGGGATCATCCAATGGGGATTATGATCTCCAAAGAGTTTGTTTCTATAGTGAGCTTCAGTTTTAGGCAAAGCCACCCTACTTATAAAGATCCCGGGATAGTTACCCATCGCCTCTCCAGCTTGCCTATGCTCATATAACATCTCTCCTTCAATTCCAGTGAGAATCTTCGTATTCTTCTCTCCCTGAGAGGGTAGAACCACCAGATGTTTACCTCTTAATAAAGAGGTGTCAAATTCGGCATATTTTCCCAAATCAATCGGACTATATTTTTCCATATTTTTCTCTCTGGGCTTTTACAACTAAAAAGCCCTTGTAAATCCACCAATTACGATGAACTTACAAGGGCTCTCTTTCGAATTCAGAATTCTTGAATTCAGATTTAAGAATTTACATTCTGCATTCTGAACTCTACATTCTGCATTCTTTAAGGGCGGTACCACCTTGTCTTAATTTCCAAAAAAATCCTCCGCGGTTGCGAAGGAGTTCTAAAAGAAATTATCTCTTTCAGCGCTCCGTTACCGACACGCCTGACTCATTTTACAGTTTGTCTTCTGTCTTGGTCTTCCCAGGGGGTTTATCCAAGCTGCTTGTCTACTGCGGTAGACTTAAAATGCATTTCACTAACCTATTAAGTTGTGTACGTATTATACCACAACTCCTTGTTTCGTCAAATGAGCAAGGTGTTGGCCTCTCTGCTTTAGCCGTAAATACGCACCGAAAAGTAGTAAGTAATACCCTGCCCAAACGACAACTGGGAGAGTTGGAATATACATCTTATTAAAGGGAATACTATCAAACCAGTTCACAAGTTGCAGAAAGTACATCAAAAAAATATTCGGAATAATCCCCAGAGTCCACCCCAAGGGTGGCCAGATTAGACTCGCAACCAGAGCCATCAAACCGGTTAGCATAATTGGTGAAATAGTCCACAACACCAGGGCGTTAACTATCACTCCCAGCATACTTAATTGATGAAAATTGGCCGCAATAATCGGCAAAGTCAGAGCTTGGGCCGCCAAAGACACTCCCAAGTCCTCTCGCATAACCTCTGGTAACCAAGCTAGATTGGCGACAACCAAGGGAGCTACCCTCACTACTGCCAGGGTGGCAGCAAATGACAGCTGAAAAGAGATCGAGAAAGCCCAGTTGGGGTTAAGCGATAACATGACTAGC
>MFDD01000006.1:53017-58914 GCA_001776775.1 Candidatus Daviesbacteria bacterium RIFCSPHIGHO2_02_FULL_43_12
CAGCTGGGCGGCAAAAACCAACACAACCATCACCAAGGCTCTGATCACCGGAACCTGAAAACCAGTTAAAAAAGCATAGAGCAAAGAGGTCGATAAAGCAGCTACTATCATTTTCTTACGACCGAGCAATGGGGCCAAAGTCAGGATAAACCCTGCCAGCATAGATAGGTTCTGCCCGGAGACCACGGCGATATGAATAGTCGAGGTGTTCTGCAAGGCCTGAGTAAGGTCTTTGGGAATATTAGTCTTCTCGCCAAGTAAAATTCCGGCTAAAAGCGGACCTTGGGGAGTAGGTAGAATTTCGTAGATATGGCTAGCTAGCTCTTTTCGCCAAGGAGTAAAATAACCACTAATTCCTTCAAAACCAGATTCAGATTGCTTACGATCGAGAGGCCAAACTTGCCAAATTCTAAAGAGCAAGAGTCCCATCAAAAAGAGAAATAGAATAATCCTGGTCATTAATGTAGGTCGATTTGGCCTTGGATCTTAGCAAAGACTGAAGCAGACACTACTTTTTTGCTAACTAACTCATCTAAGCTGGTATAGGGTCTGCTGGAAACAATCTTTTTTGCAGTGACTGGACCAACCCCAGGCAGAGAATCTAACTCGGACTCAGTCCCAGAGTTAATGCCAACTAAGCTATTTACTGAGTTGGCAGAAGACTGATTACTTAAACCGACTGTTGCAGACAGGACCCCTCCGGTCTCCCCTTTTTTGGGTATATATATCTTGCTACCATCAATAAGTTTTGCAGAGAGATTTAGGGATTTGGCGACAAATTCGCCGTTCGCATCGAGACTAAATCCTCCGGCAGCTTTAATGGCGTCTTCAACACGGGAGTCATTGGGCAATGAATAGACCCCCGGGTTTGCGACTGCTCCTGAGACATCAACTTTGAATTCGGAGACTGAGCTGTCGATACTTTTCGCTGGAAAGTCAGCTGCTTTTAGAGTGGTTGGGAGCTTGGGTTTAGCAAAGCCGTTAGTCACCAGGCCGCCAATTATCAAGACTCCACCAAGTAAACAAAGCGCTAGTGAAGTTTTGGGATTACTCAGGATATCTTTGATCCGATCCACAATATAATCTTAGATCTTAGATCTCAAATGTCAAATCTATTGTTAAGATTATAGATTTAAGATATAGATTTGAGTTTTAAGAATTGAGATATCAGAGGCTTTCCCGGTATTCTTTTAGCCACTTGGCATAGGCCTTTATTAGGTTTACTAATCCCCTTTTACGCAGCTCTTTGTTGATAACCCCTCCGTAGTGTGGATACTTATGCAACCTGGGCTTAGGAGACGAAAATCCATGGGCATAGTGGCAAAGCTCATGAGCAATAGTCTGATCCACTACTTCGACCGGAATCCGTTCATCTTTAAACATACCCGTCAAGGTGATAAAAGTTTTTTTGGTCGTGCGATCCAAGCGCACCGATCCTAAGCGCAACTTGGAGTAACGTCCAAAACCAATAGACACTGGGTTAATCTGGGCAACGTCTGAAAAAAAATTAGTCCAAAGATAGTCGAGACGAGATAATAACCAGTTATCGTCACGCTTGGAAAGCGAAATAATCTCGGAGGCAGATTTTTGGGAACGAGAATATGATTTAGGCATGTTAACAACTCAAATCTTAGATCTTAAATGTCAAATCTACTTAAATTTAGGTTTGGAGATTTGAATTTTGAGTTATTAGTGATTGTATGAATTACGTAATTAACAGTCAAGCGATATTACCTTTTCACAGCTATTTTACACGACTACCAGATGGTGATTATCTGCTTGGCTAATTCCAATCTGGTATGAGTATTCCTACTGACAGTTACAAAATCGAAATTCAAACGGGTCGGTTATTAGCCTGTCCTAACGATCTAATATATTTTCTAAAATTACTAGCAGTCTGTTATTTCCTCCGCTAACCTCGATTCAATCGGTGTTAGTCAGTTACTAAACTTAGAATCTTGCCGGGGATATAGACTGTTTTTTTAATCTCTTTAGCTTCCAGAAACTTGGCCGCCTTACTAGTTTTAACTAACTCCAACAATTGTTCTTCGCTTTCCTGATCTTTATTGATGGATAAAACATCGCGTGGCTTACCGTTGACCTGAATCACGATCTTAATTTCGGGAAGAGTAAGATACTCCTGTTCAAACTTGGGCCACGGTTGGGTGTGGATCGATTTAAAAATTGTTGGTTCAGGGTTTACTGCTGAGACAAGGTTTTCTTTGTGTTTACTATGAACTGTGAACTGCGAACTGTGAACCATTTGCCATAACTCCTCTGTGATATGTGGGGCTATTGGGGAAAGTAGCTTCAGGAAGGTGGAAAACTCCTCTTTGGTCACATTCTTTTTGCTCAGATAATTTAGCCACTCCATAAGAGCAGCTACGGCCGTATTAAATTTTGTTGCCTCAATCTCCTCAGTCACGCGTTTGATAGTTCGATGCATCTGAAACAAGTCTTCAGCTTTCAGACTCGCTTCGCTGTCAGCTGTCAGACTTTCTGATGACTGATGACTGATGACTGATAGCTTTTCTTGTAATCCCCAAACCCGATCTAGGAAGCGAAAAGCCCCCCAGACCCGCTCGGAGATCCAAGGACCTGTTCCATCATATGGCATAAAGAAGGCTAGATACACTCGAACCGCGTCTGCTCCATATTTTTTGACTTCATCGTCAGGATTAACCACATTGCCTTTGGACTTACTCATCTTGTTACCGTCAGGACCGAGCACAATACCATGATTAATCCGTCTACTCGCATACTCTTCCAGATCAGTCCAACCAATATCTTTCAAGAATTTGGTAAAAAACCGGGAGTACATTGTGTGTCCCAAGGTATGCTCTGCTCCACCAAAATAGATATCTACAGGCATTATTTCTGAGGCTACTTTTTTATCAAATGGCCCTTGTTTGTATTGAGGTGAGAGGTAACGGAAAAAATACCAGGAGGAATCGACAAAAGTATCCATGGTATCGGCGTCTCTGGTAGCGGGCTTGCCACATTTAGGACAACTAACCCGATGCCATTCTTCATTGGAAGCTAGAGGTGATTTACCTTTAGGAGTGTAGTCGACATTGTAAGGCAGCTCTACTGGCAACTGCTCTTCTGGAACAGGCACTATTCCACAATCTGGGCAATGGATAACAGGAATTGGTGTGCCCCAATAGCGCTGCCGGGAAATTGACCAGTCGTGGAGATGATACTGCACTGATCTTTTGGCAAAACCTTGAGATTCTAGCCAATCGGCAATAGCCGGACGAGCCTGATCCGGAGTCCTTAGGCCCGTAAATTCCCCCGAGTTAACCAAAACCCCCTCCTCTAATACATCCTCAACTGAACCTATTGGTTCCTGAGCCAATTGTTCTAACTGTGAACTGCTATTAGCACTCGGAGCTATCACTCTGCGAATTAGTAATGAGTAGGTTGCTGCAAAAGCGTAATCCCTATGATCACTTCCTGGAACTCCCATTACTGCTCCCGTTCCATAACCTCCTAGAACATAGTCAGCAATCCAGACTGGTACTTTCTCGCCATTAACCGGATTTATGACATACAAGCCGGTAAATACGCCTGTTTTGTTTTTCTCAGCAGTTTTACGCTCTAGTTCGGACTTTTTCTTCGCCTGATCTACATAGTCTCGTACTTGAGCTAACTGTGAACTGTTAACTGTGAACTGTGAACTAAGTAGATGCTGTACTATCGGATGTTCCGGAGCCAATACCAGATAAGTCACTCCAAAGATGGTTTCGGGATAAGAGGTATAGACAATGATCGAGTCGCTAGAGTCTAGAGTCAAGAGTCTAGGTTTGTTTTTACTTGATCCTTGACTCTTGCCACTTGCCACTAATTTAAAATTGATTTCCATGCCTTCACTCTTACCAATCCAGGAGTTTTGACCTTCTCTAACAGATTGAGGCCAGTCAACTAAGTTGCTAGTTGCTAGAGTCAAGTTACTAGAGACAGCCCAGAGTAATCTGTCCGCATAGTCGGTAATCCTAAAAAACCACTGCTCTACGTCCTTCTGAATCACTTCACTCCCGCACCGCCAGCATTTGCCATTTTCCACCCCTTCATTAGCCAACACTGTCTGACAAGAAGGGCACCAGTTGGCCAGACTCTTACCCCGATATGCGATCCCTCTTTCTAACATCTTTAGAAAGATCCATTGATTCCAGCGGTAATATTCCGGCTCACAAGTGATCACTTCGTGATCAAAGCTAAAAGATGGCCCCATGGTTAAAAACTGCTCCTTCATCTTGAAAATATTTGCTCTAGTCCAGTCTTGGGGGTGAATATTTCGCTTGATCGCCGCATTTTCGGCCGGAAGGCCAAAAGCATCAAAACCGATCGGAAAAAAGACATTGTAGCCCTGCATGCGCTTGAATCGGGCAAAAATATCTGCTCCACCCCAGGTGAACCAATGTCCCATATGCAGGTCTCCAGAGGGGTACGGAAACTCGGCTAAGACGTAATATTTATTGTCTCCTGTTAGATCTGAAGCAAAGGTGCCATTGTCCATCCATTTCTTCTGCCATTTAGATTCAATTTCAGTTGGCATATATTTTTTCATGATCTGATTTTAGCACCAATCCTGCCTGACTAGCAAGTTGTTTTAATTAGATTTGAGCGGTCCTAATCGGAAGAGTATTTATTTTCATGTCTGTTCACACATCTTATTGATGTGCCTGGATAAATGTTAATTGATATAGATAAGTTGTATTTAGATATCGATGTAAAATTCTAAAATAGTAGTATTTGTCATATATAAGATAGTGCGTTAATTAAGATGTATGCTTGTGATCCACTTAGATATCTTCACTGAAGTAAGCTTATAAACTAATAATATTGTTTGAACGAAGCTAGAACTAACTCCACAAGGCTTCCTTTTCTTTCTACTATGATCCTTAATCTGATTCTCTCTATTCCTGGCTTCGGTTACTTTAGTAAATTCCTCAACATACTTAAGCTCTTTAAACCCATGCTTACCGTAAATTTACTTCCTTTACCGGTCTGATGCTGATTCACTCTTTGGTCAATATTCCAAGATCTTCCTGTATAGTAGAAGCCATCTAAGCATTCAACTACATAGACGTACCATTTCCATTGGTCAGGCATACTTATAATTTACAGTTCTCACTTCGTTCGAACAATAAGCAAAGTAGCTAGTGATTGCTCTTCAGGCCTCTCGAATTTTCTGGAGAAGTAAAACATGTCTAATCTTCGCATAGATTTTACTTGACACAAGCATAAAAAAATGTCTAACATGGACTTAGTTGCTAGGTTTAAAAATCTATGCACTACTCTGCCCATGAGACTAAAAAAGACTACTCTCCACACATTCAAGATCCGTGAAGCTGCAAAGTTTCTAGGAGTTTCCCAAGATACCCTCAGACGATGGGGCTCGGTTGGCAAAATAAAACCCTTACGAACTGGCGGAGGTACCAGACTCTTTGCTCTCTCAGAGCTGGAAAAAGTTAAAGATCAAGTAAAGGGTACTACTTTAAGCATCTCCGAAGTAGCGAAAAAACTAAACGTATCTACCAAAACTCTGCGCCGTTGGGATGAAGCAGGAAAATTGGTTGCATCGCGAAATAGTACAGGAGAAAGAGTCTACGATCTTGGGGGAATTAGCAAACTAATCAGTCCAGTAAAAGATCTGACTATTCTACCAAAATCGCCAGAACCTTATACTAAACCTGTAACTCCCAGTCTCATAGATCAATATCTTCGACCCTCTTCTTTGAACTATCCTAAGAGCCCCTTGGTGACCGCACGCACTCCCTCAGTTGGTAGAAATGACTTAATGCGAAGAGTAACTGCTTTGGGTATTGATAGAAACCTTTTATCTTTCAAATCAATACTGATTGGTGGCATCACAGTTAGTCTAGCTACCCTAG
>MFDD01000007.1:0-25678 GCA_001776775.1 Candidatus Daviesbacteria bacterium RIFCSPHIGHO2_02_FULL_43_12
AAGCAGAGTTGACATGATAACGTTGTAAAACTTCGAGAACCGTTGAATGAATCAGGGGTTTATTAACAGGATATCTTTGGTCAGAATTAACGATAATGTTATACATGCGTTTAAAATCTCAAAAATCAAATGTCAAAAGTCAAAACTATATATCAGAACTTAATTTAACTGCGCGCGCCTCCAAGCAGCTCTTTGACAATACTACTTACTCTTTGGCCATCGGCGCCTTGGCCTACTTTCCCCATTACCAGACCAATGACTCTGCCCATATCACTTATACTTGAAGCACCACTACTAGTTATAGCCTCTTGAATAATTTTAGTCAACTCTGCATCGGAAATTTGAGTGGGGAGATATTTCTCTAAGACTTTCATCTCGGCCTCTTCTTTTAAGGCAGATTCTTCCCTGCCTCCCTGTCTAAATCCGGCTGCTGCCTCACGACGTTTCTTGATCTCTTTTTGGACCACCGATACGATCTCTTGATCAGAGAGTTGGGTGTCTACGCTCTCCTTGGCGATAGCTGCATTGCGGATTTCAGAAATCAGGATACGCAAGGTAGAAACAGCTGTTTCATTATGAGACAGCTGGGACGATTTAAGATCGTTTCTAATTTGAGATTCCATTTACTGATTTGCGTACCTTTTTGCGCGCATGATTTTGCGGCGCTTTTCGGCAAGCCGTTCTTGTCTTTTGATAGAATTCTTCTTATAGTACTCCCGATCCCGATATTGCTGAATAACTCCCTCACTGGCGACAATTTTTTGAAATTTGCGAATCAGAGAATCAGTGTTATCTTTGTCTCTAGCCCGGACAATTATTGACATATTTTTTGCCTAAACCAAGAATGATTTAAGCCAAATAAACACCTCCTTCAAAATAGTTTCAAGCCGCTAGAGTCAAACTACTAGAATCTGTTTTGCGATTCCTTGACTCTTGCCACTAGTTTCTAGTAGCTACTTCACTATTTCTTTTAATAAATTTAAAGTTTTAGTTTGTCTTAAAGCATGTCGTAAATGCATCCTGGGTTCTTGTTGTTCGAATTGCTGTTTTAGTCTGGCGTCTTGAATCTTGTCAATTTCGGCCTGTAGATCAGCGTCCGTAATATTAACATTTTCCATACGCGCAATTTCGGAGAGACCCAATTCCATTCGCACATTCTTTTCAGCTTGAGGACGCCACTCAGCTTTGATTTGCTCCAAAGTTTTATTTTGACCTCTTAAGTAATCATCTAATAGGAGTCCCATATCCGCCACTCTACGCTGCAGAGAAACAAGCATGCGATTTAGTTCATCTTGGATCAGTACTTCCGGCAGGTCAACTGTGGTGATTTTTTCCACCTCTTGAAGGATGTTTTCCTCATAGTCTAGTTCGTTATTATATTTAGATTCCGATTCCAGATCCTCTTTGATCTTCCGGCGTAGATCTGCTAGGTCTTGACCGCCCATGGCTTTGGCAAAAATATCATCCGGGACATCGCTAGTCGAGGTAACCTCGGTTGGAGAAAAGGGTTGCGGTGGAGGAGCATTAAAATTAAGACTGCCTGCACCTGTCGCCGATGAACCAGAAGGTGATGGAGTTTGAGTAGGAAGACTGGAACCCTGCGCCGACTGGTGTGGGGCTTTAGTTTTCCATCTTTTGAATAGATCAGCAATAATCCCATCAACCTGTTCTTCGGTCACTGGTTTGATGACCGGACGAGAAGCTCTAACTACTTTGTAGTTGCCAACCACGACTCCCGGACGCTGAGTAACCCGAGCTTTATACACCAAATCAGCTCCTTTCGTAAAAGAAACTATTTGATACTGTGGATAATCTATTGGTACAACGTCGCTGCCCGCCAAAGCTTCTACCAAAGCTTGCGGCATAACTACCCGCAGGAGTTCCTGCTGAACTTGAGCAAAGCTGCGCTGTTCAACCATTTCTAAGGGGGCTTGACCCTTACGAAATCCCGGAAGCTCGGTTTCTTGGGCCAATTTTTGGACAGCTTCAGTCCATTTAGACTGTAGGTCAGCCCAGGGTACAGTGATCTGCAGCTCGACCATAGATTTTGGTTGTTTTTGAATCGTTTTGGTGACCATAACAGAGCATAGTTTACTAGATTGGGGTGATAATCGCAAATAGTGTTAGCGAAGTTTATTGATTAGCTCGGGTAGAGTCATAAAGGCAGTGTCTGAGGAGTCTCGGCGCTTGACTTCTAACTTCTCTCCTGATCGCTTAGAAATTACTACCCGGTAAGGGATGCCTATTAAATCAGCATCGGCAAACTTGGCTCCCGCTCGGACCTCTTCTCGGTCATCAAAGAGCACTTCAATCCCCTCGACCTGGAGTAGTTCATAAGTTTTCTGAGCCGACGAAGCTATAGCTTTATCTTCTAAATCTAGGCCAAGTAAGTGAACTTTAAATGGAGCAACCGCCTCCGGCCAAATAATTCCTTTGTCGTCATTAAATATTTCTACTAAAGTTGCGAGTGTTCGAGCAATCCCGATCCCATAACAACCCATATAATATGGCTTTTTTTCGCCTTTTTCGTCAGCAAAGGTAGCGTCTTTCATCCGACTTGAATAATGATACCCAAGCTGGAAAATATTACCCACCTCAATCCCCTTTTTCTCAATCAAAGCCAACCCATCTAAACTAGAGTATCCTGCTTTAGCCAGCGCAATATCTCCCTCAACGTCCAGAGAATAATCCCTGTCAATATTTACATTCATTAGATCTTTGTGTTTGGCATTATCACCGGTGTAGGCATTTTTAATCGTTCGAAGTGAGCTATCGCCTATGACCAGCAGCTCAACTCCATTTGCCTTAGCTTTTTGTTTTATACCGACAGGTGAGATAAATCCAGGTTCACTACCCAACTTTTGAATCTCCTCTGCTGTCGCATGGCGTAAGGTGTAAGCTTTGGCTAAATGGGCAAGTTTTACTTCATTAACATCATAGTCCCCCCGAATTACTCCCAGGATCATCCTGCCTTGATCATCTACCATCATCAAGTCTTTAATCTGTTGCCACATTGGTAAACCATGAAGCTTCACGCCGTCTTCCATTGTTGTACCTCGAATAGCCTCAACTGAAATCATTTCTTTTTCCTCTTCATCAATATTCTTGTTATCTCGCATGAACTTGGCCACATCTTCATGAGCGCTGTATTTTCCGTCATCAGTCATTAAAAACTTGCTTTCGCCGGCATCAGATTCAACAATAAATTCATGACAATACTCGCCACCAATATATCCATTGTCAGATTCAACAATCAATGTTTTTAAATCTAACCTATCAAAAATTCGAGAATAAGTTTGTTCCATACTTTTATATTCTTTTTTAAAATCTGCCTCAGTCGCGTCAAAAGAATAAGCGTCCTTCATCATAAATTCTCTAAGTCGAAGTAAACCACCTCGAGCTCGAGCTTCGTCTCTAAACTTAGTCGAAAATTGATATAGATTAAGTGGCAGATCTTTATAGCTCAGTTGAAATTTTCTAATCAAATCAACCAACATCTCCTCTGCTGTTCCGCCCAGCACAAACTGGCCCTGGTTTCGGTCTTTGATCACCATCAGCTCAAATCCAGCGGCTGTAGTGCGGTTAGTTTCCTTCCAAAGCTCTAGAGGATGGAGGACCGGAGTTATTAACTGCTGAGCGCCAGCCTTATCCATCTCTTCTTTAATAATGGCTTCTAGCTTTCGATGAACTCGAATTCCTAAGGGTAAAAGATAATATCTACCGGCGGTAGATTCACGGATAAAACCTGCCTGATAAAGCAGCTTGTGTGAGACAAGCGTTGCTCCAGTTGGAGTATCTTTAATTGTTTTTCCAAATAATTTAGAGTATTTCATATTAATTCTCCTTATTTAACCACTTGTCATTTGAACTTGTCCAGAATCAAGTCATATCTAAATAATAATCGAACCTCCGAGGTCCGATTATTATTTAGAGGCTGGATGGAGCATGTACACGCTCTTTTCAGCTAGCCATCGTTTATTGTAATAACCATCTACGGCTATTAAAACGATTCTTATATTCCCTTAACCGGCTCGTTCGATACCTTTGCCTGTGATTGCCACCTTTCAGAACCATGCCTATCTCTCTTTGTAGGCTTTCTGCGAATAAGTCAAACTCTTCGCCTCTTAAACCCTCCATCATGGCTCGGTCACGGTCAGATAAACTTTTATTATTTTTCTCCATATTTATCACCACCTTTCCAGGCATTAAAAAAGCCCTCATCAATGCACTAAAACTTTAGTGAACTGACAAGGGCCTTTTTATAGGCGGTACCACCTTGCTTCAAATTTCCATTAAAAAATCCACCTTGCGGTGGAGTCTCAATGAAAACTTATCTCTTGAGCGCTCCGTTACCGACACGCTTTGGATTGTTTTTACGGTTTCCTTCCGTCATAGTTTTGTCTTGAGCTTGTCGAAAGACTTTTTCTATGCAGCGTGCCTTAGACCGAAGGTCCTAGCTTTACCTATTAGGATAGGTTCAAACGCCTGTATCTAACTAAGATTAGTTTATCACAATAATAAGAGAACGTCAAATAGCCTGACGACACAGCATTCGGAAATCGACGACTATCCTCGATACCCTGCTCTTTGGATACGTCGGAAAGACCCATTTGGATCATCCAGTCTTTGATGGTAAGCCTTTAACAACCTAGAATATGCACCCTGACTTTCTCTCAGAGATCGTTGCGGAATACTTACTAAAACATCTGTTGGTTGAGTAGAATACTCGCCATTTTTTGGGGATCTGCTTAATCGACGCACTACAACCAGATAAGCTTCGCCTTTTATTAAAAAATCCCTGTAGGTTGGAGGTTCAACAGCAAAGGTCTGGCTTGCCGCTTCGGTAACGCGCCTGGTTGCATCTACAAAATGAGGAACTTCTTCACCCTTGACGGTTAGACTTTCTTGATTGACATACAGAATATCTATAGTCAGTGGCATAGATTTAATACATCAAATTCGTTGGTACTAATCCTGGTTTTTAAACGCTTAAAAGAGCTTTTTAATGTCCGAGGCAGTGACTAGGATAATCAGTCCAATCAAGACCACTAGGCCAATTGAATGAATATATTTTTCCACCAGTGGTGAGACTTTTTTACGAGTGCAAGCCTCCCAAAGCAGGAAAAATAATCTTCCCCCATCTAGGCCCGGAAAAGGCAGAATATTTACAATAGCCAGATTCAAAGACAGCATGGCGAGAAATTCCAAATATGGTAATAGCGGATTTTTTATTGCTAAAATATCACTAATATAATGCGTAATCCCTACCGGACCAGAAACGGTGTTGGAGACTGGTGCTAGATTGCGGGAAGAGATGGCCTTGTTGATAGTTTCACTCAAAACTGCCACCGAATAAACTGTCAAATTATAGCTATGAATTGGCGCACTCAGGATTTTCCCAACAACTCCTTTGTATTCTAGGTTGGCAACGGCAACCGATCCCAAAGCTACGCCCAATGAACCTTCTCCCGGAGGCGGGCTTTGACGGGGAATAACCGTTACTGTGCGAAGGGTGATCCTTTGGATGTCCGTAATAGTCAAGGTAACCGGAGTGCCGGCAGATTCTTTAATCTTTTGAATGAACTGATCAGAATCGTTTAAAAATTCTCCGTTAAACTCACTAATTCGGTCTCCGGGCTGTAGATGAGCCAGTTCAGCCGGTGAATTTTTGGCCACGGAGCTGATCAGGATAATATTTTCATTGGTTTGGGACACTCCCACGAAGTGGTAGGGGGTTAAAAGAGGAATTTGAGTCTTAAAGCTTTGAGTACCTAAAATAATCCAGTAAAGAAGCCAGGCCAAACTTAAGTTCATGGTTACTCCGGCAACTACTACGGCAATCCTTTTCCAAACTGTTTGAGAGGCAAACGAGCGTTTACTTTTTAGAGCATCCGGGTCGTCTTCGTCTTCGCCAAGCAATTTAACAAACCCTCCAAAGGGAAGCCAGTTTAAAGAGACAAGCGTCTCTCCCCATTTTTTACCAAACACCCGGGGAGGAATCCCAAAACCAAATTCCAAAACCTTAATATTAAATCTTTTGGCAGCTAGGAAATGTCCTAGTTCATGTAGGACAACTAAAATTAAAATTGTAACAATAAAGACAAGGATGGCCATAGATTAGGATTCACGATTCATGATACATGATTCAAAAGAATTATTCTTGAATCCTGAATCTTTAATCATGAATCTATAAGGTAGTCAGCTCAGTTTCCTTCTTTTTGACCAAATCATCAACGGCACCAACTTGTCTATCGATTAAATCCTGCAGTAGCTTCTCTCTCCTATTTAACTCATCTTCTCCATATTCTCCCGCAGCCTCTTCCTTGGCCCAGGCATCTCGAACCTCTGCTCTAACCTGACGAATGGCGATTTTGGTCAGTTCCCCTTTTTGATTGGCCAACTTGACAAATTCTAACCGGCGTTCCTCGGTCAAAGGAGGAATCGGTAAGCGAACTAGCTGTCCGTCGATGCTGGGATTAATCCCTAAATTTGCTTCCAAAATTGCTTTCTGAACATCATGAAGAATGGAGGTATCCCAAACCATCACTGTCAACAGAGAAGGCTGAGGTGCGGCAATCGTGCCTAATTCATTCAGCTTCATTTGCGCACCATAGGCATTTACAGTGATATTTTCAATCAGGGATGGATTGGCTTTACCGGCTCGGATAGATGCCAGTTCTCGCAGCAGATGGTCTAGCGCGTCTTGAGTTCGATTATAGCTTTCAGTCAGAGATGGATCCATATGACGATTGCAGAATTAACGAATTCAGAATGCAGAATTAGTTTCAATTCTGAAATCTGCAATCTGAAATCTTCATTCACCTAATGCTATTCTACTAAATTTACCGATTTGAATATTTTCTCCCAACTTAGAAACAGCTGTTTTGACTAAGCCGCTAATTTTCTGCGATGAGTCCCGGATATATTCTTGTTCCATTAGTTCACTCGTGTCTCGTGGATTCATCGAAGCGATTTGCATAGCTACTTCATGAGCCAGAGTTTTGAAATCTTCGGTTTTGGCCACAAAGTCGGTTTCACAAAGAACTTCAACTATCACCCCTATCCGTCCGCTGTGGGAATAAGTCTCGACGACCCCAGCTTTGACTTCTCTGTCGGATTTGGACGAAGCTTTATCTAAACCTTTTTTCTGGAGAATCTCCTTAGCCTTGGTCATATCTCCATCGGCTTCACTTAAAGCTTCCCGGCAATCTGCTATCCCCGCTCCCGTTTCGCCTCTTAATTTCTTAATCTCTTCGATACTTATCATCTTAAATTCTTAACTCTGAATTCTGCATTCTGAATTCGAGTTACTCTTTTCTCTCCGAATCTTGGACAATCTTTTTTTCAATCTCTTCTTCGATAACTTCGGCCTGTTCGGCAACAACAGTATCTAGTTTGGCGGCTTCAGCTACTCTAGCTGCCTCTTTGGCATCATCGACTGCTTTCTTGGCGGCGATCTCTCCGGCCGCTTTCTTACCCTCTCCATAAGCCTTAACGACCGCTTCACAAACTATCTTAATCGCTTTGATACCATCGTCATTTGCCGGAATCGGATAGTCAAAAACAGCCGGATTAGAGTTGGTATCGGCAAATCCGACTAACTTAATTCCCATTCTCAGGGCTTCTTTGACGGCCGTGTCTTCATTGACTGAGTCGACTATGAACATGGCATCAGGGATCTTGGAAAGTTGAGATACTCCGCCTAAATTATCCTGGAACTTAGCGATCTTGCGGCTAATCAGGAGCTGCTCTTTTTTAGTATAACGGCTGAGCTCTCCGGATTCACGCTCCTTTTGCAACGAGTTGAGGCGATTTATGTTTTTCTTGACTTCGTCAAAGTTGGTGAGCATCCCACCAACCCAATGAGCATTGACATATGGTGCGCCTGCTGCCAGAGATAACTCTTCAACTATCTCTTGAGCTTGTTTTTTGGTTCCCACTACCAGCAGCACTCCTCCGGACTTACCTAATTCGTAAACATACTCAATTGCTTCCTTGAGCTTGGTTTCGGATTGAGCCAAGTCTAAAATATGTACCCCGTCTCGAGCACCGAAGATATATGGTTTCATCCGGGGGTGACCACGCGAAACTTTGTGTCCAAAGTGAACACCTGCTTCTAGTAACTCGGTCATTGTCGGTGTTTGTAGTGCCATTGATAGCTTTGTCGTTAATCGTAACATCCGTTGAGCGGATTCTTCGTGTATCGATAAACAATACACGATCTACAATTTACCATCTTCCTTAACCTCTCTAGAACCTGAATTTCAGGAAAACTTATGTCCTAGATGTGTGATGCAGGTATATTAGCAAACTGGGCATGAAAATACAAGCGTTCAGTCCTGGTTGGGACATCGAACTGCTCTCTCCATTCTGTAAATCCTATACGTTGAGCCTGGTTTCCCCAAATTTTAAAGGCCCATCTCATATGACTTTTCCAAGCTTGTCTACTTACCTGGCTGTTTTGGCGATTATAGACTCTTTGACAGGCCTGCCACAGTAAAGGATCTTCGGGTTCCGGTTTTTTGGTTACCCTTAAAGCTTCTTTGAAATCTCGAGCCGGATCAATGGCTCTTTTAAACATTAGTTCCTGGTGATGGGCTAACTCCCGACCAGCTTCTCTCTGGTGGCTATCGGGACGAGGTAAACCATACCTCTCCCAGTGTACATCATCGGCTAAAGAGACCAGCCTTCCATCTATTGACCTTGCCATACTAATGAATCGGGCGAGAAGTAATTGTTTCGCCAGAACCTCATCGGAAAAAATAACTGGCTCAGGAGAAAGTGGCTGATGTCTAGCAAGTGCTTCAATTAACCTAATTGGATTACCTCGATAAAGAGTGCCTAGTACCTCGCCAGCATCTTGATATTCTGGACGGTCTTCCCCCCAAAAGGCAGGAATTTTATATCGCCCATCAAATTCCGCGTGTAATAATTTGGGTAGGAGGAAAATGTTATAGGAAGAGTCAACAATTCCAGCGGTTGGATGATAGTTCTTAACCGCTCGGTGTAAAAGTACATTACCTGCACTGACTTGAGGGAAAAAGTGGTCTTTAGTAGGTTCAGTAGCATCTCGGATAGCTTGTGGAGGGGCATCGCGCAGCCTGCCTTCCCTTGCCAAGGCAAGCATTTGATCAAACTTGAACCTATTTCCAGCTTCTCTCCGCGGCTCAAGCATATTGACTGAAAAACAAGCGATTAGAGGATGTCAGGATAGATAAAGAATCTAAGAGTAAATAATATAAGCTAAATAGAGATCTTATACTTTTATTGTAGGGAAATGTTAACTTTGGTCAAGAGGGAAAACTTATGCCCTAGATGTGTGATAGAGGGTATTTTACCAAAGTCGATCACTTAAAATAAATATGTTGCATTTAAGCAATCAATTAGTCTATAAAATAAGCAGGTCTTATAATAAAAACGAATAATTTTTACCAAAAGAGAGGTTAGCCATGAGTAGATATCAAGAACATGATGATTTTTTGCTTCAATTAGCTCAAGCTGAACAGATAAAACAGGATGCACTGATCGCAGCTATGGGTCATCAGTCTTTAATGGAGTACGCAGTTTCCAATGAGGTGGCCTGTCAACTTTATAGAGATGGTATAGGCTTTATCGAAGGAGCAAAAAAGAGATCTAGACTAGATGAAACATTTGATCAATTAGAACATCGACTACATGAGATGCTTGCAGTGACCCATGCCACCCTCCAAGGATCAAGACGAAACGTAGTTTATTCAACAGAAGCTACAAATCGGTTTATTGCCCACCTTTGGAATCTCCCACCAGAGAGAATTAAAAGATGTGCTTTCGGTTTTGATTTTGTATCTAGATGCTATACGCCTGATTCCATGAGCGTGAGACTTGGGAGAAAAGGCGTAACAGTAACTCAATTAATCGAAGCTACTACTTCAGAATCACCCACATATTTTGCAAAAAAACTACATGGACTGAACCATCTTAGACACCATAGACCTGAAGTTATGGGACAAGCTCAGATTCGAGTTGTGCAACCAGAAGCCTCTTCTTTTCCTTTCGCGTATTGTGCAGACATCATTCCCGATAACACTGACTACACAGCAGCGGATTTACGGGATGCTGCCGCTTATATCTATACTCGCTTCCGTCCAAACCCAAGAGCTGATGACAGCCTAGCTGAAGCTAACGTACAAATGCATTATCTGCTAAGCAGGAACCATCAGCCAAATTAATACATAAAGATAATCTGGAAGTTGCGAATTAAGAATATTTTTCCTCGATTTGAGAGATTTTAACCTCGATCCGCTGCATCGCTTCCATCCGTTCTAAGTTTCTTGACCTATCAGACATATCTACATAATGGGTCTTTGTCGGCTTTAAGCCTTTGAGAAACGGATAGACCTCTTGAGCTTTGAGGTACATGTCTTGGGCAACCGTGCGATAACTAAAATGCCCCTGTGGTACCGAACGAAGTTCTGTAAACCAAAAAGCTTCCCTCAAGTTCATCCCGACATACCATCTGGTGTAATTGGCATTAATGGTGGTGTACTGAGCTTCACTTGGGAATTTTTTAATAACTTTATCATGCAGGATTTGAACTTGGGCTGCCAGCAAGTCAAACTCCGGTTCCATCCCCAGCTCTTTGAACTCCACAGGCATATCATAGCCATGCTCTGTAGTATAGTTTTGGCGCATTTGGGTCAAAGTTCGCTGTCTATGCAGATCCCGGTAGACTCCAAAGTTAGCCAAAAGGTCATAGACGAGGTCGTATCCCGGAAGCTCAAAGGCCCGAGGCGGTTTATGGCGGCGGTTGGTTCTAAACTTCAAGCTGTCATGGATAATGGCTCCCCTCTCCTTGTCACCAAGCTCTTTGACTATCTTTAATAGCTGCTTGAGGGGTAATATACAGTAGGGATAAAGTAAGGCGGCGGCAATGGTGACTTCAGGATTTTTATCCAGCTTGACTAGCTCGACTCTATCTTGTTTTTGCGGCTTGATACCTTTTAATAGTTTTAAGGCACGTTTCCGTAGCGCCTGATCGGTCTTACGCAAATATTCCTGGTAGGATAGTCCATGAGCATTATCCACGACATCTAAAAACTTTGGTAAAACTTTTTTCAGTTCTCTGACCGCCTCAGCGGAGATCATCTGCATTTCGGAAAGCGGATGAACTGCCATTTTAGTAAAAAGGTATCCATACGCCCTGGCGTTTCCAAATTCTCCGATATTGGTGAGAGTTGAGGCCGGCAACAAACACCTGGCCACATCACAAGCTTTGGAACGAATGGACATATTATAGGCAGACCTAGCAGCCTTGATCGACCTTTCGTCTGTGAGTTCTGGAAATAGTGCTGATTTATTTTCATTGGCGAAATCCGGGAATTGCTGTTTTTCTAATGGTACTTGTTTACGAAAATATTCATCTAGTAACTTAACAGCTCTGGCATAGAGCTCAAAACAAGCTCGGTTAACTGCTAAATATTCGTCCTTTAAATCTGAGTCCATGATTTTTGGGTCTTTAAAAAAAGAGAAATCTCCGTTGCCGTCTTTTTGATCAAAGACGACGTATCGGGTAGATTTTTCCAGCGGCGAAATACCGATCCTGGCATCTTCGATTACTTTTGAGGCCACTAGTGAAACTCGATCCAAAAACAGATGCGCTCCAGCCAGTTCAAAGACCGAATCATCACCGTATTGCAGTAAGATTCTCTCCGCCATTCCTTCCGCTTTTTGAAAATTAAAGACTTCATCAAGTGCACTTCTACCCAGATCTATTTTTTTCCAAGGGATGCTTTCTTTTTGGCCGACAAACTCCCGCCAAAGTAACTGCTTGGCCGAAAGCTCGGTTCGAGAATAGCGGGCCTTAAGTAGCGCAGAAAATAGTTCGGGAACCATAGGAGTCATCACATAAATTGCTCCATCAGGGTTGGTCACAAAACGAGTCATCGCCTCTTGGGCGGCTTCTTCCCCCCTAGGATCTCCTTCTTTAGAATATTTCTCTTTCAGGGGAGGATTGAAGGTTCGAGCTGCTTTTGCCAGATCACTCATTTTTTAGGCTCCTTTGATCTTGAATATTTCTTTGAGGGCCTCGTTCATCCAAAGCCTCCCGCAATGGTCTTATTGCATCAAGACTGGCAAGAACTCTCTCACGATCTGCCTTTGCTCTCAATTGGTCTCTAACCCGATCTTGGCTAGGTCGTCCTCGTTGAGGCCCATAAACAACACTGGGGCGACCAGATTCCCCAGGTCCATAGCGATGGGTTTTTCTATCTGGTCCTCCAGTAACTTTGATCCTTCTTTCGCTCATTGGTCAACCTCCCCTAGCTCTTGCTTTAAGTATTCCTTTAAATCCTCTTCGCTCTCCCAAACATGTAGTTTGAAGGTTGGCTTTTTATTGCCTTGGATCATTGCGGTCACCGATGATAGCTCCCCTTTGTGCAACACTAATACTCTGCCGCCAATTGCATCTTTATACCCTATTTCATACCCCATTCCAGTACTTGGGCTGTAGTGAGCAACAATAATGTCTGAATTTTTGACCCAATCGAGATCTCTTTTATAGATCATCTCTTCGTCCATCCCTTGAGTGGCCTCGTTGTTCTCCCTGGTTAAATTAACAAACTGTTCGGACAAGACATTATGGCCAAGCTCTTTAAGCAACCTGACAATCAAGGCTTTCTCCTCGTGAGCTCCTTGAAAACCTCTGATTGAACAGGCAAAGTAGATATCTAATTTTTTTGCCATTTAATACGTACCCTTATTTCCATATTCAGGAAATCTCCTCTTATGCTCTTGCTGCCAACGGCGCTCTCTTCGTGCTGCTAAATCAACAATAGATTCTTGATACTTTGCCCTTAAATCCTCAAGATCTTGGTAATGAGCTAAATGAACTAGTGGGCTGGAATCGGCTGCATATTTATATAAAGATGGATAATCACCGTCACCTTGCTGTCGAAACATGAACATTAAAGCCTCCCTAGCATACCGTCCGTAATAAAACTCTGCACCTCGACCATCAGACGCGCCAGACACTTCCCCTACAAACAATTCTGCCTGATTCATTGAATCCCAACTTGCTTGTTGATAGCTGTCTCCCCATCTAGCCTTAAAAGCGGCTGTGGCCTCTGGTGAGACAACATGTGGATTTAGGAAATTCATCCAGGGGGTGCTGCGAATCTGACCAGCTAAGGCTAGTTTAGCCGGCTTAGTTCTCTCACCATCTGGCCCTCTGTTCGCACAGATCATATAAACATTGTATCTTGGATGATCTATTTGGTTTGCTGCTCTAACTTTAAATTCCATAAGATATTGATGTTTCTTTAGGGGTGATCCCTTTTTGGGCCAGAACCTGCATGATCTCGGCATGGATCTCTTCTCGTGAGCGCATTTGACCCTTTTTGGTACATTTAATCACTACCCAATGTTTCTCTTTTTTCGCTTGTTGCAGATATAACTTGCTGCTGTCAATTTGGTATTGAAGATTACTCTCATGGATATCTTTGCCCTTACCTCCCATATAACTTCTGGACTCTTTCTGCTCGACTAGTTTTTGTCCTATTTGTGGAGGAACATACAAGAAGATTACGAGTTCTTCCCGGGGGATACCGTTAGTTCTATACTCCAGCTCATCAAGCCATTGCATAAAACTTGCTTGCTCTTTTTTGGGTAATTTTGCCGATTGATGCGCTTTACTTGAAGGAACATAACGATTGGAGATAACTAGTTTATTTTGCTGCAGCCATTTTTTCATCAAAGGTTCAGCCAACATTCTATCTCCAGCATAGGCTAACGAGGCTAGATACGGGCTGACCTGATCCAAACCACCAAACTCTCCTTTTAAATACCTTCCAACGAGCTTGCCATAGAGGTTGTCTTCATATCTGGGAAAATCAATGATTTCATGAGACACTTTTAGATTAGTCAACGCTATCTTCATTAAGTCAATTTGAGTAGCTTTACCCGATCCATCCGTACCGTCGATAACGAGGAAAAAGCCCTTTTTGTTCACTTATGTCCCCCTGTTGAACCAAATCCACCTCGAACCTGATTATGACTCATGGTGTCTACTTCTTCCCATTCCGCTTGATCAACCCGTACAAACGCACCTTGCCCTAAACGCTCACCTCGGTCAATACTAACCGGCTCTTTTTGAAAGTTAAAAAACTGCAGCTGAATTTCGTCTTCGTCTCCACAAAAGTCCTGGTCAATGTAACCTACAGTACACAGTAAACCTTTTTTTTTGGCGGTACTCGAACGATCCTTAAGTAAGATCATATATCCTCTGGGAATTTCAACCACAATATTTACTGGCACTCGACCAATCGCATTTGGCTCAATAGTTACGCTCTCTCTAGCTAGTACGTCAAAAGCTACAGCCCCTGGAGTGTGGTACTGCGGAAGGGGCAAATTTTTATCGACCCGTTTAATTTTTACTTTCATTGATAATTACTAATCCGTTTACTTCCCTTTTCTTACTCCTGGTTCATCGGCTACCTTGGGCAGTATTGACCCTCCGTAGCGACTGGTTTCTCGGGACATATAACTTCGTTCAACAGCGCTGGCCATTTTCTCAAAAGAAAAAGCACAGATTGGCGACCCTTCATAAATAACGATCTTTTTGCCGCGCAGAAATGTCCCAAATTCTAGCACTGGACAGCCATCCCAACCTGGATCAAAGCGAGCAGCAGTCGAATGAACGACCACCCCAATCCGAGCTAAACTGGATTTACCATTGAGCTGACCGATCATATTTTCCGGAAGAGTTAGCCTCTCTTTAGTTGCGGCGATCACAAATTCGTTCTCAGTCAAGATAAATGGCTGACCAGGCTTGAGATAAACTGTTTGCATCATCCCTTCGATCTCTTCTCTCGATGTATATTTGGTATCAATGGTATCTAGCCCACCTCGATTAAAAACTTTGAGTACATTTCCTAAATGAAAATCGATGGTTACTTCATCAACCAGATCTTCCCAGTTGTCTGGCAGTGGATCGATCTTGATAATGCCTTGCTTAATATGTTCTTTGATCGCCCAATCAGGCAAAGTTCCAGTCAGTTCTAAAGCTAATTTGGATTTATCTTGAGCCATATTTTTATCTAACCCAATGTAGAGAATATCGGGTTACTTTTCAAGTAGCGAAAATTACTTGCGATCGAAAACATCAGGGATCATAAAGTGCCCGAGGGCCGAGATCACTCCGTCAACATACCCGGAAGTTCGGGTAATATGATTTTTAGTCATTAACCCAAAGTGTCCTTCGGCGTGTTTGGTGTTGACTCGGTTAAAAGTAATATCGCAGGCCTCCCCTAGCTCTTTACCCTTTTTAATTAACTGAACCATCACCGGAGGCACGGACATTCGAACAGTTGAGCCAATCCCAGTTCGGCCTTGTTTATCGATCACGACCAGCCATCCACAATCGAACCATTTGTTACCTATTTTTTGAATCCCCCCTTCTAGGCCTACTCCGAAGTCCGCCCCAAGTAGCTTAAGAGCTCTCCTAGCTCTATTGATCGCTCCTTTGATACTCTCTTTGTCGGACATGGGCTGAGCCGAAACTCCTGAGGAGACTTCAACTCCTTCGATCTCCAAATTCTCTGCCGGCCAAACCTTAGCAAAAGCAATAGTCACGGCCTCAACTTTTACTGGATTTTTGGAACCTACCGCTACTTTCACACCTAAAGATTAGCACAAACAGAGATTGCTTCGCTACGCTCGCAATGACAAATGATTTTGTGCGATAATAGCCACCAGATGTATCGAAAACCGAATAATCAGCAAAAGTATAAGGCTAGCAAACGTAAACAATCGCTTTGTCCTTTTTGTCATATCGATGACGGTCTTTTGGTGCGTGAATTTAAGCATTTTCGCATTATCCTGAATAAGTTTCCTTATGATTTTTGGGATCTACGTTCGGTTGAAGAACATCTGATGGTTTTGCCTCTCAGACACCTCCAAGATTTTGGCGAATTTTCCCTGGAAGAGATCAAAGAGTTTATGGAGATTATTCAAGAGTATTCTGCCCTAGGCTATGATTCGTTTACCCGCTCTCCGCATTCGACTCTACGCAGTCAAACTCATATCCACACTCATTTAATCAAAACGACTGGCAAAGAGATCAAAAAAATTAGCTACGATGTCGCCACCGACTTTCTGGAATACGAGTCTTAATTTCCTACTTGACTAACCATCCCAAATTAGCGATTATATTGAGGGCCTCAAATTCCCCTCTGCCCAATTAGTTCATAGTATATAGTTCATAGTTCGTAGAAAAATGCGATTACTATGAGCCACCAACTACGAACCATAAACTAATCATGAAGTATATTTTTGTGTCAGGTGGTGTTATTTCTGGAATTGGCAAAGGTATTGCCACAGCTTCAATGGCCATGCTTCTCAAATCAGCAGGCTTTAAAGTCGTCCCTATAAAATTTGATCCATACCTTAATATTGATGCCGGAACTATGAACCCCATTGAGCATGGCGAGGTTTTTGTGCTTGATGACGGAGCTGAAACTGACCAGGACCTTGGTCATTATGAAAGATTTCTTAATGAAAGCTTAAATAAACATAGTATCGCTACCCAAGGGTCGATCTACTGGACTGTTCTGCAAAAAGAGCGCAACCTGGAATACGGCGGGACTAATGTTGATGTCGTCACCCATATTACGGAAGAAATCCTTAGACGGATTGACCTGGTCGCCAAAGACAAAGATGTAGACGTAGTGTTCATTGAAATCGGAGGCACGGCCGGAGAATACCAGAATATGTTATTTCTGGAAGCAAACAGATTGCTAAAAATCCGCAAGCCCGATGATGTAATCCATGTGCATATTACTTACCTGCCGATCCCTCATTCAATTGGCGAGATGAAATCCAAACCTGCCCAGATGTCTGTACGGGATTTAAATGCTGTCGGGATTCAACCAGATATTATTTTAGCCAGAGCCGAAAGGAGTTTGGACTCATCGAGGATCAAAAAATTAGCTATGTCTACTGGTCTGGAACCTGAAGATATAATCAGCGCTCCGGATGTCACTAATATTTATGAGGTTCCTCTAAATTTTGAAGAGCAGGGCCTAACCAATCGAATCCTGAAAAAACTTCGCTTAAAGAGAAAATCTCAGGCCTTAAGTGAATGGAGGGGTTTTGTCAGTAAAGTCAATAAATCCCAGAAACAGGAAAAAACTATCAAGATAGGTATCGTGGGCAAATACTTTGCGACAGGCGATTTCACTCTGGCCGATGCTTATATTTCAGTCATCGAGGCGATCAAACATGCCAGCTTCTCACTCGGATTTAAACCTGAGATTGCTTGGTTGGATGCCGGAAAAGTTCTGGCTGAGGTTGACTTACTCAAAGGTTATCAGGGAATTATTGTCCCCGGGGGATTTGGTTCCCGAGATATTGAAGGTAAAATTGCCACCATTAAATATTGCCGGGAAAATAAAATTCCTTATCTTGGCCTGTGTTACGGCATGCAGATGGCCTCAATCGAATTTGCCCGTAATGTATTGGGGTTAACCGGCGCAAATACCACCGAGGTTAATTCCACGACTAAGTGCCCAGTGATACATATCATGCCTGACCAAGAAAAAAAGCTGCTTAAAAAAGATTATGGAGCAACCATGCGACTTGGCGCTTGGGATTGTGTCTTGAAAAAAGACACATTAACTCAAAAGCTTTATGCCAAAAATGAAACCTCAGAAAGACATCGCCACCGCTATGAGTTTAATAATGAGTATAGGGCGCAGTATGAGGCAGCTGGATTTGTTTTTTCAGGAACCTCCCCAGATGGTAAATTAGTGGAGATTATCGAGCTGCCAGGACATCCATTTTTTATCGGGACTCAGTTTCATCCAGAATTAAAATCTCGCCCCTTAAGCCCCCATCCTTTGTTTGTGGGCTTTATCAAAGCAGCGGCAAGATAAAAAGTGATCAGGTTATAGGGGACAGTTCTACTGAAGTTCTTTGTGAGACTTCATTTCTTTTACTGAACTTTTATTTCAATACTGTCATTAGTAGCCTTTGCCTTCTCTGCAACCTGTCCACTGTCCCTGTACCCTCTTTTTGGGGCTTAGTCCATGAAGCAAAGTCACATTGAGGGTAGTTTTTGCATCCATAAAAGGGCTTGCCAGTTTTGGTCTTGCGCAGCACTACCTGACCACCATCTTTGGGGCAGGTAATATGTAGGTCTTCCTCAAAGGGTTCGGTGTGTTTACATTCAGGAAAACCAGAACAGGCCAAGAATTTACCAAATTTACCAAACCTGACTAAAAGAGGCTTGCTACATTCAGGACAGGCTTTATTGATCTTTTCGGTGGCAATCTCCACCTTTTTGGAACCAGTTTCGGTATCCTTGACCTTTTGAGCAAAGGGGGTATAAAAATCTTTGATCATTGGCCTCCACTCCTGCTCTCCGTCGGCTACCTTATCCAGCTGTAACTCCATTAGAGCTGTAAACTGATAGTCAATGATATCAGCAAAGTTTTTAAGCAGAAATTCGGTCACAGCCCGACCTAAGACTGTGGGCAAAAACTTGCGGTCTTGTTTTTCGACATAAAACCGATCCTGAATAGTCGAGAGGGTTGGGGCATAAGTACTCGGCCTCCCTATCCCTAGCTCTTCTAGTTTTTTGATTAGAGATGCTTCGTTGTATCTAGGCGGGGGTTCCGTAAAATGCTGGTCACCTTTAAGATCTAGGAGGGTTAAGTCTTCACCTTCGGTGAGTTCGGGTAGTAATTGATTTTTAGTACTGTTAGCCTCGTCATTCTCCTCGGTATCCACTTGACTCCCGCCGGCCTCGCCTGGCCCTTGGCGGGCAGGCTTGACTCTTGACTCTTGATACAACCGTAGCCATCCATCGAACTTGACGATGCTGCCAGAGGCACGAAAGGTATATTGCCTATCGCCAATCGTAGATTGCGCGTCGCCTTGGTTACGCTTGGCAATTTGCCCTTTGCTATTTGCTAAAACATCAATTGAGGTCTGATCCATTACAGCTTCAGCCATTTGAGAAGCTATCATTCGCTTCCAGATTAGGTCATAGAGGCGAATATGGTCTCTAGTTAAACCTTCGGCATTTAGCTTGTCTACAGTCAGATCCATCTTCGTCGGACGGATCGCCTCATGCGCTTCTTGGGCCCCTTTGGATTTGGTTTTGAAGACTCGAGATGAAGCAGGTAAATAATTTTTACCAAAAGCCTGACCGATATACTCTCGAGACGCTGCTAAAGCTTCTGCTGATAGGTTAAGCGAGTCGGTACGCATATAGGTTATTAGTCCATGCTCATACAAGAATTGAGCCACACTCATGGTGCGCTTGGCAGTAAAGCCAAGTTTATTTCCAGCCGCTTGCTGCAGAGTCGAGGTAGTAAAGGGTGGGTGTGGTTGACGCTTAACTTCTCTTTTGGTAACCTTGCTAATGGAATACTCGGCAGTTTTGAGAATATTTAAATGTTCGTCGGCTTGGGGTTGGTTATGAACTTCTAGCTTCTTGCCATTTAGCTCAATTAGCTCAGCATCAAAGGTATTTTGAGTTCTGAGTTTTGAGTCCAGCGTAGCTGTAATATTCCAATATTCGACTGGCTTAAAGGCTTCGATCTCTTGCTCCCGTTCAACAACTAGACGAAGAGTGACAGACTGAACCCGACCGGCCGACAAACCCCTCCGGACTTTTTTCCAAAGTAGAGGCGAGAGCTTGTATCCGACCAATCTATCCAGCACCCGCCGGGCTTGCTGAGCATCAACCAGTTGCATATTAATCTCTCGGGGATGTTGGAAAGCTGCTTTAACTGCCTTTTCGGTAATTTCATGAAACTCCACCCTTCGTATATTGTGGATCGTAGATCGTTTATCGTGTAGAGACAAACTTTGCTTATCGATTTTTTTGTTTTTTTCGCCCGACGATCCACGACCTACGAATAACTCCCGGATGTGCCAAGCTATCGCTTCACCTTCTCGGTCAGGATCCGAGGCGATCCAGATATTCTCCGCCCCTTCGGCAATTTTCTTCAGCTCCCCAACCCGCTTTTTCTTGTCTTTGGGGACAATATATTGCGGCTCAAAGTTGTGTTCGACATCTATCCCAAGCTGGGCTTTTGGCAGGTCCCGGATATGTCCCATGGAGGCTTCGATCCGAAAATCGCTCCCTAAAAATTTAGAAAGTGTACGCGCTTTGGTCGGTGATTCAACGATGACTAAATTATTCATAAGTTCATTTACTGTGAGGTAATTGTATAGCCCTTGTCAAGGGAAGAGTGTGCTTATAGTAGTAGCCACACCTTTTTGCAGCTTATCTTCGAGAATCATTTTGGACAGATTCGCTTCTAGCGTGTCTTGCATCAAACGGCGCAAGGGCCTGGCTCCCAGGACCGGATCAAATCCTTTCTGGGCCAGCTCTCTGACAAGTTGTGGACTAAATTTGACTAAGTATCCTTTGTTTTTAAGATCAGCCTGCAAACGAGTAAGTTTGTCTTGAACAATTTGCGAAATTTCCGCTTTCGTGAGGGGTCTAAAAATCGCTACTTCATCAAAACGATTGACTAACTCGGGTCTAAACTCTTTCAAGAGTTCGTCAGTGACCATCGGTTTGAGCTGGTCAATGGTTTTGCCTTGTGATAAACCTTGGGCAATCTGCAGCGCTCCAGCATTGGAAGTGGCGATAATAATAGTATTGGTAAAATCAACAGTCTTGCCTGAGACGTCAGTCAACCTGCCATCATCCAGCACCTGTAAAAATAGAGTCCGTAGCTTAGGATCGGCTTTTTCAAATTCATCTAATAAAATCAGACAATACGGGGTGTGCCTGACTGCTTCGGTCAAGAGTCCCGGATTAACCGAGTCACCAATGAGCCGGCTAACGGACTCCTGGGTTTGGTATTCGGACATATCAAAACGGAAAAAAGGGATGGATGAGTCGAAAGAGTCGGACGAGTCGGAAGAAGCTGCATTAGAAACATTCGACTCCCTCGACTCCTTGCTGAAATAGACTTCACACAAAGTCTTGGCTAATTCTGTTTTGCCAACACCCGTTGGCCCAACAAAAAGAAAAGATCCAATCGGCCTATTTGAATCTCGAATATCTGTGGCTGCCCGACGTAAGGTTTGGGCAATTGCGGAAACCGCTGCTTCCTGTCCGACAAAATGAGTGTGGATTTGGTTTTCTAAATCAAGTAATTTGACTCTCGCAGCTGTATCCAACTCTACTAGCGGAACATTCACCCGTTTTTCCAAGACCTGCTTAATTTCCTGACTGCCCACAGATTTATTTTTATTCAGGCGGATCGCTTCATTAAAAATAGACAAGGCTCTGTCTGGTAGCACCCGATCATGGATTAATTTTTCCGAGAGGCTCACAATCTGTTGCAAAGCGATAAAACTAAACTGGATCTTTTCTTTCCTTTCCAACTGGATCGCCCTGTTTTGGAGAATCTCCAGAGTCTCGGAGGAAGAGGCCGGAGGAATATCCAGCCGATGAAAACTCCTGGCAAAGAAGGACTGTTTTTCAATAATCTTAGTATAGTTTTCCGGTTCAGTGGAGGCTAAAAATTGCAGAGTATTAGATTCTAAGTGCGGCAGCAGTAGAGAAAAGATATTAAAATTGGCTCCGGCATCTCCGGTCGCAAAATTCTGGATCTCGTCTAAAAAAATCACCACATTTTCCCCAAACTTGGCTTCTTCTAGGGCACTTTCCAACTTTTGGGCCACATCCCCTTCGGTTTTAACTCCCGATAATAGTTTGGAAAGCTCAATAGTTACTAACCTTTTAGTCGCCAAAGCTTCCGGAGCATTACCGGCAATAATCATCTGAGCCAGGTGAGCAACCAGAGTCGACTTACCTGTCCCGGCCGGACCAACCAAACAAACATTCCGGTCTGTTTTCTGGGACAGGATATTGACTGCCTCGGATACGACATTTTTTCTCCCTAAGAAATCCTCAAAACCTATGCGAGAGGCTTCTTTGGTCAAATCCGTAGAGATAGCGTCCAATGCAGGAGTGGGAGCCCCTAACCATCCCCGGTTAAGCCCCTTTAGGTGGGCTACTCCAAACTCTTCATCCCAGAGGAAAACCATTCTCCAAGAAGTCTTCTTCTTCTCGGCAAAGAATAAAGCCTGGTCAAAGTCTTCTAGCTTGAGGTTTAGCTTGAGTAGCTCAGTCTCGATGCCCGGAGTAAAGTGGAGCATGGCGATAAAAAAGTAACTGTCGGTTAGGTATTTGGCGTTTGCGGCTTTGCCCAAGGCATAGATTTTGTCTAGCAGCTGGGGGGATATTTGGGGATTAAATCCCACAAAGTCATGATTAGTTAATTCTAGGCTGGCAAGGAGCTGTTTAATCTCAAAGCTTTTGGCAAAATATACCCAGGTCAGTTGGCGTTTGCTAACTTTGGTCGCTTTCCAGAGATTTTTAGCTTCCTTAATATGCCAGAGTTTTTGAGGAGGATAAAAAATAACCTGATCAGTAAAGAGCCCTATCCCGAAAATAGTTAGGGCCAGTCCAGCCCAGGGTACATACACAATAGGAGTCAGGATAGCGATCGGGGCGATTAACCAACTGACGGCAATCATGGCAAGAAGTATAGTTGCGACAAGATAGGCGAACAGGCCAACAATAATCCGGATACTGCGAAAAAAGAAGCTTAAGATCTGACCAGTAATAGATCCATCGTGGAATAAAGGCACAAAGAGTAGCTTGAGCATCAACCCTACTGCCAGGTCTTCCTCTAAAAACGAGATCAGATGCAGCCAAGATCGGAAAAAAAGAAATGGAGAATCGATATACCAAAACTTTATAAGTCTTAGCGGCAGAAACATGTCTTCATTGTGACATCTTCTCTAAAGCTGATCAAGGTGAATTTCTACTTTTATTTCTTAGCTTTAAACCCCCGGGTTTAATCTGGAGATTTATAGCGGATCGTGATGTGTTCTTCTTAAAATAGGTATGGGGTATGTCAATGTGATGGTCGGGCTACCATCTGATTCAAACGTTAGCCCATCGCCAGCAGAGAATGTTTTCCCCCTTGCTGAATCGCTGACAGCAGCTTGAAAAATGTTTTTAAAAGGTTGATAAACTCTTCTTCGTTGGTTCCCATAATCTAACAGAGCAAGTGCAGAATCTCTATCAAGTTGACCCTTCGCAACCCGCTCTCTTAACTCCTCTCTTTCCCCTACCGCCATTGATGCCTGTGCTTCCATTAGTACTGCCTCGCAACGATCAAATTTTCCATAATTCAACCTTACAAACCAGGGCGTCATATATCTTCTTGCAAGCTCAAGTGTAGTTCTGGGTTGAGGTTCTGCATATCCTACCCCTAATACTTCAAATAATGCTCCTCCACTTCTCTCTGCTACTTCACATAAAAGATTTTTGTAGTCGTCCACTGTTAAAAATCTCTCTTCCTTACCGGCAATAGTCTTTAGTCCTAACTCAAAAGCTCTTAAAGTTTCCGGGCTACCGGAACTTATCTGAGGGAGGTAAAGCTCACCGGGTTTTAAGACTCTTGCAGCCTCTGTAATTAAACCTCTTTGACCCTCCCTAGATAAATAATGTTCTACCGCCCGAGAGAGAACAACAACCTGACCATTTCTTTTTTCACCATCAGCTAAAGGAAGTCTGGTTGAATCCGATAATACCCTGTACACCGGAAATGCCTCATGGGGAACTTCTTGTAAAGCACCCTCTTGTAAGTCACTGACGAACACCCGCGGACTCCATCCTGCTCTTTGCAGGTGTCTAGCTACAGTTCTTTCGTAGAATGATCGACATGCTCCCAAACCAACAAGAGTAATTGGACCTGGCTGATAATCAGCGACTCTTAATGCAGTTTTGATCGTTGGGACAGACGAGTCGGCGAACAACTCTCTTCCAAAATGATTAGACCAATCAGGCATTCCTAGTTTGTCTCCCTTCAAGTTGCTCTTTAAAGTAGATGCAGGTCGAGCGTCAATGATTACTGCCATTTTAAAACTCCTTTATTGAGTATTTTTGCAGCAGCAGCCAGATTTTTTAACTTTCCAAAGGCAGCTTTTCTGGAAATCATTAATAGCCCACAGTCTGGAGCCAAAACCAATTGAGCAGGTTTGATAAATTTCAACGCCTCTTGGCCTCTTTTTACTAAATGCCCAACCGATTCTATTTTTTCCGAACCAACATCTAAGACCCCTAGAACTATGGTTTTTTTCCCAATCGCCGGCAAGACACTTAGATCAAGGTTACTCTGCTCACCTTCAATCGAAACCTGGTCAAGCCTAGAATTAGCAAGAAAAGATAAAATTTGACCATAATAATTAGCATTAGCTTTATAGTTAACGCCCTTTTTTTCTAAAGGTTTATTTGGATAACCACGACAAATATGTACACAGAAAGTTGCTTTGTTTTCTAAGCCCTTGAAACACTCCTTCAAAGCTTTAAGTCCCCACTCTTTAGCTCTCTCGGGATTTCTGAGCAGAACTGGATCGTCAAATTGAATGAGCTTGCATCCCGCGTCGATTAAAGCACTAATCTCTTTTCTAACCGCTTTAGCATAGTCAAAAGCCATTTTTTTGCGATTCCCTTTGTAATAAGTATCAAAAACTACATCTGTGGCAGTTACCGGACCAGGGATAGTCATCTTGACAATTTTTGAGGTTTTAGAAGAGGCGAATTTAAAGTCATCAACTAACCAGGATTTATTATATTCTATCTTGCCATCTATCTTTGGCGCCCATCTTTTGTAAACACCTTCACGCACGGAGATCTCTACCCAATCTTTGAAATTAATTCCCTTTAGATGACGCAGATTATAAAGAATATACTGTTCTCTTCTTTCTTCGCCATCTGTGACTATATCCAGATCGGCTTTATTTTGATCGTCAATAGCCTCAGAACAAGCTTTATCAAGTCGTTTATTAAATTCTCTGGTACCAATTTTCTTTTTTAGATCGTAGAAGCTTCTACCCGAATCGTCTATTAACTTTCGAGGGTTACGAGATGGAAGAGCGTACCCCGGTTTCGGATAACTTCCGATAATTGTAGTCATTACTTGAGTCTGTTGTATTTTTTTATTATCTGATTTAGACATATATTTACTACTTAAACACCCACCCGGGGGTGGGATCCTACTAAAGCTGATCAAGTTATATTCAGCCGATTTAATCTGCGGGCAACACTTCTAACTCTTTCTTCTCCAACAGATCCTTCGTAAAAATTCACTGCATCCCGGGTATGTACACTACTATCTATACCAACACTTCCCATACCGATGATAAATACCTGCTTCGCTGCTTCAGGATTTTTCTTACTTCCTGAAGAATAATGGGGATTACCGTCTTGATTAACCAACACCTTGCCTTGCCTGGTCAGAAAACCAATTGGACGAGCTTCGCCTTCCCTAAATAGAGGTACAGCTCTCCAGTTTAATCCTGTGCACTGGACAATTAAATCAGCTCTATCTAAAACACCTGGATGCTCAGTAAAGCATCCTTCGTGCCTTGAAACTCGAGGCTCTTCACCTCTAATGATCGGTATGAGGATCTGACGGGCTAAGCCTCGTGGACCTTTAAATCTATTGGGTTGTATACCCTGTGGGTCATCTGCTAACTCAGTCGGATCAACCGGGAGTCTATCCCGGTGTGCTTGTTCCAGAGACGGCGAATGAACTCTTAAGGGTCCTCTATGGATTAGATCCACTTGCACCTGTGGACGATTTAGCGCAGCAGCTACTAT